>JANQPG010000067.1 GCA_028289545.1 Woeseiaceae bacterium
TCGGTCAGCTCGGAAATTCGTTTCGACAAGAGGGCAACCTGGACTTCAGGCGAACCGGTATCGGCTTCACCGCGTCCGAACTCCTTGACGATGTTGCTCTTGGCTTCACTGGAAAGTGACATCTATCTGATACTCCAAAGGTATTTCTTAAACTTGGCCCCTTTTTAGAGCGCGGTATTCTAGCGCCTCAAAAGGGCTATTAACAGTAAAAAAACAAATAACTAGGCTTGTTCGGGCACGGCGTCAGCCGTGCCCTGTTCCTGCCCGTCGGTGCCGCCGTCCCGCATGGACGTCGGCGTCAAAAAAACCCGTTTCGGCGCTATCCTGCCACCGGCCGAATGCTCGCCGACGCCCAGAAACGCGCCATCGGACGCATACACCCGCACGGCCGCGCCCTGCCCGGCCGCCGCCGGCCCGCCGGCCACAACCGGCTGACCCGAAACAAACGGCCTGTCGAGCCCTTCCGCGAGCTCCACACCCGGCAGGTGCTGGAGCGCGCGATCCGCGGGCAACAGCCACTCGGGCTGCCCACCGTCGAATGCCCGGCCCTCAACAGAACGCTCCAATCCTGCGAGGCTCACCATATCGGCGCCCTCGAACCCGGCCACCGACTCGCGGTGCAGCCGGCGCGTGTAAGCCACCGTGCCCGCCCGCCGCGCAATATCTTCCACAAGCACGCGTATGTAGGTGCCCTTCGAGCAGCGCACCCGAAACACCAGGCGCCGCCCGCGGTATTCGAGCAATTCGATCGCGCTGATCACGATCGGCCGGGGCGCCCGCTCGACTGTTTCGCCTCTACGGGCCAGCTCATACAGGCGCTGGCCATTCTTTCTAAGCGCCGAATACATCGGCGGCACCTGTTCACCCGCGCCCAAGAACGCCTCAAGTTCCGCCGCCCAGTCGGTCGCAGAGTAGTTGGGCACCGATGCCTCCTCTACGACCGCTCCGTCGACGTCTCCGGTGTCCGTCGCCTGCCCCAGCCTCGCCTCGACGCGGTAACACTTGTCCGCATCCAGCAGCCAGGCCGATGCCTTCGTCGCCTCACCAAAACACAGCGGCAACATACCGGTTGCCGCCGGGTCCAGGCTGCCCGTATGCCCGGCTTTTTCGGCGTCAAGCAGCCGCTGCACACGCCTGAGTGCAGCGTTGGAACTCAAACCCTGAGGCTTGTTCAGCAGGACGATGCCGTCGACCCGGCGTCCACGTCTCCGCCGCCGGCGAGCCACGCCGTCACTCCTGGCCTTCGCCGCTGGCGCGCGCAATCAATGCGCTGATCCGCACGCTTTCGGCCGCGCTGTCGTCGTGCACAAAACGCAGCTCGGGCACGTGCCGGACTTTGATCGCGTGTCCGAGCCGCCCTCGCAGGAAGCCCGCCGCACTCTTAAGGCCAGCCTGAACCTCCGCCGGATCGGCATCAGGCTCCAGCGTGCTGAAATACACCTCGGCAATGCTGAGGTCGCGGGTCAGATCGACCTTGGTCAATGCAACCCCATCGAGCCGCGGGTCTTTGCTCTCGAAGCGGATCAATTCGCTCAGCGTCCTCAAAACCTGGTTGCCGAGCCGCTGATTGCGCGAGAACTCCCGTGCCATGACTGATGCCTAGTCGAGCGTGCGCGCAACTTCCACGCGTTCGAAGCATTCGATCTGATCACCCACGCGCACGTCCGCGTAGTTCTTCACGCCGATACCGCACTCGGTGCCCGACCGGACTTCGTTGACGTCGTCCTTGAAGCGGCGCAGCGATTCGAGTTCGCCTTCGTAGATCACGACGTTCTCGCGCAATACGCGAATCGGGTTGTCGCGCTTGACGTAGCCCTCGGTCACGATGCAGCCCGCAATGTCGCCGAACTTCGGCGACGAGAACACTTCCTTGACCTCGGCCAGACCGACAATCTGTTCGCGAATTTCGGGGGACAGCATGCCGCTCAGGGCCGCTTTTACGTCGTCGATCGCCTCGTAGATGATGCTGTAGTAGCGCACGTCGACGCCCGATTCCTTGATGGCGGTGCGCGCAGCCGCGTCGGCGCGAACGTTGAAGCCAATGATGACCGCGTTCGACGCCGCCGCAAGGGTGGCATCGGTCTCGGTAATGCCACCGACGCTCGAGCCCAGAACCTTCACCTTCACCTCGTCGTTGGACAGCTTGGTGAGCGAGTCGCGAAGAGCCTCGGCGCTGCCGTGCACGTCGGACTTGATAATCACGGAGATCGACGAACCCTGCGCATCCTTCATCTGGCTAAACATGTCTTCGAGCTTCGAAGCCTGCTGCTGCGCCAGCTTGGCGTCGCGAGTCTTCGTCTGCCGGTACTCGGCAACCTCACGCGCCTTGCGCTCGTTCTTAACGACCAGGAAGTCGTCGCCCGAGTTTGGCGTCTTCGACAAACCCAACACCACTGCCGGGCTGGACGGGCCTGCCGTTTTGATCGACTGCTGGGTCTCGTCGAACATGTTACGAATGCGGCCGTACTCTTCGCCCGCAATGATCATGTCACCCTGTTTGAGCGTGCCCGACTGCACCAGCAGGGTCGCGACGGCGCCGCGGCCCTTTTCAAGGCTCGCTTCGATGACCAGACCGCTGGCCGGTCCGTCTTCGACCGCCTCGAGGTCCATAACCTCCGACTGCAGCAGAATGGATTCCAGTAGCGTATCGACGCCTTCGCCCGTGTGCGCGGACACGTTGACGAACAGGTGATCGCCACCCCAATCCTCGGGAATGACCTCGTGCTGAGCGAGTTCGTTACGCACCCGCTCGGGATCGGCGTTTTCGCGATCAATCTTGTTGACCGCAATCACCAGCGGCACTTCGGCCGCCTTGGCGTGCTGGATTGCTTCGATCGTCTGCGGCATCACTCCGTCGTCCGCTGCGACAACCAGCACGACGATATCGGTCGCCTGAGCGCCGCGGGCGCGCATTGCCGTAAATGCTGCGTGGCCCGGCGTGTCGAGAAACGTGAGCTTGCCCTTGTCGGTCGTCACCGAGTACGCACCAATGTGCTGCGTGATTCCGCCCGCTTCTCCGGCGGCAACCTTGGTGCGGCGAATGTAGTCGAGCAGCGAAGTCTTGCCGTGATCGACGTGACCCATGATGGTCACAACCGGCGGACGCGCCACCTTGTCGCCGGTTGCCGCCTTTTCGTCCGCGAGTAGCTGTTCGTCGACGGCTGCCTCGGTAATGGGCTTGGCAACGTGTCCGAGCTCTTCGACAACCAGCGTCGCAGTGTCCTGATCGATGACCTGGTTGATCGTCACCATGGCGCCCATGTTGAACAGCACCTTGACGACTTCGTTACCTTTCACCGCCATACGCTGCGCGAGCTCGGATACCGCAATGCTCTCGGGGATCTCGACTTCGCGAACCACCGGGGCGGTCGGCCGCTCGAAACCGTGCTGCGAATCTCCACCCACCGGCATGGCGCGCCGGCGAATCGGAGCCTTGCGCTTGCGGCGGCCGCTCTTGTCGCCCGCAACGTGTAGTTCCTTGCGTCCGTAGCGTGTGTCCGGCGCCTTGGCTTTCGGCTTGGCCTTCTCTTTTTGCCGCCGCGCGCGAGCGTCCTGCTCGGCCTTCTCGAGACGAGCTTTTTCTTCGGCAGCCGCCTGCTGAGCGGCCTCCGCCGCCTTGCGCGCCTCCTCCTCGGCATCCTGGCGGGCTTTTTCCTCTTCCGCCGCCTTCTCTGCCGCTAAGCGCTCGGCCTCTTCCTTCTCGACTCGCGCCTGCTCCTCGGCGCGCTTCTCGGCCTCGATGCGCTCTTCCTCTTCGCGGCGCTGGGCGTCGAGCGCTTCCTGCTCTTTCTGCGCCTGCTCCTCGAGTACGTCACGCTTGATATAGGTACGCTTCTTGCGAACCTCGACGTTGACGGTCCGCGAACGGCCCTGCGCGCCGGAGAGCCTGAGCTCGGACTGCGATTTGCGCTTGAGCGTGATCTTCCGCGGCGCGGCGATCGACGACGGCGAGTCCGACTGGCCGTGACTGCGCCGCAAGTGCGTCAGGAGCTCGAGCTTCGCGTCCTCGCTGATCGTGTCGTCCGAGCCGGCCACTTTGATACCGGCCTCGTCGAGCTGCGACAGCAGCTTCTCGACCGGTACCTTCAGCACCTCGGCAAATTGTGCAACTGTGACGTCCGCCATTCGCTAACTCCGTCTTCCGTTCAGGCCTGCTGTTCCGTTTCGAACCA
>JANQPG010000083.1 GCA_028289545.1 Woeseiaceae bacterium
GCATGAAGTTCGCAAGCTGATCGCCGGTCCTTCCGTATTCATCTGTGACGAATGTGTCGAGCTTTGCAACGACATCATTCGCGAGGAACTGGAAGACACGAGCGAGGCCGGCCACGACAAGCTACCGAAGCCGCAGGAAATCAAAGACGTTCTCGACGAGTACGTGATCGGCCAGCAGCGCGCCAAGAAAGTACTGTCGGTCGCTGTCTACAATCATTACAAGCGGCTTAACGACCGGCTCGACGAGCGTTCGAAGGACGAGATCGAGCTGGCGAAAAGCAACATTCTGTTGATCGGACCGACGGGTTGCGGCAAGACCTTACTCGCCGAAACCCTGGCGCGGCTTCTGAACGTACCGTTCACGATTGCGGATGCAACCACGCTGACGGAAGCGGGTTATGTCGGCGAGGATGTCGAAAACATCATCCAGAAGCTCCTGCAGAAGTGCGACTACGATGTCGACAAGGCGCAGACGGGCATTGTCTACATTGATGAGATCGACAAAATATCCCGCAAGTCGGACAACCCGTCGATCACGCGCGACGTGTCGGGCGAGGGCGTTCAGCAGGCGCTGCTCAAGCTGATCGAAGGCACCATTGCCTCGGTGCCGCCGCAGGGTGGGCGCAAGCACCCGCAGCAGGAATTCCTGCAGGTGGACACGGGTAACATACTGTTTATCTGTGGCGGTGCATTCGCCGGTCTGGAAAAGATTATCCAGAATCGCTCGACCAAAAGCGGGATCGGTTTTGTTGCGGACGTCAAGACCAGCGAGGAAGAGCAGTCCATCGGAGAACTGCTGCATGACGTCGAGCCCGAGGATCTGATTCGCTACGGCCTGATCCCCGAGTTTGTCGGCCGCCTGCCCGTCGTGGCGACGCTGGAGGAGCTGGACGAGAGTGCTCTGGTCAAGATCCTGCTCGAGCCGAAGAACGCGCTGACGAAACAGTACCGCAAGCTGTTCGACATGGAGGGTGTGGAACTCGAGTTCCGCGAGGACGCGCTGCGTGCCGTAGCCCAGAAAGCAATGGAGCGCAAGACCGGCGCGCGCGGGCTGAGAACCATCCTCGAAAACGTGCTGCTGGACACCATGTACGATTTACCGTCGGCGACCAGCGCGAAGAAGGTCGTTGTCGACGAAGCCGTCGTCACAGGGGAAACCAAGCCCTATGTGATTTACGAATCGGACGAGTCTCCTACGGTCAACATCGAGCAGCCGCAGAGGCCCACGGGATCCGACGGCGCATAAGTAACCGATTGGTTCTTCACGCGATTCGTGTGGGATCTGATGGTGCGTAGCTAGCCGTTTGGCTATCCACTCCGTCCGAGTGGGATCTGATGGCGCGTAGCTAGCCGTTTGGCAATCTACTCCGTTCGAGTAGGACCCGATGATGCATGGCTAACCGATTGGTTCTTCACGCGATTCGTGTTGGGTCCAACGGCGCCTGACATTCCGGCTGAAATCATTTGATTCGTGTACTGGCTGACCGCGCCTGACGTCAGGCAGTGCCCCGTCTGCCGCTACACCCGTGAGTGCGGGCGGCGACCACTGCTGGGCCTGGACCAATCGGACCATTTTTCCGGTTACGCACGCCGGTTTTTTTGCGCTTTTTATGTGTTGCTGCGCAAAGACTTTCCCGCGGCGATGACGTATTGTGAGGTTAATCACGCTCGCAGTGCCGTATCGGGCCTTGATTTTGGGTTTCCCGCACACACTGTTGAGTGTCAAGCTGTCAAACGAGGTTGTAACGGGTGTCTGAAGAAGATCTGATCGGAACTGAGGTCGACGAATCCAACGACAATTCGGGTGTGCCGGTGCTGCCGCTGCGCGATGTCGTGGTGTATCCGCACATGGTGATTCCGCTATTCGTCGGCAGGGACCGGTCTATCGTGGCTCTCGACAAAGCCATGGCCTCGGGCAAGAAAATCCTGCTCATTGCCCAGCGGGCTGCCGATCTCGATGACCCTCAGCCCAACGACCTCTACGAAGTGGGTACGTTGGCGACGATACTGCAGCTTCTGAAGCTTCCCGACGGGACGGTCAAAGTGCTCGTCGAAGGTGGCGAGCGGGTTCTCGTCGACCACATTGCCGTCGGCGACCATTTCTCCGCCGAGATTACCTTGCTCGGAGAAGACGATCGTCACGACGAACGCGAGATCGACGTGCTCGTGCGCTCGATCATTGCCCAGTTCGAGCAGTACGTGAAGTTGAACAAAAAGGTGCCCCCCGAAATCCTGACGTCGCTGTCCGGCATCGACGAGCCCGGCCGACTGGCCGACACCGTCGCTGCCCACATGGCGCTCAAACTTTCGGAAAAGCAGCGGATCCTCGAAATTCAGGACGTCAAGACCCGGCTCGAGCAGATTCTCGGCATCATCGAGGGTGAGATCGACGTGCTGCAGATCGAGAAGCGAATTCGCGGTCGCGTCAAACAGCAGATGGAGAAGAGCCAGCGCGAGTACTACCTGAATGAGCAGATGAAGGCCATTCAAAAAGAACTCGGCGAAATGGAGGATGCTCCCAACGAACTGGCCGATCTCGAAGCCAAGATCGACAACGCCGGCATGTCGAAAGAGGCTCGGGAAAAAGCCACCTCGGAGCTGAACAAGCTCAAGCTCATGTCGCCCATGTCTGCCGAGGCAACCGTTGTACGCAACTACATCGACTGGCTTCTGAAGGCGCCCTGGAAAAAGCGCAGCAAGGTTCTAAAGGATCTGAAGCGTGCCGAAGAGGTTCTCGAAGAGGATCACTACGGCCTGGACAAGGTGAAAGAGCGCATTCTGGAATACCTTGCCGTGCAGCAGCGCGTGAAAAAACTCAAAGGCCCGATTCTGTGTCTCGTGGGCCCGCCGGGGGTCGGTAAAACCTCGCTCGGCCAGAGCATTGCGAGAGCCACCAATCGCAAGTTCGTGCGGATGTCGCTGGGCGGCGTGCGCGACGAAGCGGAGATTCGCGGCCATCGCCGTACCTACATCGGTTCGATGCCCGGCAAGATCATTCAAAATCTCGGCAAGACCGGCGTGCGCAATCCTCTGTTCCTGCTCGACGAGATCGACAAGATGGCGATGGATTTTCGCGGCGACCCGTCGTCGGCGCTACTCGAAGTACTCGATCCGGAGCAGAACTCGACGTTTGCGGATCACTATCTCGAAGTGGACTTCGATCTGTCCGACGTCATGTTCGTGTGCACCGCAAACAGCCTGAACATACCGGCGCCGCTGCTGGATCGCATGGAAGTTATCCGCATCCCCGGTTACACCGAGGATGAGAAGCTCGCGATTGCCACTCGCTATCTGATTCCGAAACAGATGAAAGAGAACGGACTCAAGAAAAACGAGCTCAGAATTACCGATGCCGCGGTGTACGACATCATTCGCTACTACACGCGCGAGTCGGGCGTGCGCGGCCTCGAGCGCGAAATCTCAAAGATTTGCCGGAAGGTCGTCAAGTCGCTGCTGCTCAAGCCTCGCGACAGCCGGGTGCTGGTCTCGCCCAAAACCATCGAGAAGTACCTTGGTGTTCGCCGTTTCCGCTTCGGAATCGCCGAAGAGAACGATCAGGTCGGGCAGGTAACCGGGCTGGCCTGGACCGAGGTGGGTGGCGAGCTTCTCACCATTGAGGCAGCGGTTGTCGGCGGTAAAGGCAAGCTGACCCATACGGGACAGCTCGGCGATGTCATGACCGAATCCATTCAGGCGGCCATGACCGTGGTACGCAGCCGTGCGCCGCTACTCGGGATCGATGACGGCTTCCATCAGAATCACGACGTGCATATACATGTGCCCGAAGGCGCAACGCCGAAGGACGGCCCGAGTGCGGGAGTTGGCATGTGTACGGCGCTGGTGTCGGCATTAACCGACATCCCCGTTCGGGCCGATGTGGCCATGACGGGAGAGATCACGCTGCGCGGCGAAGTTCTGCCCATCGGAGGGCTCAAGGAGAAGCTCCTGGCCGCACATCGTGGCGGCATCAACAAGGTGCTGATACCGCAGGAGAACGAAAAGGATCTGGCAGAAATTCCGAAGAACATCAAAGACAAACTGACTATAGTTCCAGTGAAGTGGATTGATGATGTGCTGCAGCACGCCCTGCCGCACATGCCGATTCCGGCAGAGTCGGAGCAGGTTGCCGACGAAGAGCCGCAAAGTGCGGCAGACGACGGCAAAGCCGAAGAGGTGGTGCGTCCGCACTAGATTCCCTGAAACCCGCGTCGCGCTTGGAATTTGACGGTGTTTTAGCCAGTAGGTATAACCATCGCAGCCGCGCGTGGATGCACGGAGCTGCGAGCGGTTATTCAGCGGATTGCGACATTTGGGGGAGCTCGCTGGATTGATCGGGCAGCCACGCTCAGGCGGGCTGTAATGGGCACGCGTAAGTGCTGACGTCCTACATCAATCTGCAAGGTGAAACATGAACAAAGGCGAATTAATCGAAGCGGTTGCCGACTCGGCAGGTATCTCACGGGCCGACGCGACCAAGGCTGTCGACGGTGTACTCGATAGCATTACCTCAACGCTCGCCAAAGGCGGGTCGGTGTCTCTCGTGGGCTTTGGCACTTTTTCGGTGAAAGCGCGCGCGGCACGCGCAGGCCGCAACCCGCGGACCGGCGAAACCATCCAGATTCCGGCCAGCAATGTGCCTGGATTTAAGGCTGGCAAAGGCTTGAAGGATGCCGTAAACTAGCGCGCCCTTCGGGACCGGAAGAAGCCTGAAAGCCACGTACGGCGGGGCTTCCAGCCAATTGAACGGTTCCGGAGCCGCGAGGCTCGAGAGCTTCGCACGACACCAGGGTTTCTGGGTGCTTAGCTCAGCTGGTAGAGCATCGCCCTTACAAGGCGAGGGTCGGCGGTTCGATCCCGTCAGCACCCACCAGGTTCGGAGTGGTAGTTCAGTTG
>JANQPG010000086.1 GCA_028289545.1 Woeseiaceae bacterium
CAGGTCGACCGGGTCGAACAGCGCAAAGAACACCATGGTGCCGACGGCCGCGGACAGAAACGAAATCCACACGACAATGGCAATTGCCTGGCGATTTCGGCTCCACTTCCTCGCACCACGGTATTCTTCGCTGATCATCGACCCTGCCTGTCCGGCTTACGGCATCCCGGCAGCGCTGTCGTCCAGCGAGAGGCTGCGTACGTACGCGGCGAGAATCTTCGTGCGGTTGGCCCCGAGCAGTTCGCCATGTGCCGGCATGATGCCGTTGCGTCCATTGACGATTGTACTCCTGACGTCCTCTTCGGAGGAGCCGTACAGCCAGATCTCGTCGGTCAGGTCCTGCGCGCCAAGCAGCTGATTGCCCGTGCCGTCGGCGCCGTGGCAGGCACTGCAGAGCGTGACAAACATGGGCTGCATGGCTTCCGCGGCAGCATCGGCTTCGACCAGGCCGGACAGTGATCGCACGTAATTGACCATGTTGGTCACGCCTTCGTCGCCGCCGAGTGCCGGCGTGAGCACGGGCATGACGGCGTTGCGGCCGGTTTTGATCGACGTCACGATCTGCTGCTCGCTGTCGCCCCAGATCCATTCGCCGTCGGCGAGGTTCGGAAAGCCTTTTGCGCCGCGGGCGTCCGAGCCGTGGCAGGTTGTGCAGTAGCTGGCGTAGAGGCTTGCGCCGAGCTGTCGGGCTTCGGCGTCAGCGACGAGGTCGTCCCACTCCATGGCCGCGAAACGCTCGTAGATCGGCTCGTATCTGGCCGCCGCCGCGTCGACTTCGTCGTAGTACTGACCGCTCGACGACCAGCCCAGCATACCCTGGTAGCCGCCGAGTCCCGGATAGGCCACGAGGTAGCCCAGACCCCAGAAGATCGTAATGAAGAACAGGTACAGCCACCATTTCGGCAGGGGATTGTTCCACTCTTCGAGGTCACCGTCCCAGACGTGACCTACGAGATCGTCGTCCCCTTTGTTCTGCGGGCCCTGCTTTGCCGACCACGCGATAAGCCAGCCGCAAAACACAATCGTAATGAGTGTGCCGGCCGCAATATAGATGTGCCAGAACGTGGGCATTATGGTTTCTCCAGGCTGTTGTTCGCCGAGTAGCTTTCGGTGTTCGGAACGTCTTCTTCCAGCGGCAGGTTGGCGGACTCCTCGAAGTCGCTTTTACGTTTCTTGCTCCAGGCCCAGATCCAGACCCCAATGAAGCCGACAAACGCGAGCACGAGGACGGCGCTGCGCACGGTGTTGATGTCAAAATCCATGCTGTCTACCGCCTTACTCGTGGGTTGGTGCCGAGTTCCTGCAGATAGGCAATGATGGCGTCCATTTCGGTTTTGCCCTCGAGTTCTGCTGCGGCGCCGGCAATCTGCTCATCCGTATACGGTTCACCCAGCATCCTCAGGCGCCGCATTTTTCGTTCGACGAGTTCCGCATCGAGCGTGCGTTCCGCGAGCCACGGATACGCCGGCATGTTCGATTCCGGCACAACATCGCGGGGGTTCATCAGATGCACGTACTGCCACTCGTCGCTGTAGCGGCCGCCGACTCGGGCCAGATCCGGTCCCGTGCGTTTGGAGCCGAACTGGAACGGGCGGTCGTACACCGACTCACCGGCGATCGAGTAGGGACCGTAGCGTTCGGTTTCGCTGCGGAACGGACGCACCATCTGCGAGTGACAGTTGTAGCAGCCTTCGCGGACGTACACGTCGCGGCCTGCAAGGCGCAGCGGCGGGTACGGTTCGATACCCTCGGCGGGTTCGGTCACTTCGGGCGAGACCATGAGCGGGACCAGCTCGACGAGACCACCGCCGCTGACCGCGAGCACGATCAGCACCATCATCAGGTTGACGCTTTTCTCAATTTTCTCGTGACGCATGCTGATAGCTCCTAGTGGGCGGGCTCGAGGACGTTCACAGGCTCAGGCTTCCGCTGACGCACGGTCATGTACACGTTGTAGACCATGACCAGCATGCCCGCGAAGAAGATCAACCCGCCGAGCAGGCGCAGCCCGTAGTACGGATACGTGGCGTTGAGGCTTTCGATAAACGCGTAGGTCAAGGTGCCGTCCTCGTTCACCGCGCGCCACATGAGGCCCTGAGTAATGCCCGCTACCCACATCGAGACGGCGTACAGCACGACACCGATTGTCGACGTCCAGAAATGCACGTCGATCAGTTTGGTCGAATACATACTGTCGCGATTCCAGAGCCGCGGTATCAGCGTGTACAGCGAGCCGATGGTCATCATGGCGACCCAGCCGAGCGCGCCCGAGTGCACGTGGCCGATGGTCCAGTCCGTGTAATGCGACAGCGCATTGACGGTCTTGATCGACATCATCGGGCCTTCGAACGTCGACATGCCGTAGAAGGACAGAGCGACGATCATGAATTTGAGGATCGGGTCGTTGCGGAGTTTGTGCCAGGCGCCCGACAAGGTCATGATGCCGTTGATCATGCCGCCCCAGCTGGGCGCCAGCAGAACGACCGAGAACACGGCGCCGAGTGTCTGTGCCCAGTCCGGCAGCGACGTGTAGTGCAGATGATGGGGCCCCGCCCACATGTAGATTGCAATCAGGGACCAGAAGTGCACGACCGACAGGCGGTAGGAGTACACGGGACGACCGGCCTGCTTGGGCACAAAGTAGTACATCATGCCGAGGAAGCCCGCCGTCAGGAAAAAGCCCACGGCGTTGTGGCCGTACCACCACTGCATCATGGCGTCGACGACCCCCGAGTAGATCGGGTAGGACTTGGTCAACGATATCGGCATCGACAGGTTGTTGAAGATGTGCAGGATCGCGACCGTAATGATGAAGGCGCCGTAGAACCAGTTAGCGACGTAGATGTGCTTGATGCGGCGCTTGTAGATCGTGCCGAAGAAGACGATACCGAAAGCCACCCAGACGACGGCGATCATGAGATCGATCGGCCACTCCAGCTCGGCGTACTCTTTGCCCTGGGTAATGCCCAGCGGCAGCGTGATCGCCGCCAGTACGATAATGAGCTGCCAGCCCCAGAAGGTGAACGCCGCCAGCTTGTCGAACGCGAGCCGGACGTGACAGGTTCGCTGCACGACGTAGTAAGCGGTTGCGAACAGAGCACAGCCACCGAAGGCGAAGATCACGGCGTTGGTGTGCAGCGGCCGCAGTCTGGAGAAGGTCAGGAACGGCAGGTCAAAGTTGAGCGCCGGCCAGATCAGCTGCGCGGCGATGAAAACGCCGGCCAGCATGCCGACTACGCCCCACACGACGGTCATGATCGCGAACTGGCGCACAACGGTGTCGTTGTACTGTGCTTTGGTATCCAAAGGACTACCCCTTACTCGATGGATTGAC
>JANQPG010000100.1 GCA_028289545.1 Woeseiaceae bacterium
AGATCCGGCGCAAAACGGCCGACCGTGGCCAGCGCCTTGTGTGCCGACTCGACGGCTTCGACCTCGTAGCCTTCCGCGCGCAGCCGAATGCTCAGGAGCCGCAGCAGACCGGGGTCGTCGTCAACGAGCAGAATGCGCCCGAGCGCTTTGCTTTGCGGTGCAGCCATAGGACATAAGTGATAGTGAAATCAGGGGATAAGGGTATGCCCCGGGGCAGTGGGGCGCAAGCGCCTGTCCTGTCGCAAATCGGCGAATTTGCTGCAAAATCACCCGGAAAAAGGGGTCGGGACTGCCGCTTACTCTTGTTCGCGAATCGAGCGCTCGATCGTCGTGATGGCTTCCAGTTTCTGTTCCGCATCCGACAATTCGTCACGCAGGCGGCGGTTCTCCGCCTCGACCGTGGCGAGGCGCTGATTGATCGCCTGTTCCTGGGTCTGCTGAGCGCGCGAGGAATTGGCTCTCAAGCGCCGGGTTTCGGATTCGAGCACCATCAGCTGCTCGACGGCGCTAAGGTGGATCGTGGCCAGCGAGACTTCGGCCTGGGTCATCAGCGGCGCCTGTGTCAGTAGCTCGCGCAACAGGCTCTGGGCCTCCTGCGGGTTGCTTTCCGGGTGCCCCGGCGCCGCCAGCACGAGCGCGTAGCGGAGACTCGTCGAAGGGTTGGGCGTAAGCTGCGCCGCCGCGCGCGAATCGGCAAAAATCTCTGCCTGCCGCGCCGGATCACCCGAGGCGATGTCCGCGAGGTCCCGCAGGTATTCCTCGGCCTCCGGTGCGCCCAGGATAACCGGATCTTTCTCGGCCTCGTTGCCGCGCATCTCCAGCCAGTTCCTGGCCTGCGTGCACCCAGAGAGCGAACCGGCGGCAACAATAGCCAGCGTCGCCGCCAAGACGGGCCGTACGTTTGCGATTGAGAGACGGGTTCTAAGCATTGGCGGCTATCTTCTGTTCCGACAGGCGGCGGTTTTGCGGAACGACAATACGGAAGTGCGCGCCGGGGAACTCGTCGGTGTCTACGAGTTCGACCGAGCCGTCGTGCGCCTGCACGCACTCAAGCACAACGGACAGTCCAATACCCGTGCCGCCGACAAATCCGCCTTGTTCCCGGCGTCCCTGGAAAAACGCATCAAAAATCCTCGGTCCTTCCTCTTTCGGCACTCCGGGGCCGGTGTCCGCAAACTCCAGCACAAAGCTCGCCTTCGATTGTTTCGCGCGAATGGTCACAAAACCGCCTTTTGGCGTGAACTTGATGGCATTCGACAGGAGATTATCCAGTACGGTGCGGATTTTTTCTCTATCCGCGTTCACAATTATATCGTCCACATCGAGTCTGAGCTGTATGTGGGCAGCCTTCAGCGCAAGCCGCTGCTCCTTGGCAACCGAGATCACGAGTGCACGCAACGGAAAGTCGGATAGCGTCAGTATTTCGCTCTTGGCCTGCCATGCGCTGAAACTCAGCAAATTCTCGATGAGCTGCTGCAGCTTGAGACCGTTGACGCGCAATATGTCGGTCACCTCCCGCTGCGGTTTGTCGAGTTCTCCGACGGTCCCGTCGAGCAGTAGTTCAGTGCCCTCACGAATGTTCGCTAACGGCGTCTTGAGCTCATGCGACATATGACGCAGAAACTTGTTCTTTTCCTGCGCAAGTTCCAGAAGCCGCACGCGCAGCCACTCGAGCTGCCGGCCGAGGCGTTCGAGGTCTGTCGGGCCCTTGACCTTGATGGGTTTTGAGAAACCGCTCTCGCCGAGCTGATGGATGGCCGAGTCGATCTGCCGGATCGGCCGCGCAACCAGCAGCGTGAAAATCAGTACGAGCAGAACGGTGCCCGGGACGAGCGCGGCCACCTGCCATGCGGAGATGCGCTGCGCATCGCGCATACTGTTCTTGAGCGCAAGCAGCTCGTCGTCGACGTAGGTCGTGAGGATACCGGTAAACTCCCCGGTGCGCTGGCGGATGCCGGAAAACCGGTCGAGAGCAGCCTGTGCATCGTCGTCGCTGACGTCGGCTGCCATGAGCGCCAGGACAACGCCGCGCACGTCACTGCCGATCGATTCCATCAGGGTGACGGAGTCCGCCAGTTCGGCCAGCGGACGCATGTCCTCGAGCCGTTCATTCAGCGTGCCGAGGTCTTGCTGCAGGAGCGCGAGACTCTCCTCGCTGCGTAGGATGACGTGCTGCCGGGCGACGCGCTCCAGCGTGCCGACCTGCTCCGCGAGGAGCCGGTTGTTCTCGGCGGCTGCAACACCCGTCGTGACCAGCCGTTCACTCTGCTCGGCCAGCCGGTCGAGACTCAGAAGCGCCCAGACGACGGCAACCAGCAGCGGCAGCGCAACCAGTCCAAAACCGACGAGTATGAGGCCGTTAAGTGAACGTGGGCGACGTATCCGCATGCCGGAAGTGTAGCATCGTGCTCAGGCCGCCCAGTAGGCGCTGGGGTCTCGGGAGGCAATTCTGCGTTCCCAGGCCAGCGCGGTCTTGACGATTGTCTCGAGATCGTCGAAGCGAGGCTGCCAGCCGAGTACCTCGTGGATGCGGCCGACCGCGGCGACCAGCTCTGGCGGATCGCCGGCGCGGCGCTCCGCCTCGACGATGTTGAGCGCCTTGCCGTTGGCTGCCTCGACGGCTTTGAGTACTTCCCGAACGCTGTAGCCGTGGCCGTAGCCGGCATTCAGCGTCGTGGACTTGCCACCCTCGCGCAGGTAGTTGAGCGCGTTGATATGCGCGCTTGCGAGATCTTCGACGTGGATGTAGTCGCGAAGGCCCGTGCCGTCCGGGGTCGGGTAGTCCGTGCCGTAGATCGATACGGTAGAGCGCTTGCCCACCGCTGCCTCGCAGGCCACCTTGACCAGCAGCGTTGCGTCCGGTGTCGATTGGCCAATGCGTCCGCCGGGTTCACAGCCGGCGACGTTAAAGTAGCGCAGCGCAACGTAGCTTGGACCTCCGGCCATCGCGAGATCCCGTAACATCCATTCCGTCATCAGTTTGGAGCTGCCGTACGGATTGATCGGCGCGGTAGGCGTGTCTTCGCAGGCCTTGCCGGTTTCGGGCAGGCCATAAACGGCCGCCGTCGACGAGAACACAATGTGCCTGACGCCGTGCCTGTGCGCGGCTTCCAGTAGCGTGCGGCTGGAGGCCGTGTTGTTGCGGTAATACTTGAGCGGGTCGCTGACCGACTCCGGCACCACGGTGTGCGCCGCGAAATGCATGACCGTATCGATGTCGTTGGCCGAGAACAGTGCTTCGAGGCGGTCGGCGTCTCCGGTGTCACCGACGACCAGTTCGCCGGCCAGGACAGCCTCTCGAAAGCCGGTCGAGAGATTGTCGAGCACGATCACGTCTTCGCCCAGTTCGCCGAGCTGTCGCACGACGTGACTGCCAATGTAGCCGGCGCCTCCGGTGACCAGTATCTTCTTGTTTCTCATGACTTTCTCGGCTCCGCGCCGGCTGCGAGGCAAAAGCCTTGCTGATCTGTGAACCCGGCCGGGGTTTTCTGGCACGAGTTTAGCAATACTCCTGTGAAGATTTGCGGACCTGGATCGCACTATATTATGTGAGGCAGGTCGGACTTTTGTCGCTAAAAGCGGACGGTCCGGGTTGTGTTGCGGTTCAGCTTCGAAAGGTATGCTGTGGCGTCGGGCGGCCGCAAGGGCCGCCGGTAGCGGCCCCCTGAGGTGGCTGCAGCGCTTTAGCGGGTAAAGATCTTTTTAAAGGTGGGCGCAGGAACGTGAGGTTAAAACTGTCTTTTGCATCGATCAGAACGATCGCTGGTATGGCCCTGGCGGCTGTCTCCCTTGCGGCCTGCGGCGGGGGGGGAGGAGACGACTCTCCGCTGTCGCCGCCATCGCCACCCCCTCCGCCGACGAACCAGGCGCCGACGGTCAGCGTGGGTGTCGATCAGACCGTTAACGAGAACTCGACCGTAACCCTGACCGCCACGGCGAGCGACCCGAACGGCGACACGCTGACGTACAGCTGGAGGCAGACCTCAGGTGCAGCCGTGACGCTCAATAACGCCAACACAGCACAAGCCAGTTTTGTTGCTCCGGACGTTGTGCTGAACGCGCCGCAGGTGTTCGGTTTTGAGGTGACGGTCAGCGACGGCAGTTTAAATGCAACCGACAGCCTGAGCGTGACGGTGCAGGAGCTGCCGCCGTCCACGGGCAGCGTTACGGTGTCCGGTCTGCTGCAGTATGAGTTTGTACCTCCGAATCCGAACTGCCAGGGATTGAATTTTGGCGCCACGTTCGCGCGCCCGATACGCGGTGCGACGGTGCAGGTGCTGAACGCGACCAATTCGGCTGTCCTGGGCTCGACCGCCTCTGACGAAAACGGCAACTATTCGATTACCAACGTCCCGAACAACACGCAGGTGTTCGTACGCGTACTCTCCGAGCTGAAGGCGGGATTCGGCAACTCGAGCTGGAGCGTCGAGGTTCGCGACAATTTTGTGCCGAACGGCAGCGACCAGGACAATCCGTCCAACCCGCCGTACCGAAACGGCCCGATGTATGCGCTCGACGACGCGGCGTTCAATACCGGCGCGAGCGACGTGACGCGCAATCTGCTCGCGGAAACGGGCTGGAACGGCATCAGCTACACCGGCCCGCGCGCGGCCGCGCCGTTTGCGGTGCTCGACGCAATGTATGCCGGTATGCGCTTCGTCAATGCGGCGGACCCGAACGTGGACTTCGACTCGCTGACAGCGTACTGGAGCGTCAACAACAAGCTGATAACGTCCGGCGCTCTGGACGTCTCCGCCGGTGAGCTGACGGCGTCGTTCTATCGCGGCGGCGTTCGTGAGATTGTCCTGACGGGCGACGCGGCAACCGATACCGAGGAGTTCGACGATCACGTGGCCGTTCACGAGTGGGGTCACTACTTCGAAGACGCGCTGGCGCGCACGGATTCGACGGGTGGCCCGCACGCCATCGGCGACAGGATCGACGCACGGCTGGCTTGGAGCGAGGGCTGGGCGACGGCCCTGGCTGGAATGGCGCTCGACGAGCCTGTGTACTGCGATACCGGGCCCGCGGGCGCGGGAACGGGTTTCGGTATTGGCGCCGAATTCGGCAGCTACGATGCGCGCGGCTGGTACGACGAGATTTCGGTGGTGCGCTTTCTGTACGACCTGTACGACTCGACCAACACGGACGACACGACAGGCAGCGGCGACGACATATCGATCGGTTTTGGGCCGATCTACAACGTTATGCGGGGACCGCTGGCATCCACCGAAGCGTTTGCGACCGTGTTTGTGTTTGCAAACGAGCTCCGGAGTTCGCTAACTCCCGCTGAGCAGGCCGGCCTGGATGCGCAGCTGCAGCGCGAAGACATGACCCCGGGGGCCGATATCTGGGGCGTCGGCGAAACCAACGAACCGCCCGGTGCGCGCGACGTATTCCCGCTGTACACCGACGTTGCCACGAACGGCGCGGTCACCAACATATGCATGAACACCGACTACGATCTTTCATCGATTGGGGGTATCCCTGGCCGCACCGGCAACAAGCTCGCGGAACGTCGCTTCCTGCGCATCAATATTCCCGCGCTCGATTCGTATCGCTTCACGATCACGACAACCACGGCAATCCCGGGCGTCGACGATCCCAATGACGAGTCCGATCGCAGCGACCCCGACCTGTTCGTCTTTCAGCGCGGCAACCTTGTTGCGTTCGGCTTTAGCGGAGTGGCGGATTCCGAGACCTTTGTCAGCCAGAATCCGCTGCCGGCGGGGCTCTATGTTGCCGAACTCTCGGAGTTCCGGTTCCGCGATGACAACACGCCGGCGGACTTCCCGGATCGGGTATGCTTTGACGTCTCGATCGTGCCGAACTAATGACTTTGCACGGCCTCTCAACCATGGCCGCGTATCCGAAACACCAGAGGAAAACGAAGATGATTGCTGCGACCGCTTTGAGGCTCACGACCGACGGCTTCCGTTTGCCGCTGCTGCTCCTGCTGCTTGCGGGTGCGCTGGCCGCCTGCGGCGGCGACAGGGCAGCCAACGAGCAACAGGCCGCCGTGCTTTCGGAGGAAGAGAAGCACGCGATGATCTCCGAGGATCCGGTAAGCCCGGGCGCACCCGTCAAGATTGCGCACAGCCTCGTGGGAACGCCGGTTGTTGGACAGCCCCTGGCGATCAACCTGAGTTTGACGTCGATGCGCGGCGTGGTGCCGATGGCGGTCGAATACCGCATCAACGATACGTCGGCCATGCGCTTTCCCGAGCAGCAGGTGCGCGCGGCAACGGTCAGCCCCGATGCCGCGACTCTCGAGGCCATTCAGCAGGTCACGGTCATACCGCAGCGGGAGGGACGGCTTTACCTCAACGTGTCGGTGGGCGTCGAGTCCGATACGGGCACGTCCTCGACGGTCATGGCGATCCCGATTCAGGTGGGCAGCGGGCCTCGTTCTTACGAAGAGAACGGCCAGCTCAGGACCGACGCCAACGGTCAGACTGTCCGGGCACTGCCGGCATCGTCCAACTGAAAATCCGCGTGCCGGCGGCGGTTCCGCCACCGGCCGCCCGACTCGAAACGCACCGGTACCTCCGGGCTTCCAGGTCATTGCCGTCGCTTGTGATGATCTCCGCGTTGCCGCGCCGTAGCGGAAAGTTCAAGACAAGTCTCGGCGACAAGATTCCGAAACCATTGATGGAAAGGATCTTCATCGGATCTTGCATGCCAGATCGTCGAAACAGGAAACGGGTCGACTCCGATCGGCAATTCGCTTAGTTCCAGGTCGAACTCTGCGGCGAAGAAATACGCAGCCACTGCCGGCATGTTAATCAGCGATGGCTGCGCCTTGAGAAGGAACGGGGCGGCTGAGAAATTCGACAAGGCAATGGCGACACTTCTCTCCTTGCCGATGACGGCTAATGCATCGTCGATTTGACCCCGCAGGTCTCCGCTCAAAGAACGAAACAGGTGGGGTGTTTCTACATAGGTTGTGATGTTCAGGTCGCCGTCCGTACCAAGTTGCGTTCGATCATAGAGCGCCATGAACGGTTCATCGTAAAGACTTCGAAAGCGATGTCGTTTGTCCAATGTTTTCGGGTTCGCCGATAGCGCAAGGTCAGCATCGCCGCTATCAAGCCTTTCGACCAGAGTCCGATAATCGGCTGGCCTAATGATCATGCGAACGCCAGGCGCGTCCTGCGCCAGACGTGCCGAGAGTTTCGGCAACAGCGCGACATCCAGATCGTCGGGCGCCGCGAACCTTACACTTCGATCCTCCCGGGCAGGGTCAAAAGACCGTACCGCCCGGATCGATGCCTCAATTGATGACAACGCCGGCGCAAGCCGTGTCCACAATGCGATGGCGCGACTGGTGGGATCCATACCTGTACTGGTCTTGACGAACAGCTGATCACCAATCGCATATCGGAGGCGGGACAGCGCCATGGACACAGCCGATGGTCCTATATAAAGACGATCGGCTGCTTTGGCCACGGAGCGCTCCCGCATGACGGCTGAGAAAACGAGCAGCAGATTCAGGTCGAGTTTACGTAACTCAATTTCGCTGAATTCACCCTTCATAATAATCAATTTGATTGACTTAACCCGACCTGTCAAGTTGTTCATCAACGCTGATCAACCCGACAGGAGAAGGACTCATGAATCGTTTCAGCCACAGTTTCGGACTAACGAACGGCCTCGCACTGCTGATCGCGCTTGGCGCACAAGTTTTGAGCGCGCAAGCCTCCTTTGCCCAGACGCCGGTCTCGGTTGCTGACCCGGAGACTTACGAGCTCGGCCGCTACACATATAGCGGGCACGGCTCGGTCAACACCCACTGGATCGAGACGCCCACTAGCGTCATCGTTATCGACACGCAACGCGATACGCTGCACGCGGCCGAGGCGCTTGCGGCCGTGAAAACGCTCGGTAAGCCGGTACGGGCCATCTTCGTCACACACGGTCACCCGGATCACTACACCGGCCTCGAGCAGTTTCGAGAGGAGTGGCCAGACACCGATATCTATGCGTCTGCCGAAACCATTCGGGTGATCGAGACGGATCACTACGGTTATCACCAGGTTGTTCGCGAACTGGCCCCTGAAGCAGCGCCGGGGACATTTGTCGTCCCGAACAAGGTGATCGAGCCTGACTCAACGTTGTCGATCGACGGCGTGACAATCGTGACTCGAGAAATGGGTCCCAGCGAGGCAACCAGTGCAACGGCCCTCTATCTACCGGCCACCGGCGACCTTTACACCGGCGATACAGTGTTGAACGGCATGCACGGTTTTTTCCTGGAGGAAGGCTCCGACGAAGTCTTGAGCACGGTCGATGCCCACCGGGTTCTCTTCCCTGATGCGGTCACGATTCATCCGGGTCACGGGAATCCCGGCCCCGCGGAGGACCTTCTTGCAGCACACGCCGCCTACACGGTGGACGCGCGCGGACGCGTTGCGAGAGCCATTGCCGAAGGACTGGACCCGGAAGCCATCGTCTCGCGAGTCGAGGAAGAGCTATTCGCGGCCTATCCCGACCACACCGTACCGGGCGGACAGCCCAACATGGTCGAGCTCAGCGTTCGAGGCCTGGTCAGCGAGCTTTCGGAAAAGCCCATCGTGCAGCGGGCTGTCACCGATGGAGAGAGCCAGTGACTACTGACGTTACGGATCACCCGTTTACGCTGGAAGGCAAGACGGTTCTCGTTGTCGGGGCCTCATCGGGCATTGGTGCTGCAACCAGCCGACTGGTTAATTCGCTGGGGGCCAACGTTCTGCTGGCCAGCCGCACCCCCAGCACGCTGGAATCTGTCCGCGATCAATTGGCTGATCCTTCACGCGCGGCAGTCTTGCCAATGGACTACCTGGAGCCGGAATCGGTCACTTCAGCGCTGAAGAACATCCGAAACGTCGATCATGTCCTCATTTCCGCGGTTGCTGACGAAAACAAAAAGCGCGGCGCCTTTCTGAAACTCGACGAGGACACGATGCGGGCGTCGTTCGACAAGTTCTGGGGACAGGTCAATGTCGTTCGGGCGGTCGTCCCGCGCATGACAAAGCGCGGTTCGCTCACGCTGTTATCGTCGGTGGCGGGACTGGCTCCAAGCGGCGCTGACTCCGGCCTTTCCGTCATGAACGGTGCTCAGGCAGCGGTCATTCAGACCGGCAAGTCCCTCGCGCGTGAACTTGCACCACTGCGTGTCAACGTCATCGCACCTGGCGTGGTGCTGACGAATGTCTGGAAGCACGACGAGCAGCGGAGCCTCGCGGAGTGGATGAGAGAAGATCTACCGGTTGCACACGTGGGTGAACCTGAGCACGTTGCTACTGCTGCAGTAGCGTTCATGGTCAATCCGTACGTCACGGGGACGGTGTTGCCCGTCGATGGCGGGCTCCTGCTCGGCTGACAAGAAGCTGCCCACCCGTGCGCGTACATCGAGAGCTGGCTTGACCGCCATCAGGGTGCCGTGAAATAGTGAAGCGCAATCGCTGATGTCCGCTCCGCGCGCAGCGAGTTATGTGAACTGCACCACAAAACAAGGTTTTAGGGGCCCTGGGACTAAGATTTAGGGAAAATTTTCCCGATTTTTTTCTCAGAATATGCTCTGCTTCACAGAAGCTTACGCTCGATCCTTCTATGGTTGCTCACACTGGCGGGAGACCGACTCGAGACGGTGTCCCGCTGCGGTATTCGCAAGTGAGTGCGCTCAATGGATCACGATCTGCGCAGCAGGATCAGGAAGGCAGCCCAGTCGCCCGACGCCAAACGCTCGGACTTCATCGAGCTGTTGCGCCTGGTCGACGAGCAGTACGAGCGTGATCAATACGAGGCGCTGGGCGACACCGTACCCGAGCCGCGCGCCCGGACCAACAGCACACCCATCGACATCATTTTCGACAGCGTCACCGATGCGCTGATGTCCGTAAGCGAATCGGGCCACGTGCGTGTCTGCAACGAGATCTGCGCGCGTTACTTTGGTCTCAGCAAGGACAAGGTCATCGGGGCGCCGCTGGCGGACTTCCTGCCCGACGCGAAGGGGGTACCGCTGTCCGAGTACCTCGAGCCGTTCATGTCCCGTGTGGACGCCACACATTTCGAGTACACCGGCGGCGAGGTGTTTGCCCGTCGCAACGGCGGTGACGAATTTGTTGCCGAGATCAACGCGAGCCGTATCGACAACCGCGGTGAAGCGGTGTTTGTCGTAAATTTGCGGGATATCACCGAGCGTAAGGACGCCGAGACCACGTTGCGCGAAAACGAAGAGCGTTACCGCGCGCTCGTCGAGAATGCGCCCGAGGCTATTGTCGTTCTGGACGTCGACGAGAATCGTTTTACCGACGTCAACGATAAAGCGTGCATGCTGTTCAATCTGTCGCGCGCGAGACTCTTGACGGTCGGTCCCGAAGCGATCAGCCCGAAGATGCAGCCCGATGGAACGCCGTCATTCGGCGTTCGCCGAGGCTGGATCGACAAGGCGCTGAACGGCGAGCATCCGACCTTCGAGTGGCTGCATGCCGATTCAACCGGCCGGGAGATCCCCTGCGAGGTCCGCTTCAGCCGGCTGCCCGACAGTAAACGACGCCTCATCCGCGTTTCCATTACCGATATTGCTGAACGCAAGCGCAGCGAAACGATTGCGTACGCGCAGAACAAAGTGTTGGAGATGATTGCTGCCGGCGTTTCCTTCGACCGGACCCTGCGGGCGATATGCCGGTTTGTCGAACGGATTGGCGACGGCATGCGCGCGTCCGTCATGCAGGTTGCGGAGAACGGCCAGTCGCTGTGGGTCGCGGAGGCGCCCAGCCTGCCGGAGGACCTGCGGCAATGTCTTGGGTTTGTGCGAGTCCGGCCCGACAGTCTGTCTTGCGGCGCCGCCGTTTTTCACGGCCAGGATCGTATCGTCGCCGATGTCGCACACGAACTCGGCTGGGGCGATCATATTGCTTTGATCGAGCAGCACGGCATCGGCGCCGTCTGGTCGTTCCTGATTCACGGAACGGCGGGTAAGGTCATCGGCACGTTGGATATCTACGTCTCGGAGGCTCGTGCGCCGACAACCGACGAGCTCGACAAGCTGAGCCGAATGGTGCGGCTCGCCGGCATAGCGATCAAGCGCGAACACGACGAGACGCTGCTGCGGACAAGCGAAGCCCGCTATCGCGGCTTGTTCGAGAACGTCGTCGACGGCGTGTACATTGCCACTCGCGAGGGCGATCTGATCGCGGCGAACCCGGCGCTCGTCAAGATGCTCGGCTACGATTCGGTCGAGGATCTCAAGGCCATCGGCAAGACCCCGGTCCTGTACGTCAATCCGATCGATCGTGAGCGTGTTTTTGCGCGCCTCGAGGCGGAGGGTTACGTGCGGAACTTCGAGTATCGCCTGCGCCGCAAGGACGGCGACGAGATTGTCGTGCTGGAGAACGCGCGGGCTGTCTACGACGACGAGGGCAAGGTCGTGGCCCACGAGGGCACTATTTCGGACATCACCGATCGCAAGCACGCCGAAACGCGAATCTTCGAGGAAAAGGAACGGGCGCAGGTGACCTTGCAGTCGATCGGCGACGGCGTCATTACGACCGACGCGGAAGGGTGTATCGATTACATCAACCCGGTGGCTCAGGATCTGACGGGCTGGAACATGCGCAGCGCCCGCAACCGTCCGGTCAGTGAGATCATGACGATCATCAACGAACATACGCGGGCCACGGTCGACAACCCGGTCGTCACCTGTCTCAAGGAAGGCCGTGTCATTACGCTGGCGCAGAACTCGGTGCTGATTTCGCGCAAGGGTGACGAGATTCCGATTCAGGATTCGGCGGCCCCGATTCGCGATCGCATCGGCAACATCATCGGCTCGGTCATGGTGTTCCACGACACGAGCAAAGAGTCACGCCTGTTCCGCCAGCTTAGCTATCAGGCTTCGCACGACGCCGTGACCGGGCTGATCAACCGTAGCGAATTCGAGAACCGGCTCATGGTTGGGCTGGACAATCTGAAGGCCAATCCGGACACGACACACGCGCTGCTGTACATCGACCTCGATCAGTTCAAGGTCGTCAACGACACCTTCGGACATTCCGCGGGTGACGAGCTGTTACGGCAACTCTCGGAGCTGATCCAGACCCGCATTCGCTCGACCGACGAGCTTGCCCGGCTCGGCGGCGACGAATTTGGGATATTGCTGGAGCGCTGCAACGAATCGCGAGCAATGGAGGTTGCGGAGGCGATCCGCGACGAGATCGAGGGCTACCGCTTCGAGTGGCAGGACTCGTTTACGACCATCCGCTGTTCGATCGGCGTTGTGGTGGTATCGGCGGATGCGCCGGACGTCGCCAGCATTATGAGTTCCGCCGACGTGGCCTGCTATTCGGCGAAGGACATGGGCAGAAATCAGGTGCATCTGTACCGCGACAGCGATGCGTCGCTGCGGCACGAAGAGATGAAGTGGGTGTCGCGAATCACGAGTGCGGTCGAAGAAGATCGGCTAGAGCTGTTCTTCCAGCCGATTATCGCCATACGCAGCGATGGAGGAGTGCGCTGCGGTGAAGTGCGCGGCCACTACGAACTGTTGCTCCGGATGCGCGACGAAGACGGCGAGCTGATTAGTCCCGATCAGTTCATCCCGGCCGCGGAACGCTACAACCTGATGTCAACCCTGGATCGCTGGGTTGTGCACAAAGCGCTGACCGATCTCGCGGATCGCGACAGCGAAGGCGAGGCGCGCTACACGTTGGCCATCAACCTGTCCGGCACGTCGCTCAGCGAAGACCGGTTCCTCAAGTTCGTGATTAGCGAACTGGAACGTCACGAGCTGCCGCGCGGCGCCATTTGCTTCGAAATCACCGAGACGGCCGCGATCTCGAGTCTCGCGCGCGTTGCGCATTTTATGCGTACGCTGAAGCGGCTGGGCTGCAAGTTTTCGCTGGACGATTTTGGCAGCGGTCTGTCTTCGTTTACCTATCTCAAGAACCTGCCGGTCGACTATCTCAAGATCGACGGCCAGTTTATTCGCAACGTTGTCGACGACAACGTCGACGAGAGTATGGTCAAGGCCATCAGCGAGGTAGGCCAGGCGATGGGCATCGAAACCATAGCCGAGCGTGTGGAAACCCGGCAGGTTCTGGACAAGCTCGGAGCGCTGGGCGTCGAATTTGCCCAGGGTTACTACATTGCGCGTCCGGCGTCGGTGCGGAGTTTCGAGCCGTGGCTGGGCGCCCAGCCCGCCGAACTGCTCGCCTGAGGACTGCTCGACTTCGGAAAGCCGCACTGTCGTCGACCGGGCTTTCGGGTACACTCGGAGGACGTGTTTCCCAGGCCAAAGAGCCAGATGCCAGACAGCAATGCTCTCAATTCCCTGACTACGCTTCTCGCGCCGACCGAGCCGCCGCCGTTTGTTGTACTGAACCCGATTACCGAAACCCCCGTTCTGCTTATCTGCGACCACGCGAGCTGCCGTTTCCCGGCCGCATTGGGTGACCTGGGACTCGATCCGTTCGCCCGCCGTTGCCACCTCGCCATCGACATAGGCGCCGGCGCCTTGACCGAATCCCTGGCCAACAGCCTGGGGTTCACGGCGGTGCTGGCCCAGTACTCGCGGCTTGTGATCGACTGCAATCGCAACCTGCTCGATGCCAGCGCGTTCCTCGAGTACGGCGATGGCATCGTCGTGCCCGGCAACCGCAAATTGAGCAAACAGCACAAGGCGCTGCGGGCCGAGAGCATCTACTGGCCCTACCACGGCGCGATCGACAGCCAGATAGGACGCCTGTCGGCGCTGGGCGCCAAGCCCGCGCTCGTTTCGATCCACAGTTTTACGCCGGTGCTGAACGGCGAATCCCGGCCGTGGCAAATTGGCGTGCTGTGGGACAAAGACGAAAGCCTCAAGACGATATTTCTCGAAGGGTTTCGCGATGCCGGCTTTGTCGTCGGCGACAACGAGCCTTACTCCGGTCGTGCGCCGGCCGACTACACGGTCGATACGCACGGCGAAGATAACGGCCTGCCTTGTGTCGGTATTGAGATCCGCCAGGATCTCATCGGAGACGAGCAGGGTGTTGCCCGAATGGCCGAGGTGATGCATTCGATCGTCGAATGTATCCCGGAACGGCTGGGACTGAGAGGGCAGCGAATTACGGCTTGATCATTAGCGCGTGGGGATAAGGGGCATGGCGAAGAACGGACCACCGTTTACAATCGGTGTAGAAGAAGAATACCTGCTGGTCGACAAGGACACGCGCGCGCTTGTCGTCGATCCTCCCGAGGAACTCATGCGCGAAGCCGAGGAGATCCTCGGCGAACAGGTGACCGCCGAGCTGCTGCGCTCGCAGATAGAAATCGGTACCCGCGTGTGCCACACCGTTCAGCAGGCCAAGGACGAGCTCAAGCGCCTGCGGTCCGGCGTGATCGAAGCGGCGGCCAAACATAACCTCGCGCCGATCGCCGCTTCTACGCATCCTTTTTCACAATGGCGTGAGCAAAAGCAAACGCCGAAAGATCGCTACGACGCGCTGACCGTCGAGATGCAGGCAGCGGCGCGACGGCTCGTCATATGCGGCATGCACGTGCACGTCGGTATCGACGACGACGAGTTGCGAATCGACCTCATGAACCAGATGTCGTACTTCCTTCCGCACCTTCTGGCGCTGAGCTGCTCCTCACCGTTTTGGGAGGGTAACGACACGGGACTCAAGAGTTACCGGCTGACGGTTTTTGATGCCTTGCCCCGAACCGGCTTGCCCGAGCGCTTCGTCAGCTGGTCCGAATACCAGCGTCACGTCAGTATCCTGGAAGACGCCGGACTCATCGAAGACTCGACGAGAATCTGGTGGGATCTGCGTCCGAGTCAGCGCTTCCCAACGCTGGAAACTCGCGTCATGGATGTGTGTACGCGCGTCGAGGATGCCATCTGCCTTGCCGCCATACTCGTATGCATACTGCGCATGTTGTACCGACTGCGATGCGCCAATCAGCGCTGGCGCCTGTACACGCCCATGTTGATACACGAGAACCGCTGGCGTGCGATGCGCTACAGTTTCGACGAGGGCTTGATCGATCTTGCCAAAGGGCAGGTTGTGCCCTTCGAGTATCTCCTCGAGGAAATCCTCGGACTGATCGCCGAAGATGCCGAGGCGCTCAACTGCGTTACCGAGGTTGGCAACGCGCGGCATATCCTCACTCGCGGCACGAGCGCTCATCGCCAGCTCAAGACCTTCGAGATCGAGCAAGCGGCCGGCAACTCGGTCGAGGACAGCCTGCGGGCGGTTGTGGACCGCCTGATCGAGGACACGGCACACGGTCTGTAACCGTCCACGGTCTGTAACCGTCCATAAGAAGACGGCTCGCTGGCACTCAAGAGCCGCACCGCAACGGGAATGCGGCACAGGTCGCAGTCTCCCGCGCCAAAGCCGGCTAGCATGGGCGTTATGTCTGATAAGCCTTCGGGGCAGGCCCATTCATGCCTCCCATAATTGAGTCGCTGTTGCCAGGAGTCTTCGCGACCACGGCGGCCCTGTATCTGGGGCTTGCCGTGTATGTGTCGCGCTCGTCTCCGCAAAGCATCATTGGCTTTTTTCTGCTCCTGCTGGGCGTCATGGTGGCAGGCGCCGCGTTTTCCTTCGAAGCCGAAAGCCCCCACCTCTACGGCATCGGTCGCGTTCTGTCGTTTTTTGCCGGCGGCTTTATTCCGGTCGCCTTCTACGCACTGTACCGTCAGTACACGGTGGGACAGCCGGGGCCGATCGTCATTGCCATGCTGTCGATCATTCCGATTGCGACGACCGCCCTCGCGATGACCAATTCCATGCACTCCATGATCTGGAGCGTGGACGAAACGAGCGTCACGCCCGTGTACTCGGCCGTGACTTCGCATCCGTGGTTCATGAAAGTGCACGCGCCTTTTTGTTATGGCCTGTTCGCGTATTCGGTGCTTGCGCTGGCGGGGCGCCTTTCGAGTATTGCGCCTGCGCATCGCCCCACTATCGTCGTTCTGCTGGGGTGTGCCGCGCTGCCTTTTACCGGTAGCGTGGCGAACGTGTTCCTGGGAATCGGGCCGATCGAAATGCCCGTACTGGCGATGAGCCTTGTGCTCTTGTTGCCCGCCTACGCCTACATCAGCCTGTCGCTGCGCGTGTTCGATTTCAGCCCGCTGGCATACCCAATGCTTTTTGATCACGTACGTGATCCGATCATTGTGCTCGACAACGAGCAGCGCATCGTGTGCGTGAATCGACGCGCCGAGGAGCTTCTCAACGGCAGCGAGCGAGAGCTGCTGGGCCAACTGCTTTGGGAAGACTTTCCGGAAGCTCGCGCCGTGCTGAGCCAGGCAAAAGAACTCGATCTGACCCAGACGATCAAGTTTGGCCATAACGTGACCTACGAGATTTCCGTGGCTCCGCTGATCGACGGCCGCGGTACTGTACAGGGTAGCGTCGTCATGTGCCGCGACGTTACGGACCGGCGCAACGTGCTTGCCCAGTTGGCCGAGAGCGAACACCAGATTCGCACGCTGATCGAAACATCATCCAACGGTATCCTTCGATTCTCCCGGGACGACGGGCATCCAAAGCGGCGCTTTTCGTGCGTATTTGCCAACCGCGCCGCGGAGGACTTTCTCGGCGGGAGCGGTGACGAACTCGTCGGGCAGCCACTCAAAGTCTTCGAGCAGTTGGATCCAAAACGGCTCAAGGCGCATTTTGCCGACGCGGACAGCACCGGCCGTCAGATGAGCTTCGAACGCTCGTACGTCAACACGGAAGGGGAAAATCGCTGGTTCCGGATCATCGCAAAAACCGTTGGCGAGGATTTCTCGGTAACGCTGATCGACATTACCCAGCGCAAGCGCGACGAAGACAAGATGCTCGCCGATGCGTTGCGCGACCCGTTGACGGGCGTCCTCAATCGGCGCGGTTTCGAAAAGTTTGCCTCGAAGGCCGTTATCGACAGCGACATTGGCGCCGTGCTCTATCTCGACCTGAATCAATTCAAGTCGGTCAACGACAGTTTTGGCCACCAGGCGGGTGATGCGTTGCTCAAGGCATTCGGTCATCGCCTCGAATATTGCCTGCGACCCGACGACATTCTCGGCCGCCTCGGCGGCGACGAGTTTGCGATTGTGCTTCCGGGTGTGTCCGTTGACGATGCAAAACACGTTGCCGAACGGCTCGTGCAGGCGGCCGCAGATGCCTACATTATCCAGGGCGAAGAGATACGCTGCTCGGCTTCCGTTGGTATAGCGCTGCTACCGCAGCACGGCGAAGAGCTCTGGCACCTCGTCAGCGTGGCCGATCAGGCGATGTACGACGCCAAAGCCAACTCCGCCGGGGATGCCGCCAACGACCATGCCGGCAATCCGTCGGCAATCGCGTCCTGAGTCGCTGACGAAGGCTGCCTGTAGACTTCTAGGGCAGCAGGGCCACGTTGACGACGTTGGGATCGGCCGTCGCGAACGTGATGGCGCGCACGACGTCGCCGTTGGCGAGGTCGAGATTCAGCGGCGGCGCCAGCGGGGTTTTTTCGCCGTTTTCCGTAACGATCAGGTCATAGCTGCCGGCGTTGAGCGCAAACGAGTTGCTGTTGATCGAAAAACCCGCCGCGAAACGCGGTGTTTCGTCGTCGATGCTGGCGCCGGCGTCGACGATGTACACGTCGATGAAGTCCAGGGTTTCCACGGCGTTGAACATCGAGACTTTGGCAAATATTTCGATCGGCGTGCGATCGAAGGGCGTGTAAATGCTTCGCAGGTTGTCGGCGTCGCCCACGGTAATGTACTCGTTGCGCGTGCCGCGTATCGTTGTCAGCTCGCTTTCGATCTGAATGGCGCCCGGGTTTCCGTCCGCCGTTACCGTGATTTCCGAAGCGCCGGTGGCAATCTCCTGGTCCGGCGACGTGGCCTGATAGGCGAGGCCGTCGACAATCAGGTTGGTCAGCGCTTCGTCGTTGTAGATGTCGACCGTGCCGAGCGTTTGCGAGGCCTGGGTAAACTGAACGCGCGACGCGAAGCGCGCGTCGGGAAGCAGCAGCAACGGACCGGGCACGCCAAAGGCGCGCGCCGACACGGGTGCCGTGTCGGCCGGCGTACTGTCGAAGATGGCGGCGACATAGGGTGTGCGCGGCTGATATTCGATTTCCGGTGACTGGTACACGATCGTGGCCGGGTCGTTCTCGGCCGTCACCGTCAGCACGTAGGCGCCGGCCGTGAAGTCGGCGGGATCGAGTACTTCGCCGTACGCCAACGTGCCGCGCGCCTCGCCGAGCGCCGGTGCTGTGCCGTCGGGCGCAAAGTAGAAGTCGACCGCGCCCACGGATTCGGCAAGGTGCGCAAACCGCAGCTCGGCAACGTCTTCGCCCTCTTCGAAAACGCGCTCGTCGGTGACCCAGGTAATGATGTTGGGGTTGGCCACGGAACCCGTAATGACAAACGTGTAGTCCCTGTTCGCTTCGATCTGCGTCACTTCGGTTGCCACGCGCTCCGCGGCATCCGCACCGGCAAACGCCACTTCAAAATTGAAGTTGTAGCTGAAGTCGTCGAGACGAATCGTACCCGAGGCCGTGCGGTAGTTGAGCACGAAGAAGCGATTGTCGGCACCGCTTTCCTCAACGCGAAACGCAAACTGCGGACCGGTGCTGATGGCGTGGATGGCGCGCAGCGAGCCTTTGCCCGTGGGTTCGGGGAACTGCGATCCGCCGGAGCAGGCAGCCAGGACGAGTGTCGAGGCGGCGAGCGCCAGAGTCATATGTTTCATGTTCTGTTCCAGTCTCTTCATTAAGCGCGTTGGCCTGAGCTATGCGACCTTGGTTGTTTCGGGTTGGTTCCCAGGTTGGCTGCTGATGATGATGCGTCAGGCCGGCTAGTCGGCGTAACCGTAGATGGATTTCACCTCGAGGAATTCCTCGATGCCGTAGGCACCCCATTCGCGCCCGTTGCCGGATTGCTTGTAGCCGCCGAAGGGTGCAAGGGTTTCCAGATGCGCGCCGTTGATATGCACCATGCCGGTACGCAGCCGCGCGGCCACGCGCATTGCGCGCTCACGGTCTCCGGAGGAGACGTACCCCGATAAGCCGTAAGGCGTATCGTTGGCAATGGCCACCGCGTCATCCTCGTCGTCGTAGGGGAGAATGGCGAGCACCGGGCCAAAGACTTCTTCGCGGGCAATCGTCATGGTGTTGTTGACGTCTGCAAACACTGTGGGTTTGACGTAGAAACCGGTTTCGAGCCCGTCCGGCCGTCCCGGGCCTCCGGCTGCGAGTGTTGCGCCCTCGGCGATTGCCGTTTCGATGAGTCCCTGCACTTTCCGCCACTGCGCCTCGGAGGCGACCGGCCCCATCCTGACCTGCTCGTCGCGCGGGTTGCCGACCGTAACGGCGTTGGCTGCGGCAGCGGCGATTTCCGCAGCTTCGGCTGCACGCTCGGCGGGCACAAGCATTCGGGTAGGGGCATTACAGGACTGGCCTGTGTTGTCGAAACAGCCGCGAGCGCCTCTGGTCACGGCTTTGGCGAAATCGGCATCGTCGAGAATAATGTTGGCCGATTTGCCGCCGAGTTCCTGCGCAACACGTTTGACCGTGGGCGCCGCGTTCTGAGCCACGGCAACCCCGGCCCGCGTCGAGCCCGTAAACGACACCATCGCCACGTCCGGATGCGCCGACAGCGCGCTGCCCACACCGGGCCCGTCGCCGTTGACGAGATTGAACACACCGGGCGGCACACCCGCTTCGTGGAGGATCTCGGCAAACAACACGGCATCGAACGGCGCAATTTCGCTGGGCTTGAGAACCATCGTGCAGCCGGCGGCCAGGGCGGGCGCCACCTTGACGGCTATCTGGTTCATCGGCCAGTTCCAGGGCGTAATCAGTGCGCAAACGCCGATCGGCTCTCGCACGACCAGGGCGTCGCCCAGCCGCTCTTCGAAGGCGAAGTCTTTGAGCAAGTCGCGCGCGGCGGCAATGTGCTCCGGGCCGCTCTCGGCCTGTGCGTATTTGGCGAGTTTCCAGGGAGCGCCCATTTCCTCCATGATGGCTTCGGCCACTTCGTCGTGGCGGCGCTCGAAGACCGTCAGGATGGCCTGCAGCAGTTCGATTCGCTGTTCGCGACTCGTGGCGGCAAAGCCGGCTTCCGCCCGCCTGGCGGCGGCGACTGCTTTGTCGACATCGGCCGGCGAGCCAAGGCTAATGCGCCCCATGACGGCTTCCGTGGCCGGATTCACGACGTCGAGCGTACGGGGCTCGACGGGATCCACCCACTGACCGTCAATATAAAACTTGAGAGCTTCGCGCATACCGGGTTCCGGAACGATCGAGCCGCGCATGATACTGCATTCGGCCGGGCTTTGGGCGGCTTGCGCTGCCCGAAGAAGGGGGGGCGTTTGGTCGTCTAGAGACGGGCTTGCAGGATCTTTTGCCGGTAGGCGGCCGGCGGCATGTCATACCAGGATTTAAAGGCGGTCGTGAACGAACTCAGATTGGAATAGCCCAGCAGCATGGCGACTTCCAGTGACTTCAGGCGCCGGTCGGACAGGTAGCGAACGGCGAGTTCAGCGCGGACTTCCTTCAGCACCTTCTGGAAGCTGGTTTTCTCGGCTTTTAGCCGGCGCTGCAGCGTGCGCCGGCTGAGTCTCAGCGCACGGCAGGCAGCGTCCGCATTCGCTTCCCCGCAGGCCATGAGGTCGGCCAGCATTCGCTTGAGCTGATCGACCACGTTGTCCTGATTATTCAGCGACTTAAGGTACTTTTCTGCGTGTTCCGTGAGCTGTCGATACATAAGCGGGTGAAGAGCGTGCCGAGAGACCTACGATACGCATTCTCCTTGGGCGAAACAATCGGCTCGGCCCAAGAAACGCGTGTTGCCGTCGCATCGTGCCAGCAGGTATCTTGTCGAGTCCCATCCCAGGCGGCCGCGGACGCACCCGAGGCCCCGACAAAACCGTCAGGAAAACCGCAGATGACAGAGCTTGTTAGCTACCGTCTCGCCGGCAAGATCGGCGTCGTCACCATTGACAACCCGCCCGTCAACGCTTTCTCTCACGCCGTGAGAAAGGGGCTCCTGCGCCGCATACTCGACGCCGGACAAGACGACGCCGCCGCCGCGATTCTGATCGTTTGCGCCGGCAGGACGTTTGTTGCCGGCGCCGACATCAGCGAGTTCGACAAGCCGCCCGAGGACCCCTGGTTACCGGAGGTGCTGGACGCGGTTGAAGGCTGTCCGAAACCCGTCGTGACCGCCGTCCACGGCACGGCTCTGGGCGGCGGTTTCGAACTCGTGCTTGCGAGCCACTATCGGTGCGCGCTCAACAGCGCAAGGATTGGGCTTCCCGAGGTGCATCTGGGCTTGCTGCCCGGCGCAGGGGGCACGCAGCGTACGCCGCGCCTTGCCGGCGCGGAGGCTGCGCTTGAACTCATGACGACGGGAAAACCTATCGGCGCCGGGAAAGCCCTGTCGCTGGGCCTGATCGACCGCGTATTCGACGACGAACTCGAACAGCACGCGCTGGCGTGGTGTGAGGAGCTGATCGACAACGGCAGCGGCCCGCTCAGGGTCAGCGAGCGGAGTGTCCCGGCCCTTGATGCGGCTTTCTTTGACGGGGCTCGCGAACAGCTCGCTCGACGTGCCCGAGGGCAGCTTGCGCCGCAGAAGATCGTCGACTGCATCGAGGCGGCGACACAAATGCCGTTTACCGAAGGTGCGGAGTTTGAGCGACAACGTTTCGCAGAATGCCTCGGGAGTCCGCAGTCGGCCGCCATGCGACACCTGTTTTTTGCGGAGCGCGAGGCCGCGAAGCTCAAGGACGTCCCGAAAGACACGGAAGCTCGCGAGCTGCGTTCCGTCGGCGTCATTGGCGCGGGCACGATGGGTGGCGGCATTGCGATGAGTTGCGCCAACGCCGGTATTCCCGTAAAGCTCCTGGACGTCGACGATGCTGCACTCGAGCGGGGCCTTGGCGTCATCGACACCAATTACGCCATTAGCGTCAAAAAGGGGCGGCTCGCCGAGGACGAGGCGAAACGTCGCCGCGAACGTATTGTCAGCACCACCGACTATGCCGACCTTGCGGACGTTGATCTGGTCATCGAGGCCGTGTTCGAAGACCCGGAGCTCAAAAAGCGCATATTTGCGAAGCTCGACAGTGTGTGCAAAGCGGGCGCTATCCTGGCGACCAACACGTCTTATCAGGACGTCGACGAGATTGCGGCGGCAACCGGGCGGCCGGGCGACTGCCTGGGCCTGCATTTTTTCAGTCCCGCGAACGTCATGAAGCTCCTCGAGGTTGTGCGAGGCGCGAAGACGGCCGACGATGTGCTGACGACGGCGATTCGTTTTGCGAAAGCCATTCGCAAGGTGCCCGTTGTGGCTCGCGTGTGCTACGGCTTCATTGGCAATCGCATGTTCAATCCGTACATACGTGAATCGCAGCAGCTGCTTCTCGAAGGCGCCACGCCCGAGGCGGTCGATGGGGCGTTCTACGAATTTGGCATGGCCATGGGACCGATCGCCGTGTCCGACCTTGCGGGTCTCGACATCGGCTACAAGGCGAGAATGGCGTTGCCGGAGGATCTCCGCGGCAGCGACGTGCCGTTTACCGTTGCGGACCGGCTGGTCGAGCAAGGCCGACTGGGGCAGAAGAGCGGCGCCGGATTTTATAACTACGACCCCAAGACACGGCGAGCGACGCCCGAGCCCGCCGTTACGGCAATGATCGAAGAGGCTAGCCGCGAACTCGGCATCGAACGGCGTTCGATCGATGCCGCCGAGATTGTCGAACGTCCGCTGTTTGCACTCGTGAACGAAGGCCTGAAGATCCTGGAAGAGGGCATTGCCCAGCGCCCGGGCGACGTCGACATCGTGTATTTGTACGGTTATGGCTTCCCGGCCTATCGTGGCGGCCCGCTGTTCTATGCCGACTCCATAGGGCTAGACAAGGTGCTGTCGCGTATACGCGAGTTCGACGAGCGCTTCGGCAGCGGCAAACCGGCTCCGTTGCTGGAGGCCCTCGTCGCAGAGGGCAGCAGTATCGCCGAGCGCTTTGCGCGTTAGGCTCGGTTTCGTGCAGATAATCACGGGCTGTTTGTGCCTGCTCGCGGGCGTTGCCGCGGTATCCGGCGAGGTCGCGGTTAGCGAGCCGTATGGGATCAACGAACAAAGGATCGACGCGGAAGAGATCGACGCGGAAGAGATCGACGAAGTCATCGTGACGGCTACCCGGCGGGAAGCGTCGGCGGACACGATCCCCGCGGCCATTAGCGTGGTCGACGCGGAGCGAATCCGCGAGGGGCAACTTGCGATGGACGCGCTTGCCGCGGAACCCGGGACCTACGTACAGCAAACGACACCGGGGCAGGGCGCCGTCATCCTGCGAGGGCAGAGGGGGTCCGCGGTCCTGCATCTCGTTGACGGCATGCGCCTCAACAACGCCATCTTCCGCAGCGCGCCGACCCAGTACTTCGCGCTGTTGCCGGGCGCTGCGGTCGAACGCCTCGAAGTGATTCGCGGCACGCCGGCTTCTCTGTACGGCAGCGATGCCGTGGGCGGGGCCGTACAGGCAGTCATGCACCGTCCCGTCTATGAAGCCAGTGAGCCGGCTCTCTCGGGCGAACTCTTCGCGGCCTTCGAGTCGGCGGACAGCGCCCGTCGCCTCGGCGGTAGCTTCGATGCCGGTAACCGGCAGTGGCACGCCACGGGCAGCGCCGAATACCTGCGCGCCGGGGATCGCCGCACCGGGGGTGGAGTCACTCTCGAACCCAGCGGCTACGATGCGCGCGCCGGCCGGCTTGCGTTCGGCCTGACGCCTGACGAAGACACCGACTGGTTTCTGGACCTGCACTACTACGAGCAGCCGAAAACCCCGCGCGTCGACGAGTTGCTGCCGGGGTTTGGCCAGGAAGAGGCGGCATCATCCGAGTTTTTCTTTGCGCCCAACCGCAGGCTGTTCGCGGCCGCGCGCCATAACCGGCGAAACGGTCCCGGCGAGCTGGACTGGAGCCTGTCGCTGGCCTGGCAGCGCATCGACGACGATCGCGTTACGCGCGATCTCGACGCGCCCGCACGGCGAATCGAGGAAAACCGGAGTGATCTGTTTGGTGTTCTGCTGACGACCGGGGCTGAGCAGGACGCCGGCGGCTGGCTGGTGGGCGCTGAACTGTACTACGACCGGGTGGCCAGCGCCCGGGACGAAGAGGACGTTGCGAACGGCGCCCGCAGCGCGCTCACGCCGAGATTCCCCGACGGCGCCGAAGTGCTGACGGGCTCCGTGTTCGCTCACTGGACCCGCACGTTTGCCCGTGGACACGTGTTGTCTGCCGGTGCGCGCTACAGCGAGGTCGAGGTTCGTTTGCCGGAGACACCGGTCAGCTCGGCGACCGACGTGACGAGCGGCGATCTCGCGGGCGATCTCGGACTTATTGTGGCGCTGGGCAACCGCGTGCACTGGGTCAGCAACTTAGGCTACGGCTTTCGCGCGCCTAACGTGTTCGATCTGGGTACGCTGGGCAATCGCCCCGGCAACCGCTTCAACCAGCCGAGCAGCGGGCTGGATTCGGAAAGTGTGCTGCAGTTCGATACCGGTTTGCGCTATTCGAGCGAGATCTGGCAGATCGAGCTGATGGCGTACCGACTTCGCTATCGCGACCGTATCGTGTCGGTGGACACCGGCGAACAAACGGCAAGCGGGCGCGACATCGTGCAAAGCGCCAACGCTGCCCGCTCCGATATCTATGGCGCTGAAGCCGGGGCTGTGCTGAACGTGGGCGACGCAATCCGGTTACGGGCTGTGTTGAACTGGACGCGTGGCACGCAGCGCGTCGACGGTCTGGCCGAGGAGCCGGCCGATCGGATTCCGCCGCTCGGCGGTCGGCTCGAAATCAACTACGAGGCCACGGCGAACTTGAGCGGAGAGGCGTGGGTTCGCTACGCGGGGGAACAGGACCGTTTGAGCGCGCGCGACATTCGCGATAGCCGAATCGACCCTGACGGCACTCCCGGCTGGGTCAGCGCCGGCGCACGGCTGACGTGGTGGCCGGCCGAGCGCTGGCGGCTGAGTCTTGCGGCTGAGAACGTGCTCGACAAACGCTATCGCGTGCACGGATCCGGGCTCGATGCCCACGGTTTCAATCTCGTGCTGGCGCTGCGCCGGAGCTTGTGAGCGCTCCGTCCCGGTCTAAAAACCGAATGCCTCGCCCAGGTGTACTGACACGACGAGAAACACGATCGCAAGCGCAAAGATCTTGAGCAGCAGCGGGCCCGCAAATCGGACCCACGCCGTGTAGGGCACGCGCCCAAGCGCCAGCGCACCCATGACGAGGGCGCTGGTCGGCACGATCATGTTGGTGAAGCCGTCCCCGAACTGAAACGCGAGCACGGCCGTTTGCTGCGGCACGCCCGTGAGTTCCGCGAGCGGCGACATGATCGGCATCGTGACGAATGCCTGGCCGCTGCCGGAGGGGATGAACAGGTTGGTCAAGGTTTGGACCGCCAGCATGCCGATCGCAGAGACTTCGGCCGGCAGGCCCTCCAGCAGGCCGGCAATCCCGTACACGATCGAGTCGATGATCTGACCGTCGCTGAGTACAACTTCAATGGTTCTCGCAAAACCGACGATCAATGCCGCGGCGGTCATCTCCGAGGCGCCGCGGATGAACGTTCGACTGGCTTCGCCGGCCGACATGCCCGCAATGGCGGCGGCAATAATGCCCACGCCCAGGAAGACCGCGTTGAGCTCCGGTATGTACCAGCCGTGCGCTCGCGTGCCGAACACGAACAGCAAGATGCCCAGAAAGAAAACGGTCAGTATGGCAATGCGCCGTCCGTCGAGACGAATATCTTTTGGTGAGTCGAAGCCTGTACTGTAGTCGACGTGCGCGACGAGGCTGGTCGACGGGTCCTTCTGCACGCGCATGGCGTAGCGGTAGACGTGGTGGAACGCGATCGCGAGAAACGCCAGCATCATGACGAACCGCACGCCGGCGCCAGACGTAAGCGGCACATTGGCGATGTTCTGCGCAATGATGACGTTGAACGGGTTGATGCCCGAGCAGGCCCAGCCGATGCCGTACGGCACCCACACGATGCCCATCGCCACGACGGCATCCATGCGCATGGCCAGACACATCGTCACGATGATCGGCACCAGCGGCACGTATTCCTCGCCCATGCCAACCGTATAAGAACCCATACTGAAGATGGCAAGGCAGCCTGCAATCAGTATCCACGGGCTGTGCCCGAGATGTTCGACGGCCTTCATGAGCGCGGCGTCGATGGCGCCGCTCTTTCTGAGAATGGCAATGACGCCGCCCACCAGGAAGATCAGGAAAATGATGCTTTGTCCTTGTGCGAGACCCTCGGAGATCGCCACGAGGAAGTGCCAGGGTGGCAACGTGGTGGCGGTCTCGCCGTCGAGATTCTCGTAGCTCCCCGCGACAATCATGCTGCGCGAAGGATTGTCCGGATAGGGTTCGCGCTCGAACTCGCCCTGCGGTACGACGTAGGACAAGAGCTGCGCCGCGATGATGAACGAAAAAATCAGGACCAGCGAATCGATGGACCAGGTCTTTTTTGTTGTTGTAGCGGCCATACCGACTCGTCGCTCCCGTTTGCGGCACTCGGCCGCGGACGACCGCTAGCCTACCGGACCGTGTGAGTCCGGTCTAACAGGCCAGCGGCTGGTCCGCATGTCGTGGAGCGGGCCCGCGTTAAGGCTGAATGCCGCGGCCCGGAGTCCACGGCACCTTGGCATCGTCCAGCGCGCGCTTGAGCGCCGCGTATTCGCCGTTGACGATGCCGTCGAGTTCAGCGACGACGGCATCGTAGGTTGCGCGCGCGATCGTCAGGGAATCTCGCTGGTCCGGCGTGGGTCCGTAGGCGTTCGAACCGGGTCTGAATCGTGCGTGCCAGACGCGGGCATCCACGGTCATGACCTGCTGTTCGTTGAAAAAGTCCTGCGTTTCGTCGTCGGTCAGCAGGTCGCGCTGGGCGGCAATGCGCTTTCTAATCGAATCCGCAATTTCGAGCAGCGAGCTGTTGGCGCGGAAACGGCGGAGCACTTCATCGACGGCGTCGAGTTCGGCCATGACTGCGTCGATGGCGAGGACCGTGCCGGTGCTTGCGCGCTCGAGCTCGTCCACCTGACTCTCGAACACAACGCGCTGCTCCTGCGTATTGGGCTCGAACGTGGGAGTGCGTATGGAAACGACTTCGAAGGTCTGTGTTTGCTCGAGGTCCACCGGTACGCCGTCGACGATTGTGCTCAAGGATACGGAGTACGTACCCGGAACGGCCAGCACGCCGGGCTCAGGCTCCTCGGGTTCGACATTCTCTTCCTGCGCCTTCCACGCCTCGACGGGCGCATAGCGAAGGTCCCATGCAACCCGGTGGAAGCCTGCCTCTGCCGGTCCCTCCACGTGGCGAATCACGGCGCCGGAGCGGTCACGCACCGTCAGCAGCACCGCCGGTTCCTTCTCGAGGCCCTCGGCGTCAATACGTTCCCACGAGGGAAAGTCGACGCTTTCGTTGTTCTCTTCACGTTCTTTCTCTGCCTCACGCCGCGCGTCTTTCTGCGTTAGCAGCGACTCCGGCAGGTAGTAGGTGAACACCGCGCCGAAGTCCGGGTTCGGGGCGACGTAGAACGCGTCACCCTGGCTGCCAACGCAGCCGGTTTCGCCGCAGCCCAGCGTTCGCCGAGGCACATACCAGTGCGCGCGGCGTACCGGGAACAGCACGGTATCGCGCTCGAGCATATCGGCGCTGACCGAACGCAACGGTGTGTAGTCGTCGAGAATATAAAAGCCGCGCCCGAACGTGGCGCCGACGAGATCGTTCTCGCGAGTCTGGATGACGAGGTCGCGAAACGGAATATTCGGCGTGCCGCCCTTGAGTTTGGTCCAGGTGCCGCCGGCGTTCACGGTGAAGAACACGCCAAATTCCGTGCCGAGGAACAGCAGTTCCGGCTTGACGTGGTCCTGCACGATGCGCCACAGGATGTGCCGGTCGGGGAGGTTGGAGGCAATGCTTTCCCAGCTGCGTCCACGGTTTTCGCTCTTCAGCACGTACGGTGAAAAATCGCCGCTCTTGTGATCGTCGACGACGACGTAGACGGTGTCGGGGTCGTGCAGGTCGGCCTTGATGTCGTTGACGAAGAAGCGGTCGGGAACGCGCGGGAGCGAATCGATCCTGCGCCAGGATTCACCGCCGTTTTCGCTGACCTGTATCAGGCCGTCATCGGTACCGGCGTAGATCAGGCCGGGCACAAGCGGCGATTCCGACAATGACGTAACCGTGTTGAACTGCGACATCGCGTACAGATCCCACGACGAGTCGAAGCTCCAGCGCCGGCCCATGATGGGCTGCCGCACGCGCTCCTCGTCCCGGGTCAGGTCGCCGCTGATAGCGGTCCACGAATCGCCGTAGTCGTCGCTCTTCCACACTCGCTGAGTGCCGAAGTACAGTGTTTTGGAGTCGTGCGGGCTGATCAGAATCGGCGAGTCCCAGTTGTAGCGATCGGGCGCTTCGCCGGCCGCCGGCTGCGGCTTGATGTACACGGATTCGCCGGTCTTGCGGTCGTAGCGCGTCAGATTGCCCTGCTGCCACTGCGAATAGACGATATCCGGATTGTTCGGATCGGCAGCGGGTTGATGACCGTCGCCGAACAGCGTGACGAACCAGTCTGAATTGCGGATGCCGTTGTTGTTCATCGTCCGCGACGGGCCGCCCTGCGTGTTGTTGTCCTGGGTGCCGCCGTAGACGTTGTAGAACGGCTCGTCGTAATCGACGGCTACTTTGTAGAACTGCGTCAGCGGCAGGTTTGCCGTGTATCGCCAGTTTTCGCCGAGATCGAAGGATTCGTAAATGCCGCCGTCGGTGCCGACGAGCAGATAGTTCGGGTCGTCCGGGTCGAAAGACATTGCGTGGTGATCGACGTGTTTGCTGTCGTGCTCAAGTTTCTCGAAGGTCTCGCCGCCGTCGTGGGTGACGTGCAGGTGCACGTCCATCTGGTATACCCGATCGAACGCGTGCGGGCTTGCAAACAGTTCCTGATAGTAGTGTGGTCCGGTGCCGCTCGAGAGGTATTCGTTGCGTTTTTCCCAGGTTGCGCCGCCGTCGGCCGAGCGCCAGAAACCGCCTTTGCGGTTGGCGAGCTCGATCGTCGCGTAGACCACGTCCGGATCGATCGGCGAGATAGCAAGCCCGGTTTTGCCCATGTTCTCTTCCGGCAGTCCTTCGCTGAGCCGCTGCCAGCTCGCGCCACCGTCCGTCGACTTGTGAATACCGGTACCGGGTCCGCCGTTCATGAGCACGGCCACGTTACGCAGGCGCTGCCAGCTCACGGCGTACAGGACGTCGGGATTGCGAGGGTCCATATGAATCTCGGAGACACCCGTGTATTGATCGTCGTCTTCGGTATTGCCAAGCCCGTCGCCGAGTATTTTCTCCCAGTTCTTGCCGCCGTCCGTCGTCTTGAAGAGCCCGCGCTCACCGCCGCCGGACCAGAGCGGACCCTGGGCCGCAACGTATACGGTGTTCGAATCGCGGGGGTCGACGCGGATCATGCCGATGCGCTCGGACGCCTCGAGGCCCATGTTGACCCAGTTCTGGCCGCCGTCCGCGGAGCGATAGAGACCTGAACCGTAGCCCGCATGGCGGCCGCTGATGTTCTCGCCGCTGCCAACCCAAATGACGTTGCTGTCGTTCGGATCGATCGTAATGCAACCGATCGAGTAGCTGTCTTCGTTCTCGAAGATCGGTTCCCAGGTCGTGCCGGCATTGACGGTCTTGAAGATACCCCCGCTGCCTACCGCGGCGTACCAAACGCTTTTGTCGTTAGGGTCGACGGCAATATCGGAAATTCTGCCCGACATGAACGCGGGCCCGATATTGCGCAGTTCGAGTCCCTTGAACGTACTTTCGTTGAAGCCGGGTTCGTCGTCGTCGGCGACAACGCCGAGCGGTACAAACAGCGTGAGCAGACCTGCCATCAGTGCGAGTCGGAGCATTTTCGAATCCCTCGTTTCCCGGCCGTTCTGCGGAATTGTCCGTTCTGCGCCGGAGTGTTTTTTGGTTTCGGGTGTTACTAGATTACATTTGGGCGCAACGCTGCGGCAAGCATTGGCGTACGGCCGCCGCCTGACGAGCGTTCACTCCGTCGTCGGCGGCGCGGGGGCCGTCTCCAATCGGTTTCGGAATATGACTTCGCGGTGCGGGAAGGGGATGTCGATGTTGTTCTCTTTGAAGATATCCCAGAGTGCAAGCAACACCTTGCCGCGGATATTGGTCAGGCCCTGCTGCGGATCGTCGATCCAGAAGCGCAGTTTGAAGTTGAGGGCGGAGTCGCCAAACTCCGTCATCCAGCAGACCGGTGTTTTGCGAGTATTGTCCACCCGGTCGACGGAGCCGGCCGCCTCGATGGCGAGGCGAATGACGTCGTGCGGATTGGAGTCGTACGCCACGCCGAAGTTGACGTCGAGGCGCACGTACTTGTCGGAGAAAGACCAGTTGATGACCTCGCGCGTAATGAAGTCTTCGTTCGGGATCAGGAATTCCCGGCCGTCGCGAGTAACGACCGAAACGAAACGCGCGCGCAGCTCGCGAATCCAGCCGAAGGTGTCGCCCAGCGAAATCGTGTCGCCCGGTTTGATGGACTGATCGAGCAGAATGATGATCCCGGAAATGAAGTTCGAGACGACCTTCTGCAGGCCGAAACCAATACCTACGCCGACCGCGCCAGACAGCACGGTTAGCGCCGTCAGGTCGATGTCGAAGCTCTGCAGGGTGACCAATCCAGCGATAAATACGAGGCCAATGCGCACGATCTTGCCGAGCAGGACTCGGAGTGAAGGCGTCAGCTCATCGATCTGCTGGATGCGGCGGTCGAGGAAATTGCCGGCGGCGTAGGCGGCCCAGACCAACAGGCCGAGGACGAGGCCTGTTTTCAGCACCGTCAGCACCGAGATCCGGCCGTCGCCCACGTCGAAACCGGCGCCGTCAAGCACGGCTGCGGCGTCATCGACGACACCCAGCACCGCGGCGGCAACGTAGATCCAGGCAAGCCAGGCGAACAGCGTACGGACTGTCCGGCTGCGGATGACGTGTGAAACGACCGAAATAGCGAGCCAGGAGCCCGCGAGGATCATGGCGCTGCGCAGCAGGTAGGTTTGCGCCGGCCAGCCGACGGCATGAGTAACGAGATTTGTGAGCGCAAGCAGCGCCACAAAAAACAACCACTCGAAGCGCCGGAGAAATGCGACGATGATGCGCAGCAAACCCGGCATGCCCTTGATGCGCCGTGCCTGAGCCTCGAGTTTCGGCTCCACTACGCGCGACAGCAGCAGCGCGGGCACGAACAGCGCCGCGATGAGACCAATCTGGATTAGCGTGTCGGTGCTAGAGAAAAACGCTATGGCGGGCGCCGTCCAGTCGCGCAGTAGCGATAGTAGTTGTTCCAGCTGCTGCATACCGGGTTCGAGTCCTCTCTAACGATCGACGCCCATCATCCGCGCCTCGCCCGCTGTCTTCAAGCCGCGTTAACGACTGTCCCACACACCGGGCATCAGCATTCTGATGAAGTACGCGTATTCGAGCGCGGTGCGCATGGCAAGCTGGTCCTGGTTGGCCGTGCCGCCGTGGCCACCCTCGGTGTTTTCGTAATAGAAGAAGTCCTGGCCGAGGCCCGCCAGCCTGGCGGCCATTTTGCGCGCATGTCCCGGGTGGACGCGATCGTCGAGTGTCGAGGTGTAGAACAGCACCTTCGGATAGTCGACGCCTTTTCGGAGGTTCTGATAGGGCGAGTACGCTTCGATGAACTCACGATCCTCGGCGACGTCGGGATTACCATACTCGCCCATCCAGCTGGCGCCCGCGAGAAGCTTGTTGTAGCGAATCATGTCGAGGAGCGGCACACCGATGTCGAGCGCCGCAAACAGATCGGGGCGCTGCGTCAGCGCCACGCCCAGCAGCAAGCCGCCGTTCGAGCGACCCAGCGCGCCCAGCTTGTCGGACGAGGTGATACCGCGCTCGATCATGTCCTCGGCAATCGCAAAATAGTCGTCGTAGACTCGCTGGCGGTTCTCCCTGAGCCCGGCCTGATGCCACTTGGGTCCGTACTCCCCGCCGCCGCGCAGGTTGGCAAGCGCCAGCACACCGCCTCTCGACAACCACAGGCGCCCGGCGAGCGCACCGTGCTGCGGACGCGAGGGATTCGAGTAGTAGACCGGCAGTATGGGAATCGTAAATCCGCCATAACCGTAAAGAATCGCCGGCGCGTCGCCGCGCTCGAGTACGTCGCGATCGCCGACGAGGAAGTAAGGCACGCGTGTGCCGTCGGCGCTCGTCGCAAAGTGCTGTTCGACGACTGCGTTGGAGGCGTCGTACAGGGCGGGCAGCGCCGCAACGGTCGTGAGCTCGTTGTTGTCGTCGACGTGGTAGAGCGTTGTCGGCTGAACCGCGCTCTCGTAAGTCAGAAACGCGTCCGCGCGCTGGCTGCTGCTGGCTTCGATTGACACGACGCCGTTTTCGGGCAGCGCAATGTCGACGCTGTCGAAACCGTTTTCCGACAGTGTTAGCCGCTTGACCCGGCCCACGACATTGTCGAGCAATGACACGAACAGGCCGTTGGAGAACAGGGCAATGTCCCGCATCGCCTGACGCTCGCTGGGTCGGAAGACGCGCTCCGCGGCACCGCTTTCGAGTTCGTAAGCAACGATATCGCCCGAAAGAAAGCGCTCACCGGCATAGTCCCAGTCCTGCTCCAGCGACAGGATCAACTTGCCCTTGAGGACACCGTGCGGATTGAAGCGCATTGGCAGGGGCAAAGGGTCGCCGGCTTCGCCGGCGATGACCGGGCGAAACTCGCGCTCGTTCCAGTCGGCAAACAGGCGGATGACAAACGGGTAGTGGCGGTCGTCGTTGTGGAACACGACAGGCGCCAGCAGCGTGTCGACCACGTCGCCGCGAAATACCGTTGTTGCCTGCTCGAGCGTCTTGCCGCGCTCGAGGAGCCGGACTTCCACCGCATAGCCCGATTGCGTCAAGACGTCATCGTCCCAGCGTGTGGCAATCAGCAGCGTGTCCTCGTCGATCCAGCTGACGTTCGATTTGGCTTCGGGTACAAGAAAACCGTCGTCCACAAAACGCATGTCGGTCAGCGAAAACTCCCGGTACACGGACTCGTCCTTGCCACCGCGGGAAATTTCGATGAGGCACCGGTCGGTGCCGCCGAGGCAGTTGTTGCCCTGGTAAACCCAGTTTTCGTGTTCGCGTTCCTCGAGCGCATCGATGTCGAGGACCGCCTCCCACTCGGACTTGCCCTGCCGGAATGCGTCGAGCGGCATACGCCGCCAGACGCCGCGCACGTTGATTTCGTCCTGCCAGAAGCTGTAAAAATGGTCCCCGATGATTGCGCCTTCCGGCAGACGTTCGTCGGATGTCAGAATCGCGTAGGCTTCGTCGTAGAGCGCTTCGAAAATCGCCGAGTCGCGGAGTTCGGCGAAGGTTCGGTCGTTTTGATCATTGACCCATTCGAGGGCTTCCTCACCCTGGATATCCTCGAGCCAGAGATATGGGTCTTCCTCGGCGGCAAACGCAGCGGAACCGGCGAGCAGTGCGACATGAAGGCAGGCAATACGGTGCATAGAACAGAGTCCTTTGAACCCGAGTCGAGACAGGTTCCAATGATGTCGGTCTGGCGAAGGCAGGGCCGTGATGTTGCGGCAGACCGTGGGATACGGTCAAGCGCAGCGCTCGTCGCGCTGTGTGCGCTGTGCTTGTCGGCCTGCGCGGCGGGGCCGCCCAGGTCCGCGCAGGCGCCGCTCGTCGCACCCACGGTAGATGTTGCCGGCGATATCGAAAACTGCGTGGCCGCCTTTAGCGAGGAGCCGCGGGAATCCGGCAGCGCCATCGACCCCAGGGCCATCGAACTGGTCAATTGGAACGTCAGGAAGGGCCGGCACGCGGGTTGGGCAGCGGAGTTTGATCGCTACGCCGACGCCGCGGACATTGCGACGCTTCAGGAAGCCCCGCTGCATCACCCCGCGTGGGGCGCCGTCGGTTTGATGCACGGTTTTGCGTTTGCGCCGGGCTATGTCACGCGGCGGAGCCCTACCGGTGTTATGACGCTCAGTGAAGCCGTGCCGTTGCGGCAGTGCAATCTCAAAAGCCGCGAGCCGCTGCTTCGATCCCCGAAAGCGACGCTCGTTACCGAGTACCCGCTGCTCGGGTCGGCGGAAACGCTGCTTGTCGTCAATATTCATGCGGTGAACTTTGCGCCCGGTCTCGTGGCGTTCAGGCGGCAGCTGGCGGTTGCCGTGCGCGTGATCGAACAACACGACGGCCCCGTGATTTTTGCAGGCGATTTCAATACCTGGCGCCCGGCGCGCCGCCGGCATGTTGACCGGCAGCTGATCCGTCTGAATCTTGCACCCGTCGGTTTTACGGCCGACCGGCGCAAGCGCTTTCTCGGCCAGGCGCTCGATCACGTGTACGTCCGGGGACTGCACGTTAGCGCGGCTACCAGCTACTCAACGCAGGTATCCGATCACGGTCCGATGCGCGTGCGCCTGACGATGTGAGCCTGCGGGCCGAGGTGCTCAGCTACTGAGCCTGACGGCGTTCGTCCGGGATGGCGAGGGCCGGGCCCATCTCATCGAGCACCGTCGCGAGCGGCCTTGGCTTGCCGATCGCAAACCCTTGCACAAAATCGATGCCGTACTGCCTCAGGCGCTGCATGACAAGTTCGGATTCGACGTGCTCGGCAACGGTCATGGCATTCATGACCTTCGCAATGCGGGTCATGGAAATCAGTATGGCTTCGGAGAGCGGGTTGTCGAGTATGTCGCGGATAAATACGCCGTCCACCTTGAGATACTGCACCGGCAGATCCTTGAGATAGGCAAAAGAGCAGTAACCGGTGCCGAAGTCGTCCAGCGCAACGCGGCAGCCGAGACGACGAAGCCGTTTGATGCAGCGCTGAGCCTTTTCCATGTGGCGAACGACGGCGGTTTCGGTAATCTCAAAAACCAGCGCATCGGGCGAGACGCCGCTTTCGTGTATGCGGCTCACGAGAAAATCGAGGAAGTCCTCGTCGATCAGCGACTGAGCGCACAGGTTGATGCTGAAACTGCCCAGGCAAACCTCCAGCAGGTTGTCGGCCGACGAGAGCATGTCCAGCGTATGGCGGATGACCCAGCGGTCGATGGCGTTCATGAGCTGATAGCGATCGGCCGCCGACAGGAATCGGTCCGGCGGGATCAGGGCGCCGTTGGCCCCGCGCATTCTGAGCAGAATTTCGAAGCGGTAGCTGTTTTCTTCTTCGTTGAGCGGGCGTATCGGTTGCGCGAACAACTCGAAACGATTATCGAGGAGCGCGGACTGCAGTTCGCCTACCTGATCCAGGTCACTGCGCCTCTGCACGACGCTGGCATCGATGTCCCTGAACAACACGGCCTGGTTGCCGCCACGCCCTTTTGCGGAGCGCGTAGCGACCTCCGCCGTGCTGAGCGCGGCGGCCGCATCCTCGGCGGACTGCGGCACCAGCGCAACCCCGGCGCTCGCCGTGACGGTCAGGCTGAGTTCCTCATGCCGGATCGACTTGCCCGCAATGGCGTCCACGAGCGATTGGGCCCACTCGGTAGCGCGCGATTCGTCGGCATTGGAGAGAAACACGGCGAAGAGGTCGCTGCCCAAGTGGCAGAAGGCGTCGTCTTTGCCGCAGAGGTCCGCAATAATCCGGCTGACGGCACGAATGACGCTATCGCCCGCCACATGGCCAAGAGAGTCGTTGACCACGTGCAGTTTGTCGACGTCGACATACAGCATGGCGTGACTCGCGTTGCGGTGCCGGTGCACAAAGCTCTCGGCATGGGCGACCAGGCTGCGGCGCGATTGATGTTGTGCCGAAAGCCGGTCCGCGGCATAGACGAGGCTATTGATCTTTGCGCAAATTGCTCGTGCGAGCCGCACCTCCGCTTTGCTGAAGCGGGCTGCACCGAGCAGCACAAATATGCCAATGACCTCGTCTCGGGCATTGATGATCGGCGCGCACAGCAATTGCGGTTTGGAGTTTGCGAGCCCGGGGATCGGTCCGAGCCTCAAGTTGGTTTCCGATTTGAGGACCTGCCGGTGCACCGTGGCGCCGGACACGAGAGCCCCCAGGGTCGCCATAACGGCGCGCTCGGTCTTCGGCGTTTCCAGGAGGGACGCCGGAAGGGTCTCCTGTATGCCGAGTTTCGGCAATACGACCGCGGTCATCGCCACGCCGAAGTGTTCGAAGGCCATATCGAGAATGGACCGCAGGATTTCCTTGGGGCCTGCACAGCCGCCGAGCCGGTCCATATTCATGAGCAGGCGGATACCCCGCTGGTCCTCGCGCGACAACCGACGCAACGACGACAGTTCACAATTGATCGTCATTTGCCGTTCGACGCAGCGAATAAAAGATTGCACCTCTTTCGCCAGCATGCGGTGGTTGGTCGGCGTGGAGTTTGCGAAGCGCAGGCTGAGCGTGGCGACATACCCGCCGTTGTCGTCGGCCACGAGCGGGAATACGTGCACGGCGTCGTTGCCGCACAAAACCTTGTGACCGCCGGCCGGGATTTCGGCGTACAGGAACTCGGCGTCAGGCCAGGCATCAGCTGCATCTTCACCCGGCCCGGCCCACAGCAGCCGCCCGTCCGGATCGTGCAGGGCGACGCTGCCTACGCCGTCGATTGCGTCCATGATCTGCCTGGCAAAAACCGAAACAGTGCCCACATCGAGGTAGGCGGCGAGCTTATCCGGCCGCATTGGCGATCCTGCGCGTATTCCCTTAACGTTCGGGTTATCGGCAGTTTCCGCGACAGCTTGAGTCGTCCAACCAGCGGCGGCGGCGGTGTGCGGTCGATGGCAAACCCGCCTTGGGGTCTGTTAACCCCGGGCGGTAATTTTTGACCGGGTAGTCCGGTCATCTCCCGCGAGAAGACGGAGGCCCAGCAGGTAATCCGATGGAAGAATTCAAACTCGAAAAGCGGCCAGACGGCGACCGGCTCACGGTTGATAAATGCGGCCCGGACCTGCTTCGTTACCCGTTGTACAACAAGGGCACGGGCTTCAGCCTCGAAGAACGCAGGAGGCTCGGCATCGAGGGCCTGTTGCCGGCTGAATACAACGATATCGACACCCAGGCCGAAAGGATCTACAAGTCGATATTCTTCAACCGAGACAGCGTGGGCCGCAATATTGGCCTTGCGATGCTGCAGGACCGCAACGAAGTGTTGTTCTATCGCCTGCTAAAACGGCACCTGGAAGAGATCATGCCGATCGTCTACACCCCGACGGTGGGCAAGGCGTCACAGCACTATTCGCGCGTTTTTCGCCGAGGTCGCGGCGTCTTCATCACGCCTGATTATCGCGGCCGCGTGGCCAAGGTGTTGCGGCGTGCGGCGCCGTTTACGGACGTTCGCCTCGTGGTCGCCACCGACAACGAGGCCATACTCGGAATTGGCGATCAGGGAGCGGGCGGAATGGCCATCAGCGTCGGCAAGCTGGCGCTCTACTGCGCGGGTGCCGGCATTCACCCCGTAAAGACGCTGCCGGTCAGTCTCGACGTCGGCACCGACAATCAGGAGCTCCTGGATGACCCGCTTTATCTCGGCTTCCGCCAGCCACGCCTGCGTGGGGCAGCGTACGACGAGCTGGTTGAGGAGTTTGTCGACGCCCTCAAAACCGTGTTTCCGCGCGCGGTGCTGCAATGGGAAGACTTCCGCAAGGACAACGCGCTCGGCATTCTCGACCGTTATCGGCATCGGCTGCCGTCCTTCAACGACGACATTCAGGGCACCGGGGCCGTCGCCGTCGCCTGCGTCCATGCGGGTTGTCGGATCAGCGGCAAACCGCTCTCGTCGCGTCGCGTATTGATCTACGGAGCCGGCGCGGCCGGATTGGGTATTGCGCGGCAGATTCGCGCCCAGCTCAGCGCATCCGGACTCGACGACAATGCGCTCGAGCGCGCCGTGCTGGTCATGGACAGCCGCGGCGTGATCAGCGACGGGCGCGAAGGACTGGATGCCTACAAGCGTGAGCTGGCCTGGTCGGAAGCGGCCGTCGCTGAACTCGGGCTCTCGGAGGAAGCGCTGACGAGGCTCGACACCGTCGTGGCCGGTTACCGGCCTGATATTCTCATTGGTGCTTCGGGGCAGGCGTCCGCATTCGATGAGGCGATTGTCACGGAGATGGCGCGGCACACCGAAGCGCCGATTATCCTGCCGATGTCCAACCCCACCTCGATCTGCGAGGGTGATCCCAAAGACCTCCTTGCCTGGTCGGGCGGCCGCGCGCTTGTGGCGACGGGCAGCCCGTTTCCGGCGGTGGAACTCGATGGGCAGCAGAGGCCTGTTAGTCAGGCCAATAACGTCTTCGTGTTTCCCGGCATTGGTCTCGGCGCCATGGCGGTCGAGGCTGGAGAGATCACCGATACCATGATTGCCGCGGCCAGCATGGCGCTGGGCGACAGCCTGACGGAAGAGGAAATGGCGCTTGGAATGCTGGTGCCTCGCGTGTCGAGGCTTGCGGAGGTCTGCCGCGACGTGGCTGTTGCGGTGGGTCGCCAGGCCGTTGCGGATGGCGTGGCGCGCTACGATGACGACATAGAGCAACGGGTTCTGTCGCTGCAGTGGGAGCCGCGCTATCCGGAGATTGTCAGTACGGTGGAACTCGACTGATGGCTGGGCCGGCGGGTGACGCGGTAAAAGTCGTCGTTATCGGCGGCGGCTTCGGTGGTGCGTTTGCCGCGCGCTATTTACGCCGTTACTCGAAGGGTTCTCTCGATATCGAACTCATCAACAGCACCAACTATTTCGTGTTTCAGCCGCTGCTGCCCGAGGTTGTGTCGGGCAACATCAGCGCACCCGACGCCGTAACGCCACTCAGGCAGCTACTACCGGGCGTGCGCGTGCGCATGGCAACCGTGACGGCGGTCGATCGTGAGCAGAAGCGTGTTCACCTGCTGCAGGGCAGTTTTCGCACCCCGCAGAGCGTCGACTACGACCATCTGGTCATCGCCGCCGGACAAAAAACCAACCTCGATATTGCGCCGGGTTTTGCCGAACACGCGCTGTGCATACGCAACCTCGCGGATGCCCACGAGCTGCGCAACAAGATCATTCGCCGCCTCGAACACGCCGATATCACTCGTGATCCCGAGATAAAACGTCGGCTCTTGTGTTTTGTTGTCGCCGGCGGCGGGTTTTCGGGTGTCGAAACCGTCGGTGAGATCAGCGAAATGACACGGCGTACCCTGCGCTTCTATCCGAATGTCGATCCCTCGGAATTGCGCATCAAGATCGTGCACGCCGGCGACCGGCTGTTGCCGGAATTGCCGGCAAAACTCGGACGTTACGCCGAATCCATACTCGAGAAGCGCGGTGTCGAGATTGTGCTGGATACACTGATCTCTTCGGCAACCACCAACGCGGTGTACCTGTCGAGCGGCGAACGGATTGAAACCTGCCTGCTGGTATCGACGGCGGGCAACGGCCCCACCGATTTTTGCCGCTCGCTCGACATACCGCTTCGGCACGGCAAGCTGCCGGTCGACCGCTGCCTGCGCATCGAAGGCGAGGACAGTGTCTGGGCGCTGGGCGACGCGGCGAGCATACCGCTCGACGACAGCGGCGAGAGTTATGCGCCACCCACCGCGCAGTTTGCGACACGGGAGGCGCGGTGTGTCGCGAAGAACATCGTCAAGACCGTGGAGGGCAAGGAGCCTTCGACGTTCGCGTTTACGCCGAGCGGCGCGCTCGCCTCGATCGGCAGCTACAAAGGTGTTGCGCGGATATTCGGCGTGAGTTTTTCCGGGCTGCTGGCATGGATGACCTGGCGCTTCCTGTACATCGGCATGCTGCCGGGTTTCTCGACCCGCCTGCGCGTGGCGCTCAACTGGATGTTCGACTACGTGCTGCCGCGCAGCATCGTGCAGATTGCAACCCAGAACACGGGGGGCGCCATCTCGCGGCGCTACGCCAAAGGCGACGTGATCTCGATACCGGGACAGCACGTCGACGGTTTTTACACCGTGCTGGAGGGTTACCTTGAATCGCGCGTGCCTGGCGGCAACGGGCAGGAAGACTTCGTGCGCATACTCGGACCGGGCGATCATTGGGGTGAGCGCCTGGCGGCTGGCGGTGGCTTGTCCGAAGGCACACTGACGGCCAGCGAGGATGCACGCGTGCTCGTCTTGAGAGCCGAAGATTTTCGAAAGCTGCGCGAAGCGTTCCCCGCGCTAGACGACTATTTCGACAAAATCAGCGACAAGATTTATGCGCCGTCGCTAAGAAACCATGACGAGGGGCATGGGTGATCGGAACACTACGATGAATGCATCCGACCCGCTGACCGAGTGCCTCGGATAAAGGAGAGTGACGTGAAAGCATCAGATCTACTGGTCAAGTGCCTCGAAGAAGAGGGCATCGAGTACATTTTTGGCGTGCCTGGCGAAGAGAACGCCGATTTCATGATTTCGCTCGAGAAGTCCGAGCGCATCAAGTTTATCCTGACCCGTCACGAGCAGGGCGCGGCGTTCATGGCCGAGATCTACGGACGCCTGACGGGCAACCCCGCCGGCGCTCTGGGCACGCTCGGGCCGGGCGCGACCAATCTAATCACGGGCGTTGCCGACTCCAACATGGACCGGGCGCCGATGCTGGTGCTGACCGGGCAGGGATCGACCGACCGGTTGCACAAGGAATCGCATCAGATCATGGACGTCGTGGGTATGTTCAAGCCCGTGACCAAGTGGGCAACGACCATCCTGAATCCGGAAACGATACCCGAGATCGTCCGCAAGGCTGTCCGTCTTGCCAGGACCGAGAAGCCGGGCGCCGTGCACATAGAACTGCCCGAGGATGTGGCGGCCATGGAAGCGTCCACCCAACCCATGTCGCCGCGGCGGTTTCGGCGCTCGGTGCCCGACGACAAGATCGTCGATCGCGCGTTCGAACTGATAAAGACGGCGAAGCGCCCCGTCATCATTGCCGGCAACGGCTGTATTCGACGACGCGCGAGCAAACAGCTGCGCCTGTTCTGCGAGAAGACGGGGATTGGCGTCATCAGCACTTTCATGGCCAAGGGTTCCGTGGACATGGACGCCGAGTACTGTCTGTACACCGTGGGGCTCGGCGCCAAGGACCGGGTCAACCAGGCGATCGACGACGCCGATCTCGTCATTACGCTGGGTTTCGACATGGTCGAATACCACCCGCAGTTGTGGAACGGCAATCGTGACAAGCGCATTCTGCATGCCGACTTCCTGCCGGCGGAAATCGACGCGCACTACCACCCCGAGGTTGAACTCGTCGGGGATCTTGCGCACACGCTGTGGATGCTCAACGAGCGCGTCGACGCAGCGGGCAAGCCGGAATACGACTTTGCGCTGCAGCGCCGCGTACGGGCGGAGATGAAGGCGGATTTCGAAGAGCATCGCGACGACGACACGAGCGGCACGATTCGGCCGCAGAAGGCGTTGTGGGATGCCCGCAGCGTCATGGGACCCGACGACGTGCTGCTGTCCGACGTCGGCGCGCACAAGATGTGGATCGCACGGCACTACCAGTGCCACGAGCCGAATACCTGCCTGATCCCGAACGGCTTCTGTTCCATGGGGTTTGCGTTGCCGGGTGCCGTGGCCGCGAACCTCGTGTTTCCCGAGCGGCGCATCCTGGCGATTGCCGGTGACGCCGGCTTTCTCATGAACGGGCAGGAAATGGAGACGGCGCGGCGCCTGGACAGCAACATCGTGGTGATGGTGTGGGTCGACAACGCTTACGGCCTCATTGCGTGGAAGCAGGAAACACACTTTGGTCAGCACACGGACCTGTCCTTCGGCAACCCGGACTGGCTGAAGCTGGCCGAAGCGTTCGGCTGGGGCGGGCACTACGTCGAACAATCCAAAGAGCTGGCCGCAACGCTCGAACGAGCCTTCAACGAGTCAGGCCCCAGTCTGGTTGTCGTGCCGATCGATTACCGCGAAAACCCGATCCTGACCAAGAAGCTGGGAGAGATCACGTGTCCGATCTGAGGCTCGTTGGCGATCGTCCTGCGTTCGGTGAGCTTGCGGTCACGTCGCCTTACGACGGGCGTGAGCTGGAGCGCATAGCGACAGCCGGCCTCGAGCATGTGGAAGATGCGCTGACGTCGGCCTACGCTGTATTCCGCGATCGCAGCCAGTGGCTTTCCGTGCCGCAGCGGGTCGAGATCCTTAACAACGCCGCGGCGATCATGAGTGCACGCGTCGAGGAATTGACCCTGCTGGCAGCCAGCGAGGGCGGCAAGCCTTACGCCGATTCGAAAGTCGAGGTAGTGCGCGCCATCGACGGCGTTCATCTTGCCGTCGAAGCGCTGCGCGGCGATGCCGGTGAGGTTGTGCCGCTCGGCACAACGCCCGCGACCGAGGGCAAAATCGGCTTCACGCAGAAAGAGCCGATCGGCGTGGTTGCCGCCGTGAGTGCGTTTAATCACCCGCTAAACCTGATTGTGCACCAGGTTGCTCCGGCGGTGGCGGCGGGCTGCCCCGTCGTCGTCAAGCCGGCGGCTGACACGCCGCTATCGTGTCTCGCGTTTGTGGACATACTCCACGAGGCGGGATTGCCGCCGGTTTGGTGCCAGTGCCTCGTAACGGACGACAACGACGTGGCATCGGCGCTCGTCACCGACGCGAGGCTCGGTTTCTTCTCGTTCATTGGTTCCGCGCGCGTAGGCTGGATGCTGCGTTCGAAGCTTGCACCGGGCGTTCGTTGTGCGCTCGAGCACGGCGGCGCCGCACCCGTGATTCTGGCGGAGCCCTGGGACGCAGAGCCTGCGCTCGACGCCATCGCCAAAGGCGGCTTTTACCATGCCGGCCAGGTCTGCGTGTCGGTGCAGCGTGTCTACGCGCCCTCGGCGCGCGCGGCGGAATTCGCAAAATCGCTTGCCGAGCGGGCAGAGGCGCTCCGCGTCGGGCCGCCCGAAGACCCGGAAACGGAGGTCGGTCCGCTGATACGCCAGGCTGAGGTCGAGCGCGTCGCGGCGTGGGTCGACGAGGCCGTTGCGGGCGGCGCCGAGCTGCTCTGCGGCGGAAAACGACTTTCCGGGAGTTGTTATGCGCCCACCGTGTTACTCAATCCGCCGGACGACGCAAAGATCAGCACGCTGGAGGTATTCGGGCCAGTGATTTGCGTCTATGCATACGACAACCTCGACGACGCGATTGCCCGGGCCAATAGCCTGCCCGTGGCCTTCCAGGCCGCTGTCTTTACCCGGGATATCGACACCGCAAAGTATGTGTATCGCAGCATCGACGCGTCGGCTGTGATGCTCAATATACATTCCGCATTTCGCGACGACGTCATGCCGTTTGCGGGCTTGAGGGAGTCCGGACTGGGTGTGGGCGGCATTCCCTACACCCTGCACGACATGCAGATCGAGAAGATGCTCGTGCTCTGAGCCCCTGTCTGGCCGCCTCGGAGCGGCCCGGACGCAGCCACCGCTGGCGAAAAAGTTCTAATCGAGATTAAAATATCCGGCCGGGTTCAGGGTAGGGCCCGGCCTGCCGGCGCTCGCAGCGTGCCCGGCGGGGGTCACGATTCAAGAAATGCGAGGGTCTTATGAGTTACTCCACACCGGTGCGCGATATTCGCCATGCTCTGAAACACATGGCCGGTTTTGATGCGCTGTCGGCGACGGGAGCCTACGAAGACCTCTCGGACGAGCTCGTTGAGGCAATACTCGAGGAAATGGGGCGCTACTGCGACCAGGTACTTGCGCCGCTGAACTGGGACAGCGATCAGCACGGCGCGCGGCTCGAGGATCGCGCCGTCACGACAACACCCGGCTTTCGCGAGGCCTACCAGCAATACGTCGAAGGCGGCTGGAATGCGCTGGCGTTTCCGGAGGGCGCGGGCGGCCAGGGACTGCCGGGTACGCTGGCCGTTGTGCTCATCGACGCGCTCAATGCCGCTTGCATGTCGTTTGCGATTGGCACCTCGCTTACAACGGGCGCCGCCAAGGCGGTCAAGGCCGTCGGCACCGAGGCGCAAAAGCGTCTGTTCCTCGAAAAAATCGTCACAGGCGAGTGGTCCGGCACAATGAACCTGACCGAGCCGCAGGCGGGTTCGAGCCTTGCGGACATCAAGACCAAGGCGGAGCCGGCGGGTGACGGCCGCTACAAAATCAGCGGACAGAAGATCTACATTACCTACGGTGAGCACGATCTCTGCGAGAACATTGTGCACCTCGTGCTGGCGCGCCTGCCTGATGCGCCGGCCGGCACGGGCGGCATTTCGATGTTCCTCGTGCCCAAATTCCACGTCAACGACGATGGCTCGCTCGGCGAGCGCAACGACGTCTATTGCGTCGGCCTCGAGCACAAGCTCGGTTTGCACGGCAGCCCAACCAGCGTCATGGCTTTTGGCGAGTCGGGCGAGTGTTACGGCACGTTGCTCGGCGAAGAGAACCGTGGTTTGAGGAACATGTTCATCATGATGAACTCGGCCCGCCTGGACGTTGGCACCCAGGGCGTCGGCATTGCGGAACGGAGCTTCCAGCAGGCGCTGGCGTTCGCGCAGGAGCGCCGCCAGGGCAGGGCGCCCGGCGTCAGGGACGGCGCGCAGATTCCGATCTACGAGCACCCGGACGTGCGTCGCATGCTGTTCACGATGAAATCCCTGACGGCAGCCGCGCGCGGCATTTGTTACGCAAACGCGGTGGCCTACGACCTGGCGCGCACGGCACCGGACGAGACGGCACGCCGCGAAGCCGCGGCGCTCGAAGGTCTGCTGACGCCGATCTCCAAAGCCTGGAGCACGGATCGAGCGAACGAAATTACGTCGATTGGCGTGCAGGTGCATGGCGGTATGGGTTACGTCGAGGAAACCGGGGCGGCTCAGCATATGCGGGACGCGCGGATTGCGGCGATCTACGAGGGCACCAACGGTATTCAGGCCATGGATCTGGTTGGCCGTAAGCTACAGGGAGACGGTGGTGAAGCGGCCAGGCGCTTCATCGATGACGTTGCGGCCGGTGCTCTGGAGGCGAAGGCAGCGGACGACAGCGGCGTTGCGTACGCCGGGCAGTGTCTTGAAGCGGCGGCGGCGGCGCTCGCAGACTCCACTGAATGGTTGCTGGCCCGGGCAGCGGAAGATCAGGAGGACGTGCTGGCCGGCGCCGCGCCGTATCTCCGTCAGTTCGGCAACGTGGCCGGCGGCTACTACTTGCTGCGCGGCGTCCTGTCGGCGGCCGAGGCCGGGGTTCGCGAGAGCGAGTTGGAGGCGCACAAGCAGGTCTTGAGTTTTTACGCCGACACCACGCTTGCGGAATCGGAAGCACTGAGCCGCGCCGTCAAGGCGGGCAAGGAAGCGGTGCGACGCCTCGATCCGGAATTGCTGACCGCATAGCGAAATCGCGTTCCCAAAAACCTCGCCGGTTACCCGGCGAGGCTCAAGGCGCTGCTGCGGCGCCAGTCTGGTCCTGCCGATCAGTTTTGCTTGGCGCTCGAGGATACGCAGCACAACGCGGCGGTTCTCCGTGTGGTCGTTGTTCGCCGGTCCGAATGTCTCACATTTTGCTCCCTGTCTTTTGCTCGCCTGCGGGTTTTGCGTCGGCTCCAGACCGTACCGCAGCACGGCGTCAAGACAATCCGGTCGACCGCTACCCTGCACGATAGGGACGCCGGCGCAGTGTTGACGCCGAAATGAGGTTCTTTGCCCCAAAATGACGCTATACCCAACATGGGTTGGGTATCACGGCAGCCAATTCAACGTTTGTTTGAAAACTGGAATTGACTGTTCAGCGGTATTCGTCATAGTGAGGTAGTGACCACGGCAGACACGCGAGTGTCCCGGAATTCAGAGGATCTGTTTCCGCGCGTTGGGCTGTCTTGGGGCCGGTTACAGAGCATGGATTGAAGGCCGTTCGAATAACACGCAATGCGACTGACCGAATACGTAGAGAAAGCGAACGAAGCCGACTCCCTCGAGGGGCTCGTTGTGCTGCTGGAAGCGGTATCGGGCGAACTCGGCTTCGATCGATTCGCGTACTGCACCTTGCGCTCGGAGCAGAAGCGCAAGAACTCCGACAAACCGCCGGTCATCGTCCACAACTTTCCCGAATCGTGGAGCCAGCGCTACACTGAGCGCGGCTACGTCCGTCACGACCCGGTCATGGTCTATGCGCACGAGTTCGAACAGCCGTATTTGTGGGATTCGCTGAGCTCTCTGTTTACGCTCGATCCCGTGCAGAACGAACTGATGCGCGAAGCACGGGAAGCCGGTCTCAAGTGCGGCGTTGCCGTGCCGCTGCACGGCGCCCGGGCGAGGCTGAGCCTCATGTCGTTTGCGTCGAGCGAAGCGGACGTTGATGCCGCGGGGGCATTGCCGACGCTGCACGTGATCGCCAGCCAGTTTCACACGGCCTATTTGTCGATGTCCGCGGCCGCCAACGACGCCACCGCTGTTGCGCTCTCGCCCCGAGAGCGAGAGTGTCTGCAATGGACCGCCCGTGGCAAAACCGCCTGGGAAGTCGGCATGCTCATGCATATCAGCGAAAACACGGTCAAGTTCCACCTCCGAAACGCGATGAAGAAGCTGGATTCGACGACCAGTGTTCAGGCCGTCGTCAAAGCGATTCGCTACGGGTTGATCAGCCTCGATGCGCAGTTGGGACGGGCCTGAGTGATCCGCTGCGCGAGGGTGTGAAGCCCCCCCCCCAACAGACGAACAACAAGGGCAATCCCGAATGACCCAGACACCGACGTCACTCTGCGCCATCGGAGTGACGCTGGCGGCGATTGTGTTGTTGTTATGCGGCTGCACTCCCGAACCTCGAGACGACGCAGCTGTTGAGCCCCTTCGCGGTACCGTTTCGATCCGCAACGTGACCGTAATTGATGCGAATGCCGGAAGACGATCGGGCCAAACCGTTTTGCTTGACGGCGATTCGATTGTGGCGGTACTGCCGGGGGGCAGCGCCGAGCCGATCGCAGACAAAACGATCGACGGCAGCGGAAAATACCTGATACCGGGGCTGTGGGACATGCACGTCCATCTGACGTTCGACAAGCGGTTCACCGCCACCATGCCCGCGGACTTCATCCGCTACGGGGTCACGAGCGTTCGTGACACGGGCGGTCTCATGGACAAGCTGCTGCCGGTCGTCGAGCGCATGCGCGCCGAGGATGCCATTGCGCCGCGCGTGTTTTTCAGTGGTCCGCTGCTGGACGGCGAGCCGGTCGTCTACGACGGTGCCGACGTGCCTGAGCTGGGAACCCGGAACGACAGCGCCGAGAGCGCCGCACGCAGCGTAAAGGCGTTGAAGGAACAGGGCGCGAGCTTCATCAAGATCTACGAAATGGTCAGCCCGGAGGTGTTTGCTGCGCTCGTCGATGCGGCGTCCGAACACCAATTGCCGATTGCGGCGCATGTGCCGCTTTCTCTACGCGCGTCAGAGGTTGCACCCCACGTCGACTCCCTCGAACACCTGCGCAACGTTGAACTGGACTGTGTGGCCGATGCCGCCGAGTTGCTCTCGGTGAGGCGTGCAAGGCTTGCCGCCGGCGCTGGCGGCAGCGGTTTTGTCTTACGCTCCGAGATGCATCGCTTGCAGCGCAACGACGCGATTGCGGCGCTCGACGAAGCCGCCTGCGCCGAGGCCCTCGAAACGCTGCGCGACACGATTCAGGTTCCGACGGCGCGCCTCAATACCTTGTCGATGTTTCCGCCGTTCGAACGCAGCGACTGGGCGGAGGCGGTCGAACAGTGGCCGGACGCCGTGCGCGAGGACTGGCGGGAACTGCCCGGCTGGTACAAACCGGATCCCGGGGAGCGCGATATGCGCTTCGCGCGCTACACGCTGGACATGATTCAGCGTATGCACCGGACGGGTGTGCCGATCGGAGCCGGCACGGATACGCCGATTGCTTACGCATTGCCGGGCTACAGTCTGCACAATGAACTGGAGGTTCTCGTGGCGGCCGGGTTAACGCCGCTCGAGGCGTTGCGTTCGGCCACGATCGTGCCCGCTCGTTTCTTCTCGCTCGACGACTCGATGGGTTCGATCGCGTCCGGCATGAAGGCGGATCTGGTACTGCTCGACGCCAACCCGCTCGAGGACATCCGCAACACTCGCCGTATTCATCGGGTGATTGCCCGCGGCAGAGTGATGCCCGCCCCCCATTAGTCAGGTTTTGTGGATGGCGCCGTACATGAGATAAGCGCCGCCGACGAGTGCTGCGACCGCCAGCCCGGCTCGCCACGCGAAGTACAGGTACTCTTCCGTGTTCAGCGCGCCGATCAGCGCGGCGATGAGTAAAACTCCTGCCGTGGGTCCAATGCCGTAGAGCAGGTTTCGGCCAAGCAGCCACTTGCGGCGAAAGGCGAAACGGGCAATGCCCGCGCCGGCCAGCGCAAACCCGATCGCCTGCACGACGAAGTACACGGTCCGAACGACGATCAGGTCCGGCGCGTCCGGCCGGGACGCCAGGAAACCGGCGGACTGCCGGGCGACGTAGATATCCCAACAGTCCATCATGAGCCACGCGATCGCTGTCACGAGCACGATGAGCCCAACGCTCCGTGCACCCTCCGAGCGCAGCCGCAAGCCCGCCAGCGGCGGCATCGAGCGCAGCGCCTGGCGCCAGTACCACGTTCGCGCATCGGCTTCCGAACGGTTCAGGCGATGCGCGTAGCCCTCGGCAAGGTCGCCGAGTAGACAGGAGCGATGGGTTTGCGGCGTCAGCCGGCTGACCAGCGCTTTCGCGATGGCGGGTGGCCTGGGTTCCCGGCTTACGTTTCGCGTGCTTCCCGCCAAGGCAGAACCCCCTCGAGCATGTTGTGAAGCGCGGTTACCGATCGTTCGAAGCGTTCGCGACCGAGTGGCGTCAATTCGTAATAGCGCTTGGCGCGTCCGCCCCGTTGCGGGGTGGCCTCGCCCCTGCGCGACGTGACGTAGCGCTTCTCTTCCATGCGGGCGAGGGTGGCGTACAGCGCGCCGACAGTGACGCTTCTGGTCGTTCGCGCCTCGATCTCTTCCCGGATCGTCGAGCCATAAGCGTCCTTGTCGAGGCGCAGTACGGCCGCGAGTACGAGTATCTCGAACTCCCCGAGGTTGCGGTCTTTCGGCATCCCTGAACTTAATCCTTTACAAAGTAGAGTAAATATAAAATACTACAAAGTAGAGGATATACATGGACCGGCGCTGCCGGTCAAGATGAACTATCGATAAAGGAGTGCCGACATGCGCACAGCAGGAGCGATATCGTTGCTCGCGGGTACCGCACTGGCGGTCTGCACGCTGACGGGCCAGGCGGAGGCCGACGTCTACTTGCTCGATGGCGATCACACGCACATCGTCTGGCAGGTCGATCGGTTCGGGTTTGCCAACACGATCGGAACGTTTACCGAGGTCAAGGGCGTCATTTCATTCGACGAAGACAAACCCGACCGTAGCCACGTCAGCGCCGAAATTGCGTTATCGGGATTACGCTCGGATCTGGCCGAAAGGGAAGACATCGTTCGCGGCGCGTTCTGGCTCGATGCCAGGTCGCACCCCGTAATTACGTTCGAGTCGCGCTCAGTCACTTTTGTTGACGACGAATCCTGCGCAAGCCAATGCGCCGTGGTCGAGGGCGACATGATCCTGAAAGGGGTCCGGCGCCCGCTGCGCCTGAATGTCGTCGTCAACAAGACCGGACTCGACCCCGTGCAAAGGCGGCAGGCCATCGGGTTTACGGCAACCGGCTCTTTTCAGCGCAGCGATTTTGGGATCAGGACGGCGCTCGGACCCATCGGGGACGAGGTCGAGTTTCAGATCGAAGCGCTGGCCATTGCCGCAGAATGATGCCGGCGCTGATGGCGAGTCGATCCAGCCGGATACGCTGGGACTACACCCTTCTGTTATCTATCAGCGGTCTGCTTTACGCAGCAGTGACCGTCTTCGGGTGGGTGCGCGGGTTCGAGTACTGGGTTGCGCTTGTGCTGATTGGCGGCGTGGGCAAGACCGCCGCGCTTCTGGCACCGCAGGCGCCGCTTCGTAATGCATTCGCTGCCGGTTTTTTGGCTGCGCTCCTGGCGCTGACGCTACAGGCTCTGTTCATGCCCGTGTATTTCGACAATAACCCGGGATACGCAAACGTCGAAATACCGTTCGGACTTTCCGCCCGGCAGTACACGCTGGTGTTCGCGCCGCTCGGGGGGCTGGTTGCTGCGCTGCTTGCCGCAGCAAGCGCATGGTTCGTATCGCGTGCTTTGCTGTTGGTGGCGCGACGGCGGAAACAACGCGCCGGATGATTGATGCGCGTTGGGGCGACGCGCGAGGGGTTGTAATGGAACTCGGAAATTTTTCGATCAGTCTGGCCGTGCACGATCTTCGGGCGTCGAGTGCTTTCTATCGGAAGCTGGGTTTCAGGGTTTTCCGGGACGAATCCGATCAGGGATGGATGGTGTTAAAAAACTCGAGCTGCATTATCGGCCTGTTTCAGGGCATGTTTGACAAGAATATGCTGACCTTCAATCCGGGTTGGGACGCTGACGGCAAGCCGCTCGAAAGCTTCGACGATATCCGGATCATCCAGCGGAGACTGAGATCGGCGGGCCTCGAGCTGAGCGGCGAGGCTGCAGAAACCGGTACCGGACCGGACAGCCTGATGCTGATCGATCCGGACGGTAATCCCATTCTGGTCGACCAGCATGTTCCGGCGTCGGGTTCCGGGTAGGCGCCATCAGTTATGGCTGCGCGTGATTGACGCGAAACAAGGAATCACGACGAGAGTGACAGGCGCCTTCTCAGGTGGGCCTCGACGGCGGATCGCTTCAGATGCTGCGCCCATCCCATGGCGTTGTCCTGAAAGCGACGGTCTTTGATATCGACGCTGGCGCCGCGATCGAGCAACCAGTCGACCATTGCAATATCGTCCAGGTAAACGGCCTGATGCAACGCAGTGCATTGTTCGTGATGACCGCGCGCTACGCCATTGATATCGACTCCCTTGTCGAGCAGCAGAGTCGCGGCTTCGTACTGCCCGTGACGCAACGCCAGTACAAAAGCCTGCACAAGCGCGTCGTCTTCCGTTGAGTCTTCGATGGCTCCCCACGGAAAATGCACAGGCAGAGCGGAAGCCGAGAGCTTGCCGTCGGCAAAAAACGATTCAATGCTCGTCAGGTCACCCAGCATGGCCGCTGCGCAAAGTGTTTTGATTTCTCCGCCCTGCAGGTTCAGGAGATAGTCCGCCATTTGCCGATGTCCCCAGTAGAGCGACTCTTCTACGGCGGACCAGGGCGCACCCTCCTTTGGGTCAACGCCCGAATCGAGCAAAACGTCGACCAGTTCGCGCGCATTGACGCTCGCAGCTGCAACGAGTTGCTTCTCCGTCGTGGATCCGGCGGCAACCAGGAAGCGCAGGAATTTCGCGGCATCCGGAATTTTGCCAAGGCCGCCTTCGACAACGACAAACTGAATGAGGTTCGGACTATCCGACGGATCGGCGGACGTCCCGGTAACCAACTCCGGGCTTTGCCTGAGCAGGGATGTAAACCGGTCAAAGTCGCCAGCGTATGCAGCGTCGATTGCCGGCTGAAATTGTGAGTCCACATTGCAGCTCGTAACCCGATCATCTGGACGATACTGGCGAAAAGCGTCGTCATCAATAGCTCTGTGCACCTGCATTCCGCTTTGCCGAATACGGGATGGGTTTTCCGTCAAAGGACTCCGCCGACCTGCATGAGCAAATAACCCCACGCAAGAAAGCCGATGAGCCAGGACGCGGATCGAAGCACCGGAATACCGGCGAGCGCAATCAGGACGTACACGGATCGTCCGGCGACAAACGCCACAGCAATCCAGGAGGCGTGCTGAACGGCTGTGCCGGTCGCCGCCGCGATCACTACGACCGGCACCAGCAGGCCAAGGAATTCGAGCTGATTGGTCTTTACTCGCCTGAGGCGGTCTTCGAGGGTTGAGGTTTGGACCGTGCCGTCGAGGCTGGACAATGCAAACCGGAGTCCGTGTCTGCTCGATCGCAGAAGAACCTGGGCTCCGAGCAGCAAAGAGAACAGCAGCACGTTCAACATCAGTGCGTCGGCAATTGTCGAGGAAGTAATTGCTACGATCTGATCAGTCACTTGTCGGCTCTCCGTGAACTCTGAATCGGAAGGGAATGGCTCTTATCTTCACGAGGCGTGTCCTCGCGTCAGGGACAATGGATTGTTTTGACAGTCTTCTGCCAGGAGATTAATCGCCTCCAGCTCGGCCGCCGTTTTCCATCTCCTGCACTGGTGAGCCAGCGTGGGGTTGCTCAGCAAGGGATACCCTCGATCCTGTTCCCATTGCTGCAGATCGAAAGGCCTCGCCATGACGATCCGCAACAACAACGCGAACGCAGAGAGCTTCGAGCCAATTTCGAACCCGGGGAGCACAAGCGACGGATTGGCAATGTATCGTTTTGCGGTCGCTTCGAAGGGTTCCGGTTCACGACCGGTCACGCGGGCTACGTGATCGGTCGGGGCGGATGTTGCGTACACCCCGTTTCGCATTTCCTCCGCGTAGTATCGAATGTGAGCCACCTGCTCGGTTGGAAGGCCAAGCGCTATTGCCGCTTTATGGAAGGTCTTGAACTGCACGTCTTTGTACCGGACCTTCCTGCCAAGCAATTTGCCGAAAATATCGGCTGCATCGTGCGGCGACAGGAGTTTGGGTCCGGTAGGCCGGTAACTCTTGCCAATGTGTTTTGCGGGGTTCATGAGTGTGTGAACGGCAACGCTGGCAATGTCTTCATTGGACGGCGGGGCATTCTTCCCTTCACCAAACGGCGCCATGAGTTGCCCAAAATGTGCAACGGCGGGTAGCCCGAGAAAATACGGGAACGCAAACAGTCCCGGCGCCAGGTGCACGACGTCCACCGACGGCATCCAACGATAGATGTTGTGAGCAATCCAGTGGCCCCGCTGGTGAATCGAGGCGTGGGTCGGGCTCAGATTCCAGGCGCCCATGAGCGTCACGGTCTCGAGCTTCGCCTGCTCCGCAGCGACGGCAAACAGCGTCGAGTCATACAGCGTGTTGGGCGAAAACGGCGGATTGTGGAACGCTCGCTGGACCCCTTCGAGAGCGGCTTCCAGGTGTCGGAAATCGCGCAGGTCTCCAACGAAAATTTCAGCGCCTTCGCGGGCCAGCAGGGCCGAGCGCTCGTCTTTTCGTCGAACAAAAGCTCGCACCGGATAGCCGTTCGACAGCAGGGCCCGAACCGCCGCACTGCCAACGTGGCCCGCTGCGCTCGTGACCAGAATCCTGGGTTTATGGAACATGGGTTTTCCTTTAGATGTCACTTGTCATCTAATTAGATTACACCTATCATCTTTAATGTCAAGACTCGTCCGGAGAGCAGCAGTTGGCCAGAAGATCGCAGGCCGAGAAGGCCGAGAGCAGGAGCAGGATTTTGTCCGCGGCGGCCAGCCTGATCCGCCAGAAAGGCATCGAGGGGACCAGCGTTGCCGAAGTGATGGATAGGGCCGGAATGACCCACGGTGGTTTCTACCGTCACTTCGATTCAAAGAGTCATCTTGTCGCGGAAGCCATCAGCGAAGCATTCCGCGCCGGTCTGGACGTTTTTGATGAAGGCCAGGCCGCAACCCGGGATCAGGCCAGGGAGTACGTGGACCAGTATCTCTCCGAGGAACACGTACAGACGCCGGAGATCGGTTGTCCTCTGCCGATCCTCAGTTCCGAGGTGGCCAGAGGTGCGGAGCCCTGGCGGGAGTCGTTGTGCAGGGGAGTCGATACGGCCACAACCCGGTTGGCGGAAGGTATAGAAGACGCCACACAAGCCGACACGCTCGTGGTGTTGAGCCTGCTCGTGGGCACGCTCTCGCTGGCGAGGGGCGTAGGCGAAGGCCCGCTAAGGGATGAGCTGTTGCGGGCGAGCGAGCAACACATTCGATCGATGACAAAACTCGAATGATCCGGGTTTCGAACGGCCGAGTTTCCGGTCGCGACGACACTGGCCGGTACGCTCAAGCGACCTGAGCGCCTCCCTGTTCGGTAAGCGCGCTCGGCGAGGCGACGGCGGTACCTTCCATGACGGCAATCCAGTTGCTCAACAGGCGATCGCAGATAGTGGAGAACGGTATCACCATCGCTTTCAACAGCATCCGGTTGCCGAAACCGGATTTCCCCGTGATCCGGAAAGTCAGCTGGATTCGGGTGCCTTCGGCCTCTCGTGACAGCGCCCAATCCCCGCTCAGCTTTGCGATGGGATACGGGTAGTCTTTCGCGTCCGTGTGTACACGGAAGGAAAATGCACGGCCTTCCTCCCAGATCGTACAGGTTTCGGACCAGGACTTGCCGTTGGTGTCCCAGCATCGGCGAACCATACCCACACCGCTGCCCGAAACGACCTCCACCTTGCTGAGGTTGTCCGCAACATCGGCATAGCGCTCGTGATCGCTCATGACCTGCCATGCGCGCTCGGGTGTTGCGTCAGTGGTAGCGGTGGCGGTCAAGGTCAGCGTACCTTCTTGCGACATCGTCGAGACGGCGTGTTGCCCCTGATAGAGTGTCGCTACGCCGATGAACTGCTCGATGGCGAATAGCAGAACGATGGCGGCGATGACGAGCAAGGTAACCAACCCCAGTCCCGAGAACAGCCCGGAGGCTACGAACAACAACACGCCGGTCCCGAGTACCCAGCCCAGGTCCATTGTCGTGATGCTCTTGGCACGTCCTACATGCAGTAGTTGCTGCCTCGCCGTCCAGAGCACAAAGGCGGCGAAGAGGAAGAGGCCAAATCCCAGCGCCATGATCACGTCCTTAGGAGCCATGCCGAGCAATTCAAACTGCCGATCGAAGACAAACTCTGCGATTGCGTGAGGCGTCAGGATGCAGGCGGCGCCGGTCACTGCCGAGAACAAGCCGTTCGCCGTCAATGCGTTTCTGAGCAGGGAGTCGTTGCTTTGGTGCCTGATCATGCCGTTTGTTCCCGTGGTCGCTGACGTTGTCGAGTCCCACAAGCTTACGCTTCCGGTAGCGGCTGACAATAACACCGGAAGTCATATTGTCGGGCCCGGATCGCGCCAGAAAAAAGTCCATGGATTGTGCATCCGAACCATGCATTGCGCGCATCGTAAAGGCGTCACTGTGGCCAGGATCTAGTACCCATGTCGAACGAGCAAACCTTCGTCAGATTGATGCTTTGTGCGTTGTGCACCGGAATAGCCGGGTGCGTGAACTCCGTGGTTCTTCCGGATGACCGTCCCCACAGCGGTGTTTTGCTCGAAACTGAGCAGGTGTTGGATCGCGAAATCCCGTCGTTGCTGGCGCAACACGATGCTGCCGGGGTTGGCGTCGGCATCATCAGCAACGGCGAGTTGACGTGGACAGGCTATTACGGCGAGCAGGGACCCGGGATGCCCGTGACCTCGAAAACCGTTTTCAATACCGCATCTGTCGCAAAAACGGTCGCTGCCGAGACATTGCTTGCGCTTGCTGCCAAAGGGCTGATTTCACTGGACGATCCGATACACGCCCATGTCGAACATCCCGAACTTTCTGCCGATCCGCGGTTTCGGAAGCTGACCCCGAGATTGTTGCTGGCTCATCGTGGCGGTTTGTTGAACTGGCCGTACAGCTATGAGGACAATCGTGCGGCCTTCATCTCCGAGCCCGGGGAGTCGTTCAGTTACTCCGGTATGGGCATCGAACTCGCGGCCGAGTACGCCGAAAACCGGCTTGGAACCGACTTTGAGGATCTGGCTTTCGAGCATCTGCTCGACCCGATCGGAGTGACCGAAATGGCGCTGGGGCGCCCGAAGCCGTGGATGGAGGGCCGCCGTGCTACACCCATGGATACCGACGGCGAGTATTTTGATACATCAACGGGCGACGGACGGCTGTCAGACGACAACTACGACAGCGGCTGGAGCGCGGCCGACGACCTGCTGACCACCGTCGATGCTTACGCGAGATTCATGATCGCCGTGATGGAGAGCCGCTGGCTGGATGCAGAGGCGAGGGCCGCGCGAACGCAGATTCTAAGCCCGCTTGCGGGTGACCCTGTGTGGGACTGTGCTCCGGACGCGAGTGTCGTTTGCGCCGAACGCTACGGTCACGGACTTGGCTGGATGGTCTATCGTTTTGCCGACCATGCGGTCGTCAAGCATGGCGGGAACGACCGCGGCGAGAACGCGCTGGTTATCTACTCACCCGATACCGGCAACGGCGCAGTGATACTCGTCAACGGCGGCAACGGCATATTCGTCTCGACGCAGATACTGGGACTCATTAGTGAGGAGCCCGAAATTGCTGCTTACTACCGGCAGCTCGTCAACAAATTCTACGGCGTCGAGCTGCCAGCGGTCAGCGGAGACTGACTGCCCGGGCGTGCCCGCTATATACTGATCGGCGTGCGCGAGGCACGGTAAAGCAGGGTCCAGCAAGACCATGGCGGTGATCAATACGGCGCTTCTTTCCTTCGGCATGTCCGGTCGGGTGTTTCACGCACCCTTCATAGCATTGCACCCGGGCTTCAACTTGGCCGGGTGCTGGGAGAGGTCCGCAAAACGCATGGGCGAGTCTTACCCACAAACAAGAAGTTACGACTCTCTGCAGGCTCTGTTGGACGACGAATCGGTCGACCTGGTCGTCGTAAACACGCCAACCTGGACACACTATGACTACACGAGGAGGGCACTCGAGGCAGGCAAGCACGTTGTCGTGGAGAAGGCGTTTGCGGGCAATGCCGAAGAGGCAACAGACTTGCGCGATCTTGCTCGTGTGGCAGGAAGGAAACTCGCCGTGTTCCAGAATCGTCGTTGGGACAGCGACTTCCTGTCCGTACGGGAGGTCCTGGACGAGGGGGATCTGGGCGACATTGTCGAAGCCAATTTCGGTTTTCTGCGCTTCGATCCGGGTCTGAGCCCAAAGATTCATAAAGAAGAACCGAGCTCGGGCGCCGGCATCGTCAAAGACCTTGGGCCGCATGTGATCGACCAGGCAATGGTCTTGTTTGGATTGCCGGAAAGCGTGTTTGCAGATATCGACATTACGCGACCGAGTTCCAGGGTTGACGATTACTTCGATATTTCGCTCTTTTACTCCGACAAGCGTATCCACGTGAAGGGCGGGTACTTCTTTAGACAGCCCATGCCCGAGTATTCGCTGTTTGGAAAAAGCGGCTGTTATCTCAAGAGGCGAAGTGACGTTCAGGAACGCCAGCTCGACGCGGGAATGAGTCCCGACGATTCAGATTACGGCTGGGAACCTACAGGGCGCGAAGGTCAGCTCTATCTGGGGGCCGGGAGTGAAGGTGAGCAGGAACTCATCACCGCGCCGCAGGGAAACTATACGAACTTCTACGATGGCATGTACGAGGCTATTGCAAATGATCGGCCGGAACCCGTTACGGCCGACGACGGTGTGCGCGTCATGCGTGTGATCGACGCCGCATTTGAAAGTCAGCAATCCGGGCGGGTTGTCCGGTTGTAGTTCGAAGACATTAACCCGTTGCCGTATTGCGCCTTGCTTCGCAATTCCTTGGCCAGTGCAGATAGCCGCCGCATGGCCTGGCTTTTCTCACCGCGATGACAGGTGCTTCGAGTGCGCCTTGAGTTCCTCGACGGCTGCGTCATTCAGCAGTTTCCTCGGTACTTCGGTCAGGTCCGATCCTTCCGCAAGACCCAGACGCTCGCGCAACGCACGCAGAACGGCGCGATTTGCGTAGCTGTGTGCATCGGAAGTGAGATCGCTCTGATTCTCCGAGAACCGGCGTAGCAGATCCGCGATGGTCTCGCTGGCATAACCGAGTTCGACGAGCTTGGCGCGATACTCGAGTTGCCAGCCCTCAAGACCCGGAAATCGCTGGTAATCGGAAAAGTGCTGACTCTCGTGCGCCAGATAGCTCACACGAAACGTCTCGTCGGTCAGGCTGTCGTAAAGTGGAACAATGGCGAAGAGCCCTGCTGACGTCGCCCAGCCCCCTGTGCCCGAACGATCGCAGGTCAGATAGTTGGCCCAGCCCTGGCTCTCGAAATCATCGAGGTAGAACACGGTTGTGTTTACGGAACCTTCGGGCAGCTCGACGAACTCGTCGACCTCCTTCTGCCGGGTCCAGATCATGAGGTCGAGCAACAGTCCTGTCCGCCCGCTTAGAGCATAGCGGCCTTGTGTCTCAATGCGACGGAGCACCTGATCGAGCAGATCGTCGTCGTCGGCCCGTGCCGGCGCGCCGAGCAGGTCCGCGAGATCCCGTCGCAGCCACCGTTCCGATACGTCACGATCACTCGGTGCCATGACGCTTTGACGCCAGTAGTCCTGAAATCGCGCCAGTGCTCGATCGGCAAATGCTGCTGTGTCGATATCCTGGTCAGCGGCAGCGGTACCGGCGCCTTGCAGGCGTTCGAGCATGCAGTCGCGCAGACTGGCCTTCCGCGTAGTCAGCGTGTCCCGGGGAATCCCCTCGAGGATCGACATGGCCTTCTGCCCATCAGCCTGAAGTATTGCCGCAAAAGCGCTGCCCATCGAGGCGTGAGCGTCTTCCCGTGGAGCGGACGCGCTCGGCGGTGGGGCCGTGGCAACCGCAAGCACAATGCCAAACATACAGGTTCTGCAAACAGCCAAAGCTCGCATGCACAGATCTCCGTCGGAGCAAAAACTGCTTTCTAGACGGATGTGTCCCTGGCTTCTTGAACAAACTTGATCTTTCGAAACTGACCTGGGGTTTTGCCCGTCAGTGCGCGGACGGCTCGTGTCATGTGCGACTGATCCGCAAAACCGTTGGCCAATGCCAACTCCGCCAACGACGTGCTCCCGGCGGCGATGCCTCGCAGCACCTTGCGAGTGCGTTCCTCCAATCGGTAGCGCGCCGGTGTGGTTCCATAGGTCGAACGAAAGCCCCGGCTGACCGCCGGGCAGGACAGCCCGATGGTGTCGGCCCACGACTGGATGGAGCCGCCTTGCTCTCGAAGATACCTGGCCAGCTCATCCGGCCAGTCCAGCATCAACGGCTCCCTGACCTCGCTCGGCCGTAAATAGTGAATTGCGTCGGGGGATCGAGCAACCGCGGCGCTAACCAGCGCATCCGGATCGGCAACGCGAAACACCGCCGGGTAGTCGGCGTCCATCGGTAACGGGATGTTCAATACGCGGGACCGGGAGGTCGAAACGAGGTTTGCATGCGCTTCGAACGCTGTATGAAACACAATGTCGCCGGCCTCGAGATGCCACCTGCCGGTATCGCCGCTTTCGAAGTAGCCAACGTCGGTAATCACAGCGACGTAGGCGGCGTCATGCCGATGCCGTGGCCAGTGTCCTTTCTTCGGTTGCTGTCGCAGCTGACTGACACGACGCAACGACACGGGCTGTTTCGAGCGGACTTGGATGCGCGTTGTTGCCGTCAATCGAACCTACTGTCTGTTGGCCGAAGGCAATATACTGCAGAAAACTGCCGAGCAACTCCACTGGCGGCGCATGCATTTGCTTGCCGAAAGATGCCGTTTCACCTTTCGTGGCATCTCGCGTGCTGAGTCGTGCCCGCGCGTTCATTTAATGGTTGTAGCCGAAACGGTGAGCGGACTGGTAAAACTTCGTCGATCTTGGGAAACAAAAGGGGCGAAACTCCGGACAGTCTTGGCCAAGACAAACTCCGGTATATCGTCCAGGTTGTTAAAAAAAGGATATTAGTTGCCCCTGTGATGCACTGGCCCAATTGTCTAAAACACAAATTATTCAATAGTTTACGTGCACCAAGTTTGCTGCGGAGGACTTTTTCGGCATTCTGCGAAAGCGCCTTGGCGCGCGATTTTTTGTCCCGGCGCGAGCACGGGGCTCCGGTGTTCGATTCAGGTTGCGCAAACCGTGTGAAAAACCGAACATAGATCAGGCAAGTCCAGAAAGAACAAGGACACAAGAGACGGATACAGTCTCATTCGCCCGACGAACATTAACGATAAACGGCGTATTCAGCAGGATTTCACAGATCCTCGTGGGTGGACTTTCACGACCCGGAGATTCTGGATGGAGAAGTTAGGCGTTGGATTACTCGCGATTGCGGTATTGAGCTTCCTCAACATGGCGGCCGCAGCCCAGCCATCGTGCACCACGTGTGCGAAAACCGTGGTGCTCGACCGGTCAGACATCGAGTGTGTCAGGGACAAAGTTCGTAATCTGGTCTCTCGCGACCTGGCGATTGTCATTGTCACAAGAGATGGTTGCGACACAGACCTGACGGAGGACGATATCCGCATAGAAGTTGTACCACAACGCGGGAAAAGTGGCGGTAAACCGGCAAAGGAGAAGTACTCGCCGGTGTTGCTGTCACGATCCGATGCAGTTTGTCTTCTGGCGAAACTCGAGGAGTACGCCGGGAGTCAGGAGGAACAGGTCGTTTTCGATCTGAGTCGCTGCGAGCAAGATGGTTGAGACAGAAGCTCAAGATCGTGAGGCCACGAGCAAGGCTGCGTCAGATCGAAGTCTGGAAGAACGTAGGTTCAGCTTCGAGAAGATAGGGATTGCTGTTGCAGTTTTTGGCGCGATTCTCGCGTCAATAGAACTGTACTCCAGATTCAAGTTCGAGCCAGAAGGCAAGCGGGCTGATCAGACGCTGACCTTCATGGAACGTTTTGACAGCGATCGGCTCGTGTCTGCCAGGCGCGAAATCAACGCCTTGCTGGATGCCGCGGACGAGTTTATTGACGAGAATATCGAAGCGAATGAGCTCACCGATTTGGGCGAAGAAACGGAAACTGTCGTCGATTTGCTGCTCGTCGAGTTTTTTTTCCGCAGTGAATCGGGTGACGTCAGTGAGCCGCTTGTTCAAGTCGTCTCTTTTTTCGGCCAGTTGCAGGTTTGCATAGAGACTGAGCTTTGTGACCGGTCCACGGCACACGATTTTCTGGATACGTATGCATCGACTTTCTGGCAAAGATTTGAGCCTGTCGTTGAACGTGCCAGGACTGAAGGCCGTCCAGGTTTCGCCAGCGAAATGGAACGATTTGTTTTGGCGATAGAGAAGTAGACATGGATCGTCGCGATTTCGTTCGGTTGAGTTCCGCAGCCAGCCTGGGAGCAATCGCGGGTCCGTTCTGGGTGAATTCAGCAACGGCCAGTTCCGGAGCCCGACAGGGCCAGCGAGCCGTTCGTCGTATCTACGATAGCGTTCTCAAGCACTATTCTGCGGGTCGCCACCAACGAGCGCTTGCGGAGTCAGTTCGTCTCGAGAAACACGCCTCCATTGATCCGAATTGGCACAGATACCCCGAGTCTTTCTCGATATCGATGATCCGGTTTGAACTGACACCACGGGAGTCAGAGAGAGACAGGCTCATGGCTGCCCAGGCGCTTGTCATATCCTACAAGTCGCTCAACGGTGATATTCGAAAGGCGTTTCGTGCCGTTGCTCAAGCGTGTTACGAACTCCTCGAATACGAGGGCCAGTACCAGCTTTTCAGAGAAAGCGCTGAGCGATCTTCAGTCGCCGATATACTGCTGGTGATTAGCGCTGCGGCGCCCGGGCCTGAGAGAACTGTGTGGGCACGTTCAGCGGCGGATACGCTAAAACGAGCGAACGCGAGTCTGGTCGAAGAGTGGGGAGGCGCCAATTCCGGCGGAATGGGGTTGAGGGCCGCTGCGGTTGGTACGGGTCTGGCCGGAGACTGGCCTGAGGCAGCTCGTTTTTTTGAGCGGATTTTCAATCATCCGGAGTCGGAAGAGGCGGCGCGCATAAGGGATGTTGGAACTTCCAGCGGATTCGCCGCATTGCACAGCGGGAGAGAATCGCTGAGGGCAGAAGCGGCAACTGCCTATTGCCTTGCAGGACAGCTGGACCGGTCGATGCAGCTGTTTGAACAGTCACGAGAGAAGACGCCGTTCTTTACGGGGCCCTTGGGCAGACAAAGAGGCTCCGCGCTTTCGCTCGAAAAGGAACTCACGGAGGACGGGACAAAGCTGCTTACAGTGTCAGTAACGCTGGCCGGCGCACTCGCTATTCTGAGCCAGAGGAAGAACGGAAAACTGGCTCGTACCGTTGCGTTTGATCCCGCCCCGGGTGGCGTGATGCTTCAGGCATTAACCGTCAATGCCGACACGGAAGCGGAACGCCCAAAAGGGATCATCAGACTGTATCGGACGGCTCGAATGGAAGTCAGCGACAGGACTGAGCGGCTATCCACGTACGCCAGTATGTCCACTCTGGTTGCCCAGCATCTGATCGGCGGTGTGATAGGGAAATCGCTGAAGGACTCAGGTGTAGAAAGTAGCGATGAGCTTCTCATCATTCTCCCTCCGTCACTGGCCTTTCTTCCGATCTCCTTGGTTGATTCCGGTATCAACGGTCAGACGTTGGCGATGCGATATCGACTACGATTTGCCGACAGTTTGTCGTCTGCCGCCAACGCGAGGAGAACCGCGTTACGCAGGGCCTCCGAACCAGCGAGGCTTAGCGTCATGGCTTTGGGGCCAGACGCTGGCGGGCCTCGCCAGGCTAACTTTGAGAAAGCGGCAATACTGGGCATTTCAAAGCGAGCAAACGTCGCTTCAGGAGCCGCGGATTACAACAGAGGCAAGCTCGTTTGGCCTACTGAAGAAAGCTATTGGCATGTCGGCAGCCATGCCGTCTGGAATATCGAGAATACGAGGCGCTCGGGTATTGCTATTGGCGCACGGCGCGTAACGACAATCGACGACATTCTTGCGATGCAGCCTGGTTCTCCACCCAGGCTGGTTTTTCTTTCAGCCTGCGAGACGGCGCTGTTGAATACGACGGAGTCTCTATCCAGTTTTCGGAGCTTGCCGACCGCTTTCCTTGCGATAGGGGTTGGGGGAGTTATTGCAAGCCACTGGCCGGTCAGTGATACCGCCAGTTCGCTATTGTCGATAAAGTTCTATGACGAGCATCTGGCAAACGGGCGAACTCCATCCGACGCACTTCGAGCAGCACAGGCGTGGTTGCGAAAAGCAAATTCAAGTGATCTGTTGGAATACGTAACCCTGCTGGCCGCGCAAGATGAAGGCACGCTAAGTGAGTCTGGCGAGATAGCGGTTTTTCTCCAGGCTATTGACCGTACAAAATACCCTTTTGCCGACAGGTACTACTGGGGTGGTTTTTCATTGTATGGAACTTGATGGGGCTGGGTTCTTCTCATCGGAGATCTCCCAAAGGGGTATTCTTGATATGCCGCTGAATCAGAAGAAATGTCCACAAAATCAATAGCAGGAACGCTGTCCGTCGCCCCCATGATGGATTGGACCGACCGACACTGCCGCTACTTCCTGCGGCTCTTGTCACCGTCGGCCGAGCTGTACACCGAAATGGTGACGGCCGCCGCGATTCATCACGGCGATGCGGCCCGGCTGCTGCGCTTCGATCCTTCCGAACACCCCGTTGTGGTGCAGCTCGGCGGCAGCGAACCCGAACTGATGACCAGGGCGGCCGTGCGTGCGGCCGAAGAGGGCTACGACGAGATCAACATCAACGTGGGCTGTCCGAGCGACCGCGTGCAGAGTGGACAGTTCGGCGCCTGCCTCATGGCGGAGCCCGAGCGCGTTGCGGCCTGCTGTCGCGCCATGTCGGCCGCCGTCGACGTGCCGGTCACGGTCAAATCGCGAATTGGTATCGACGATCAGGATTCCTATGAATTCCTCTGTCGCTTTGTGGAGACAGTCGCCGATGCGGGCTGCCGCAAATTCATCGTTCACGCGCGCATTGCGCTGCTCGAGGGCCTGAGCCCAAAAGAAAACCGCAGCGTGCCGCCGCTCGACTACGAACGCGTTTACCGTTTGAAAGCGGACTACAGCGAGCTGGATGTCCACATCAACGGCGGTTTCTGCGACGTCGATTCCGTCGAATCGGCGCTGGAGCATGTCGACGGCGTGATGATCGGCCGTGAGGCATACCAGAATCCGTACTTCCTGGCCGAGCTCGAGGAGCGCTTCAATCCCGGTTTTGTAGCGCCGGAAAGGCGCGCCATTGTTGCGAAAATGTTGCCTTACATCGAGGCGGAACTCGCAAACGGCGAAGCGCTCAAACGCATGACGCGGCACATGCTTGGACTGTTCGCCGGGCAACCCGGCGCACGCGCGTGGCGCAGATACTTGAGCGAACAGGCACACAAGAGCGGCGCAACGGCGGACATCGTTGCAGGCGCATTGAACGCAATGCAGCAGGTTGCCGCATAGGCCGGGACGAGGATCGTCCATTTTATCTCGCACTGAGCGCGGGCCTTGGGGTTACAATAAGTTCTCCTGACATCAGCCTCGAGAGAATCCAACGCATGTGTGCAAGACGGGCCCGTACTCCCAACCAACCCAGCATGGCCGAACAGGCCGACGTTCACGAGCTGTACGAACTGTCCGTACAGAACGTCGAGAACGAAATCGAGTTTTTGTCGAAGACCTTCAAGGAGCTGACGGGCCGCACGGGCTACCTGTTCCGCGAGGACTTCTGCGGCACGGCCAGCGCCGCATGCGAGTGGGTCAAGCAGGGGCCGGGGTTTCAGGCCATCGGTGTCGACATCGAGCCGTCCGTGCTCGAGTGGGGACGAGTCAATCGGGTTGGCCGCCTGCCGGCAGGTGACCAGGCGCGCGTCAGCCTGATCGAGGCCAACGTACTCGAAGTCGATACGCCCAAGGTCGACCTGCTTGCGGCTTTCAACTTCAGCTACTGGATCTTCGAGGAGCGCGCCGTCATGCTCAGCTACCTCAAGCGCACCCACGAAGCGCTCAAAGACGACGGCGTGCTGTTCATGGACATGTTCGGCGGGCCGGATTCTTTTGACGTCACAAAGGAAAAGACCAAACACGACGGCTTCACCTACATTTGGGAGCAGGCCGAGTTCCATCCCGTGACCAACCACATGCGCTGCCACATCCACTTCAAGTTTCCCGACGGCTCGAAGCTGAAAAAGGCGTTTACCTACGAGTGGCGGCTGTACACGGCGCCGGAACTGAAAGACCTGTTGCTCGAGGCCGGCTACCGCAAAGTGACCGTGTACTGGGAGGGTGAAGACGAAGACGGCGAGGGCAACGGCATCTTCACCCCCTCCGAGACCGGCACCAGCGATTTAGCATGGATTGCATATATCGTTGCGGAAAAATAGCTGCTAAATTAGAGCCTTGTCGCCGATATTCACAATTGGTGACAAGAGTCGCAGAAGG
>JANQPG010000066.1 GCA_028289545.1 Woeseiaceae bacterium
GCTTTTCGCTGGCGTTCAATGCGGTCTGCGGAGACGTGGCCGGCTGCGTATCCGATGTCTTCATCGACAACGTGTCGATCGTGACCAACTAGCGGAGGAGCAGACGATGACGAACCGGTTCTTCGAGTTTCCTCAGGCAAACAAATACAGAAAAAGAGTGGTCGCTATGACGGGATTAAGCTTGTTAAAACCTATCAAGTCGGTCGCGAGTCTCCTTGCGCTTTCACTGATGTTTTTTCTGCCGCAAGCAGGCTACGCACAAGTTGACGAGATAACGACCTACAAGGACGAAAACGGCTGGAAGATCCTCGTGAACGGCGAAGACTATTTCATCAAGGGAATGGTCTGGAGCTACTCGCCACGGGGACAGAACTACAGCTACAACCTGTTCGGGCAGTCGGACGACTTCATCCGCAAGGTGCTCGACTACGACTTCGGCCTCATGAAAGCGGCGGGCATCAACACGATCCGCAGTTTCACGATGTTGCCGCCCGAGTGGGTCGAATACGTCTACCGCGAGCACGGCATCATGACGGTCATCAACCCGCTCATGGGCCGTTACGGCTACAACATCGACGGTAAGTGGGTGCCGTTTACGGATTATTCAGATCCGCGGACGCGCGAGATCCTGATCAGCGACATGGCGGACTTCGTGCGGCGTTACAAGGACACGCCCGGGGTACTGATGTTTGCGTTCGGCAACGAGAGCAACTACGGGCTGTCCTGGTCCAGCTTCGAGATCGAGAACCTGCCGGTCGGTGAGCAGAATACGGCCAAGGCACGTTATCTCTACAGCCTTTATGAAGAAGTCATTCTGGCCGGTAAGGAGATTGCGCCCGATCACCTGTACTCGATCGTTAACGGCGACATTCAGTACATCGACCTGATCGAGGAACTCGTGCCCTCGCTCGACGTGCTCGGCAGCAACGTCTACCGCGGCGATAGCTTCACGGACCTCTGGGCGCGCGTCGACGAGCAACTCGATCTGCCGGTTACGTTCTTCGAATTCGGCAGCGACGCGTTCAACGCTCGCAGCTTCCAGGAGGACCAGGTTTCGCAGGCGCGGATTCTCAAAGAGCAGTGGCGTGAGATGTACAACAAGTCTTACGGCAACGGCGAAGAAGGCAACGCGATCGGTGCGTTTGTATTCGAGTGGCGCGACGAGTGGTGGAAGTACCTGCAGACGGAAAACCTCGATATTCAGGATACCAACGCCTCGTGGTCCAACCAGGCTTATCTGTTCGACTGGGCCGAAGGCAAGAACAATATGAACGAGGAGTGGTTTGGCGTCGTGGCGCTGGGCCTGCCGGACTCGGACGGCGTGTACACGGCGAGGCCGAGGATGGCCTATCACGTCCTTGCGGAAGCTTTCAGCATCGATCCGTACTCGACCAGCAAGGCCGGCATCAATGCGCACTTTGCGGGAATGAACATGCAAATGCTCGAACTGCAGGGTGACGTGGCGAAGCTCAAGGCGGATGCGTTCGAGGACGATCGCAAGCTCAAGTTCACGGGCGGGCGATTCCAGGGTGAGTTCGTGACGAGAGGCAACGAGCAGGACATCACCGAAGACGGCGAGAACGGTGTCGAGTTCTCCGACGGCCAGATGATTTTCCTCGACTTTGCGTTCAAACCGAACGAACAGCTCGAAGGCCAGATGTCCGTGAACATACTCGGCAACGTCGCGCGCAAGCGGGCACTCGAGTTCACCTACGGTGACCGCGGCCTGCCGCTCACGATCCAGGCGCAGACAGCGCCGGAAGTGGTCGTCACGCCGGGGCAGTTCGAAGAACGTGAAATTACGTTCGAAGACCGCGAGCGTGTCGAAATCTACGACTTTGAAGCGACCTACAAGGCCGAAGACTTCGATGTGACGGCGTTCTACCACACGCCGCGGTTCCACTGGGGCTTTGAGGGTGACTTCTTCGGCCTCGTCGCCGAGACAACCGACATCCTCGGCCAGGACATCTGGAACGCCAAGGCGCCCAGCGGCATCGAGATTCAGGGTAAAAACGGCTGGAGCAACCTGAGGCTCGTCGCCGGACCTGAAATCTACTGGGGCGCCAACCCGAAATTTGTCGTCAAGTACGACTTCAAGCTCGCCAAGTTCGACTGGACCTTCATCCACTCCGAAGACGTGGCGCGTCTGGGTGAGGGCGCCAACGCCACCGAAGCCACGATACGCGAGTCTCGTCAGACGACGCTGTACGCCTCGCGGGAGTTCGCGAACGGCATGGAGCTGGAGCTGGGCGGTATCATCTCGGCGACGGAGCGCATCGACGAAACCTTTGATCGGATCGACGAAGCGGGCAACATCTACATCGATGAAATCGAGTTCGAGGACACGCTCGGCTTCAAGGCGAAACTGTCGTTCCCGCTGTTCGGCACCCAGACCTACGTTTCAGCACATCACGCCGGACTCGTCGCCGAAGGTGGCGTGCACCATACCGTTTACGGCGTAACGGATCCGAGCAAGCTGCCCTACACGGGGCTGGGTAACCGCCGCGAGTACGAGGCCGGTATGCAGATGTTCTTCGGCAACCTCATGGTGTTCCCGCGCATCCTGTATCGCGACAACCTCGTAGACGCGAATCCGTTCGTCGAGCCTTCGATTTCCGGAGGTATCTTGAGCCCGGGTATCAATCCACGTAACCGCGATGCGGATCCGTTTGCAGTTCTCAACAACCGCGAGGCGCGGTCGGCGGAGATCTACTTCACCTGGGATCCCACGGGGGCGACGCCGTTCTACGACTGGGATAACGAATGGCGCGAGGACGCGAGGTTTGCGTTCAACTTCGGCGGTACCTACACCGAGTTCCCGACCTTCACCGACTCCGAGCAATTCTTCTTCGAGCCGACCGGGGCCAACGCACCCTTCGGCGTCGGGCTGCCGGAAGAGGACGTCTGGGCATTGTCGAGCCGCATGATCTTCAACACGAGGAACAACACCAAGTTCATCGTTCGGGCCATTCGCGGTTTCGAGCAGTCCACGGGCGATCCGGACGGCGGCACGCGCGACTACTGGGAACTGCATGGCCGGGCAATCTGGGGCAACGGGCGTCACTCGCTGGAAGGCTACTACATGAAAGACGCGTGGGGGCCGTACGACTTTTTCCGGCAGTTCAACGTGACGTTCCCGGAGCAGATCAAACTCGACTATTCCTTGTGGCTCGGCGGGGGGCTGGGTGGCATTTCCGACGCCAATGCCGAGGAGCGCGCGACCAAGATTGGCATTCGGGCGCTGTACCGTACGGCTGACGAAAACTCGCCGGACGACGAGTTCCTGGACGGCGCCAACGACTACACGTTCCTGACCGTTCTCTACTTCACCTACCAGTTTTAGGCCAAGGGTTTAAGATGATGAGAAACATGATTCGAAAAGCGACTCCATCGGCCTGGATGAAAAACAAGTTCCGTACGGTTCTGTTCGGCAGCTTGTTGCTGGCCGTGGCTGCCTGCGACAGCGGCGAGCGCGATGCAGGCGACGGTGAGCTGATCACGACGATTGTCCTGCCGACGGACGTTGTGCTGGACCTCCACTGCGCGGACGTCGGTATCTACCCCGAGACCTGCGTGCTCGACGATCCCGAGAACCCGTTCTCGACGACCACGATTATCGAGTTCGACGTCAACAACCCGGATGCCGACAACAAGTTCGATCTCTTCAACTCGATTCCGGCCGGTCCGAACGGCGCCAAGGCAAGATTCTACTTCTGGGCTACCGCGCTGGCGCAGCGCGGCTCCGGAGAGAACCAGTTCTACACGGCACTGGCGCTGCACGAATTGTTCGACGCCAACAGCAATGCCATATCGAAGGACGAGCTCGTGCGTGAACAGGCGCTCAGGGCCTATCGATCCGTGCTCCAGAACTTTTTCGGTTCCGTGACGGTGTTTACCTGCTGCCCGGGAGCAAGTCCCACGGGCGAACCGGTCCCGTTCTCGATTCCGCTCAACGAACTGACGGCCGATAACCTGTACCGCACGGATGCCACCGGCTTGATGCGCCTGGTCGAGGGTGATCCTATTCTGGTGCTGGAACTGCTGCTAGACTGGGGTTTCTCTTACCAGCCGGCAACTCCACCGAACTTCGACAACGGCGTCGTTTCCGTTAACGAGGGCTGATGCAGCCAGTATCTCTACGTAGAAGACTTCTACTGGCAAAGGCCCTGCTATTTGCAGGGCCTTTGCTTTTATGCATGGACGTCATGGCAGAGCCGATACCCGTTGAACTCAAGCAGACCGAGCGTGGCTGGCAGCTCTTCAGAGGCGGCGAACCTTACTTCATCCGCGGCGCAGGCGGTACGCACTCTCTTACGGAGCTGGCGGCGGCAGGCGCCAACTCGGTGCGCACGTGGGACGCCGAGAACGTTCGTGGCGACGATGACGTCGGTGTACTCCTGGATGAAGCCCACGCGCTGGGCATGACGGTTGCTGTCGGCATCTGGCTGGGGCACGAGCGGCACGGATTCGATTACACCGATCCCGAGCAGGTCGCGACCCAATTCGAGCGCGCCCGCGGGATCGTGGAACAGCACAAAGACCATCCCGCGCTGTTGCTCTGGGGCATCGGCAACGAAATGGAGGGTTTTGAGGCAGGCGACAACCCGGCGATCTGGAAGGCTGTCAACGATATTGCCGCCATGGTCAAGGAGCTCGATCCGCATCATCCCACAATGACCGTCACGGCGTTTGTCCACGGCGAACGCATCGAATATGTGCACCGCCGAAGCCCGGCGATCGACATCCACGGCGTCAACGCGTACGGAGGCGCTGCGCCGGTTCACGAGCGTCTGCGCGAGGGGGGTGCGACCAAGCCTTTCATACTGACGGAGTTTGGCCCGGTCGGTCCCTGGGAAATGCCGACGACCGACTGGGGAGCGCCTTACGAGCAAACCAGCGCCGAGAAGGCTGCGTTCTACCGGCAGAGCTACGAGCAGGGCATCGAGGCAGCCGCCGGCCAGGCGCTGGGTGCGTACGCGTTCCTGTGGGGTAACAAGATGGAGGCCACGTCCACCTGGTTCGGGATGTTCCTGGACGACGGTGCGCGGCTGGCGGCTGTCGACGTCATGACCCAACTCTGGTCCGGCCGCGTCCCTGACGATCGGGCACCCTCGGCGATGCCGCTCGAGGTCGACGGAGCGACGACTGTCCAGCCCGGGGCGGAGGTCCGAGTGAGCGCCAATGCGAGCGACCCCGAGGGTAAGCCCCTTGATCCTCGCTGGGTGCTAAGGGCCGAGTCCGGAGAAACCCTGACGGGCGGAGATTTTCGTCCCGATCTGCCGGCCATTGACGGCGCCATCGTCGCCGCTGACGAACGGGGCGCTCGCGTCAGGATGCCGGACGAACCGGGTCCCTACCGGTTGTTCTACTACGCCTACGACCCGGCCGGGAATGCCGCGACGGCGAACGTACCGCTGCTGGTTGAGGGCGAGGTTCGTACGCGACTGCCGGTTGTCGTCTATAACGACGGTTTTGAGGGTATGCCCTGGGCGCCGTCGGGATGGATGGGCGGCACCGAGCACCTGACGGTCGACGGCCGTTCGACTGAAAACGTGCACTCGGGTGAACACAGTGTTCGGATTCGTTACGAGGGTACCTTCGGCTGGGCGGGCGTTGCGTGGCAGCATCCCGCCAATAACTGGGGAGACCAGGACGGCGGTTTCGACCTCAGCGGCGCCGGCAAGCTCGAGCTGTGGGCGCGGGGCGCCTACGGCGGCGAAAAGATCGACTTCGGCGTCGGGCTGCTGGGTGACGACAGAGCATATCCGGATTCAGCGATGACGAAGCTCGAGGGTATCGTGCTGACGCGCGAATGGCAGCGCTATGAGCTCAAGCTCGACAAGCTGGATCTGTCGAGCATCAAGACCGGTTTCTTCGTGACGTTGACCGGGCGGCGGACGCCCGTGACCCTCTATCTCGATCAGATTCGCTACGTGCGCTGACGGCTGCGCGTTTGCTGAGTTCGATTTGGGCGAATCAGTTGGGCACGCGCCCAGTCGACTCTCGCACTTTGAGCTCCGAGGGCACGACGTCCGTCCCGTTCCTGGAGGCGCCGTTTTCAGAGCTGCCAATAAGCGCGTGAGCCGCGCGTTCCGCCATTTCCGGCAGCGGCTGACGCACCGTCGTCAGCGACGGGTAGATCTGGCTAGCGAGCGAGCTGTCGTCGAAACCGGCGACGGACAGCTGTCCCGGAATGTCAATGCCGAGGCGATTGGCGACGCGAATGACGCCCGCCGCCATATCGTCATTGGCGGCAAAAATGGCTGTCGGCGGGTTCGCGTCTTCGAGCAGGGCTTCGGCACAGGCTGCGCCGGAACCGATCGAGTTATCGCCTGCGGCGACCAGGGTCTCCGCGTAGGGCAGTCCTGACTGTTCGAGGCCGTCGCGGTAGCCCTTCAGGCGATTGGCGACGGCCTTGTGTTTCGTATGCCCCGAAATGTACGCAATACGCTCGTGCCCCAGCGACGCAAGGTAGCGGGTCATTTCAGCGGCGATCTCGCGGTCGTTTGTGCCGACCGAAAACTCGCCGGAGCTCCTTGTGCCCGGAGATAACCGTACGTACGGCGTGTTCGTTGCGGCAATGGGCTTGATGACCTGCGGCATGTTCGAGAGTGGCGCGGCAATGACGATGCCATCCGGCCGGGTGCGTTCGATCAGGCCCGTGAGGTTGCTCTTGACCTTGCGGTCGCGATAGTTGCAGGGGTGGATGAGCAGTTCGTAATCGGCGGTGCGGCAGGCTCTGAGCGTACCCTGCTGCAGGCGGATGATGTAGCCCGAGCTCGGTGTCTCGTAGACGCTCGGGTCGTCGTAGAGCAGCACAATGAGGTGCGAGCGATGGCTTGCGAGGTTACGTGCCGACAGGTTGGGACGGTAGTTGAGGCGCGCAACTGCCTCCTCAACCTTCAGTCGCGTCGCCTCGCGGACGTTCGGCTCGCGGTTGACGACTCTGGAAACGGTCTTGATCGACACGCCGGCAAGATCGGCGACATCGTCGATGGTGACTTTGCTCATGCGTGTCCCGTTGCTTATCCCATGATAGATCTTTTTCCCCGGCCGAAGGTTAGCGATTCATGGAAAGCGCTGTCAATCAGGACATCAGATCCTGATACAGGTTTCGCATGACGAGTTTTGGTGTCCGGTCGACTCTGAACAGACCCCAGTGTTTCTCGGGCTCGAGCGGGTCCGGGGACCCTTTCCAGGGCTCGTCGAAGGCTTCGAAGACAAAGGTCAGAATGCCTTCGGCGGCGGACCACTCGAGTAGCTGTTCGTAATAACTGGCCTGCAGTTCCTCCGATGCGTTGTGCGGTTCGATACCGCGCCCGTTAGCGGCCGTTGTCCAGCCGGCCTCGGTAATGACGACAGTTTTGCCGGGGTAGCGTTCGACGACGGCCTCGTAGTTTTCCTTGGTGTAGTCCAGCGCGTCGTGTATCGAGCGGTATTCCCAGGCCGGGTAGGTGTGCACGGCGATGAAATCGAGTTCGTCGGCGAGCGGCGCCAGCTTGTAGGTCCACGGTACGTAGTTTTCGCAGAACGTCACGGGCTGACCGATTTTCTCCTTGACCTCACGTACGTAGCCGATGAGATTTTCCACCGGGACCATATGATCGGTCCATTCGACGGAGGCTTCGTTGCCCACCGACACCGAGAACACCGAGTCCTCGTACTCGCCGGCCAGCGCAATCAGCCGTTGTACTTCTTCGCCGTTCGCTTGCCGGTTGGCGTAGAGCACGTCGTCGCTGAAGTTTGCGCCCCAGGGGCAGTGCGGATTGCTGACTTCCGCCGCCATGTCGAGGCCCAGCATGACCTTGAAGTCCAGCCGCTCGTCGCGAATGACCTTGAGCACCGTCTCCGCGTGCGGACTGCAGTCGTAGAGACGCAGGTACTGCCAGTTCCGCGCGAGTATCGACAGATCTTCGCGGATCTGTTCGTACGACGGGTAAGTTTTGGCGTGCGGGCTCTGCCCGTTGCGGTACCCGGAATAACAAATCGCGTTGCCGTACTCGAAATTCATGATCTTGATGTCTTGCCCGTGGTTGTTGCCCGTGTTTTACCGTATCGGTTTGTTCCAAGCCGACTGTGCGGCCTAGAAATACTTGGGTACACCGTCCTTGTCCCACAGTCCCCAGTAAGCGCCGACGTCGCCTTCCGCTGCCACCTTCCATGCCTCGTCAAACGACGAGAACCAGAAGATCTCGATACCTTCCTCTTCGGCCCAGCGATAGCTGTCGATAAAATACTTGATGGCGTTTTCTTCGGAAGGAATTGCGCCGCCTTCCGTCGTGCCGATATTCGGCCAGCCGGTCTCGCTAACGATGACGGGCTTGCCATTCGCTGCGTATTGGGCCCGGCGGTACATCTCCTTCATGTACAGGAGCGCATGTTCGGCCGGGCAGCCTTCCCAGAACGGGTAACAGTTCGCGAGGATGACGTCGCAAGCGTCGGCAATAGCCGGGTGGTCGTTGAACTCGAAGTAGGCATCGACATAACCGACAGGGACTTTGCCAGCTACGGCCTGCTTGACGCGCTCCAGGTAATCGATCAATTCGCCCTCGCTGAGATCGCCGCGCAACAACACCTCGTTACCGACTCCCAGTATGTCGGCGTTGCCTGACGCCGCAATGTCGATTGCGTTGGCAAGTTCGACCTCGTTCTGCTCGCGGTTGTCGTCGAGCCACACGCCGACCATGGTTTTGAGTCCGGCGCTTTTTGCAATGGCTGGAATGTGTTCGTTGCCCTCGCTGCACGAAAACGTGCGTATCCAGCGCGTATACGGCTGGATAACCGCCAGGCGCTCGCTGATCTGCGCGGCGCCGACTTCGGTTCCGGGGCCCTGACCTTCCGTGTACGGGCTGAACGAGATGCCGTGAATGCCCGCTTCCAGTATCTGCCGTAACAGCGAGCGCAGATCGTCGATTGACAAGTTGGCTGCGTCGATTCCCGCGAGAGACAGACGCCGTTGATAGAGACGCGACATGGGTAATCCTTACTCGTGTTCTTGTTCGGTGAAGAGCCCGCCGCGCGGGATCGAAACGTCGACGCGGCGGATTAGTCCGCTGCGTTCGAAAACGGCTGCGCTGTGAGCCGGGGACAGGCTGAGATCGGGTAGGGGCAGCGTCGTCCCGTCTTCGAGCGTGGCCGTGCCGGCGCCGCGATCGCCATCGGACAACGTGTAAACAATCGGCACCTGGCACCAGGTGAACACGAGGCTTTGGCGCGGGGCGTCAAGGTCCTGCCACTCGCCGTCGACGTCAAGATAACGGAACGAGTGCGGGTCAGCCTGGAATTCCCGCGCGCGCAGCAGGCGAGGCTCAAAGCGTACGCGGCCTTCCGACACCCGCACGCCCAGCTCGCCGAAGCGCGTAAGGATTTCCTCCTTGACCTGGCCGGTCATGCCGGGCTGCCGGGCACCGGAGTGTTTCGGCGTGTGCGAATACGGGTCCGGGGGAAACGCGCCAAACTCCGAAGGTGACTTGTTGAACCCTATGCCTTTACGCACTCGGTAATAGTGTTTGCCCAGTTGCTGCAGCGTGTCGGCATTAGCGCCTGTATCGAGCGCGCGGAAGAAGTTTTCCTGCACGGCAAGCAGCAGCTTCGAGACCATGTGCCAGTAGACGCAGCCGAGTCCTTCGAAACCGAACATCGTTCCGGAACGGCCGGTAAAGGCCTGGTGATTGAACACGTCTTCGTAGAGGGCCTTGATCGACCGGCGTGCGGCCTCGACGTCTTCGTCGTAATCTCCGGCCAGTTCGTCGAGTCGGAGTTCGAGGTCGCTCTCGTTGACGAAATCCGGACTAAAGCGATAACAACCGTCTCCGTCGCGCAGCACAAGCCGGGTGTCGCCTTCGTCGAGCAGGCGTCGAAGCAACGGGATTTCGTCGATACGCTCGGGCGCTATGCGGTTCTTTTCGAGAAAGCTGGGCAGCTCGCGGTCTGGGTACAACATGAAGCTTTGCTGATCCGCGCGGTACACGCTGCTTCGAAACAGTGCCTCGAGGACGTCAACCGCGTCTTCGGGCGGGATCGAACCGGCGCTCAGCGCCGATACCTGCCCTTCGAGCATCGGGTAGAGACGTTCGATACGGACGCCGTCATCGCTGCGTTCGAGCAGGTTGTACGCGTGATAAAGCCCGTCGTCTCGACGATTTGCGGCAATGCTGTGATCGATTGCCTCGAGGGCGTCCGCGAACAGTGTCCGGATGGTGCTGACCGGTTGCTCCGTCTTGCCGGAAAAACCCTCCTGACGGTAGACCGTCTCGCGGTAGCGGCTGGCGGCTTCGCCCAGCTCCTTCAGCGACTCGAGGCGGGCTCGCGGCTCGATCGGGCCGGCGCCGAGCGTCGGCGCGAGTCGTGACAGTGCGGCGGCTGTGTCGTTCAGCCATTCCGCGACTTCGATGGACAGTTCGCTTGATGTGTCCACGCCGGATACGAGTTCGTCGAGAAAGCACACGTGCCGGCGCAGGTAGTACAGGGTGACCATGGACAAGCCGTGACCGACCAGTGCGTTGTTCGCGTCGTTCCACTCGGGTCGTTGCGTGTTCATCCAGATGCCGCCGTCGACGACGAGGTTACCCAGTTTCGAAAGGACGGGTACGAGCAGCTTCTCGAGCAGGTTGACCTGGTACACGCGGTCGTCGGCACCGAGTACGAGTTTGCCGTCTGCACCGAGCGTTTCCAGGCGCTGATCGATGCGCCGCGCGAGGTCCTCGTCGTAGTCCACCGTGCTCTTGGGATCGGCCAGCAGCGCGTCGAACGAGCGAATCCGGTACGGGACGTTGGCGTAGCCGTAGATGGGCTGCCGCAACAAAGCGCCGAGCCGTTCAGGATGGAACTGCCTCGACAGCTCCAGCAGCTTCTGCAAGTAGATGATCTGATGGTCACCCCAGTAGCCGATATAGCTCCAGGGATCTTCGGGGTCCTCGACTTCCCAGTCGATGCCTTCTTTCGTAATCCGGTACGGGTTGTAGCCGTCCATGGTCGATGCGTTGACGAATTTGGCGATCATGCTTTCGACAAATTCGGGGAAACCGAACGCGAGAGCCTCCCAGTTCTGGAATACATCCCGCCAGTTGCCCTCATAGGACAGCAAAGGGTTACCCTGAGCGTCTCTGAGCCGAATCGCAAACTGGTTCCAGGGGCGGCTCGGGTCGCCGTGGCGTCGGCCGAAAGTGATCGGCAGGTACTCGTAAACCAGTCGCTCGAGCTGAGCATCCGACGTCTCGCCGGCCGTCCGCAACAGCTCGGACGCGCTGAGCCGTTCCGGCAGAGCTTCGAAGAATGACCGGTGCGCGTCATAGACGGGGCGGTTGAACGCGCGGATCGTTCGCTTGAGGTCGCGCGCGCTGACCTCGTAGCCGTCGGAAAAAACACCGCCGCGAAGGATATTGAAGAGTACGTTGGAGTAATGGTGCGCCGTGACGTTTTCTTCGGCGGCTGCCTGAAAGCCGTCCCCGCTGGCCATGATTCGGGCGAGGCGATCGGAGCCCCGCTCAATCGACCGCAGGAGCGTATCGGCGAGCGTGTCGCGATCATCGAGCCTACGGCGCAGCTCGACAACCTCCGCCTGCGTTTGCTCGGTGTTGGCGACAATTTGCCAACCTTTCGTGGCTTGAGGCTCCAGCACGAGTTTTGTGGTGACGAGAAAGGCACCGCGAATGCCGCGCTTCAAATGCTCCTTTTCGAGCGTAAGGCCGTGCCGGAACCGTTGCAGCTGTTCCGCGGAGATCAGTGTTTCGGGTGCATCGAGGCCGAGGCAATAGGCGACATTCGCCTTGAGGGATTCGCAAGGCTCGGCCCGGTCGGTGATGCCGGAGTAGAGCGTAAACAACGCAAGCCCCGAGTTTGCGTCGTACTCGGTCCATTTATAGGCGTCGACGAGGTTGCTCGAGTTGGTCTGCGTAAAGCGCGGTGTCCCTGCCGGAAGAATGTTTCTGAATCCGTCCAGCATTTCCACCTGGACCGCGTGCGAACTCAGATTCTCGAGTTCGCAGTCGCGTACGAAGCCGTAGCTATCGCTCGTCAGCCACGTGTATCGGAACGCCAGTCCGAGGTCGTGATTGATCTCTTCGAAACACAGTTTGTTGCCGAGCAGATTCTTGTAGAGGTTGCGGGTTTTCCGGTAGCGGCCGTTCTGCATGGCGCTGAACGGGTCCCAGTCCTGCCAGGTTCCGTCATTGAGTACTCTGAACAGCGTGACGCTGCCCGTGTGATTCGTCGAGTCGTGAATTCGGTCGACGGTCGTGTACGGAAACAGGGCTGTTTCCGGAGATACCCTGCCGGCTGTCAGACCGCCGGTCGAGGACACGAACAGCCAGTGATCGTCGCTCGAGATCACGCTGATGAAAAACGGCGGCATCCGGTCGACGTTACGAATGGCGTAGAAACGTTCCCCATGACGGTCGACAAATTCTCCCGTCACTTCGTCGGATCCGGCCGCGCCGGCGCCGGGCGCGCCGTTGTCCACTTTCGGGTTTTCCAAGGCCATGAGTCTCACTTCGTCAATGTCAATGTGCCGAACAGTCCGGCGTCGATCCAACCGCGATCTTTCGGGCCCGAAGGCACGCTCTCGGACCCGATGAAGTTCTCTCTCAGTTCACTGCCGTCGTTGTCGCAATAGGCAACCATCAGGCCCATCGTTTTACCCGGCTCGAGTTTCATAGGCCGGTTGTCGCTGCCGCCGTCGACGTAGGCGTCGGTGTAGACGTCGATCGCAACCTCCCAGACGATGCGATCATCCTGCTGGCGCCAACGACTCTCCACGTGGTGCGAGTAATCTCTTGCTTTCTGGTCGGTGCCAATGTCGATCGCCCGGTTATCGAGCGACAGGTGGTAGGCGAACGCGTTGTGATTGAACTGATGGTTGCCGCCGGAATGGTCCTCGTCGAGGAAAATTTCCCACGTGTCGTCGTCCCAGTACTGGACCAATGGGTTGCGGTGCGCGTCGTAGAGGATGTCGTCGACAAATTCGCCGAGCAGGTAAATCCTGTCTTCCGTCCAGACCACCTTGAAGCGACCCGAGAAGTCTTCCGGCGTATGCGGAGGGCCCAGCCAGCGATAGTTGATGTCGCGCCACTGGGCACGCGCCCAGGCGGCCTCGTCGGCAGTACCGTCGATGACCGGTTGTGTCCCGGCATGCGGCGCAAGATAGATGCTGCGACCCTCGGAATGCCGTACGTCGTCCGCCAGCGCGGGCGGCGACAGGGCGAGCAGAAGCAGCCCGGCAAAGCTGGCAGGTTTTCCTGGCACGTTTTCCTCCCCGGATCAGGCCGCCCGCGGTGTGCGTGCGGGTCCCGTTCCGCCTGTTCCCACGGCCGGTATAACAGCGGCCGGTTTTGTCCGGATCGACGGGGCATTTGGTCGAATTATTGAGTCTGCACCCCTCGTCCGTATCTATTGTAATTGTATCTGACAGCGCTGTCATTACAATGGGGGCAGGGCAAATAGCCGTGGGGGCAGCTTTATGGCAACAAGAACTCTTTTTTCGCTATTCCTTGTGGCGGCGGGTGCCTCGCTTGCGGCCTGTACGTCGGATCCCGGGCCCGGGCCTGGGCCGGAACCGGTCACGTCGTGGGCCGTAAACGTCGGCGGGGCGGACTACCTGAGCAGCGACGGGATTGCCTACGAGGCGGAAGCCGCGGTGGACGGGGGTACGGCTCGCAGCATGACGACCGTCAAGGGCTCCCAGGATGCGGAGCTGTACAAGGCTTTCCGCGAGGGTGACATACGCATCGACCGCCGCTTCGAAAACGGCCGCTACGACGTCACGCTGCATTTTGCCGAGCCGGACGAGCTGGGCGGTGGGGAGCGCGTGTTCGACACCTACATCGAGGATCGGCTGGCCATTGACGATCTTGACATCATGGCGTCGCGCGACGGCAAGATTCATTCGGCGTTGACGGTCACGGTCCCCAATATTGCGGTGGTCGACGGGGCGCTTTCGATCCGCTTCGAGGCGTCCGCAGGGCAGCCCGTGCTTAGCGCGCTGGTTGTCAGGCAGCTTCAGCCGCCGGCGACCGACTGGCAGCTCGCGTGGTCCGACGAATTCGACGGCGATTCCCTGGACGCGAGTAAATGGAGTCCTGACATCTGGCCGGCTCGCAAGGTCAACGACGAGGATCAGACCTACACGTCGCGAGAGCGCAATCTTCGCGTCGAGCACGGTTTCCTCGTGATAGAGGCGCATCTCGAAGACTACGAGGATGCCCGCTACACGTCCGCGCGCATACACTCCGCCAGCAAAGGCGATTTCCTGTACGGGCGCTTCGAAATCCGCGCAAAACTGCCGGAAGGCAAAGGCAGCTGGCCCGCCATCTGGATGCTGCCGAGCGATCCTTTTCGCTACGCGACGCGCTGTGAAGCCGGCGACGAGTGGCAAGGGAGCGCGGACTGCGACGCCTGGCCGAATTCCGGCGAGATCGACATCATGGAACACGTCGGCTACGAGATGGGCCACGTGCACGGCACCGTGCACAACGAAGCCTACTACTGGCTGAAGTGGGAACAACGGAAAGGACGTATTCTCGTCCCCGACGTTCACGAAGCGTTTCATGTATACGCAATGGAATGGACGCCGGAGCGCATCGACATGTACGTCGACGACACGCTGTACTTTACCTACGTCAACGAGAACGACGGCTGGCGCTCATGGCCTTACGATCACCCGTTTCACCTGATCCTGAACATTGCCGTAGGTGGCATGTGGGGAAGAGCAGGCGGCGGTATCGACGACAGCATATTTCCGCAGCGCATGTATGTGGACTACGTGCGCGTATTCACCAAGGAAGAGTAGCGTCAAGGAGACCGGGTTTGCGGGCCCGGTCGGCCGACGGCGTCATAGGCCGCCGTCGATGATCCGCTGCTTGATACGCTCGAATTCTTCTTCGTCGACGTATCCCGCATCCTTGAGTTCTCCGAGCGCCTTGAGTTGCTGGAGCACCAGCGACAGCTCCGCGCGGTCGGCGGCTCCCGGCGCCGGCGAGGTTGCTGGCCGCGTAGCGGTCCCCGCAACTGCCGGAGCCTGTGAGGCGGCGATCGAAGCGGCCGGTGCGGGCGTCTCGAGGCTCGCTTCCTGTTGCCGGGCCTGCTCTTCCTCCACGCGACGCCTCGCTTCGGCTTCAATGCGTTGATTGGCCAGGCGTGCCCGCTCCGCTGCGGCAGTTGAGGGGTCCTGTGCCGCTGCCGGCTGATGCACAAGTGCCAGCGTCAGGGCCGCAAGGCATGTCAGAGCGATCTTCATTTTGAATCCTTTCACAGCAAGCCTTCGGGGCGAGGTATCGCGGAATGACGACGACGGAGCTCGCTCCCAACGGCCGGTTTTCGGTAAACAGGAGAATATCACTCCTTTTCCTGGGTGTGCGGCGCTGGCAGATCGATCGCGATCACACGGGTACTCCACTCGCACCGACGATGTTGCGAATACTACCTATTAATTACTCGGAGACCAATTGCGTAGTCTCTTAACATCGTTCATGCTTTATGGGGTCAGTTGTCCACTAATGGGCTGATCATTTGTAAGGAACGCGGTACGAGGACCAGCCTGGAGCTGCGAGCGAATATCTCACCATCAACGTCAATCGAGAGGGAGACATGCCATGCTGAAGAAGCTCTGCGTCACGATTACCTTATTCTTCGCTTTTTGGTCCGCGAGCGCGGACGCCGGCGGGCCGCTTACCGCAAGAGTGATCGACAGACTTGCGTTCAATTCCGGTGGACTGTTTCTCTACGCAAGCGGTTGGCCGAACCCCAACTCATGCACGCGCAGCGATGCGATCGTGTTGCTCGATACCGACATCAACTACGACAAGGCTTACGCACTTATCCTGACCGCATTTGCCTCGGGCAAGATGGTTAGGGGCTATTCGGATGGCTGTACGAGTTTCGACGGCCACACCTACAACACGATTCGCGGGTTCAAGTATTTGCAGGTCGAGTGATGGGAAACACACCTGCGTAAAAAAAAGCCCGGTCTCTCAAGAGAGCCCGGGCTTTCCCGATTCACGGAGAGAGCGTGTATCAGGCTGCGCGGTAAGCGCCTTCAGTATTGACGTTCGCGTTGGCCTCGGCGTGCACCGCGTCAACCAGCTGCGGCGGTAGTTTCAACAGGTCCGCCAGGCGCCTCAGGTAGGTTTGTCCTTCGTAGGTCAGCTCGTCGATGGCAAGTAGCGACGCGGCATATATTTCCACGGCGATCGCCGGGTCGTGCGCACCCGCGACGATCGCCGTTACCGGCTGCGGATTACGCAATTCGTCGAACAGCGTCGCTTTGTCTTCGTTGCTCAGCGGCAGCTGTTCCGCGTGCTCGAAGATGCGCATGTGTTCTGCGCTGTCGATGTGGCCGTCCGACATGGCTGCGGTCACCATCGCGCGAATGATCAGAAGGCTGTTGCCACCAGCGTGGCGCGCGTCCACTTTTTGGACGTCGAAGCCTTGCTCGGGCAGGTCCTGCCAGGCGGCCTGCATGTCTGCCGCGCTGCGGTCGCTGTTCTGCTGCTGATAATTGCGATAGGCGTTCCATGCGAGACCGCCAATAGCGGCGACACCGCCGAGCTTGAGCAAGTTAGCTGCGGTCTTACGGCCTTTCTTGCTCGTGAGCGCGCCTGTCAGCGCACCCCCGGCGAGGCCGCCGGCCAGTCCGGCTGCAACGCTACTTTGGGTCAGGCCCGAAAGAACTTTGTTGAAGTCGACCATTGGCTTTTCTCCTAAATTAGATCGAGCAGTATGGATTCGGAGAAAGCTTCGGAAAATCGGAAAAAACGGTCGAGAATCCTCGGTTTTTCCGATGTTTTACCAGGGCTTCATTGCCTTTGTAAACGCTCTGTTTCCAGTTTGCTGCAGCCGCATGTAGGACGAGCGCTGGCGGTCACGCAAACGTAAAGCCGCGATTACGGGACTGTCATACGCGGGCCGCATTCTGAGCCGCGTCAGGGGACAGATAGCGTGGCCCTAAGGGCCGCTAGGGGAAAACCATCGTGAATTACAAAATCATTGCGGTCGGTACCGTAGCCGCCGCTGTTTCGTTGTGCTCGACGTTCGTTCCTTCCACCGCCACCGCACAGGCAGCCAACGCGAACGACGTAGAAGAGATCATTGTGTTCGGAACCGCGCGCAACCGCGTTGAGTCGATCAGCCGCAAGCGCGACGCAGACCGCATCATCGAAGCGCTGGGCACGGATGAACTCGGTCAACTGCCAGACAAGAACGTCGGCGAGGCGCTGAATCGCGCGCCGGGCGTGTCGATGCTCGTCGAAAAGGGCGAGGGTCGATATGTTCAGATCCGCGGCGTTCGCCCGGAATTGAACAACGTGACGCTGAACGGGACGGCGCTGGGATCGCCCGAGGCCGAGGGCGGTGGTCGCGTGACGCCTTTCGACGTGTTGTCGTCCAGCCTGCTCAAGGCTGTGCAGGTCATCAAAACGCCGACACCCGACATGGACGGCCAGGGCATCGGCGGAACCGTCAACGTCGAGACACGCATGCCATTCGACAATCCCGAAACGCTGTACGGCTACGCCACCGCGCGGATGGGCTACGAAGAGATCCGGCCCGAGGACGAATCGTTCGGCGGGGAAGATCCAATGGGCATCGACGGTCTCCTGTCGGGCAAGACCGCTGACGAGCGCGTGGGCTGGCTGATTGGCGGCACGTATTCCTCGCGGGAATACGTCGCGCAGGGCATTTTCCAGGACGACTGGCGAGACGTCGACGGCGCAACGTTGCCCGAAGAGGTCAAGAACAACTACTACCTGATTGGTCGCGACCGCATCAATCTTTCGGCGGCGCTCGAGTTTCGCCCGAACGAGTTCTCGAGCTACTTTGTGCGCAGCTTCTATGCGAATTGGGACGAGTTCCAGCATCGCAATCGCTTCCAGCAGGGTTTAACGGACGGCGTCGTTGCGGAGTCCGCGGACCGGGGCACAGCCGACGGCAACAGGATCTCCCCGAACATCCGGCTGGAGGAAGTCGAGAAAACTCTGCTGTCGTTTACGGCCGGCGGGGAAAACCTGCTTGGCGAGCGCCTGCAGCTCAACTACGAGCTGCAGTTCAACTCCAACGAGATTGCCGAACCTTACTCGTACTGGGAGTTTCGCTCCGGCCGCGACTTCGGCCCCGACGTCTGGACAATTGGCGGCAACGGCGTTGTCAACGTTACGCCGGACGCGGCGGGCCCCGATCGCCAGGACCCCAACCTGATCGGCTTCCGCCGGGTACGTTTTCAGGATCGGGATCTGACCGAGGATACGCTCATCGGGGGCGCGGACCTGACCTGGGACTTCGCTGATGCCTACGTCAAGACCGGCTTCAAGGCCACGCGAACGGAGCGCGAGAACGACTACACGCGCACGCGCTACGACGGCGGCGCACAGGACCTGACGCTTGGCACCGATGCGTCGTTTACGAGCGGTGCTTTCGTTAACGACACACCCGCGGGCAACGCGCCGAACATCTGGATGAATATCGACGCAATGAACCGGTTCTTCGCCGATTCATCCAACGCCGGCTTCTTCGAACTCAACGAAGGCGATACCTTTGCGTCCAACTTCGCCGGGGACTACGACATTACGGAAAGCGTCTACGCCGGCTACGTCATGGCATCGCGCGAGTTCGGAGCACTCAGCGTGACGGGCGGTGTTCGGGTCGAGTTGACCGACGTCGACTCGAGCGGTTTTCTGCGCAGCGGCGGCGAAGCGACGCGGGTCGACGCCAGCGGCGACTACACGTCCGTGTTGCCGTCGCTGATAGCAAACTGGCGACTGTCCGAGGACGTCGTGCTGCGGGGCGCCGTGAGCCGGGCTTTGGGCCGTCCGGACTACGACGATATTGCGCCGCGCGCCAACTACTCGGAGGAAGCGGGTGAGGGTGTGGTTTCAATCGGCAACCCGGCACTCGAGGCGCGCCACTCCTGGAACCTCGACGTGTCGGCGGAATGGTATCCGAACGAACTCACGCAGCTTTCGCTGGCCGTTTTCTACAAGGATATCGACAATGAGTTCGTGAGCCGCACCGAGCGCTTCGTGGGCCAGGCCGATATCGACGCCGCCGTGACCACGCTGGGCCTCGCCGGGGGCATCGACACGTCGATTCTCGACGAACTCGTAGTCTCGCGGGTCGAAAACGGCGAAGCATCGGAGTTATTTGGCGCAGAGGTCTCCGTACAGACCCAGTTCGACTGGTTGCCGGGACCGTTCGACGGGTTCGGCGCGGCCGTGTCCGCCACGTTTATCGATGCCGAAGTCGACATCGAGCGCGACGGCGTCGTCGAAACCCTGCCTCTGCCGGGACAGGCCGAGTCGACCTACAACTTCTCGCTGTTCTACCAGAAGGGCGCCATTGACGCCGCACTGTCGTATGCCTACAACGACAGTTTCCTGACCGACATCAACGGCAGCCGGGAAGAGGATCTCGATCAGGGTGAATTTGGTCGCTGGGACGCGCGCGTATCGTACTCGTTCAGCGAGAACATTCGGATTTTCTTCGAAGGCGTGAACCTGAACGACGAACCGACCAGCGAGTTCCAGGGCGGCCGCGAGCGGCAGAACACCGAGTTCGAGTACGTCGGGCGTTCCTACTACCTTGGGGCGTCGCTGGGTTTCTGAGGCCGCTCCTAGTCAAACAGCAGCGGCTTGTCCGGCTCGGCGCGGAACAAAAACGCCGCGGTAATATCCTGTTCGAGGACCCTTGCCGTCGACAGCGGCGGCAGATCGTCAAGGTCGAAGAAGCCGACGGCCGTGGTCTCGTGCCCGGCCTTCGGCGCAAGCTTGCCGCGCGGCTCGCAAAGGAAAAACAGCTTGTAGATGTCGCGGCTGTCCGGCGGGTAGGGGTGCCTGGCTTTGTGGCGGATGCCGTAAACGGCAGTGGCCGCGACGTCGATGCCGGCTTCCTCCCGGATCTCTTTTTCGACGTTTTCGGCCGGCGATGCGCCAACCTCGGCGAATCCACCGGGCAGGGTCCATAAACCGTCGCTGGCTTCACGGACCAGTAGCACTTTGTCGTGCTGGAACACCGCGCCGCGGACGTCCACCCTGGGTGTCGCGTGGCCTTTGGCGAAATCCGAAACGAGGCCTTCGATTCGCCTCACGGGTACGTTGCCGAGGAGCGCGAGCATCTCGTTCGCAATGCCGGCGACCTCGGCATAACGTTCCCTGTCGAATTCGTCACTGCAGTAGTGCAGTCCCGTGGAAGCCAGCGCCTGCAGGCGTTTGGCCCAGTGTAGCCAGGTGTCTTCCATATCGTGTTTGCCGCGCCGCCAAAGGACGGTTCACGCGACTGTACTTGACGCCCGTGAGGTCTGGCAATCAAAGACTTGTTGTGATCCCGCGAACTTGGGCTTCAGGATGCCGGCGCGTCGGGTTGCTTCTCTGGCACCGCCCCTGCGAAGGCGGGCACTTCGAGACAGCGAGCGTCCACGGCGACGAGTTTGGGAAACGGCGTGAGGTCGACGTTGAAGCGCCGGGCATTGTACATCTGCGGTACGAGACAGACGTCAGCCGCCGTTACCGTATCGCCGAACGTGTAGGCATCGTCGGAACAGATCTTCTCGAGCGCCTGGAAAGCCTCGTGAATCCAGTGGCCGTACCAGGTGCTGACCGCGTCGCCGTCGGCCGCCAGCGGCCCCTTGAGATAGTTGAGGACGCGCAGGTTGTTGAGCGGGTGCACGTCGCAGGCAATGGCAGCTGCAAAAGCCCTGACCTTTGCGCGCTCAGCGGGATCTTGCGGATACAGCGGCGGCTCGGGGTGAGTCTCTTCGATGTACTCGAGGATGGCGAGCGATTGCGCAACGCCGGTATTGCCGTCCTCGAGAAACGGTACCAGCATTTGCGGGTTGCGCTCAGCGTAGTCTTCACGGCGATGTTCGGCGTCCGTCAGGTCGACCGTAATCGTGTCGTAGTCGAGGCCCTTGAGGTTGAGCGCAAGGCGCACCCGGTAAGCGGCCGTCGACCGCCAGTAGCTGTACAGCGTGATCGCCATCATTTGTCCTCGGTGCTTGTGCCGGATGTGCCCGTTTCGGGCGTACTAGGGGCCTTCGTAGCGTTCGACGACCTGATCGATCGCGCCGAAAACCGTGTGCCCTTCGCCATCGAGCATTTCGATGCGAATGCGGTCGCCGAACTGCATGAACGGCGTTTTCGGTTTGCCGTGTTCGATTGTTTCGATGGTCCTGAGTTCGGCGAGGCAGGAGTAGCCGACGCCACCGTCCGCAATCGTTTTTCCGGGGCCGCCGTCGAGCTTGTTGGAAACGGTGCCTGAGCCAATGACCGTGCCGGCGCCGAGCGGGCGGGTTTTAGCCGCATGCGCAATCAGCGTCCCGAAATCGAAGGTCATATCGACCCCGGCTTCCGGTTTGCCGAACGGCTGGCCGTTGAGGTTCGACAGCAGCGGCAGGTGCAGCTTGCCGTCTTTCCAGGCGCCGCCGAGTTCGTCCGGAGTGACCGCCACGGGCGAGAACGCGCTGGACGGTTTCGACTGGAAAAAGCCGAAACCTTTCGCCAACTCCGCGGGAATCAGGTTTCGAAGCGAGACGTCGTTGACGATCATGACCAGCCGGATGCAGTCGATGGCATCGGTGGCGCTGATCCCCATCGGCACGTCGTCCGTCACCACCGTGACTTCGGCCTCGAAGTCGATGCCCCAGGCTTCGTCGGCCGCGAGAATCGGGTCCTCGGGGCCGAGAAACATGTCGGAGCCGCCCTGATACATCAGCGGGTCGGTCCAGAAACTCTCCGGCATTTCGGCGCCGCGCGCGCGCCGCACGAGTTCGACGTGATTGACGTAGGCGCTGCCGTCGGCCCACTGATAGGCGCGCGGCAGCGGCGCCGCGCATTCCGCGGGCTTGAACGGCTTACCCGATACGTCGACGTTCCCGGCCAGCTCGCCGATTTTCGGCGCAAGCTGATCCCAGTTGTCGAGCAGCGTTTGCAGCGTCGGCGCCACCGAGGCAGCGGATTCGTAGCGTGTCAGGTCGCGCGACACGACCACGAGGTCGCCGTCGCGACCCGATTTCAAAGAGGCGAGTTTCATTCTGGCGTGAACTCCAGTTCGTGCAGCCAGGCGGCGTGCCGTGGCGCTTTCTTGGTCTGGCTCCATTCTTCGAGCATGGCCGGCGCGACACGCTTCAGCTCGGCCATCTGCTCCGCGGTTTGCGTGTTGGCGACGAGTTCAAGGCGGTGGCCGTTCGGATCGAAGAAATAGATGGACTGGAAGATGCCGTGATTGGTCGGTCCGAGCACCTCGATACCCTCGCTTTCGATGTGTGCTTTCGCGGCCAGCAGCTCATCGTAAGAGCCGAGTTCGAACGCAATATGCTGCACCCACTCCGGCGTGTTGTGATCGCGGTCCATCGGTTCCCGTGTCGGCAGTTCAAAAAACGCGAGCACGTTGCCCATGCCTGCATCCAGGAACACGTGCATGTACGGATCAGGTTCCTTCGTGGACGGCACCTGATCTTCGGCAAACGCTACCGTGAACTCCATGTTGAGCACACGCTGATAGAACTCGACGGTCTCTTTGGCGTCTTTGCAGCGGTACGCTACGTGGTGAATACGCTGAAGTTTCATACCCGTTCCTCGCTCTTTACGCCGTTTAGCCGTCCGCTGCGACTACGCCGCGCGCAACCTGATCGCGTTCGATCGATTCGAACAACGCCTTGAAGTTGCCTTCGCCAAAACCCTCGTCGCGCTTGCGCTGGATGAATTCGAAGAACGTCGGCCCAACCATGTTAGCGGAAAAGATCTGCAGCAGCAGGCGCGGATCGTCGTTTTCGGTGCTGCCGTCCATAAGGATGCCGCGCGCCTGCATTTCGTCGACGGGCTCGCCGTGGCCCGGCAGCCGCTCGGCCAGCATTTCATAGTAGGCATCGGGCGGCGGCGTCATGAATTCGATGCCGCGGGCCTTCAGACGATCCCAGCAGGCGTACAGATCGTCGCAGGCGAGCGCAATGTGCTGGATGCCTTCGCCGTTGAAGGCCATCAGGAATTCCTCGATTTGTCCGGTTCCCTGCGACGCCTCTTCGTTGAGCGGAATGCGAATCCGATTGTCGGGCGCCGTCATGGCCTTGGAGAACAGCCCGGTGTATTCACCTTTGATGTCGAAGTACCGAATCTCGCGGAAGTTGAACAGGCGCTCGTAAAACTCGGCCCAGAAGTCCATGCGACCCCGGTAGACGTTGTGGGTCAGGTGATCGATCTCGTAGAAACCCGCGCCTTCGGGGTGCCGGTCGGCGCCGTCTTCGAATTCGAAGTCGATGTCGTAAATGGTGCTGCCTTCCTCGTAGCGGTCGATCAGGTACAGCGGCGCGCCGCCAATACCCTTGATCGCCGGCAGGCGGAGTTCCATCGGGCCGGTCGGGATGTCGATCGGCTGTGCGCCGAGTTCGAGCGCACGATGGTAGGCGGCATGTGCGTCCTTGACGCGGAACGCCATGCCGCAGGCTGACGGCCCGTGCTCCTGCGCGAAGTAGTAGGCGTGGCTTGCCGGCTCGTTGTTGAGGACGAAGTTGATGCCGCCCTGGCGCCACAGCTCCACGTTTTTGGAACGATGACGGGCAACGCGCGTGAAGCCCAGGAGGTCGAAGGCCTGGGTAAGAACCGACGGATCGGGTCCGGCGAATTCAACAAACTCGAAGCCGTCGAGACCCATGGGATTTGCTGCATCGTTCATCGTTGTTCCTCCTTCATCGCGCCATTCGGTTGCCGCCAAACCGGCCACGGCACGGCCAGCCTGGCAAAACGACTAGTTTGTACGCGATTGCGCGCATTTACTGCTCAAAAATGCGAATATTCGATTCTGAGTTGCAGCAAACTGACCAGTTTTTATCTCCTGATGAGCAAAACGATCATTGAACTCAGCCGCGCCGACCGCCGGCTCCTGAAAGCGCTCCAGGAAAACGCCAGCCTGAGCCAGAGCGAGCTGGCGGAGCGCGCGGGTATGTCGCGGAGTTCCGTTGCGCGCCGGATTCGCGACTTCGAAACCGCGGGGCTGATCGAGCGCCAGGTGACGCTCCTGAATCCACGCATGGCCGGTTTTAACATCGAGGTCCAGCTTGCCGTGGCCATGGTCGAGCACACCGACGAAAACCGGCGTTCGTTCGAGTCCTACGTGCATGGCCTCGACGCCGTGCTGGAGTGTTTCTCGGTATCGGGTGACCGCGACTACATCTTGCACGTTCTCGTTGCCGACATGGAGTCGTACACGGACTTCCTGAACACGCGCATTCTGTCGCACCCGGCCGTCGGTTCCGCGAGTTCGACGTTTGTGCTCAAGCGCGTGAAGTACACGACGCGACTGCCGTTAGACTAGTTGAGTGGCGTCCGGTCCTGCGTTTGTTCAGTCGTTTCAAAGTAGATCTTCTGGACTTCTGACAGGTTCGTTGAATGCCTGGCTTGCCAGAGATCGAAATTGTGCTGCATGGTCAACCAGCTTTCCGGAGAACGGCCAAGCGCTTTGGACAGGCGCAGCGCCATATACGCGTACAGGTTGTCCGGGAACATCAATAAATGGCCGGTTCTTTCTGTTGTGGGTCTTTACCCATGGGCTGCGTGATTCTTGTCCCGAACGAGGTCTCGGGGTCGTACCGCCGGACCACATTCACACGCTGAACACACTGTTCGAAATCGCGCCGTAACAACAAATCTTTAAAAAACGGGCGGTTACCGGGTGACGCGTGTCACATTTCTGTCATAAAAGTCAAATGTGACATTTTTGCTACAAAGTGCGCCGTCGCACGTGAAACGCCGAGAAATCGGCTGTTGTATTCCTCTTCGCGATGCAACTTGCGTTTTTGAGCACAGATAAAACGTGTCCCAGTTCGCAGCCAATGCGCCCGAGTATTGGTACTCCCTTAGGCATGGAAAGAAGGAATGTGTGCCGGGAGGGAGTCGGATGAAGTGGATACTATGTCTTGGAATGCTGGTGCTGGCGAGCGCCTGCGCACCGATGAAGACACTCGAGGAACTGGAGGCGGAAGCACTCAGGACGGGCGACTGGACGCTGGTTGAACAGCGTGAACGGTTGATCGAAAAGCGCAACGCTCGAAGACCGCCGTCGTGTCCTGCAGGTCAGGTCAGCTACTGCGAGAAAAACATTGGCATTCTCGAATGCCAGTGCGTTTCGAAGTCCATCATGAGCAGCGTGATCGCAAGCCGCTAGCGACCGGGTAGATCGAGGTTCGTCTTACTGCCTGGAGGCGAGCAGCGCAATCGAGCGGCCGCTCATGACGAGCTTGCCATTCGTCAGGACAGCCTCGGGATCCGCGGAGGAAAACAACAGGCGCCACGGTACCGGATCGGCTTCCGGCAGCGCAAAGTAAACCTCCCGATCCGCACCGTTGACGACAATGGCAAGCTGTTCGCCTTTCGAAGAATCACTCTCGCGTTTCAGCAATACCACTTTGCTCTTGTCGTGTTGCCACTCATGTTCTTCCATCGGGTCCGCGTCCGGACTCAGCCAGCTGATACTGACACGCCCAGCGGCCGTGTCGAGCCCGTCGTGGATGTAATTCCCCAGCCGCAACAGCGGTAGTTCGCGCCGCAGCCAGACGAGCTCCCGAACCTGCTCCGTGAACTCCGGATCGTCGGAAAGCCCGCTCCAGTCCAGCCAGCCCGTCTCGTTGTCCTGCGCGTAAGCGTTGTTGTTGCCGCCCTGGCTGTTGCCGAACTCGTCGCCGGCCAGCAGCATCGGTGTGCCCTGCGACAGTAGGACCGTTGCAATCAGGTTGAGTCGATGCCGGCGGCGGCGAGCCTCTATCTCTTCATCGTCGCTGTGGCCTTCAATGCCGTGGTTGCTGCTGTAGTTTGCGCCGTGGCCGTCGCGGTTGCCTTCGCCGTTGGCTTCGTTGTGGCGATGTTCGTAGCTCACGGCATCACGCACCGTAAAGCCGTCGTGGGCCGACACGAAGTTGACGCTGGCAGACGGTTGGCGCTCGCCGTTATCGAAGACGTCGGCCGAACCGTGAAGACGTCTCGCAAAGTCGCCGCTCATGCCCTCGTCGCCGCGCCAGAACCGGCGCACATCGTCCCGAAACCGGTCGTTCCATTCCGCCCAGCGGCCGGGAAAGCGACCCAGCTGATAGCCGCCCGGACCCGGGTCCCAGGGTTCTGCAATCATCTTTTTGTTCTTGAGCGCCGGGTCTTCGACGATGGCTTCGAGCAACGGGTGTTCGGAGTTGAAGCCGTTGGCGTGGCGGCCGAGTATGGACGCGAGATCGAAGCGAAAGCCGTCGACGCCCATCGTTACGGCCCAGTGTCGGAGGCTGTCCAGCACGAGCTGCTGCACCGCTGGATGATCGGCGTCCATCGTGTTGCCCGTGCCCGTGTCGTTGATGTATGCCGACGGCGCGTCCGGTTCCGTGCGGTAATAGGCCAGGTTGTCGAGGCCGCGAAACGAGAGTGTAGGGCCCCGGCCGTCACCTTCTCCCGTGTGGTTGAGCGCAATGTCGAGGATGACTTCGAGCCCGGCGTCATGGATCGTTTGCACCATGTCGCGAAATTCGCCGTTTGGATCTTTGCCCGCGAGACGGGGCATGGGCGCCATGAACGCCACGCTGTTGTAGCCCCAGTAGTTGCGAAGGCCAAGCCCGTCGAGATGGTGTTCGTCGATCCACGCCATGACGGGCATCAACTCGACACTCGTAATACCGAGCGCTTTGATGTGCTCGAGGACTTCACGATGGGCCATGCCGCTGAACCGCCCGCGGAGATCTTTATCCAACGCAGGATGCCGCATCGTGTAACCGCGGACGTTGGTTTCGTAGAAAATCGTGTCGGCCCAGGCGATACGCGGCCCCGGGGACAATGCCTCGAAGGGTTCGCGAAGCACACACTTTGGCACCCAGGGCGCGCTGTCTTGCGTGTTCAGTTCGAGCGGATGCGTATCACGAACATGATCGAAAACCGCATCGTGCCAGTGGAAGGTGCCGCGGATCTCGCGAGCGTAGGGGTCGATCAAAAGCTTGGCCGGGTTGAATCGCAATCCGCGATCCGGCGCCCATTCGCCGTGAGCGCGAAAGCCGTAAAGCTGGCCTGGGACCACGCCCGGCAGGTAACCGTGATGTACGCCGTTGTCCGTTCCCGGCAGCCTGTGCCGCGCCGTTTCCCGGCCGTCCTCCGAAAACAGGCAAAGCTCGACGTAGTCCGCCGCCGCCGCCCAAACGGCAAACCGCGCACCCTTGTTGTCGGCAACCGCGCCGAGCGTTGCGGGATCACCCGCGCGCATTTTGGGTTTTGCGATGCGTGTCAAAATACGCTTCAAACCTTGAGTTCGATCTCTTCGAGTTGCCAGATGTCCTGGTTGTAATCGCGCATCGTGCGGTCGGTCGAGAACCGGCCCGAGTAAGCGCTGTTCAGGATACTCATCCTCGTCCAGCCCTCGACGTCCCGGTAGGCCCTGTCCGCCTGCTGCTGGGCATCGACGAAGCTGCGGAAATCGGCGGCGGTCATCCATGGGTCGGCCGCCTCGCGAATCGAGGACAACACGGTATCGAACGCGCCGGGCTCGAAGCGGCAGAAGTGTCCCGATTCGAGCAAACCCATCACGCGTTCGAAGTCCGGGTCTTCGGCGATGATGGCATTGGGGTCGTAGCTGTTGCGCCGTTCGCGTATTTCCTCGACCGTGAGCCCAAAGAGGAAGAAGTTCTCCTCGCCGACCGCCTCGCGTATCTCCACGTTGGCGCCGTCGAGAGTACCGATCGTCACGGCGCCGTTCATCATGAACTTCATGTTGCCCGTGCCGGAGGCTTCCTTGCCGGCCGTCGAGATTTGTTCGGACAAATCGGCGGCCGGGCAGATCAGTTCCATCGCGGACACGTTGTAGTCCGGATAGAAGATCAACCGCAGCCGATCTTCCATTGCCGGGTCGCTGTTGATGACCCGTGCCACGTTGTTGATCGTCTTGATCACGTTTTTCGCCATGACGTAGCCCGGAGCCGCCTTGCCGCCGATAATGATGGCGCGGGGCATCAGCCCCTCTCCGTCGCCGCGCCGTATCCGGTCGTACAAGTGTACGGCGTGCAGGACGTTGAGCAGCTGGCGTTTGTATTCGTGAATACGTTTGACCTGTACGTCGAAGAGCATTGTGGGCGGTACTTCGATGCCCGTCTTTTCCTGCAGCTCACGGGCGAGACGCGCCTTGTTCTTGAGCTTGACCTGCCGCCACCGTTGCTGGAAGTCCTCGTCGTCGACGTGCGCTTCGAGGCCCTTGAGCTGTTCAAGGTCGGTCACCCAGCCGTCGCCGATGCGACTCGTGATCAACTCGGCCAGTCCCGGGTTGCAGGCGGCCAGCCAGCGTCGTTGGGTGACGCCGTTCGTCTTGTTGTTGAACTTCTCCGGCCACAGTTCGGCGAAGTCGCGGAACAGGCCTTCGGTCAGGAGCTTCGAATGCAGCGCCGCGACGCCGTTGACCGAATAGCTGCCGACGATCGCGAGGTAGGCCATGCGGATCATGGGTTCCGAGCCCTCCTGGATCAGCGACATGCGCTGGATGCGCTCGTTATCTCCTGGCCAGCGCTGGCTGATCTCGGCGATAAAGCGTGCGTTGATCTCGTAGATGATGTCCAGGAGCCTCGGCAGCAGGCGGCGGAACATGGACACGGGCCACAACTCCAGCGCTTCCGGCAACAACGTGTGGTTCGTGTAAGCCATGGTCTTGCGGGTGAACTTCCACGCGGTGTCCCAGCTCAGGTAGTACTCGTCTATGAACAGCCGCATGAGCTCCGCTACGGCGATGGCCGGGTGGGTGTCGTTGAGCTGGACGCAGTTCTTTTCGGCGAAGCGGCTGAAGTCGTTGTCGTACTCTTCGCGGTAGTAGCGGATCGTATCCTGCAGGCTGGCCGACGCCAGGAAATACTGCTGGCGAAGCCTGAGTTCCTGGCCGTTTTCGGTCGTGGCGTTGGGGTACAACACCATTGTAATGTTCTCGGCGTTGTTCTTCGCCGCGACGGCATCGGCGTAGCTGCCCTGATTGAACTCGTCCAGGTCGAACGCATCGGTCGCGGCCGCCGACCACAGCCTTAGCGTGTTGACGACTTCGTTGCGATAGCCGGGAATGGGAATATCGTAGGGAATGGCCAGAACATCGTTCGTACCTTGCCACTCGTAACGGGTGTTGCCCGCGCCGTCCGTATAGCTCGTCGTGTGCCCGCCGAAGCGCACGGTTTGCGCCAGTTCGATACGTTCGATTTCCCAGGGGAAACCTTCGCGCAACCAGGCATCGGGTTCTTCCACCTGGTGGCCGTTCTCGATGCGCTGATGAAACATGCCGTACTGGTAGCGTATACCGTAGCCGACAACCGGCAGCTTGAGCGTCGCGCAGCTGTCGAGGAAACAGGCCGCGAGGCGGCCCAGACCGCCATTACCCAGGCCGGCATCCCACTCGCGTTCGTAGACTTCCTCAAGCTCGATGCCGAGCCGACTCAGCGCCTCGCCGGTTTCGTCTTCGATGCCCAAATTCAAGAGCGCGTTTCGCAACAGCCTACCCATGAGAAACTCGAGCGACAGGTAGGCGCAGCGCCGGTTGTCGTTACGCTCCATGGCCATACGCGTGCGGGCCCAGCGTTCCATGAGCCGGTCGCGTGCGGCGTAGACGACCGCCTGATACAGAAACGGCGAGCGGGTGCGGATAGTCCGGCGACCCAGCATGCGGCCGAAGTAGTGCGTGAAATCCTTGAGTATGGCGTCGGCATCCATCGGCAGATCGGGCGCCTGCAGGAGTTCGATGTCTCCGATTCCTGCGGTCTTG
>JANQPG010000013.1 GCA_028289545.1 Woeseiaceae bacterium
CCGATCCTGCCGATGCGGGGTGGAGCAGTCTGGCAGCTCGTCGGGCTCATAACCCGAAGGTCGCAGGTTCAAATCCTGCCCCCGCTACCAAACAAAGAAAGGCCCCCTTTTGAGGGGGCCTTTTTTGTTTGTGGAGGGCTGGATTTGTGTGCTGGGTCGCGGTTGGTTGTTGGCGGTGGCTTCCCCGATGCTTTGGTGTCGTCCCTGGCTGCGGGGCTACCGCAAGGCCGTTGATTTCACGAGGTAGGTTGTCAGTGGGAAGCATTACCTGTCTCGGTTCAAATCCTGCCCCCGCTACCAAATGAATAATGGGCACCTTTGGGGCCCATTTTCATTTGTGGGGAGAAGGATTTGTTTGCCGGTCACGTTCGGTGCTGATCGTCGGCTTCCCCGATGCTTTGGTGTCGCCCTTGGCTGCGGGGCTACCCTATGCCTTTTGCTTCCATCGAACAGCTGTTCGTGCGGAGCACTTTTTGACTGGGTTCAAATCCTGCCCCCGCTACCAAACAAGAAATGGCCCCCTTCTAGGGGGGGCGTTTTCATTTGGAGGGATCGTGAAGGAGACGAATCTGATTTGACAAAACGCATCGCCAGATTCGGTTCGTGGTCATCTGTCGGTCAGGAAATGGACGTTTCCGCTGTCTGGCATAATGCTTGGGGTCCCACCGGCGTCCTCGGGCAGGAAGACACTATCTAAGTATTCCTCTCCGTTGGAAGTAAGGGCTAGTGAAGGTTGTTCTGTGTGATCTTTGTCCGGTTCATCGGCTGAATCGCGAACAAGCCCCTGCCGCAGCAGTTCGTTAATGTCTGCGCTGCTCCAACCGGAACTGAAAGTTGTACCAGACGATATTTCCAGCAAGTGGCTAACCTGAATCAAGGTCAGTCTTTTTCGCATATCGTCGCCGGCGATACTCCCGACGTGACGTTCGACACGAGACAAGAAGAGAATACCCGCGTCCGTGATGCGGTAGTGGGGGGCGTTTGAATCGTTGTTTTCGTCATGGCCCGTGGTATCGCCCTTAATCACAAAACCTTTCTCATTCAACTCCGAGAGAGCTGCCGCGTGCCAGCCTGTACTGAAGAGGGTGTTGTTGCTTAACTCGACAAGGATGCGGAATGACGGTGCCAGGACCCCGAAGAGGCGCCTATCATCCATGCGGCTCTCTATCTCTTCGGGTGTTGCTACGCGAGCGAAGTCTCCGTCATCGAATTCGTCATCGAGATCTTCCCAAGCCGGATAAGCGAACTCGGAATTGGGAACATAGCGTCCAAATCCACGTTCTCTGTGGGCGCCAAAATAGTCTTCCACGGTGATGTCGCCTTGCCCGCCGAAACGGAAGTATCGTAGGCCGATCATCTCGAGGTAGATCAGCTCCTCCCACCGTGGATCGTTTGTCGAACCCGTATCGCCGGAAACATCGACAAATACTATATTCGCTGCCAAGCACAGAGCCTTCACGCTCTTGAGCCAGAACACATCGGCCCATTTTCCGGGCGCCATCCGAAAGTTATCGGTGTCGAATCGCGAGTCGTGCTGATCGGATGGGTGGTTCTGCTTTCGAAGCAAAGAGACCACTCGGTGTGGATAGTGCAATAGCCTGAGTTGTCGTTCGAGCATGAGGGTGTGCTTTGCAGAGCCTCCAAGAACAACGGCGAACGGGGGCGAAGATCTGATCATGATCTCGACTTTGTAGGCGCCAATTACTGGGATAAGAAGCACCGACGACAGTAACAGAATCGGACTAATCACTATCTCAGTCACGTACCAAACGGTTAGGATCGAAACGGCCCCTAGCCGTGCGCCGGCCGAAGGTCCGGATAGCGCGTATGCATATAGCGTAAGAAGCCGGCGCCTCCAGGGGGATGGCGTTCTGTCTTTGAAGCCTTGCTTAAATCGATGCGCTTTGTCGAAGCGATGTCTGGACAGTAGCTCCAGAGTCGAGTCCCAGAAGGTGTCGACAAAAAACAGTGTGAAAAGGATGCCACCAAGGTACACCGCACCCGCCGCCATCCCGATCGGGGAGGTGGGATCTCGCAAAAATACCAGTAGTGAGAAGAAGACAAGGGTCGCGGCATAGAAACGAGTGTCGATAGGCCGGATCTTGCCAACGCTCGTGTTTTTGGTGAGCAGCGGGCGTGAAATATTGTGACCGTTCTTCACTGTGTATCGTAGGAACTGATCCACTGCGGCATTGAAGCGACCCACGTCCTTGCTTCTGAAGGCGTTCACGAACCGCCTTTTTATAGCTCGTTCTTTATCCATCTTCATAGCGATCGACTGTTTCCGTATTCCTGCGGTGGATCTAGAGCGGTTCGGGATTCGCTGTTGGAAACAAGTGTATCGAGCTAAACCATCAGGCTCACTGCGCCGAAGGCAACAAGTGATAGGACCTGGCCAAATATCATCCGGTTCTTCCAATACTGGATGTGGAGTTTCCGCAGACCGTCAGTTACTTCCTGAGAAAGCTCATATCCATCACGCTCTTCGGGGGCATACTTCCCAAATCCACGAAGAGACATCGTCGCGCGAAGTCGAGCGTGCATCTTTCGGTAGTCTCTAGTCCGTAGTTCAAGCAGCCAACTAGTCATTGCGCTGGGGATCGACTCGGCGAGAATGAGCAGTGCGCCTGCAGCGACGCCTATTGCAATGACTGTCACAACCGGGCCATAACTCAGCTCCGAAAGTGCAATTGAATAATGCGCCGCGAAAGGTGCTAACAGTGCGAGAGCGTGCAAGGGTATTGGGAGAATCCTGCTGAGCCAATAGACCAACTTACGCATCCAGTGCCTCTCTGGTAACGTCCCGATGCCCGCAGAGAGCGTTTGCCGGCAACCGGCCAGGCTCAATGCGCATCAAGCTCGCCCTGACAAGCTCCATCAGCTGATTGAGATCATCTACGCCCATTTTTCTTGGTTGCACTTGACTTTGCTAAGGAAATTATCACGTTGTAAATACTGCTTTTGGGGCTTCGATCGACGGTCTTGCCAATTTGTACCGGAAGCGAAACCTCAGGCTACGCGTACGACGTCGGGAATGCGAGTTCTGGCGGCCGAAAGCTCTTGACATTTGTCCGCCCGATGGCCCAACTGGTGCGAGCCGTAGTGGCTTCCCGTGACGGTGTTACGCTGACGAACGACAAGTATTGCCAATATCGTTGTGTATCGATTTTGGCCAGTTAAACGGACTGCGCAAAAGGCGTATCGCTGTCAGAGAGTAGAGAATCTCAGGGCCTGGCGGCAATATCGATGGCCGTTGATAGCGCCAAATAGTGACCACATCCTGCCCCCGCTACCAAGAATTGAAGACCTCGCGCCGGGTTTGTTGGTGTCCTCTCATACCTTAGGTGACCGCCATGGCCCGAAAGCTGCCATCGGGCTGCTAGACTCCTGAACAGCAGGAACGGAACTATCAAGTGCTTTAACGGAACTGAGGAATTAAATGGTCAACCTCAAAGATCAGATTCAACAGGAAATCAAGAGAGAACGCGAGAGTTCGGAGAAGTCTGGGCAGACCAAACGTGAGGGTGCCAGTGAATCAGGAGCCCGGCTGGATGAGATTCGACCGAGAATCGATGAGTTGCCCCATACGACGGACAAGTACAGTTTGAAGACCGAGTACACCGTAGGGCCGTACTCCAGCGAAATCGCTGTCGTCGAGCTGTACGACTCAGATGGTGTATGGGCAGCGAGATGGGAAATTGCGCCAACTGTTGGTGGGTCGGCCGAAGCCTGGGAGATTACGTGCAAACCATACGGGGCTGAGGCTTATCGTAAGTGGTTCCGAAGCGCCGACGACTTGTTCAAGTATCTGACGAGTTCTGTTGCGGAACGGGTAGTCGAAATGGAGGCGGACGAAGAGGGAACGCCGGTGTAGCGACGTCGAGAGTGTTAACCACGAACTTCCGCCTGCGGCGTCAGCCGGAACGGCTTCACGTTGACTGTCGTTCGATCGCCTGGTTATAGGCGCGACGCACTGCTTCCTCGCCCGTACCGGCGGCGAAATCCCCTGCATCGGCCTGATCCAGACCGCGCAAGACCCCTGAACGGATGTCGTCCAGTTCGGCATCTTGCCTCGCACGCCGGTCTGCGAGGAGCCGGAGCCCCTCCCGCAGGACCTCGCTGGCGTTCTGGTAGCGGCCCTCGCGCACGAATTTGTCGACAAGGTCGCTTTGCTAATCGGCCAGAACGACGTTTCGGGTTGGCATCAGGTTCTCCAGTCGAGGTCTCGTCGGAATATTGCCAGTATGACTATTTCGTCGTTGTAGCCAGTTAAGCCCGATTTGCAAAGGGCGCAGCGCCGTTAGAGGGGCTCAGCGGCAATATCGATGGCTGTCGTCAAAGCCGAATAGCGACCACATCCTGCCCGCATCAATGAAACCGAGAACCCGGCCTTGTGCCGGGTTCCTGCTGCCTCTCAATCCGTCACTTGATTCTGTCCTTTTTCCCACGAGCAACTTCAGTGGCAAGCGCGTCGAGCTTCGGTGCCCAGAAACGCCGGAAAGGTGCGAGCCACTCGTCGATGCTTTCGAGCCCGGTGGTATCGATAGCGTAAATTCGTCGGGCGCCGTACGGCGTTACTCTGGCAAAACCGTTCTCTCGAAGCGTTCTTAGTTGCTGGGAAATCGCTGACTGCGTGATTCCAAATTCAGCACCTACGATTTCGACGATTTCGCCGGAGGAGTGCTCGTGTTCCGACAAAAGCTCAAGAATGCGCCTCCGCACCGGGTCACCGAGAACGTCAAAAGCGTGCACTACGCACCTGTATAAAAGCCTGCGGTTTGTTGTGCCATGCTTCGAGCGATCTCAGGCGCCTCACCGCTTGCGATATGTGCTTCGCCCCACGCCTCAGCGCAGCCGCGGATGAAGTTCTTGCCGGACTCAGACGCCATCCAGGCCTCGTTTGCCTCTTGGTCAATGGTATCGCCACCGCTGTCCAAATGCAGCGCCAGGCCAAAGAAGGACAAATCCCACCCGACACCGGTGGCGCCCGGACCAAACTTTTTCCAATGCGCTTCGGCTTCTTCATCTTTGAGCGTGATGTGCTCGAGGGTAAGGCGCGTTCCATTTCCGTCGGGTTCAAGTCTCACCGTGACCCAGCTCAGATGTTCACCGTATTCCCAAGTGACATCCAGGGTCTCGGGTGGGTCGCATTGGAGTATTTCGCCAGCAGCGTTGCCCTCGAGTTGAAATCGGCCGCCCGGTTTCAGGTCGCCTTCAACTGGCAGAAACCAGCGCGGTATCCGTGAGGGATTTGTCAGCGCATCCCAGAGGTCTTCGACATCCGTGGCATAGGTGCGCGTGCCTTGAACGACTCGCGCGGGCTCTCCATTACGTGCTGTCTCGCGAACCTCGCGAAATTCGGCGCCCAGGGCATTCGAGTAATTCATTTTCGTCTCACTGGCTGATGTTAGTTCACTCTAATATAAGTCTAAACTAATATCAACCGGCGTATCACCTTCGGCATTTGGCGGCGTAGGGTACCTAGAGTGAGGTAACCTTTAGAGGTACATCTATCGTCACACGGGGCCCTGGAGACGTTGCCACGAGTCCTAGTTATTTTGTGGTGTAGCGAATGTACGGACAATTTAGTGGACGTCGGATGATCAACCGAATCGATGAGGCTCGGCTTGCCGAAGTGTCTTATGAACTAGCGCTGACGGTTAGCGAAAGCTGTCGCAGACATTGGCAGTGTAGGCAAGTGATTTCAGGAATCGGGTGTTTGATTCTGAGCGGAAAATTCCTCGTGACGTTCGCAAATTTTTGCCCAGAGGCCGGCGGCTTCCGGCGCGATCAGTTTGAATTCGTCTCTCAACGTGACAACAAGTTCGTCTGCCGAATCCAGTAGACGTTTGCGTTTTCCTTCACTCGTAACCATTGAGAACACGCGGCCGCGCAAAACGACGTGAGCGTCTGGTCGGCGCAACTGACAGACTAGTTTCTGTACAAAGCTCGACTCCGGGTTCGTCTGCAGGTAATGGCAGCGAACCGACATTGCGTGTTCATCGGCAGGTGTGTCCTCGAAGTCAAATGAGAATTCATCATCGCCGAGGCTCTCCCAAAACTGCCAGTAACCATCGTCAATTTGACGCAACCCGATGCTGAATGGAGCGTGATAGTAAGTCTCTTCGAGTAGCCGTATCGGTTGTAACATGCTTCCGCCGAAACCGACATCGGCAAGCCAGCGGGCATCGTCGTGGGGCAGGCTCACAAGCAGGGTAAGGTGGTTTGCGTGAGAGGTCGGGCCGCGGTGCGCGCGCATGACTGTCGCCGCGATACGCCGTACGTCGAAGCCAATTTCCGATAGCGCCCAGCCGAAAAGGCCGTTCTGTTCGTAGCACCATCCACCACGACCGCTATTTACGATCTTGTTGTAGGCGTACTCGACGTCGGTCGTTAGCGAATTGCCGAGCTGGACATCAAGGTTTTCGAACGGGACGGCGTGATTGTGGGCACGTAGAAGAGCATCGAGTGTGTCGAGCGTTGGTGCTGTCACGCCAGACCAACCAATCCTCTCGAGATAGTCTTTGAGGTTCATGCGGCTAATTATGCATCAATTGCGGCTATTGAATTTCCGCTCTGAACGAGCTCTGCGATGCGTCACTGACAGGTGTCGAAACTCGAACTTCATCGGCCATGACTAGAGGTATGATTGCGTCTTCTGGCGTGCCACAATCAAGGCCTCAAGCACTGGAAAGCAGCGCGATACTGCTCAGGTAAAGCTGAAACCCACACTGATGGCGTACGCGATCAAACTCCTACTCGTTACTCTCCTGATTTTCTGCGGCGCCGTGGCCAATGCGGGAGACTTTTCGGCCGGCTTTGCAAAACTCGAGATCACGCCCACCGCGGGAGAGGACGAAGTATTTACGCTGGCCGCCGGGACACAACCTGCGACCCGCGCACACGATCCACTGTACGTGAAGGCGCTCGTCTTGTCGGACGGCAAAGCCCTGATCGCCTTTCTATCGGCCGATTTGATTTTCATGCCGCCGTCGGCCTACGAAAACATTCTGACGAGGCTCGAACGACAGGGTGTGTTCGACCAACTCTACGTCGGCGTTACGCATACGCATTCCGGGGCCGTGAGTGACGACAAACTCGACTCGCTGGTAGACAGTTTTGCGGCGGCTGCGGAACAGGCTGTCGAGCGTCTCGAACCGGTTGAAATCGGAGCGGCCGGGGTTAACGTGGTCGAGGCCTACAACCGCATCCTTCGCAATGCCGATGGCACCGTGGAAATGTTGTGGACGAACCCCGAGCGCCGGGAGAATCGCCCGGTGGACGATACGCTGCGTGTTCTCAACCTGAGAAAACCGGGTGGCGAAACGCTCGTCAACCTGGTGAATTACAGTGCGCACCCGGTTGTCACCATGGATCTGAACAATGTCGTCGTTTCTGCTGATTACCCGGGGGAACTGGCGAGGGCAATGATGGAGGTTTCAGCCGGCGAGACGATTTTCTTCCTGGGCGCCGCGGGCGACGTCAATCCGTTCGACGCCGACACCAAGCCGGTAGAAACAGCCCTCGAAAAGTCGAGGCTACTGGGTAGCAAGCTGGCGACGGCGGCGCTGGGCGCCATTTCTCAGATCGACGACCATGCAACAGAGGGAGATTTTCGCTTTGAATCCCTGGCCCTGGATGTGCCGTTTCATGCTCACCATGTAAACGCCGGCAAGACGATGAGGGCGGCTGTGAATACGCTGGTGCTCACCGATGACATTGCGTTTGCCAGCTTTTCAGGAGAGTACTTCAACGCGTTTGCCGTCCGCCTTGCGTCGGCAAGCCCGGCCCAGCACACATTCTTCCTGGGCTACTCAAACGGCAGTCTTGGCTATGTACCGACGATCGAAGCCGCCGGATTTGGGGGTTATGGAGCGGACCCCGCTGGCATCTCGGTTGAAGTAACGGCGGGGCGGGACCATATCGAAACGGCCATCGCCTCGCTCGGTCGCCTTCTACGATGTGATTGTTCGAGGAAGCTTTCGTCAAAAGAAGCGCGATGACCAGCAAATACTGGTCGCTTTAGCGGCGGCGATATCTATCGCCGCCATCAGCAACAAACAGCGACTTGAGCGTACCTGTAGCAACCAACTAGGTCAGTCGAGCAGCGATGGCTTGCAGGGTTTCCTCCAGCGCAGACCGGCGCGCTGCCGCTCTGCCGGTGGATTCCACTTCTGGCATGGAGCGCGCCAATCGACTCAACTCGCGGGCGAGTTTAGCGTCGGTCGAACCGGCAGCCAGAGCCGGGCCAGCGCGCTCCAGCAGGGCGGCAAGGTCAGCAGCGGACTCGGCGGACAAGGCACCGTCGCGCAGTAGCTGATCGACGTAAGCCAAAGCGACCGCGGGTTCAGCCGGCCAGCTCACCCGGAATTGCTGCTGAGGGTTAAATACATTGCCCTGATTGGCCAGTTTCGCCGCTGCAATCTCGTTGGCCGTCAGGTGCTCGCTGGGCAGTAGATCGAATACATCGAGGCCGCGAACGATTTCGGTGCCGTAGATCAGGCCGTCGTACCAATACACAGACCAGTAGCCACCCAAAATCAAGGCCTCATCATCCAGCGGTCCGCGGTCGAAGTAGCCTATTTCGACGGGATTCTCTGAATCGGTGAAATCGACGATGGAAATACCGCCCTGGTACCAGGCCTGAACGAGAATATCGCGTCCCGGCACCGGGATAATCGAGCCGTTGTGCGCGACACAGTTTTCGACATCCAGCTGCGGCGCGGGCATCTTGTAGTAACTGCGGAATTCGAGCTTTCCGTCGACGATGTCGTAGATCGCGTCGGCGCCCCAGGTCAGCGGGTCGTAGGAACGGCAGCGAGGGAAGGAGCCGCCGCCCCATTCGTCAGTGAAGAGGACCTTGGTGCCGTCGTTGTTGAACGTTGCAGAATGCCAATAGGCGAAGCCCTCGTCGATCACCGCGTCGATGCGTGTCGGGTTGCGCGGGTCGGAGATGTCGAAAATAATCCCGTTGCCTGAACACGCGCCCGCTGCTATACCGGCATCCGGAAACACGGTGATGTCGTGGCAGTGTTCTGTCAGGTTGGTTTCCTGCGTATCGTCACCGTGATCTCCGCCGCGCCACAGGCCGGCAATCGTGCCGGCCTCGGGATCGGCAAATACCGCCGGGGAATCGACGATGCGCGAACTCGCCGGGTCGTCCACAGGGATCTCGATAACGTCGATACGGAACAGTGCCGTGCGCTCATCGCCTGGCGACTCGTCGAAGCAGGAATCCATTTCTTCCTGTTCGCGGATAGTCGACGTGCCTGAGTTGTAAACGATGATCTTGCCGTCTTCACCGGGACCGCTGACGACAGTGTGCGTGTGCGAGCCGCGGCAGGTCTGCACCATACCGACCTGTTTCGGGTTGGTGATATCGCTGATATCGAAGATGCGAAGGCCGCGAAACCGCTCGGGACTCACGTCTTCCGGTACACCGCCGAGACCACAATCGAGGCGGCTGCGCGTCTCCTGTACCGACATAATGAGCAGATTGCCAACAATGGAAACGTCGCCCTGTCCCCCTGGGCACACGATCGAAGCCTTCAGCGCCGGCACACCCGTATCCTGCAGCTGGTAAACGTTGAAACCGTGGTAATTGCCGGCGACGAGTACATCGCCGGCGAACGCCATATCGGTGTTGGCGAAACTCAGCATCGGGTAACGGGTCCCGCGTTCGCGCGGCACGATGGGGGTGTTGTCTTCCTTGTCCTCGTCGTCATCATCTTCGGCAGCCTTTGCGGGCGCCCCAAGTGGGTTGGCGGGATCGAAGAAGCCGGCGGGTTTGCGCATTGCCGAGATCAGTTTCATGTTCTGAATCGCCTCACCCGCATCTTCGAACCCGGGCGACAGTGACGCACGAGGATCGGTCGAGAGTGAGCCGAGCAATGTATTCATGCGCTCGATCTCCGCGGTCTGATCGTTGACGATATCTGACGTGAATTCGAACAGGATCGGGTCGTAAGCTGCTCCGGGCTGTTCGAGAAGTTCGTCAACCATCGTGATCGCTCCCTCGTGGTGCGGGATCATCAGCTGCAGAAACAGGCGATCGAAGTCCGTGCCTTCCAGTGTCGCCAGCTCGGCCATTTGCTCAGGGCTCGCCATGCCGGCCATCTTGTGGTCGGTGTGCATTGCATGGTGGGCAGTTGGATCCGGCACGTCTTCGCCGCGCTCGCGCAGCCACTGCTGCATAAACTCGATCTCGTCCTGCTGCGAGGTATCGATGCGGCCGGCCACGTCGATGATCGCTTGCCGGTTGGTGCGGTCTGCGACCAGCGCTGACATCTGCACCGCCTGGTTGTGATGCGGGATCATATCCTGCATGAATTGGGTGTCGTCCGGGGAATGGCTGGTACGCGCGATATCGATGGCTTCTTCCGCGCTAAGCTGCCTGTTGGCTTCACCCGGCGCGCCCGGCTGGACAATGGGTGCGGCGCTGGTGCCGGTGGCGACCAACAAGGAGAGTGTGACAATCGTTGCGAAATGCCCGAGTTGATGCCGATTCTGCTTTGGATACATACAAACACCCATTATCTATTCAACATTTGCGTCCGGCATCCTCGCACAGGACACACGCTCTGCCCAGATCCAGTTTTGATTTGACCGGCAGTCTGTCGACCACGAGGGGCTTGCCATGTCCTGCTCCTTATCTAAACTGTGCGCTTCGCTGTATAGCCCCGGGGGTTGATTATGCGCCGTATTGCCTGCCTCACCGTCCTGCTCGTCCTGGCAACGCCAGTCTGCGCTGAGCCGTTTACTGCCGAGCACCTCGTCATGATCGATAGAATCGGCGCGCCTGCGGTTTCGCCGGACGGCAGCACAGTCGTATATCCAGTGCGACATACCGATCTCGAGGCCGACAAGGGCCGCTACGATCTGTGGATCAGTCCGGTCGCGGGTGGCGATGCGCGGCGCCTTACGACGCACGAGGCAAACGACACTTCGCCAGCCTGGTCGCCAGACGGCCGTCATATTCTGTTCCTGTCGAATCGCGGTGATCTGACTCAGGTATGGCGTTTGCCCACCGACGGTGGCGAGGCGCAGCCGGTGACGGACCTGCCGCTGGACATCGCGACGTTCCGTATCGCCCCCACGGGAGACAGGCTCGTCGTGTCCCTGTCCGTGTATCTCGATTGCGATGATCTTACCTGTACGGTCGAACGTACTGCCGCCCAGGAAGACAGCAAGGTCACGGCGAGACAGTACGACCGACTCTTCATGCGTCACTGGGATTATTGGCTCGATGAGAGGCGCTCGCAGCTTTTTTCGATCGCACTCGATGACGATGGCATTGCCCATGACATTGACGATAGCTCGCCCGTTCGTGTGACCCTGCTCGATGCCGATGTGCCCTCACGAGTGTGGGGTGGTAACGAGGAATACGCAATATCGCCGGATGGCGAGACGTTGTTCTTCGCAGCGCGCCTGCGCGATGCCGGCGAACCGATGTCGACCAACTTCGATATCTATTCCGCATCGTTGCAGAAGCCGGGCAGGCCTAAGAACCTGACCGACGAGAATGAGGCCTCGGACACGGCACCTGTTGTCAGCCCCGACGGACGATATCTCGCCTACAAGGCTATGTCGCGTCCCGGATTCGAATCCGACCAGTACCAGGTTGTCCTCCACGATCTGCGCTCTGGCAGAAAAGAAACCCTCACCGAAAACTGGGACCGGTCGCCATCGGCCATTGCGTTTACGCCCGATAGTCGATCCATTCTTATGGCGGCGCAGGACGTCGGTCACAGGACGCTTTGGCGTCTCGGCATCGATGGTGGCGGACCCATCAAACTGGTGGGCGGCGGGACGGTGGGGTCGTTCGATGCAGCCGGCGATCGCATCGTCTATGCAATGAACAGCCTCACTTCACCCTATGAGCTCTACGCGTTCGACAACGACAGCGGCGACAGCCGCAAGATCACGGACGTAGCCTCGCGCACGCTCACGGGCGTGGAGATGGGCGACTATGAGCAGTTCTCCTTCGAGGGCGCAGCAGGAGCTACCGTCTACGGATTCGTGGTCAAGCCCGCGGGGTTCAAGCGCGGCGAAACCTACCCGGTAGCGTTCCTGATTCACGGCGGACCGCAGGGCAGCTTCTCGAACAATTTCCACTATCGATGGAATCCGCAAACCTACGCGGGTCAGGGCTTCGCGGCGGTCATGATTGATTTTCACGGTTCGACCGGCTACGGCCAGGCGTTTACCGACAGCATCTCGGGCGACTGGGGCGGCAAACCCCTGGAAGACCTCAAGCTTGGCCTTGACGCCGCATTGGAGCAGTTCGACTTCCTGGATGATGACCGGGTATGCGCACTCGGTGCATCGTATGGCGGCTATATGATCAACTGGATTGCGAGCCAGTGGCCCGATCGTTTCCGCTGTCTCGTGAACCACGATGGCGTGTTCGACAATCGGTCCATGTACTACACCACCGAGGAGCTATGGTTCCCCGAATGGGAGCATGGCGGTCCGTATTACCGGAATCCGGAAGGCCATGAAAAGCACAATCCCGCGCTCTATGTTGACCAATGGCAGACACCGATGCTCGTCATACACGGTGAGCTGGACTACAGGGTGCCGGTTACACAGGGTATCGCCGCGTTCACGGCGTTGCAGCGTCAGGGCATCGAGAGCCGCTTCCTGTATTTCCCGGACGAGAATCATTGGGTGTTGAAGCCGCACAATTCCATGCACTGGCATGAGCAGGTCAACAGCTGGTTGCACAAGTACCTTGGCGAGTGAGCTTTTTTGCCAGGCGTGGGAGCAGGTATCAATGAGTGGGAGAGCGCTTTTGAGTATAGCGCCAGCGTGGCGGGCGTCGCCGTGATTCGACCCCTGATCCGCCGACTCGCGATCGGTTTTTTTCTGCTGAACCTGCTGGCTGTCACCTGGCCGGGCGCCACATTGTTCCGCTCGGCCGAACCGCTGGTGTTGGGTCTGCCGTTGTCCATGGCCTGGCCGATCGCGTGGATCTTGATGGGCTGGATCGTGTTGATGTTGCTGGATTACTTCGAGAACAGGGAGCAGCGTTAACGTGGACCGGTGGGTAGTGATCTCGGTGTTGATCGCCGCCTACCTCGGGCTAACTCTTTGGGTTGGGTTGAGAGCCGGCCGGGGAACCTCGTCAACGGTGGACGGTTTCGTGGCCGGCGACCGCAATTTCGGCTTCCTGGTCATGTACTTTGTAACGGGCGCAACGGTGTTCTCGGCCTTTGCTTTCCTCGGCGGTCCAGGCTGGGCCTACTCGCGCGGCGCAGCGGCCTTCTATATCCTTTGCTACGGAACCCTGGGCATGTTGCCCTGGTACATCATTGGCCCAAAAGTCGCGCGTATTGGTCGACAGCTGGGGCAGGTTACGCAGGCGCAGTTCTTGACCGGCCGCTTTCAATCCCGCGGCCTGTCTCTGGTGATTGCGCTGGTCAGCATTGTCGCGCTAATCCCCTATATCACACTGCAAATGCGCGGCGCCGGCATCGTGATCGAAGCCGTCACCGACGGGTGGATCCCCCTCTGGCTGGGTGCTGCGGTTGCTTACGGTGTTGTTCTGACCTACGTGCTGGTCAGCGGCGTTAGCGCCGTCGGCTGGACCAATATGCTGCAGGGCATCTTCATGATTGCCATCGCATGGAGCTTGGGACTCTACTTACCGCATGCGCTGTACGGCGGAATAGGCCCGATGTTTGAACAAATCCTTACCCAGCGCCCGGAACTACTCGAGCTTCCCGGCCTTGCCGCAGACGGCGAGCGCTGGACATGGGCGGGCTACAGCAGTGCGATTCTAATTAGCGTTGTCGGCCTGACGATGTGGCCGCACCTGTTCATGAAGGCCTTTACCGCGCGTGACGAGCGCACGATTCGTCGAACCGTCGTTTGGTTTCCGACCTTTCAGTTGTTCCTGGTGCCCGTGTTCCTGATCGGATTTGCGGGCGTCCTGTTCGTGGAATCGCTGCCGCAACCCGACTTCATCTTGCCGTATCTGATTCTGAACGTAGAGCTGCCGGTAATCGTCGTGGGTCTGTTCTGCGCCGGTGCGCTGTCAGCGTCGATGTCGACAGGTGACGCGCTGATGCACGCCACTGCGTCGGTGGCTGTAGAAGATGGTGTGCGGCCATTCGCAGATCTTGATGAAGCCCAGCAACGCCTGCTGATTCGGATTCTCGTCGTGGTCGCCGGGTTATTGGCCTATTTCTTCGCGGTCTCAGAGAACATATCCCTGGTCGTGTTGTTGCTGACTTCCTATGGCATCATTGCTCAACTGGCCCCGCCAGTGGTGGTCGCCCTGTTCTGGCGCCGGGCCACAACACCTGGCGTGATTGCCGGCATGCTGGCCGGCGGTGCGACCACACTGTTGTTTTTCTTCTGGCCGGCACTAAAGCCCTTCGACTTGCATGAGGGACTGTTCGGCTTGATCGCGCATGTACCCGTCTTAATCCTGGTCTCCCTGCTGACCCCGGCTCAGGATTCAGCCCGAGTCGAGGCTTACGTCAATCCGCCGGCGGTGTGACATCCGACTTTGACGAGTCATTGAGGAAACTCCGATGAGATCATTGAATTCTGTCGACATGCTAGCGCGACTAGTGGCGTTTCCTACCGTATCTCGCGACTCCAATTTGTCTTTGATCGACTGGGTCGAGGAGTACCTGGAGTCTTTTGGAGCGCGCTGCCGCCGCACCTGGAATACCGAGAAGACCAAGGCCAATCTGTTTGTGGCGATTGGGCCGGACGCACCCGGTGGTGTGGTGTTGTCAGGCCACACTGACGTGGTGCCGGTCGATGGCCAGGACTGGCACTCCGACCCATTCGAGCTGACCCAGCGCGACGGGCTACTCTACGGTCGCGGCAGCAGCGACATGAAGGGCTTTTCGGCCGTGTTTCTTTCCCGCCTGACATCGCTAAACATCTCAGCGATGGGCAAACCTTTGTACCTTGCGCTCTCGTACGATGAGGAAGTCGGCTGCCTCGGCATCGATCGCATGATCGATGACGCGCTGACTCACTTCACACGGCCGGATTTCGCGATCATTGGCGAACCGACGACCATGCAGGTGGTTCGTGCGCACAAGTCCATCAACGTATACCGTACGGTGATCTCGGGTCAGGCGGCCCATTCCAGCCAGCCTCATCGTGGCGCCGGCGCCATTCTGGCCGCCGGACGCATCATCGAACACCTTGACGGCATCGGACGCTCGCGACGCGCGGCAGCGGAGGAGTCGGGCTTCGAACCACCCTGGACAACGGTGCAGGTGGGAACGATACAGGGTGGCACGGCCTCAAACATCCTGCCTGCCCATTGTGAGTTCCTGTGGGAGTATCGCGGATTGCCCGACGAAAACCCGGAACTGATCGTCGAGGCCATGCAAACCTTTATCGAACGCGAGGTCCTGCCTGACTTGCAGGAGTTTGCGCCCGAGGCGTCGATCAAGACTACGCCCATTGCACAGGTGCCGCCGCTGATACCTGATCCCGAGGCGAAAGCCGAGCGCTGGGTGCGCGGTTTGAGCGGTGTGCGCGAGGGCGGTTCGGGCGAAGTCTCCTTTGCCACCGAAGCCGGCAGTTTCCAGCGTGCCGGGATCAGTAGCGTCGTCTGCGGCCCGGGCTCCATCGACCAGGCTCATCAGCCTAACGAATTCATCGAACCGGCCGAACTCGAGCGCTGTGAAGCCATGGTTGACGAGGTATTCGCTCACTTGTATCGATCGGGGTGAACTGAGCGGTTCGGATCCATTCAGTCCTGTGTACCGATCGCTAAACATCCTGTTCGATTCTACGAGGCCTGTTCTGAGTGGTGGACTCGTGCCGAGGGAATGCAGTGTATGTCTCGAACAGCAGTCTTTGTGCACAAATAGGCCTCGTGACCGCAAAGAGTCACGAGGCTTTACTTTGTGTCATTTCAACTTGCGTTGGTGATCGATATAAAGTTGGCACCATCACAAGAGTCGTCTTCAAAATTGTGAACCCGAACTCTTGTACCCGTTGTCAAAGCTGACAATGCGATAGCAAAAGCCTGTTGATAGGAATCTACAGATTGCTTTTTTGACTCCGGAAATACTATCCAGATTGCGGCACTGCATATCCCGGTGCCGCCTTCCAGCCTGACGGCAAAATCAGCGCCGTTGTTATAGGTATTGGCGACCTCAACGACAATGGCATCTCGCACGAGTTCGCCGGCATACGCAGGAATAGAGAACAGGCACACTGCGAGAATGAACAATCGAGTCTTCATTTTGGCGCTCCTATGGCAATAAAGTTGTGGTCGAAAGGTATCAGATAAACATTTCAGGCAAACAGGCGCTGAAGTCGTAAGAGCCAGCAGAGCAAAATAGCAACCAGAAGGTTGCATTTTGATGGTGCGTTTACTAGAGTGAGCGCAACCGAGAGGTTGCATAATGAATCAATCAGACCAGAATCGAATCGAAAAAGTGGTCGATCTCGCGGCACCCGTCGCGCGAGTCTGGCGAGCACTTACGGACCACGAAGAATTTGGACAGTGGTTCAGAGTTCACCTTGATGGCCCGTTCAAAGTAGGGGCGACAACCACGGGCCACATCACTTACCCCGGCTACGAGCACATGAAGTGGGAGTCCGTGACCGAGCGGATGGAGCATGAGCGGCTGTTCGTTTTTTCCTGGCCGCCCGGCACGATTGACCCCGATACTCACTACGGCGACGATGCCAAAGTGATGGTTGAGTTTCGCCTCGAGCCCAACGAAAACGGCACGCGCCTGACGATTACCGAGACGGGTTTTCTGCAGTTCCCGGAATCGAAACGGCTGGAGGTGCTTCGATCCAACAAAGAGGGCTGGGACATCCAGGCGCAGAACGTAGCGGAATACGTTACGAGTTAGGGCTGGAGGTCACGAGCCGGCATCGATGTTGGCGGCATCTTTGGTGTGATTGCCTACTTCGCCGAGATCCGATAGTTCGGGTAACTCCCCACCATCGTGAAGTTTGTGCTGTCGGCCAGCGTTACTATCGTGTAGGTCCCGTAGTTGGTCACCACGCGCCGCCTTGCTACCAGGCCGCCGTTGCACATAAGGTCTCGCGCGCCGGAGACGCCAGTTACAATTTCCCATGTGCACAACGAGTGAGTGAAGTTGCCGTAGCTGCCGCCGGAGGCAACGACTTCACCGCTGGAGAACGGATTGGGCGGCGGAGGCGGATTCGCGGCGAACAAGAGGTGCAGGCTTTCGAAATCGAAACTCAGGCCGTACGGTATCGTGACTACGTCGCCGTCGGGATTGACGATCGTAATATCGGTCGGGTATTCCGGAGTATTGGCCAGGTCGGCGTTCGGCGGAATCGGGCAATATACCCAGCTGCAGTAGGGGTTCGACGTCACGGTGAAGTGTGGGATCTCGCGAATATCCAGGAAGAAATGATCGGAGATGTTTAGCGACACTGTGTGTTTGGTGTAGCTCGCAGCAAGGGTCGTGTACGCCGGATTGATATTTGGGTTGGGATACAGCGGCGCAACGGCGTTGTAGTTCATTACTTCATCAGCGATTTCAAGCCGGAAACTCTCGTTGCTGACGAGGTCGGTAAAGAGGCCAAACGCCAGGTCTCTGAGCTCTTGTCCGGCGTCGAAGTCACCGAGCATGAACGTGTTATCGGGAATGGCGTCGTTCAGGTTGAAGAACGTGTTGTCCTGCTGTTGGTCGATGGCCGTATTGATGGCCTCGGCAACGTCGTTTCTCGCCGAGGTGAGAATGTCGTTCTCGAAATAGTCTGTGATCAGGTGAAGTACCGGCACCCAATCGAGAATCCAGTCAATATCGATATCTGCGTCGATGACAAAGCCGACGGGCGCAAGGTTGGTGATCTTCCCCGTGACGATACTGTAGTCGCCGCTTAACCACAGCGTATTGGTATTGACGGTAGCCGAGCCTTCGGCGCCAATGGCGCCCCAGATGCCGGTTCCTTCGACGGTCCCGTAGGCATGGACACTGAAACCGCCGACCCGTGCTGTGATCGTACCGTTGGTGTTGCCGGTCAGCTCGACGACGATGGGTCCGTTAATGTCGAACAGGAAAATCTCGAGTTCCCCATAGTCCGAAATGGCGTCTTCCAGGCTTTGCCGAAGCTGAACGCGCAGGTTTGATTTCAGCTCTGAAATCTCACGCGCCTGTTCGATGATGTCCTTGAATCCACTTTCGTGGGACTGCGCGAAATCCAGCGTGTACCCGGCGTTCGTATAGGTCAGCTCGCCGCGGTACTGGACGTCGCTGACGTGGGTTATTCGACTTTGAGCGCTTGCGCCGGTGCTGAACAGCGCGACTCCGGTGAGAGCGAGTAGGGTAAAGGTGTGTCTGCCCAAGTGTTTCATTTAACAATCCTCCCTTATTGGTCCCCCTGACCGCCGTTGCAGCGTGACGCATAATCCGCGCAACGCAATTGGAACTCAGACGGCTCACAGTAGTGTAGCGCGCGTTTCACCGGGCAGCGGTGACTGCGAAAGATTGGAGCGGCTGGGTCAAATCGCAGAGTCCGTAACTGTCGCATTTTCCAGACAGTCGAAAGCTGCTGTCGGGCTGGTAGACTCCCGAACAGCGCGACGGCTCGTGGACGACCAAGGACTGCTGCATGTCTGTAACCAAATCCCTCTTCCTTGCACTTGTTTGCCTGTTGCTCCCGGCGCTGCGGGCACAGGCTGTCGAGATCAATGTCAGCACGGTCGACGAAGTGCGCAACGCGCTCAACCAGGCCAACCCTGGAGACGTCATTCGGGTAGCGCCCGGGGTATACGACTTCTTCGATGCGCTTGAGTTTGATTCCGCTGGCTCGCCGGCTGAACCTATCCGGCTCATCGGACAAGGCGGGCCCGACAGCGTCGAGTTCCGTATCAACGGTTCCCTGGGGCTCTCCATTCGCGGTCAGGACTACGTCATCGAGGGGATCTGGCTCCGTTGCCAGGGCAGCCAGTGCCGGAACGCGCGCGGCATCTCGCTGTGGGGGAGTGCGCGACGAATTACGATCCGCCGTTGTCGCACGACCGACTTTATGCAGCACGTCAAGGGATGGATCGCCGACAACACGCTTGACGCTCCCGAAGACGTTACGCTTGCGGGCAACGAGGCCTACAACACGGCAGGTTTCAACGGACGTTCCAATGTACTCAACCTGGACGGAGGCACACGCTGGCGCGTCATCGGTAACTATGTGCACGACTACGGCAACACGGGCATCAACTACGGCATTTTTCTTAAAGGCGCCACGACCAACAGTGTCATTGAGCGTAACCTGGTTGCCGGAAGTTATGACCGCAGCCACGGCGGCGGCATCTCGGTCGGCATATCGTTCGGCGGCGGGCGGATGGGCACTCAGTGGTGCGCAGCTGACAACACCGGTGTCGGCGGTTGCACCTGCGAAGACTTTGGCGGTATTGCCCGCAACAACATTGTCCTCAATACCTCGGATACCGCCTTGCACGTGAACTCGGCCTGCGGCAGCAAGTTTCTGAACAATATTGTCTACAACGCACCCACGATGCTACAGATACAGTCGTTCGAGGGTACCGGCGACATCGAAGTGCGCAACAACGTCTTTGAGGGTGGGTTAACCGGCAACAGCAATGTGGTCTCGAGCGACAACATGACCAATGCCGATTTCACGGCGCTTTACAACAACGCCGGTGGTCTGGATTTTTCGGCGGGTGCCGGAGCCGGAGATCTTGTCGCCAGCGCACCGTTGCCGGAGGTGGTGGCGGACTACTGTGGTGCCACCCGCTCAAACACGCCGTCCCGAGGCGCTATCGAGATGCCGGCTGCGTGCGACGTGGCCGGGCGGCTGCCGCTTGGCGGCGTTTTCGAATCCGATACTACGATGCCCAATCCGCCGACCGATCTGAGGACAGATTGAGTCTACCGATCACGCCGTAGCAATCAGTCCTCCAGCTGCGGCAGTAAACCGTAGAGGATCAGTGAGTAGTAGCTGACCATGCCGACAATCTTGTCGTCCTCCATGACCGGTGCGTGACTGATGCCAAAATTTTCGAATAGCTTCGCACAGTAGCGGATCTCCATGTCGGGCCGCACAGTAATCACGGGCTTGGACATGATTTCATAGACATTCACTCGTTCTGGCGCCCGGTCTTTCGCAAGAACGTGCTTTGCAATGTCGGAAAACAGCAGCATGCCGTACTCGTCGTTCTCATCGCGGCGTTTGACGATCAGGCTGGTTGCGCCGACCCTCTTCATGATTTTGAGCGCAGACAACACGTCGGTCCGGCCGTCGACTTCCGTCACATCCGTTTTCATGCAGTTTCGGACGGGGCCCCATTTTGGAATGGTCATAAGGTCTCCTCCACGACATCGCCGAGTTCCTCGGCCTGGTGGCTGATGCCGACGGCGTCGTCCACGTCGAGAAGCAGTGCTATACCTGCGCCGGCTTTCTTATCGAATTCACCAACCTCGCCAATGTGCTCGAGGATGTGCCTGCTCAGATGCTCCTCTACCAGCAGGAGCACGACATCCCGCTGCGACGTAAGCGTGAGCCCAAAAAAGGTTTTGTTCTCCTTGATGCCTTCGCCGCGGGCGTTGTTGATGACCGTGCAACCCGTGGCGCCTGCTTCCCGCGCCGCATCCATAACCGCGTCGGTCTTGCTGTCTTCCACGAATGCGATAATCAATTTGAAATGCATAAATTCTTCCTTTCAACTGGCGGCTTCAATTGGCCGAGGGTTCAGGTGTTGAAGTGCTTCTTTTCCCGAAGAATTCCGCGAGCTGGCCGTAGGCGAGCACAGAGATTATCGGAAACAGGGCCGCAGACGCTACCAGTCCGAAGCCGTCGAGTAAGGGGCTGCGTCCCGGCACTGCCTCGGCGAGACCAAGACCGAGCGCGGTGATCAGTGGCACCGTTACCGTCGAGGTAGTGACTCCACCGGAGTCGAACGCAAGCGGAATAATTATCTTTGGCGCCATCGCGGTTTGCAGAATGACAATCAAGTAGCACCCTACGATAAAGTAGTGCAACGGCAGACCGGAGATGATCCGATAGCAACCCAGGCTTACGCCGACGCCGACGCCGATTGCAACGGCGACTCTAAGCCCCCAGACGTTAATCGCTCCGCCGGAAACGGCGTTGGCTTTCAGGGCTACGGCAACCAGCGCCGGTTCGGCCATGGCCGTGCTGAACCCGATGGCCGAGGCGAACAGGTATACCCAGTAGTAGTCCTGCCAGGTCAGGTTACCGGCTTTTCCGGTAACGCTCTGCAGGAACTCCGGATTGGTGAGCTGTTCGGCCATGAGGCGCCCGAGCGGAAACAGGGACTCTTCGAGTCCTACCAGAAAAAGCCCAAGACCCAGAACGACGAACAGGAAGCCAATCGCAATCTGACCGCGATGCGGCATGGGTTCGCCGATGACCAGCCGTTGGAACACAAACAGGAACACGGCAATCGGCAGCACGTCCCTTGCGGTCTCGCCAATAAACACAAGCGCTGCGATAAACAGGTTCATTAACTCCATTGACTGACGACACCAAAGATCAATACGAAAAGGATGGGGGTGAGCGATGCAAACGCGATCAGACCGAAACCGTCGGTCATTGGGTTACGGCCTTTCATGGCGCTGGCCAGACCCACTCCGAGAGCCGTGACCAGCGGTACGGTGACGGTAGAGGTGGTGACGCCGCCGGAGTCGTACGCAATGCCGACAATGTCACTGGGTGCAAATAGGGTCAGGATCGAGACAAGTAAGTATCCGCCTATGATGATTAAGGGTAGCGACCAGTCGAACATGATGCGCAATACGCCGAGTACAAGGGCAACGCCAACCGACAGGGCAACGGTTAGCCGCAGGAGCAGAGCGTAGTGGCGCAGGGCTTCCGGTGAAGCTTCAATGACTGCATCCGCCGCGGCAATCTTGGCCGCCTCACCGGTGACCGCCATGAGTGCGGGTTCGGCAATAGTGGTGCCGAAGCCCAAGGCAAACGCGAACGCAAGTAGCCAGAATGCAGAACCCTTCTTCGCAAGCGATTGCGCAAGGCCTTCGCCAACCGGAAACAGGGCGATCCGCAGGCCAAAAATGAAGAACGCGAGCCCCGCGACAACGAGGATTCCGCCATAAGCCAGCGACAGCAATTCGGAAACGGGTGCTCGGAAGACGAACAGTTGAAAGAGGACAATCACCGACACGATAGGCGTCAGATCGCGCAGGCTGTGCAGCGCGTCTTTGCCGAGCGTGAGCAGAGACTCTTTCATCGTCGGTTAGTCGGTTTGTGTTTCTCCGGAGAATTATAGCCCTTGATGAAACGTGCGTTGAAACAGCTGGCGCGAAAGTGTCCTCGATTAACCGGTCATCCGAGCGATCTCCTCTCGAGTACCGCGCGCTTCCTCGAGCAACCACTCGCGAAAACTCTGTACGGCGTTTCGTTTCAGTGACTCGGAACGGAAGCGGACCTGGTATTCCTGTTCTGCGTGGTCACCTTGTTCGATCGGAAACGGCACAGAAAGCCGCCGCTGCTGGATCTGGGGATACACAAGGGATACACCGCACAGAATGAAGCCGGCGTTCGCGTATACCGCCTCGAGTGCCTGCACAACCTTCTTGTAGCGGATGCCTCGCTCCGGATCCGTTGTGCGGTGGCCAAAACGGCGGACCCACTCCGGCCAGCCCATGTCGCTCGCGTCGACGGTGTATGCATCGAGATGCAGCAGTGGAAAACCCTCGAGTTCTTCGTTCGCGGGCAGGCTGGACACCCGTTCTTTGTTCACCGGCGACGTGATCGGCAGCAGATAGTCCCGGTACAAACTGTCGACCTGACCGGGCAGGGCGTCGACAGAAAACCCCACTTCGCAGTCGGCATCACCCAGTCGCGTGGGAACGTCCCCGACACCGTTTACGCAGAACAACGTGTTCGGATTTGCTTTCCGGAAGCTCGCCAATCGCGGTGTCAGCCAAAGCTGCGCCCAATCGGAGTCAGCCGTAATGTGTATTTCGTTGACGCGTTGAAAATTGAGGAGCCGGCTGACGGTTTCGAGCTCACGAAAGGCGGCGCTCAGGTGCGCCAGTGCAGGCTGGATCTCACGGCTGGGGCGAATACCGCTCCGGCCGCGGCTGATCAATTCGTAGCCAAGGTATTCCTCGAGACTCTTGATGCGCTGGCCGAGCGCGGCGGGCGTAATCGACAACTCGATTGCCGCGGCCTTCAGCGATCCTCTGCGGATGGCCAGGTCCAGCGCCTGAAGGCTGCGTAAGTGTGTGGGTGAGGTCATCTCGATCAATATAAAGAAATTCTTTATCTCAATAAAGAATATTTACCTTGCGGCGGCGAACACAATGGCGGGATGATTTTGTCCGAACCGGTTGGGAGGACAACGATGAAGCAGCTGAAACGTTACCTGGTGGAACGGGATATTCCGGGGGTTGGATCGATGTCGCTGGTTGAGTTATGCGGGGCGGCCCGGGCGTCCAACCAGGCGATCGACCAGATGACGCCGGAGATCCAGTGGCAGCACAGCTATGTTTCCGACGACAAGACGTTCTGCATCTATCTGGCTAAGGACGAGGCAACTATCCGCAGGCATGCCGAGCTCAGCGGCATACCTGTGTCGCGCATCGTCGAAGTGCCGAAGATCATCGATCCGCTGACCGCAAACAACTAGTAGCCCGGGCGGCCGCGTCCCGGCGGCTGTTGGGCGCGAACAGAAATGAGGAGAATCCGATGAACCGAACGAACGACGCTTTACGCGCTTTGGCGGGCTTACTGGCGCTCGCCGTCCTCTGCGCCGGCAGCGCAAACGCAGGAGAACCGGGATCGTGGCAGTGCGAACGCGAGTCGGTGACAAGTTTTTGGGAGCAGGATATCGCCGGACACGAACTCTCGGGTCGCGGCAAAGTCTGCGCGAGCGACGGCGGTTTGCTTTCGCACATGCGGGTGCGCGGCCTGACGCCAGGCAATGCCTACACCGTGTGGTGGGTCTATATTGACGATCCGGATTCCTGCGCCGGCATCCGGTTGACGCCGGAAAACTCTCCGGTGCCGTTTCCCGAACCCAGCGGTTACGCGGGTCGTTGCGGTCTGGCCGATTTCTTTACGCCGGACGAAGCGGGCGACCGCCTTGATCCGCTCGCCGTCTTCGGTCGTATGGACAGTGCGGTCGCCCGAACCTCTCGTCGTACCTGGTTTGTGGGCGACCTTCGAGGTTTGAAGCCGTCGCCGGGATCCCAGGTCTGGATGCTCGTGTTTGGTCACGGCCCCGCCGATGTTGGAGACGGAAGGCAGCTTGCACGACAGTTGTTGACACCGGAAGATCCGGGCACGGGCGTACCACACCTCGGTATTGAAGGACGGCCATTCGGATACCCGGCGGGTGTGGTCGTGGTCGATATCGACTGACGCATGCCGCCCGGTCGGATACCAAAGCCTTTCATCGTCGGAGCGTAACGAGACTTGCCGTTCATTAATGCTATTGTCAGAGTCTCCTGTTCGTTCGGTATCTGTCCATCTGCTAAAAATTACGAGGACGGCGCTTGCCAGAAAGACCTGCGGGATCTACCGATTGAAGGGCGGTTTGCCAAAACACACACTGCTGCTCGCCAGGCGATTGGATAACCAGAAGGTGACGAAGATGAACGTATTCGCTCCAGGACCCAGGGCTCTGTCGAAAATGGCTTTGGCCGTGTGTTTGCTCGTATCGGGTGCAGCCGGCGCCTCGAGTTCCGTTACCGGAACGATCACTGAGCTGCATATCGGAAAGAATTACGGCAATTTTGTCTTCATCAAAGTGGATGCCAGCAATACGAACCCCTATTCGAGTTGCCATTCCAATACGCATTGGAACTACACGTTGCCGTTGACAAGCGAACTCGACAAACAAATGTACGCTGCGCTTCTGGTCGCCTATTCGTCCGGCAGGCCAACCCGGCTCGAAGGGCTCAACGCCTGCAATGAGTTTTCGGGTGTAGAGTCACTCAAGACTGTCAGGCTGGAGTCTTGAGTGTTCGGTTCGCTTGATGAACAAGGTGAGCCGCGCCGGACTACAAGGGTCTGGAGGCGCCGCTTCTTGAGATTGATCGCTGGTCGGGCTACGCGGGATGAACCATTCAAGGTAGCAGCAAGGGGGTTGCCAGTATGAAGGCTATACGATCCAGCAAGAGGGTGAGAACGCTCTATTCCCTCGTCCTGCTGCTTTCGCTTGGTCTTGCGAATGCGCCGCCGAATGCGTCCGAGGGAATTAGCGAAGGTGTTCTCAAGCGTTTCGCATACCGCGGTGGCTACGTCCTTTTTCATGTTGACGCCAACGGCTCCAACGCGTGCTCTGCGTGCCAGGCTGACCCCGCCGGCTACTTCAATGGTGGGTTTTGCTGGGTCCCGGCGACCCAATCAACACTGGTGTCCATTCTTCTTTCAGCTCAAGCGCAGAAGTCCAAAGTCTTACTGCGTGTCGTCTCGTGGCCGCAGTGTGAGGTATACCAGGCTGAGATTCGCAATTAGAGGTGTTCACAATGAAGATACTGCTTTGCAATGGCGTCAAACTGCTTTTCCTGATCCCTGTACTGCTTCTTGGCCCTGCAGCGCAGGCCTCGGACTTTTTGCGAGTAGAAGATGCGAGCCAGATAAAGTGGCAGATTACGTCGCAGAACCGGGTTTATCTAAGAAATCTCCACACCTTCGACGCAACCTACCTGGCGTGCTGTTACAACTACTGGTTCGATGCATCCACTGGTGCAGGGAAGTCTTTCCTATCGGTGTTGCTTGCGAAGGCCGCCGCTGGACAGCCGATAGATATTGGCGTAATCGACAAGACGATCGTGAGCGAGGTGAATTACGTCGGAGATTGGTGACAAACTCTCCGGCAAGAACGCGTTGGCATCAAGAGAGTGGGGTTCATCGCGTTGCAGCGGTATTGTTGCCAGCCTCAAGATTGGGAAAAGGGAGAGGTGATGGCGATTCGGAAGCGCATGGGCGAAATACGCGCCGCGATCCAGGGCAGAAGGCGAGGTATCGGTCATTCCTTCTTTGCTCGGTCGGGTATCCCAACCGTGAATCGATTTGCGGCGGTTCTGCTGCTTTGTGTGTCGCCGATCGCGTGCGAGAAGGCGCCTTCTGACGAAACGCCTGGGGATGGTGCCGGCAGTGCCCGGCCCAATATCGTATTCATCGTGGTCGAGGATCTTGGCCCGCGAATCGGCGCTTACGGCGACCCGCTCGCCGAGACGCCCAACATCGATCAACTCGCCGCCGAAGGCATTACCTACACCAACGTATTTACCTCGGCCGGCGTTTGTGCGCCCAGCCGCGCGGCTCTCATGACGGGAGTCCATCAGCAGGCTCTCGGTGCGCAGCACATGCGTACGTCGAGTTTCGGGCGGGAACGAGCCGGACCGCTGGGCACGTTTGGGACCGACGGGTTCGCTTACGAAGCCGTGCCGCCGCCGGACGTGAAAGCCTTTCCCGAGCTGCTACGGGCGAACGGCTACTACACGACCAATAACAGCAAGACGGACTACCAGTTCGGTCAGCCGTTTACGATCTGGGACGAGAACGGCCGGGATGCAGATTGGCGCCATGCCCCTGCCGGCCAGCCGTTTTTTGCGATGTTCAGCCAAAACCTCACGCACGAAAGCCGTCTGTTTATTCCGGCACACGCGACGGCCACGGACGACGCCGCGGGACGCGCTCGCGAACATGCCGAGCGGCTGGCATTGCTCGGGACACGTACCGACCCTGCTGCCGTAATCGTGCCGGACTACCTGCCCGACACGCCGTTAGTTCGGCAGGAGATTGCGCAGCACTACGACAATATTCGGCTGATGGACGACTGGGTGGGTGAGCAGATCAGTCTACTCGAAGAGGAGGGCGTGCTCGACGAGACCGTAGTTATTTTCACGACGGACCACGGAGACGGTTTTCCCCGCGCCAAACGATTTATCTACGATTCCGGATTGCACGTTCCTTTTATCGTCCGCTATCCGGACGGTAAGCGCGCGGGCGCGCAGGACGACCGGCTCGTCTCGTTTGTCGATGTTGCCCCGTACTTCCTGCACATGACGGGCACTCCATCGCGATCGTTCATTCAGGGACGGAACGTTTTCGATGACGATACGCCACAACGCCGCTACGTTTTCGCTGCGCGTGACCGGCTTGATGAGCATCCCGACTTGTCCAGGGCAGTGCGTGACGAGCGGTACAAGTTCATTCGCAATCAGATGCCGGAGCGCGCACTGTTCGCTCCACTCTACTTTCGGGAGAATCTTGGGTCTATGCAGGAACTCAGGCGGCTCGCAGCGTCAGGGGATTTGCCGGAGCGCCTGTCGCACTATTTTGCAGTACCCCGCGTACCTGAGGAACTGTACGATACCGAGACGGACCCCCATGAGCTGATCAACCTCGCAGCGGACCCGGAGCATCGCGAGACGCTTCTGCGAATGCGATCGGCCCTGGACGACTGGCTTCGGCGCACCGGCGAGTTGGGGCGCGAAGGTGAACGCGCCATGGTGCTCGCCATGTGGCCGGACGGCGAGCAGCCCGTTACGTTGGCACCGCTGGTCACGTCATCAGATGAGAATGGGGGGCGGTCTGTCAACCTGTCCTCTCCTACCACAGGGGCTTCCATCGCTTACCGCTTTTCCGGAGAGGAGGGCTGGCGGCTGTACACGGGCGCCGTCTCCATTCCGGCCGGCACAACACTGGAAGCGAAGGCGATTCGCTACGGGTATGCCGAAAGCGTCAGCATCAGCTATCCATAGTTGCCGTTCTGCTGGTTCGGCCGTTGGCCGGGGTGTTTACGAGCGTTGCGGGCAGGCGTACGTTGCCGCCTCAACCTCAACGCCGACGTGACTGGCGGCAGGATCACCCGTCACGCGATACCAATCCTCCCTGGTGACGACAACCGCGTTGGCGCCGCTCTGACCCGCAACGTTGCGCAGGTAGTTTCCAAGGTATTCGATGTTCTTTGCCTCGTCGTAGGTGGCAAACGGTATACGCGTGTCGATGCGATTCGTCTCCGTGCAGGAACCCTCGACGCTTTCGACGATAGCCACATTCTGACCGGCCTCGGTCAGCTCGGCCATCAGGCGGGATCGCTCGATAGCTTCCGAGAAAGACACGCAGCCTGATGTAACAAGAACGGCAATGAGTACTGCTGGAATTCGTATCACAATGGGCTCCCTTACGGTGCTGTACGAGCGAGTTGCTCGCCCGTGGCCAACGATGCAGTCTGACCCCGGATGAAATCAGAGTACGACGGCCAATGACGTGAACGACGTCAGGTTTTCGCGTCTTTGCGCTGGGTTTTTCCGGGTGTACTGCTTTTGTAGTGATGGAGAAATCGGTCGGTGACCTGTACGGCGATGGGGTTTGCGACCTTCAGGTTCGGTTCGCATCCTTCAGTCGATCCCTCAGGAAACTCCTGAACTCCCGCTGCCGTCGCAGCATCAGACGATCGCGCGCATAGAGAAGGTAGAGCTGTTTGCCCGGTAGTTTTTCACCGGGGCCAACCTCTACCAGTTCGCCGCTTTCCAATTCCTCTCGGACGGCGATATCCAGAAGTACACCCATACACAGTCCGGAGAGAATCGCACCGCGTACACCGTCCAGATCCGTTACGGTATGCGTGTTTGGCGCGGTGAAATCGAGTCCCCACTTTTTGAGCTTGGTTCTGACAGGAGCGGACAAGTTGATGGGAACGGTTGCGACGGTGTTTGCGCTCGATAATCTTTCCCGTTCGCTGCCCAGTCGCTGCACGTATGCCGGTGTTGCGCACAACACCGGCTGGACTCGCATAAGGGGGACCGCAACGAGTCCCGCGTGGTCGTCGACCCGCCCGATGCGCAGTGCAAAATCGATATTGGCTTCACTGAGATTCTGCAAGTTCTCGTTGAAGATGAGATCGAAGCGAATCCCGGCGTGAGCCTCCGAGAACTCTGCAAGTGCGCCGTAGACAGGCTCGGCCGCAAGCGCGCGTGAAAGCGTGATCGATATTCGGCCGTCCATTGATGCCTGCGCCGAGCGCAACCCGTCTTCCGCGTTCTCCACCGCCGTCAATATCTGCCGGCATTCCCCGTAAAACTCCTGACCCAGCTGTGTCATACGCACGCCGGATGCTGTGCGGTCCAGCAGCTTCGCCCCGGTATCCGTTTCGAGCGCGCGAATCTGTTTACTTACGGCCGCCACGGAGACATCGAGGATCTTTGCAGCTTCACTGAGCGAGCCGTGTTCGACGGCGGCAGTAAAAACCTGGTACTGGCGAAACTTCGACATCAGGGTTTTCTTTTTTGTTAACTGAAGGTTAACCGGTGGTTACTTTCGGTTAAACCAGCGTATCACTACTATGCGCCCCATCTCCAGCTTGATGAAAAGAGGTGCGACCATGGTGCAGTTGGCACAAATTGAAAGATCCTTTGAATTCCCTCCAAGCCGCGTGTACGAGTATGTCGTCGACATGGAGAACTACGGCAACTGGTTTCCAGGCGTCATCGACATTCGCTCGACCGACAAACTGCCGGCGGGAACTGTCGGTAAGCGTTATCTGGAGAAGATCGAGTTTCCGGAAGGGCCGGGTGAGTTGACCATCGAAGTCAAACAGGCAACGCCGAATGAACGGTTTGTCATGGAGGGTGACCTGCCGCAGCTGCTGCCGCGTATGACCGTCGATTTTGCGGATGACGGTGAAGACGGCTGCCGGCTAACGCTGACCTACGAAAGTCGGCACCCGGATGTTGCAGCGGATCCGGACACGGTCGATATCTTGCATCGCGATCTGATGGGGCGCAGCGAAATCGCATTGCGAACGTTACGCCAGGTGTTGTTGCAGCAGCCGGCTTGATTTAGAGGCGATCAACAAGCTCTGTTTGCGATGTCGATTAGCTGCAGCGTCCGGGTCAGGCATTCATGCCGTCAGCGACTGGCCGATCGGGCTCGCTTGACGAGCCCTGTAGCCGCCTGACCTCACGCGCGGGCGGCGCTCCGAACACACGCCGGAACTCCCGTGTGAATTGCGACGCGCTGTTGTAACCCACCGAGTAGGCTGCCTCACCGGCGCCGAGTCCGTCGTTGAGCATCAGGAATCGCGCCTGATGCAGCCGGATCATCTTCAGATACTGCAGCGGCGGCAGCGAAGTCATCGATTTGAAGTTGTGGTGAAAGGTCGAGACGCTCATGGAAGCGCGCTTCGCGAGTTCTTCGACGGTCAGCGGCTGGTTTGAGTGTTCGTGTAGGAAGCGCAGGACGGCGGCGATTCTGTTAGCTCGGCTGTCGCGCATGGCCACCGATCGCAGCCGTTCGCCCTGTTCGCCGACGAGTATGTGGTAGAGGAGTTCGCGAACGGCCAGAGGCGCCAGGACGCGCGCGTCGTTGCTGTTGTGCAGTGATCTCAAGAGGCGGCTGACGACACTCGACAGGGAGGAGGTCATGCGTGAGGCGTAGATTGCGCGAGAGGCGTCGTCGGTCGCGGGTTCCGGTTGGGTATCGAGCAGGAGTTCCGAGAGCATGGCGACATCGACGTTCAGGCGCAGGGAAAGAAACGGTGCGCTCTCGCTGGCCTCGACAATTTCGGCTTCGACGGGTAGTGGAACCCCGACGACGAGGTAGTTGAGCGGATCGTAGGTAATGACTTCGCCGCCAATGTGCACCTGTTTGCGGCCGTGCGCCACCACGCAGATGCAGGGTTCGTACACGACAGGAACACAGGTCGCCGGTTTGTCGGCACGAAAAATGGCGAGGCCCGACCACGGCGACTCGTTCAGGCCCTCGTCGGGCGCGAGCCGCAGGAACTCGTTGCGGAGCGCTTCTCCTGAAAGGTCCATTTCTACCGGCATCGACATGTCTGTGGCGCAAAGCTGTAGTAAAGAGGTAGCAGAATTATGCCATTGTGAGACCCTTTGAGCCGCCGATAGCGCGTCAATCGATAGGATTAGGCAAAAACGCCGGAGGACTGATCTATAGCTTGGGCTGCCTCTACCCTACGATTTATCCGTACCTCGAGCCGGTTGCTGCCGGCGCCTCGAAACCACCTCGAAGAGGAAAAACGAATGCAAACACGCGAACTGGGAAACAGTGGACTACGGGTTTCGGCAATCGGCCTCGGCTGCATGGGCATGTCGGAGTTTTACGGGCCGCGTAACGAGGCTCAATCGCTGGCGACCCTGAAACATGCCCTGGACGTCGGCGTCTCGTTCTGGGATACCTCGGATATCTACGGACCCAGGACCAACGAGGTGCTGGTTGGGCGTGCGCTCGAGGGCGTCCGGGATCGCGTGATCCTCGCAACCAAGTTCGGAATCATCCGTGACGACGATGGCGAATTTGTCGGGTTGAACAGCCGGCCGGACTACGTTCGCGAAGCCTGTGAGGCGAGCCTAAAGCGTCTGGGTGTCGACCACATCGATCTTTACTACCAGCACCGTGTCGATCCGGAAACGCCGATCGAAGAGACGGTTGGCGCGATGGCTCGTCTCGTCGAAGAGGGCAAGGTGCGGCATCTGGGCCTGTCCGAGGCGTCGGCCGACACGCTGCGGCGTGCGAGCAGTGTTCACCCCATAGCGGCGCTGCAGACGGAGTACTCCTTGTGGAGCCGTGACATCGAGCACACTATCCTGCCGACCTGTCGAGAGCTTGGCGTGGGTCTCGTGGCCTATAGCCCACTGGGCAGGGGGTTCCTGAGCGGGCAGATCAAGACCATTGACGATCTGGCGGAGGACGACTGGCGGCGCGGCAATCCGCGTTTTCAGGGAGAAAACTTCGAGAAGAATCTCGCGCTTGTCGAGCTGATTCAGGATATTGCAGCCAGCAAAGATTGCACACCGGCCCAGCTGGCGCTCGCGTGGCTGCTCGCTCAGGGCGATGACGTCGTGCCGATTCCCGGCACGCGCCGCGCAGAGCGTCTGGACGAGAACGCGGGTGGCATCGACGTCGAACTGTCAGATGGGGATCTTGCCGCGATCGAAGCGGCGTTTCCGAGAGACGCCGCTACAGGCAGCCGATATCCCGAAGCCATGATGCAGATGTTGGAAGGCTGACGACGCCGATTCAGAAGGCCCGTCCGAGCTATAGCGATTTGGCTATTGCTCGGGCGAAAGCCTCCATGGGGATCGAGGAGCCTCCCGTGGCGAACCAGACAATCACGACATCCCGCTGCGGTGATACATAAATACCCTGGCCGTTCATGCCGCTCTTGTAGATATCGCCGTCCGCAAACACGGCATCCCATTGGTAAGCGTTGAACAGCGGGCGTTCTCCGAAGGCATCGGCAAGGTGAGGACCGAGGGTTCCCTTCATGTAGTTCTCTTCTCTACCCGCGGATTGAATCGTTACGATCATGTTTTTTGAAACGACTCGCCTGGACGCCGTCTTGTCCCAGCTCGGCGTGTAGAGCAGCCCGGTTTTTGCGAGGTCTTCGAGTCGGCTGCTGACAAGGCCGTGTATGATGCCGTTTCCCTGCGGACTGAGACCGAGGAGGCCGTCGCCCACCATGCCAGAGTGTCTCCACACCCGCTCGGTCAGGGCTTCGTTGAGTCGGACACCAGTGATTGCCTCGATCAGCAGACCGAGCATTTGTGTGTTCGCCGACGAATACTCGAATACATTCCCCGGCTCGCGTAGCCGAGGTATGCGTAGAAGCGCCTCGTTGTGCGTTTCGACGACGCCTTCGCTGTTGGGCGCACCAATTTCTGACTTAGCAAAGCGTCCATAGGGCGTATCGCCTTTGCGGGACGCGGGATTTTCCTCGAGGTCCAATCCCGACTGCATGTTCAGTACGTCCAGTACCTTGATATTTTCCCAAGCGGTCCCTTTCGCCTCACTGAGGTAGTGACCCACTGTCTCTTGCACGTCGATTCTGTTTTCCTCTTCGAGTTGACCGATTAGCAGGCTCGAGAGTATTTTCGCATTCGACATCCAGACGTGGTTGTCCGTCTTGCGCATGCCGGGATAGGTTTCGTAAGCGATCTCGCCGCGGTGCAACACCATGATGCCCTGAACGGGAGAGTCCGCTGCGTTGACCATCCGGTCTAATGTCACTGATGTGCCGTCGGTATCCTCGAGGGTCGTGTCGCCAATTGCGGCGTTCGGATTGACGGTCAGCACGGCAACCGGGCCGTCTCGCCTGATGACGGCGTGCGGCAGGAACTCCGCCAGATGCATGTACGAGTAAGCGCCCGCCTCGGTGACGTCCAGGAACTTTTGCAAAGTCCATTGAGAGCTGAGTGAGTAGGCTGTTTTGGCCGAATATCCCTCCTGTAAAGCCCGAATCGAGAAGTCTTCTCTCGGCACGGCATAGGGATCTGCGTCGTTGTTCGCAGACTGTTGGGCCTCTACTTCAGAAGGTTGAAAGCAAACGAAAACACCAAGGCAGGCGAGCAGCAGTGGAGTCCCGCGAGCCGATCGGTATTGGTTATCTCGTGGAGCTGCGCAAATGTTTCCGTTGCGGTACACAAGTGCTGGCGACGTGGCAGGCCGTCTGCGAACTTTCCTCCCGTTCAACATTTATTGCTCCTCATGACAATGTCTACGCGTGAGGGCTGGCACCCACCTACCTTCTCTCCAACGGTGCTCCAGTCCCTTTCGACCCTATCCTACACCAGCATGGCGCCACGTCGTCTTCGGCCGCTAGGTGTCTTGCTTTGACGGGCGGGCTGGGCCGTTCTGTTTCTACGGGCTCTCCCAGTCTATCTCCACGATCACCTCGTTGCGGCGCAAGAACCACGGCGTGAACGGGCCGTTGTAGCGAGCGAGCTTCGGTTGCCCGGCAAGTCCGATCCCATCATCGGCCAGACTTCGCAGAAGCTCCGCTTTGTGCTTTTCATAGCTGTCTTCCGCCCGCAGTCCCGTGAACTGTTTCGCGGCCATCAGCTTTGGTCCCACCTGACGGAGCTTCACCCGGGAATCGTTGGGTATCGGCAAACTGTCCATCGTGTACTTGGCTTCCATGACAAAGCGGTAGATATACCGTTCCGGGTCCGTGTCGTCGGACGTCGATATCACCGGGGCGGTCATGGCCATCTTGACGGGCTCGGCCGCATCCTGTGATTCGACCGGGACGGTCATTGCCATTTTTGTCGATGACCGGTTATTGCCGAATATGTAGCCTGCAAGAACTCGGAAAGCTCGGCTTCCCGCGGTCCGGAAGCTGCCTTCAGTCTCCGTCTCCGCAACGATATAGGGGGCGTACTGTCGGATCTCATAGTTGGGCGTCTGGTGTGTGACAGAGTAGTCCGGCTCTTCATAGGCCATTACATTGCTCCCGATAATCGTCAGGAAAAGGACTGCAAAAAAAGTTGAGCGTGGCGCCGTACGTGGTTTCGAGAGCATGCTCGCTCGTCTTGAAGGGATCGTTGCCATAGATCGACATGTTAGGGCGGATCGCCGTTACATTGATCTCGCAATCGTTGCAGGTCGTATCTGAATATATACGGCCGCGCGTAAGTCCCGACGTATTGGCGTGGCTGAAGCGATGCCTGCTTGCAGGCTGCGCCCACGCCAACATCCGCAGGCTTTGTTATAGTTGTGTTAACAGTGGTAATCCGGCGCTTCTGCCACGGACGGCCGGAATAATAAGTAAAAAAAGTGCACCACCCGCTACACGAAGGTCGCGCCATGTTGATTCGTCGCCCCCCGAACCGTTTTTTTCCGTTTCGTCTTACTGCCGCGCTTTCCGCCGCCGCGCTTGCGGCCTGTGGGGGAGGGGGCGGTGGTGGGTCATCTCCGCCTCCACCTCCGCCGCCACCGGTGAATGCCGCGCCGACGTTTACGTCGGCGGGCAATGCGTCTGCTGCCGAAAACGGCAACGCTTCAGGGTATACCGCAACCGCAACCGACGCCGACGGAGACACGCTGACCTTCAGCATATCGGGCGGCGCGGACGCCGCCCTGTTCTCCATAGATGGCGCAAGCGGTTTGTTGAGTTTCAACGCGCCTCCCAACTTCGAGATACCCGGTGACAGCAACGCCGATAACGTCTACGACGTAACGATCGGTGTGAGCGACGGTAACGGTGGCACCGCGACACAGGCCGTGGCCGTTACGGTCACCGATGTGGCCGAGCCGCCGCCGGTCTTCAGTTCGGCCGCGACCGCGAGCGTCCCCGAGAACGATGGCGGCAACGTATACACGGCCGTTGCTGCCGGCAGCGGTCCGATCAGCTACGAGATCACCGGAGGCGCGGATCAGGCACAATTCACGATCGATGCCGCCAGCGGCGAGCTGAGTTTCGTCTCCAATCCGGATTTCGAAAATCCAGCGGACGCCGGAGCCGACAATAACTACGAGGTCACGATCAACGCCGACGATGCCGGGTTGTTGGCCGAGCTGGCCGTCACGATTACGGTGACCGATCAGAAACTCTATACCGCCATACTCGAGTACCCAACCGGCGGCGCAAACCTTGGCGGCCGAACCACGCAAGCGCGAGTGTCTGCTCGCGTGCTGGATGCGGATGACGGGAGCGGCGCCTCGGGTGTACTGACATCCATTCTGATCGACGGTGTCGCCCCCATACAGGACCCCAACGATCCGGATCGATTTACGACCGATGTACCGGTTGCGTTTCCGGTGGATAACATCGACGTCAACGCGCAGTTTGCGGACGGCAGCGCAAGCAATACGGCGAATGCGATCGGCAACCAGCCGATTATCGAGGAACCCGAAGGCGTTCTCTACGACGCGGACAACAACGCTCTTTACTACGTCGAACCCGCTATCAACGCCGTCATCGAAGTTACAGCGGATGGCAACCGCATCATCCGATCAGGCGCCGGCGTTGGCAGCGGCACGGAGTTCAGAAGCGTCGCCGATATGGTCGCCGACTTTCCGGCCAACCGAACGAATCCGAACGACGATTTTGTGCTGGTCCTTGATGCTACTGTGCCCGCCATCCATCGCGTGCAGCTGACGACGGGCGACAGGACGCGTTTATGGTCCTGCTGCGGCCTGGGTAGTCCGGGGATCGCCAGGGCGTTTGCCGTCACGGCTGATCGCGCCACTGCATACGTCACGGCGACGTACCCAGGTGCGAGCAACTTCGCCGGAGTTTTTGCCGTCGACCTCGTCAACGGCACAAGTACTGTTGCGTCGAGTTCGACATTCAATCAAGAAGTGGGTACGGGCGCCGAGCTTTTTTCCCCCAACGGTATTGCGCTTGATGAGGCCAACAACCGCTTGTTCGTTTACAGCAACGGCATCGACCGCGTACTCGAAATCGATATCGCTACCGGCAACCGCACCGAGGTATCCGGTGACGCGGTTGGCAGCGGACCCACACTCAGCAATCTGTCGGGTATCGCCTTTGATTCGGGCAACGACCGGCTCATTGCCAGCGATCAGGGACCAACCGCAAACTCTGTTTTGAGCATCCAGCTTGCGACGGGTGATCGAACGGAGATTTCGGGTTTCGTGACCGGCTCCGGGCCTCCGCTCGCAAGCCCGCTATCCATTGCGTACGTTCCCGCGGACAACCTTGCGTTCGTGTCAACGAGGTTCGTCGGCCCGTCGATTCAGAGCGTCGATCTTGCGACGGGCGACCGTACGCTAATTAGTGAAAGCTTCGTCGGCATGGGCGACAAATTCTTCGCCTTGACCAGCCTGGCTTACGATGCGGCCGCTCGCGAACTCCGTGTGCTGGACGCGCCCAACCTGCGAGTCTCGACGGTAGATCTCGGTAGCGGTGATCGCCGCGTACTGTCGGACTCGCAGACCGGCAGCGGCACGGATTTTTCGTCTTCCGTTGTCTCCGTCATTACCGGTAGAAGCACCAATGAGACCCTCGTCTTCGACCGTACAGAAAATCGACTGATTGCTGTAGACAACACGACGGGGGATCGCACGGTGACCGCCAGCGATACGGTCGGCTCCGGCCCCGCGTTCGATACTGTTGTTGCGATGACCTTCGACGCTGGAAACAACCGGGCACTGCTTGTCGACAGCGTCAACAACTCGGTGTTTGCCATCGATCTCGCGACGGGCGACCGCAGCACCGTGTCCGACGCCAGCTCCGGTACAAGTTTCATAACACCCACCGGCATAGTCGTCGACCCGGCCGGCGACCGAGCATTCATCACCGACCAGACCCGGGGCACGGTTATCGAAGTCGATCTGCTATCCGGGACTCGCGCGGATTTTGCCAACGTCATGACCGACTGCTGTGCGGCAACCGGACGACCTCAGGAGATCCGCCTCGACGGGGATCGTCTGCTTGTCCTCGAAGGGGAAGAGGAGGATCTGCTGGCGTTTGATCTTGCGACAGCAACACAATCGCTGGTGTCCAGCGGAGAGTCGTCGCCGGGCCCCGTTTTGCGAGATCTCACCGGCCTGGCGCTGGATGTGGCCGGCCGTCGCGCTTTTGTTGGCGACGGTGCCATGGATGCGATCATCGTCATTGACCTGGAGACGGGCGAGAAGGCAATTACGTCGCTGTGATTGCGCGGCCCGAGCGATGGATAGTTGTCGCGACCGGTCTCGTCGGGCTGGTCATATTCGCGATATTGCTCTCCGGCGATCGTTCGGCGACAACGTCCAGCCGATCTGACGCAGGGAACGGCCATTTGGCTCCCCAGGTTCCGCCGGAAGCTGAGGTTCCGAATTGGATGCCGGAAGAAGAGGAGCCGGAATTTCAGTTTGACACCAGCAGGCTCTACGATGCTTCTTACGAAACGGATCCCGGCCTCGTCGCGTTCTCGAAGAGTATCGGCAGGACCCCGGCTTGCCTTGTGGATATCGTCAAGCGCCAGGTTGAAGGTTCTTCCGAGCCTCCAGCGCGCTGTCGCAGCGAGGCTGAACCGCACTCCGACGAACTGTTCGTCAACCCGGGCACCTACGAGTCGGTTTGCCGTTTCCTCGGTACGTATGAGGTTTGTCGCGTCGTCAAAGTTGCCGATCATCCCTACGAGCAGTACTCCGTTGCGGAACTGAGAAGTCTCGCTGAGACGTCTCCGGAGGCGGCCGTAATTCTGGCGCGACGCAGCCCGGACGCTAGCGAAGCTGAGATCTACTACGAACGGGCAGTTGCTCTGAGCGGAAAGCCGGGACCGCTCATGGAGTGGATGAGCCGAAGGAGCGTCGGCGGCATGGTTCACGTTGGCGGAGTCCTGGACGTGGACAAAGCGAAACTGGGCTACGAGATCTATCTGACCGCAAGCCGGCTAGGGCACGGTGCGGATATTGCGGCCAAGTACGAGCAGGCGCTCGTCGAAGCGGGAGTTGATCTTTCCCCGGTTCAGCTTCGTGCAGGTGAACGATTCGAGCGTCTGACCGACCTACGGCAGGCGTTGGTCGCAAGAGATTGGGAACACTAGTCCTTTGCAAACCTGATTCTTTACGCTAGGGCTTCGCCTTCCGTCTCAGGCAGGAACAGCGACGCAATGAAGGTCACGGCGAGGAACAGGGTAATGAACGAGACCGTCTGCAGAAAATTTGACGTGGCCAGCACGCCACCGATCGCAATCGGAGCGATCGCGTTAGCTACACGCTGCGCCGACACACCCCACGCCGTGCCCGCGCCTCGGTTGCGCGTATCGTAGATCTCTCCAAGCCAGGTGTTCCAGATGCCCCAGCCACCCAGCATGAAGAACGACAGCGTAAAGTTCCAGACGTACATCTGCGTCACGTTTGCGGACGCGGCGAAACCGAAGCCGGCAACGGCCGACATGAAGACGTAAAGCAGCATGACTTTCTTGCGGCCGAAGCGGCCGGTCAGAAAGCTCGCCGAAATGTAGCCCGGAAACATGAACAAGGCGGACAGCGCCATGAACCCGAGGCCCTCGCGCGCCTGCAGGCCGCGCTCGGCGAGCAGCGCCGGCATCCAGGACGTCAGGCCCCAATAACCCCACGCAAAACAGAAGTTGATGGCGCTTTGAATCACGGTCGTGCGTAGCGCCTTGCCGCGGAAGATATTGAGAAAGGCTATGTCGTTGCCGCGGGCGCTGTCACCCGGCGTTGTCTCCGCACATACGCGACCTTCGGACAGCCTGATTATCGACGCGTCTGCTTCGTCGGTACGGCCTTTTTCCGCGAGCCAGTACGGCGATTCGGGCACGAAGCGCGCTATGACGAACGCCCACAGCGATACCAGCGAGCTGAAGCCGAGCACGACGCGCCAGCCCAGGTCCATCCAGAGGACCGTGACGCCGATGGCCGTCAGCACGCCGAGAGGCCAGCCCGCCGACAGGTACACCGTGGCCTTGCCGCGCACGCGCACCGGCACCAGCTCTTCGAAGAACGGAAAAGTCACGACCAGTGCACCTGCGAGTACAATGCCGGCGGCGAAGCGCACGACCCAGAGCGCTTCGAACGTTGGCGCAAAAGCGCTGAGCAGCGGGAATATGCCGTACAGACCAACGCTGATGACAAGGCACTGTTTGCGGCCCAGTGGGCCCATGAGCTTACCCCACAGCAGCGCGCCCGGAATCATGCCGATGAACATGGCGCTGATCAGGGAGCCGATCTGGGTGTTGGTGAGTTCGAACTCGCTGCCGATCGCGCCGGACGAGAAAATGATGATCATCATTTCCCAGGATTCGATGACAAACGTCATAAACAGCGTCATGCCGGCCAGCCAGTGTGTCCGCGTCAGCGGCATGTCCGCGAACCATTCGCCGACACTTAGGGCGTTGTTGTCGCGGTCGTCTGCTGCCGCTGTGGTTTCTGTAGTCATCTCGCAGCTTCCCCCTGCGCTTGTTGTTTAGTCGTGCTGAACCGTTACCCGATTGATGCGGATCGGCTGCTTCAGAATCTCGTTTGCGCCGGCGTGTGCATAAAGTGTTTCGATCGTGCCGTGCCCGTCGACAACTTCTCCAAAGGCGGCATAACCAAGCCCGTCGCTGCGTCGTTTGCCGCCGAAGTCGAGCGCCGGTTCGTCGCGCATGCACACAAAAAAACTTCCGTAGACTTCACCTGGCGCGTAACACGACGCGGACACCGTCCAGCGCCGATGCGTAAGGCCGGTTGTGTCGGTTGATTCGTGTTGGATGGATCGGCGATCGCCGTCGAGTCCGCTGTGTGTGCCGAACTGAACGATGTCGATGGGCCAGCCGTTGGACTGGGTGTCGTTTTCTCGCGTCGTTACACGGAAGACCACACCCTGGTCCAGGTCCCCGCGTGCGGCAATATCCCGATAGTAGCGGCAGGTCGCCGGTGCCTCTGTATCGTGCAGCCGAATTGTGAAGCCGCCTTTTGCCGTGTCGATCCTTAGCGCCGACATAATCGATCAGTTGGCGGCCGTGCAGTCACTCGTCGCGTCGTGAGCTGTCGCTTGCCGGGAACAACACGGGCGTACCGACCCAGAGCAGTTTTGCCACGTCGTCACTCTTGTTGACGACGTCGTGATCGATCTGGGTGTTGTGGTGCGCGCTGTCGCCTTTTCCGAGGGTAAAGACCTTGTCGCCAATACGCTGTTCGACCTCGCCCTCGAGCACGTAGAAGAAATCCTCGCCTTCGTCGCGGTGTACGGCGGGCAGACTCGTGCCCGGCGGAATTTCCATGACCAGGGCGCTCATCCGCTGGTTGCGAATTTCGGCGTCGAGTCGCTTGTAGACGACGGGAGAGTCAATGTTGACGTACTGCGGGTCGGCGGCGCGGCGCACCAGGCTGGTGGGAGCGGGCGGCGTAATGAAGTAGTGGATATCGGTCTCGAGCGCCCTGGCGATGTTGATGAGCGAGACGATGGACGGCGTGGCCTTGCCGCGCTCCGCCTGCGACAGGAACGCGGCCGACAACTCCGAGCGAGCCGCGAGTTCTTGAAGCGTAAGTCCCAGTTCACGGCGGCGCGCCTTCAAGAGGCCGCCAATCGAACGTTCGATCGGACTCGCTGATTTGGCGGGATTGGGCATTTTTTACTACGACCTGTTAACGCTTGACCGCAATTCTAGTCCGCTAGCCAGCAAAGTCAAAAAACTTTGATTCGGTAAAAAATTTAAGTAAGGTAAAGATCGGTAGCAATCTTCAGGTTGTCAACCGGTCTTGGCGGAGTCGTTTGGTGAAGGGGCCGAATGTTGCGCCTGCTGACAGGAATAGATACGGGGGTTAAGCAGATGGTCTTTTCCAAAGCATTGAGAAATCTGGCGATTTCGGTATTGGCGGGTGCCATTTCGATGCCCGCAATGGCGCAGGGCTCCGGGGAATCCGGCGCGGATGCGCTCGAGGAAATTGTGGTAACGGCCAGGCGGCGCAACGAAACTGCGCTCGAGGCGCCCATTGCGGTGACCGTGTTCAACGCGCAAATGATCCAGGACGCCGGCATCCAGCGCGTCGAGGATTTGATTCAGCTGACGCCGAACGTCACCCTGGCGACCTCGCAGGGCATCGGCACCAGTTTTCTCAGCATTCGCGGTATTACCCAGGTGCGAAACGGCGAAGCCCCGGTAGCGGTGGTCATCGACGGCGTGCAGCAGTTCAGTGCGATTCAGTTCCGGCAGGAGCTGTTCGACATCGAGAGCATAGAGGTCGTCAAGGGACCGCAGGGTGCGCTCTATGGCCGCAACGCCACCGGCGGCGCCATCATCATCAACACCCGCAGGCCAACGAACGAAGCCTACAGCTATGTACAAGTCGGCGCGGGCAACGGCGACGAGTACTCGGTTCAGGGTTCGGTCGGCGGCGCGCTCGTGCCGGACCGCTGGTTCGGCCAGCTCTCCGCCAACTACATCGACCGTGAGGGGTATCTCGACAACATCACCCGCGGTGAAAAGGCCGACCGCTTCGAAGACCTGATCGTCCGGGGCCGCCTGATTTTCGAGCCGAGCGATACATTCTCGGCCGACTTCCGTGCCGCCGTGTCGACACACAAGGGGCGCGGCATCGGCTTCCAGTTCCAGGGCGTCGATATTGGAGCGGACGGTATTACGGCTATCGGTTTTGGTACCGACACGGGACCGGTCGACGCAAACAACGTCCTTCCGGTGCGTGACAACAACATCGATACGGGTGAACGCGACATGCTCGATTTGTCCGTGAAACTCGATTTCGAGACCGGGGTCGGCACGCTGACGAGCGTCACGTCGTTTACGGATATCGAGGAGTGGGCCGATTCGGACCAGTTTCCGTACACGAATGCTCGCAGCTCCCCGGCGGTGTTCGGGTTCGATGGTACGCAGACCGGTTTTTTCGAGCTGTCCGCCGTCACCCAGGAGCTGCGCTTGTCGTCCGACTCCGGCGATCGCCTGCGCTGGGAAATTGGTGCCTACTATCTCGATTGGGAGCGTTTCGTGTCACTCTCGACCGGAACCGATACCGGGCAGGGCATTCTCAGGATCGAGCGTGAGCCCACAACCGATCCCCGCAACCCCACGACCTCATTCCTTGCGGATGACAACGAGAACACGTCCTGGGCCGTATTCGGCAGCATCGACTACTCGCTCAACGACTTCTGGGACCTGACCTTGGCGCTGCGATACGACGAAGAAGACCGCACACAGTTTGTGTCACCGCTGCAGTTCCCGGCCGGTCAGCCCGGCGCACGCAACAACGAGTCTTTCGATAAACTGCAGCCGAAGATCACCTTGCGCTACCAGCCGAGCGACAGCCATAACTTCTACCTGACCTGGGGCGAAGGTTTCCGCAGCGGCCAGTTCAATCAGAACGGCATTGCGCAAGTGGCGGCTGACGCGGGTCTCATTGGCGTTACCGACGTCGTCCTCCAGGAAGAATCGGAGTCGATCGAGCTGGGCTACAAAGGCAGCTACCTGGACGACCGCGTCCGGCTGAATGCCGCCGTGTTTTCGACCGACGTCGAAGACCAGCAGTTCTTTTCGTTCATTGGGGCCATCAGCGCGCAGATTCTGACGAGTATCGACGAGGTGTCGTTAAGCGGTGGTGAAGTCGACGTCCTCTTTCGGGTAAACGATTACCTGGATCTGTATGCAGCCTACGGTTTCACCGATTCCGAAATTGACGCCTATTCGGTCGATCCGACGACGGTGGGCAACGATGCGCCTTACATTGCCGACAGCACGCTGAATCTGGGCTTCCAGTACGAGGCGCCCGTCACCGATAGCATCGATTTCTTCCTGCGCGGCGACTACGAACGCCGCGGCGAGCAGTTCTGGGAGCCGAACAACACGACGGCACGCGACGCGCTGGGCTTCTTCAATGCGCGTATCGGTGCCCGGGCATCGGACGGCCGCTGGGAGTTGATTGCCTCGGGCCAGAACCTCAACGACGAGCTGTACAATTCGGAATGGGTGGCCGGCGGCTTCTCGGCCCGCGCGCCGGGACGTATCTGGAACGTCAAGTATCGGTACAACTTCAACTGATCAACAGCCAACAACGATAGCGGATACAGATCTATGACTCAGTATCGGGTTTCGGCCGACATTGGCGGCACGTTTACCGACATCGTTATCGAGCCTTCGGACGGGCCGGTGTTTGTCGGCAAGGTGCCGACGACGCCGGACAACCCGGCCGTGGGCGTCGTCAACGGTATTCGTGAGCTGGTACCCAACCTCGAGGACATCAGCTTTTTTGTTCACGGGACGACCGTAGGTCTCAATGCCTTTCTCGAGCGGCGTGGCGAACGTGTCTTGCTGATCACAACTGCCGGGCTTGGCGATGCCTACACGATTGCCCGCGGCAACCGCCATACGCTCTACGAACTGCGCTATCAGAAGCCGGAGCAACTCGTGCCGCGGCGCGACGTCCACGAGGTGCGTGGGCGGCTCGCTTGGGACGGCAGCGAAATCGAGCCGCTCAACGCCGCGGACTTTCAGCCGATTGTCGACAAAGTGAAGGCTGAAGGTATCAACGCCGTTGCCGTTTGCTTTGTTCATGCCTACGCGCACCCTCAGCATGAGCTTGCAGCGCGCGAGATCCTTGCCGCGGCGTTGCCGGGGGTATCCATTTCGTTGTCTCACGAGATTGCTCGGGAATGGCGCGAGTATGAGCGCGCCTCGTCGGCCGTCATGAACGCCTACGTTGCCCCGGTCGTGGAGCGTTATCTGAAGAGCCTGCGCGGTGAGCTGCATGACCTCGGCATGCAGGCCACGGTGCACATCATGCAGTCGAACGGCGGCGTGTCGACGGCTGAGACCGCGCAGAAGCACCCGGTGTTTACACTGCTGTCCGGCCCCGTCGGCGGCACGATTGCGGGCACGGCTCTGGCCGCGAGCGGCGGACGCAAGAATCTTCTGTGCGTCGACATGGGCGGCACATCGTTCGATCTGAGCCTGGTCATGGACGGTCACGCAAACGCCACGCTCGAGACCGAACTCGAAGGGCTGCCGCTGCTCATGTCGATCATCGATATCGAGACGATTGGCACCGGCGGCGGCTCGATTGCCTGGATGGAGAACGGCGCAATGCGGGTAGGGCCGCACAGTGCCGGCTCTATCCCGGGTCCGGCGTGTTACGGGCGCGGCGGCACCCAGCCAACTGTAACGGACGCGAACCTGTTTCTCGGCCGGCTCGGCGAAAAGTCGCTACTGGGCGGCGACATGTCGCTCGACAAACAGGCGGCAACCACGGCCATCGAGTCGCTCGCTCCCGAGGCGGGTCTGGACTCCACGGCGTTTGCCGAAGGCGTGTTGTCGATATCGAACGCCGCAATGGCGGACGCCATGCGGACCATTACGATCAGCCAAGGTGTCGATCCGCGGGAGTTTGCGCTGGTTGCGTTCGGCGGTGCCGGACCGATGGCGGCGGCTTTTCTCGCCGAAGAGCTCGACATTCGCGAAGTGGTCGTGCCGCGGTTTCCCGGCACCTTCTCGGCGTGGGGAATGCTGCAAACCGATCTCAGGCACGATTTCACGCAAAGCTTCTTTCGCGCGGCAGCGACTGTCGTCGGGGCCGATCTCGATGCCGTGTTCGAGGAGCTCGAGGCAAACGGCCGCGAAGCGATTCTCAGCGAGGGTGTTGCGGAAGCCGACATATCGTTTCAGCGCTCGGCCGACATGCGCTATCTCGGTCAGGAGTATTCGATCAACGTGCTGTTGGACAGCAACGATACCGAGGCCATCGGCAAGGCGTTCCACGCGGCGCACGAGCGACGCTACGGACATTCGAGCCCGGGTGCCCCCGTCGAGTTCGTGAATCTCCGGGTCGCCGCGTTTGGCGCATTGAAGAAATACGGCAACGAAGATCCGGGGGCGAGTGGAGACGCGGCGATGCTGGGCGAGCGGCAGGTGGTTTTCGCGGGGAAAACGCTGACGACACCCATCGTTGCGCGCGACAGCCTGTCCACGGACTACAAGGGTGCGGGTCCTCTTGTCATTGAGGAGCAGAGTGCAACCACCGTTGTGCCGCCGGGGTGGCACGTGACGATCGATAAGCTCGGCAGCATTGTGCTGACACGGGAGGAGGGCTGATGGCCAACGTCGACCCGGTAACGACCGAGATCATTCGCAACGCCTTTGTCTCGATTGCGAAAGATATGAATGCAACGCTGATTCGCAGCGCATTTACGCCCGTGATCTACGAGGGCAAGGATTGCTCGGTGGCGCTGATCGATCCGGAAGGAGAAGTGCTTGGACAGTCACTGGGTCTGCCGCTGTTCCTCGGCAATCTCGAGATTTGCGTAAAGCTGATTGCCGAGCAGCACGGATGGGACTACTTCAAGGAAGGCGACGTCTTCTACATGAACGACTCCTACATGACCGGCACGCATCTCAACGATTCGACGATCATCATGCCCATTTTCTGGGGTGGCGAGCGCGTAGGTTTTGCGGCGTCGCGCGCGCATTGGCTGGACGTCGGCGCGAAGGATCCGGGGACCCCTGTCGATTCTCATGAGATTTACCAGGAAGGGATGCGCTGGGGGCCGACCCGCCTGTACGACGGCGGTGAGCCGCGCGAAGACGTGATCGATCTCCTGCGTCGGAACAGCCGTTTCGGCGATGCCACCGTTGGCGACATGAACGCGCAGGTTGCGGCGGGCCGTACCGGCGAGAAGCGCATGCAGGCGCTGTTCGATCGCTTCGGCGCTGACACGATCTGGTCCGCGCGCGACGAGATCTTCCGGCAAACGGAGGCGCGCGAGCGCGAGGCCGTGAGCGCCTTGCCGGACGGCGTGTACACGGCCGAAGGGTTTCTGGATAACGACGGTCTCGGCAGCGATCCCCTGCCGGTCAAACTGGCGTTGACCGTTACGGGTGACGCCATGTCAGTCGATCTCGACGGGTCCGCTTCGCAGGCGAAAGGGCCGGTCAACTGCGGTATAACACAAACTATTGCAGCCGCCCGCGTCGCGTACAAGCTCCTGATCTGCTCGGACGTATCGCCGAACGGCGGTTCGTTTCGGCCGCTCGAGGTGCTGGCGCCCGAAGGGACAATCTTTTCGGCACAGGAGCCGGCGGCTTGCGGCTGGTATTTCTCATCGCTCGGTCTGCTGATCGATCTTGTCATCAAGGCACTGGCACCGATCATGCCCGACAAAGCGGCGGGTGCGCACTACGGCGACTCGATGGTCATTACCGTCGCCGGCGCCGACCCGCGGAACGACGATCAGTTCTACCTGATGATCGAGCCTACTACAGGAGGCTGGGGTGCCTCGCGTGGCAGGGACGGGCAGAGTTCGCTGATTAACAACGTCAACGGCAGCTTCAAGGATATCCCTGTCGAAATCTTCGAGTCCAAGTACCCGCTCAGGCTGACGCGTTACGGCATCCTGCCCGATTCAGGCGGGGCGGGAGAATGGCGAGGCGGCAACGGAACCTATCGGGAATACCTGGTTGAGGCGGACTCCGATCTGTTCCTGTGGTTCGAGCGTTCGGTCACTACGGGGTGGGGACTGTTCGACGGTGGCGCAGGCAGCAAGCCTGTGGTGGTCGTCGAGCGGCCGGACGAAGAAGAAGTGCTCGAGTTGCTCAAGGTGAACGGCGTCAAGGTGCCGAAAGGCACGGTCATACGCTCGCATACCGGAGGAGGCGGCGGCTACGGCAAGGCCCGGGAACGCGATCCGGCCGCCGTACGGGAAGACCTCATCGACGGCTATGTTACGCGCGAGTCGGCGCGCGACGTCTACGGCGTCGAGTTTGATGCCGAGATGAACGTCGACACCGAAGCGACCGCCAGGTTGCGCTCGGGTTGACGAGTGGGCCCGGTGAGGGAGAGGGCGAGGCGGGTTCCGGCCGATGATTAGGCTGACGGTCATGTACAACCTGCCTGAGGGCACGGACGAGGACGATTTCCTCAACTGGCGCCTGACCGATCATCAGGAGAACAACGAAGCCATGCCCGGCGTCGTGCGCACCGGTTTCGCGCGCATCATCGACCGCTGGCCGGATGGGGCTATGCCCGACTACCGCTTCCAGACGATTGTCGAATGGCCCGATCGCGCCAGCTTCGAGGCGGGTTTCCACGACGACGCGGTGCAGGCGAAGCTCGAGAAGGATCTCGAGCGTCTGGGAGAGTACTCTTTTGTCGTCAGCGAAGTCCTGATCGACTCGGGTGCGTAGCTCGGGCACTGGCGTCTAGCGCGCTTTTGCCCCTGTAAGTACTATCCGATGGCCCGAGCGGCTGCGTGCTCGGATACCATTCAGCCTGCAGTTTCGTTTTTACGAACGGTCGAGCTGAAACTCCATGGACAGCGACATACTGGTTGTTGGCGCGGGCCCGGCGGGCCTCGGTTTTGCGCACTCGATGTCAGGGTCGGGCCTCAGAATTACCTTGCTCGAACGCCAGAGCCGCAACGCGCTTCAGCATCCCAAGTTTGACGGCCGCGATATTGCCCTGACGCATCGTTCGATCCGGATCCTCGAAGGTTTCGGCATCTGGGAGCGAATGGCCGCTGACGAGAAACATCCCGTGCTTGCGGCGAAAGTCCTGAACGGCGATTCCTCCTACAGCCTCGACATCGGAGCGGATGCAGTCGGGCTCGACGCAATGAATCCGGGCGCGCTGGGCTATCTCGTTTCGAATCATGTCATTCGGCGCCGCTTGTTCCAGGGCCTGGGCGACCTACCGGAGGTCGAGTTGGTCACGGATTCGACGGTGACCGGTGTTGCACAGACGGCGGAATCGATCGGCGTCGAACTGGCCGGCGGCGGCGCACGGACGGCGAGGCTGCTGATTGCGGCCGACAGCCGTTTCTCCGATACCCGACGGATGCTTGGCATTGCCGCGGACATGCACGACTTCGGCCGAGTGTGCATTGTCTGTCGCATGGATCACGAAAAGCCGCACGACGGTACGGCATACGAGTGTTTTCACTACGGTCGAACGCTCGCCGTGTTGCCGCTGAGCTCGCACGAGTCGTCCATAGTCGTCACCGCTTCATCCAGCGATCGTGACCGGCTCATGGGGATGAGTGACAAGCAGTTCTCGTCCGACGTGGAAGGTCGCTTCGGTAGCCGCTACGGGCGTATGCGGCTGACGACGGAGCGTTTTGCCTATCCGCTCGTCGGCGTACACGCAAAGCGATTCTGTGCGGCGCGTTGCGCACTGGTTGGCGACTCCGCGGTCGGAATGCATCCAGTCACTGCTCACGGCTATAACCTGGGTTTGTCAGGAGCGGACATTCTTGCAGAGGAAATCCGCAAGGCGCTTGGACGTCGCGAAGATATCGGCCGCTTCGACGTGCTGAGACGCTATGAGCAAAAGCATGTTCGCAATACCCGGCCGATGTATCACGGGACCAACGGACTCGTGAAATTCTTCACCGACGATCGGCCGCCGGCGAGGCTGGCCCGGCGCATGGTATTGCGAATTGCCAATAACGTACCGCCGGTCAAGCGGATCATACGGAACAAGCTTACCGAGATCGGTAACCGCAACGACGTCCTGCCGTTGCCGTTTCGCTCGAGTCGATAGCGAGCGGCATCCTCGGCTCGAGCGACAGAGCGTGCTCGGTCAGCTGAAATTTTCCCAACGGCGTTCGAGTTCGCCCTGCGACACGTCCTCCACGCGGGTGGCGACGATCCAGACGTGCCCGAACGGGTCTTCGAAACGGCCCGTGCGGTCGCCGTAAAACTGTTCCGACACCGGGATCAACAGCTTCGCGCCGGCGTCTACGGCTGCTTTGACGACAGCATCCGTATCCTCGACGTACACGTGCAGATGGCACGGCGAGCCACCCAGGCTTTGCGGGCTCTGACTACCGTAGCGCTCAACCTCGTCGGCAAGCATTAAACGGCAGCCGCCCAGGTCCATTTCCGCGTGAACCACCTGGCCGTCCTTGTCGGCGAGAGACATCAGCGGTTCTGCCGAGAACACTTGCCGGTAAAACTCCAAAGCCCGGTCGACGCCGCGCACGACAAGTTTGGGGCTCAAAGCAGGATGATCCGGTAACGGGGGCACTTTTCTGGAATCAGTCATACTCGAATATTAGCGTGATCTGGCGGTTCACGGTTTGGGTAAATCGGAAGCCGCCGTCCCGCCGGCCGCCAGTCGCTCGCAGAACGCCTTGAGACCGCCGTTCTCCGCCTCGATCGACCTCTGCAGCGCCGGTCGAAGCAGGGGCCAAAGCATTAACGCGAGAAAGCCCGGGACCTCGACCTCCAGGCGACTCCGTGCACTGGCGCCCGTGTGTTCGATGGCATGGCTTGCGACCATTGGCACACCTCGGATACGGCTGTCCCAGGCAAAATGTCGCTTTGCCTCGAGCGCCGTTACGGTCCAGACAGTATCCGGTAGTCCGTTTTGCTTGATCAGGGCTCGCGACCCGATTTCCAGAGGTCCTGAATCCTGCCGAGCGACTTCGCTCACGTTGGGATTCCACTCGGGCCAGCGCTCCAGCGCCGTTGTCGCCGACCAGACGATATCGGGCGAAGCGTGGATCGTTACGCTGTGTGTGACTTTCATGTTCGTGAACTCGGGTCAGCTTCTACGCAACATCCAGCTCGTGCCGCCGGGCGTCGATCTCGAGCGGCGCATCGTGGTAGCCGACCGTTGCTATCTGGTGCAGGTAGACTGGCAGAAACGCCTCGATCGAGCCGGCAGCCTCATACTGATGCACGTGACGGCACTCGTGTGAGATGAGCCGGTTGCTGATATACCCCTCGCGCACATAAACGCCGTATCCGAGCGTTACGCCGATCATTTGCGGTCCCAGCAGGCCCGTTTCTACGGCGACGCTTTGCAGTTCCGGGTCGTCAGGCAGGGGCAGGGCCTGTACAGCACTCACACGGATCTTTTCGGGGTACGAAACACCAACGGCCCGGGCCAGCCGCAATCCCCTCTCGTCCAACGGCGAGCCGGTTTCGAGGATCAGGCGCGACTGTGCACTGACCCAGGCTATTGCTTTTGGCAGCAACGATGGGAGCCGCAATTCGAGATCCGTTGGCACGTTATGCAGCTACTCTAAGCCGCCGGCTTCTCGTCAATGAAGTCTTCCCAGTCCTCTTTAGCCGGCTTGGGCGTCACGAGGCTCACAATCACGAGCGTGGATACCGACACGATAACGGCGGGGATTGCAATGTAGTCCGTGTTCATCGGGAACGTGAAGCCCAGGAATTGACCGCTGCCGTCCCGGTAGATCGAATTGAGCACTGTAATCGTAATGACGGTCAGCATGCCGGATGCGATCGAGAGCACGCCTGCGATTCTCGTGACTCGCTTCCAGAAGAACGCAGCGAGTAGCGCCGGGGCCAGCGAGGCGCCGATCATCGTGTAGGAGACGAACGCCATTTCGAGAATGGTCTCGAACTGGCTCATCATCAGATAGGCAAGTATGCCAATGCCGACGATGCAGCCACGCTGTAGCCAGACGACCTGGGTCGGGGTTGCGTTCTTGTAGAAAAACGCCTGGAAGATGTCGCGCGTGACGTTCGTCGAGGTCACCATGAGGAACGTGTTGCCCGTCGAGATGATGATGGCCGCGCCGGCGGCCAGCAGCAGCGAGCCGATAATGACGGGCAGTTGCTCAAAGCCGATGCGCAGGATGATCTCTTCGGCCATGGCGCGATTGACGCTGCCGTCGGCAAGGAAGAAGCGTGGGTCGTCGGCGTAGATCGCGAAGCCGACGAGCGCAATGAACATCATGAGCGTTTCGATGATCACAATGCCGATGAACATGCCCATGACGGCACGCCTTGCGTTGCGCGCGCTGTCCGCTGACGAGAACTTCTGGTACATGCTCGATTCGCTCATTAGCAGCAGGAAGGTCGGTAGCGCAATGCCGATGACCCAGACGAAGTCGTGCCCGGCCATGATCGACAGGTGCGTAGGTTCGGTTTGCCGGATCGTCGAAATGACGGCGTCAACGCCGCCGTGGCCCATGATCGCGAACGGCAGCGTGGCCGCCATGGCTAGCAGCATGATGCTGCCGTTGAAAATGTCGATAGAGACGATCGACACCATTCCCGCCAGTACGGTGAAACCCACGATCAGGAGCGCGGCGATCAGCATACCGGTTTCAGGAGTGATCGCGCCCTCCGAGAGCAGCGAGATAAAACGGCCGCCGCCTTTGAACTGATAGCCGGCGATAACCATATAGGCAATGATGATCGTAATCGTGCCGAGTACTTTCGCAAGCTGGCTGTAGCGCTTTTCGAGCAGGTCAGTCAGCGTGTACTGAGCGATGCGCCGGACGCGCGCGGCAATCAGGTAAACGATAATGATGCCGAGCCAGGCGCCGGCCGAGAACCAGAGCTCGGAGATGCCGACACGAAACGTCAGGCCCGCAGTGCCGAACAGGCTGCCGGAGCCAATCCAGGTGCACACCAACGTTGCGACCAGCATGTACACGGGCACACCGCGGCCCGCTACCATGAAGTCTTCGTCGGATTTGATCGTACGGCTCTTGTAAACGCTGATGCTGAGCAGCAAGAGGACGTAGACGGTAACGACTGCAATGTAGATCATCCGATGGCTCTCTTCGTTGTGTTGTTGGTGCCGATCCGGCGCCTAAGCTAGCACAAACGGGCCCGGTGCGGCGCTGTCGTTGCGATTCCGCGGCGGTGCAATCGCAACAATCCATGCACCGTTGGTGGAGGCCGGGTCTATCGTTTGGGAGCGCGGCCGCGTCGAGGCTCACGTCGCCGCGAATTCGCGTCCGCCGGATTGCCCGACGATGGGGGGCTAGTGGTACGGCTTGGCCTGTTTGTGTCGTTCGAGAGCGGCATTTTTCATTGCTTCGAGGTCGGCTTCGCCGAGCCAGCGGTAGCGGTGCCAGCTTTCGTCGCTGCCGATGGCCGGCAGGATATAGGCCCAGCCTGCGAACGAGTCCCTTCGTTTCACCACAAGGTGACCGTTCGCGAACAACAGCCCGACGACTTTCGACTGGAAGCCCGCGCCAGCGGGGCTCGACATCCAGCCGCTCGTATCGAACAGCAGCCAGCCAGCCTTGCACAGTGATCTGTGCGCGCCGTTCGCGAGCGATCGCTCTGCGATGACTTCGCCGTGTCGTACAGCGGCGATTGTGAGCCCGCCTTGAGAGTCGGTGCTGAGCTGTATGAAGTCTGCGCGGCCATCGATACTGAGATGCTGACTCAAGCGGCTGTTGCCCGGAGCATCGGCGGGACGGTTTGCGTACAGGCCGTCCGCTACGTGGCAGTCCGTAGGCTGCTCGCCCGGCAGCGGCGCCCAGCCTTCTGGGTACGCTTCGGTGGAAACACACGCCGTCAGCGCCGGCGCAACAGCGCCAAGCAGTATCGCTATCGCTCCGGTTCGACGAGAAACACCGCGGAACGTCATGGTTGTGCGCCCAAGTTCGCTTGTTTGCTAACCGCGGACAGAGCTTTCAGCATGCGCAGATCATTTTGTGCATAGGCGAGGCTTGCCGCAGTTTGTCCACCGCTGTTCGTGCGTTGTGGCTCGGCGCCGTGTTGCAGCAGGAAGGCCACGATCGGCCGGTTCATGAGTTTCGTGGCCAGGAGCAGTGCAGTTTCCTGTTGCCGATTTAGAACCGCGTTTACATCGGCGCCCAGTGCCAACACGTGTTCGACCATGGCGACCTCGCCACTGTGAATCGCAGCCGAGAGCAGCGCGATCCGATCCTCGGGAACAGTGTCTTCGCCGGCCAGAGCAACGACGCGGCGTACATAGTCGAGGCGCCCGGCGCGCACGGCCTTTGCATAGAGCTGCTCAAGACCGCCTCGTCCGATAACGCCTTCGGTGAGGAAGTACTCGACGAGCCTCTCGTGCCCGGATTGTTCCCCTGGCTTCGCCATGCGGACTGCGCCGACTACGCGCTGGTCGTGCCCGGCGCCGGCTTGCAGCAGCTGCAGGGCGATTGCCGCGCCTGTTTCCAGAGCCTCGGGCTTGGAGTGCTGGTGCGATCGCGTCGCTGATGCCAGCGCGTTGCCTACGCCGGTGGATACGTTCGGGTCCGCACCGGCCGCCAGCAGTTGCTCGACAATATCGGGATGACGTTGTTCTGTCGCAAGCAGCAGAGGTGTGTAGTCACGCGCAATCGCCGTCGTGTAGCGGTAGTCGGTCAGTGCGCCCTGCTCAAGGAGTACTGCCACCGCCGCGGGCCGGTTGTGCACAATCGCGACGTACAGTCCCGATTTGAGCGCCTGCCGGCGTTGTTCGCTATCGAACCGGTCGAGCAGGGGTGGTACGAGTGTGTCGTCGCCGGCCATCACCGCATGCGTGAGGACGTCGTGACCTTCGTTGTCTTTGCGGCCCAGGTCTGCGCCGCGTTCAAGCAGCACGTCCAGCAATGCCCGATGACCATACTTCGCGGCTACCATGGCAGGCGTTAGATCGATGAAGTTCAGGCTCTGCTCGTCGATGTTGGCCCCAGCATCGAGAAGCGCAAGAACCGTGTCCAGCTGTCCATAGCGGGCCGCGAGATAAAGCGCCGGCGCGCCATTGCCGTTGCGTTGCCGCCAGGGAGCATTGCGGTCGATCAGGAGCTTCACGACCGGTGTGTGGCCACCGGCTGCTGCAAAATGTACAGCGGTGTTTCCGTGCGCGGTGGTAGTGGTTACCGGGACTCCGGAATCGAGCATAGCCGCGACAGCCGGAGCATCGCCTTCTCGGGCCGCATGCAGCAGTGGCGGCAATGACGGCGTCTGTTCGATATCGTCGCGCGAAGGGTGTGGAGCCGTCTGTGACGGGCTGCTGCCGGCGTGGGCTTCATTGGCGAAATTAATGGCGCGCCGATAGCTGCGATTGTGATCTTTTCGGTAGAGGTCGTCGAGCAGTTCGACCGCCTTCTGCGTGTTGTCGCCGGCTCGTCCTGAGTAGCTCGATCGCCACGCGATGCCCCGAGATTCCACGTAGAGCGTCCGGCGCACGAAATCGGAGTCGAAGCTGCAGCGAACCTCGTATTGGGTTTTGCCTGGTGTGAGCACGGTGCCCGACGCCGGCCTTGCCGGTACACGTTCGCAATCCTTGGGAGCGCTAACTCTCGCGAGGCCTCTAGGCGTTTCCGTGCGGACGAACTCCCGGTTATCGGACCACAGCGTGACGAGTTCGGCGCCATGCCGCGCGGCAATCCTGCGCGCCTCGGTATTTGCGTCGGCCCGTTCTTCGAACCATTCGCATTCCTGCACAGTCTTGCAGTGCGACAGGCGTCGAACCACCGAGACGACACCGATAGGCTCGTAACCGTCTTCCTGCAATTGCCGTTCGCTCGAAGGGGAGATGGCGGGCAGCAGGCTGCTTGCCGGAAATGACAGGCGTTTGTCGATGGGGCGATAGTTCGCGGCGCTCAGCTTGTCCGCCCAGGCGGCCGGCGCGACGGCGACCGCGGCAATCAAGCACAGCATGGCGATCGGTATTGCGGCGGACCGCCGACTGTATCTGCCCATCGTGACTTCCACCCAGGGTTCGCGACATCGCAGTGCGCGTAGTGTCGTGATGGTATGCGAGGGCCCCGCCGTCTCGACGGGATTCCAGTCACAAAACACGGTTTCGGTATCCACCCGGCACGAGCTTCCCATGCAAAGACGTAAGACCTGCAGGAGACACCTGGACAGCTTCTGAGATAGGACTTCAAATGGTCGAAATTAATCATATGAAGTAAATCAAGCTGCCGATAGTGGTTTGGCGCGTATGGAGGATAAATGTTTGAGGGTTTCTGCCCCGGTATGCTCTTTACTGTGGGTTAGTGTGACTTTAGAGCGCGGTCTGGGGGGATCAGTGGCTGGCGTGCGAGAAAAGGGGGACAACCGGATACTGGCGGCGTTTGTGGAATGCCGCGACGGGCTGGTGCGTAACCTGCTCAAGATGTGCGTTCGAGCCGAGGATGTCGACGACATCCTTCAGACGACGTTCATGAGGGCGCTCGAGTCGAATCGGTCACGGCAGATCATATCGCCGAAGGACTATCTGTTCGTCATATCGCGAAACCTCGTTTTCAAATCGATGACTTCGCGCACGGAGGAGATTCGTTCGGAAATTGACGATGCGATTGCGGGAACGGACGCGCCGGATGCGGCCGATGTGGCGCACTACCGGCAAAAACTGAAGGCGTATGAAGAGGCGCTCAACACACTCCCGGCGCGCTCCCGACAGGCCATCATACTCAGGAAGTTTTTTGGGCTTTCCTACAAAGACATTGCGCACAAGATCGGCGTGTCGGTCAGTTCCGTCGAGAAGTACATTGCCCAGGGAACGCTGCGCTGCAGGGATCTCATGCGCGTCAAAGGTTACTACCCGGATGGCGAATCCACCCACGGCAAGCGCGCTGACGAGGACAGTATGGGCCAGTCAGCGTCGGATACATGAACATGGCAAAGGACGGTAGCGTCATAGAATTTCGTTCCGCGGAGTCGATCGACTCCGAGGCCGCCGCGTGGCTCGTTCGACTCGACCGCGGAAACCTGACGGATGAGGAGCGCCTCGAACTGCGCCGCTGGCTCGCTGAGGATTCGCGCAACGCCAATGCGCTCAAGTCCAGTTTTGCCGTGTGGGCCGATCTAGATGAGCTGGCTCGAGATCTCATGCCGGATAGTCGCGATGCGCGGCACAGAGGCGGCGGGCGATCGATGCTCACTTCGATCGGTTACGTCCTGTCGGGGCTCGCCGTCGTGCTGCTCGCCGGTATCTTCCTGGCTTACGGACTGTTCGCAGATCGTCCGCCCGAGGACTACAGCGCCCGGCTTGAGACTGGCCTCGGCGAGCACCGGACCGTTTTGCTGCCGGACGACTCGGTGGCGTCCCTCAATTCCGACACATTGCTATACGTGGAGTTTGCGGCTTCGGGGCGACACGTCCGGCTGGAGCGGGGCGAAGCCCACTTCGAGGTCAGCCACGATCCGGACCGCGTCTTTGCCGTGCTGGCGAACGGCCGCATCATCGAAGCCGTAGGAACGGCGTTTGTCGTCAAGATCGATGAGGACGAGACGCTCGTTACAGTCACAGAGGGCCGCGTGCGGGTTGCCACCGCCGTGGATGCCTCGAAAGCAGAAGACCCGTTCGAACTGGTTGGAACAAGCGGGGCAGGTCGCCGCTTGTTGCATTCCGGGGAGGAGCTGCTTTTTGCGGTGACTCAGCCAGCGGTGCAGGTCCGTCAGTACGATCCGGGCGCCTTCGAGAGGCGGTTGGCATGGACCGAAGGCCGGATGATTTTCGATGGTGAACGTTTGCAAGACGTCGTCGCCGAATTCAGTCGGCATTCCAGGCTCTCGATCGAGTTCGAGCAGCCGGGGCTTGCCGAACGCGAGGTCACGGGTAACTTTATCCTGGGCGATGACGAAGCATTTTTGGAGGCGATAGAAATCTCGCTGGGTGTCCGGGCAAACCGGATCTCGGACACGCGCGTACTGCTCACGGCGGTGCAGCGGCGAGAGTTATGACACATCCGTAAAGCACGAGATGGGAGGGAAGCGTCAGCGGGTTTGCAATATTTGAGGGTTTGCATCGCCTGGGGCTCTTTAGAGTCGAGCCACAACGCGAGGTAAGCAGCTCGTTAGGAAAAACCAGGGGGGTTGCCAACGCTTATGCGGTTGCAGTGGGGGTGCTGAGTTGCCTGTTCGCTGCACCGCAGGTGTTCGCCGATCAGCAGCGTTACGTGCTCGACATCACAGCGGGCACGCTGGGGGACAAACTCACCGACCTGGCAAGAAGCACGGGTCATCAACTCATTTTTCCGACTGAGAAGCTGGATCGGCCAAGCAAAGTGCGGCTGAGCGGTATCTTTACGCTCGAAAAGGCGCTCGAAAACTTGCTCGACGATTCGGGTCTGTTCGCTGTTGTGACGAGACATGGAGTGATTGTCGTCACGGACGAGGTCGCTCCCCAACAAAGAGCAGAGGGGGAAGACATGCGAACCAGCAAGAAGTCGGTTCTTACGGCAGCGGGCGCCGTCGCAGCAATGGTGCTTAGCGGTGACGCAATCGCGCAGCAAACGGAGGAGGGGGCTGAGGACGAAGACGTACTCGATGTCATTGTCGTAACCGGATTTCGCGAGAGCCTCATCTCTGCGCTAGCGACAAAACGCAACGCCAATTCCATCGTGGACAGTATCTCCTCTGAGGGTATCGGCCGGTTTCCCGATCTCAATCTCGGTGAATCCCTGCAACGAATTACCGGCGTTCAGATCGAACGCGGCGAACGGCGCCGCGCAGAGATAGCGATTCGCGGATTGCCGCGTAATTTTGCGCTGACCCGAATCAACGGGCAGGCGATGGGCAGCCCGGACCTGAGCACGGCGTTTCCCTTCGGGGTTTTCGAGTCGTCGATCTTCAGCGGCGTCGACGTCATCAAGACACCAACGGTGGAGATGGACGACGGCGGTCTGAGCGGCATCGTCAACATGCGAACGCTGCGTCCCTTCGATGCGGCCGAACAGGAAATCTCGTTCGGCCTTGGTACGAGCTACGAATCTCTCAACGAAGAGTTCTCGCCGACGGCACGAATCAGCGCGAGCAAACACTTCTCGGACACGCTGGCCGGCTCGTTCGCGATCGGCTGGTCGAACCAGGAGTTCCAGCGCGACCTCGCGGCTGTGACCGACTACGATCCGGACGGCAACAACATCCAGGTGGCGGACGACTTCCGCTATCGTTCCGACACGAGCGACGGTGATCGGATTTCGGCAACCGCTGCGCTGGAGTGGCGTCCGGTCGACGATTGGAACTTCGGGTTGACCACTGTCTTTACCGACTACGAACAATCCACGGTCCGCGATCAGATCCGGATTCGCAACTGCGACGATACGGCCGTTGACATCATCGGCAACACGTCCGTTGTGTCGACCCACACCGGCTGCCGCATGGAGGTGGAGACGCGCGAGCGCAAGGATTTCGACAGCACGATGTCGGTGACCCTCGACGCAGCGTGGGATAACGGTCCATGGCGAGCGGAGGGTGTGCTGCACTACACGAAAGGCGAGCACGACGGCAACCTCATCCAGATGCGCCGCCGCATCAACGGTATTCCCGAGACGTTTACAGTCACTACCGGTTCGGGCGACCCGGATGCGTTCAACATCGACTTGGGCGGCTTTGCCGCGGGTGAGGTTCAAACCTGGAGTTTCAGCGATCCGAGCGTTCAGACACGTTTCTTCCCGGAAGGCGCGAACGACGAAAACAGCGACACGGAGGTGGCGCTGCAATTCGACCTGACTCGTGAGGTCGACTACGGGTTGCTTTCGAGCATCAAAGTAGGGGCCAAGTATCGCGATAGAGAACAGCAGCGGGTCGATCAGGACGCCACCAACGACGATGTCGACCTGAGTGTGCTCGACGACAGTATCTTTCGCACGAGCCTCGTCGGAGACAGCAATTTCTTCGGCGGTAACCTGAACGGATTCCCGGCCGTGGTGCCCGACGTGTTTGCCGTACTTAACCAGGTGCTGCCGCTCAATACGACGCAACCGCTCAACGACGAAGGATTTGTGCTCGACCAGGATTTTCTGTCCACCTACAACACCAAGCAGGACATCCTCGCCGGCTATGTGATGGCCAACTTCGATAGCTACGACCTCAGGTGGCCCATCCCGGTTACCGGTAACGTGGGCGTACGTTTCGTAAGGACCGAGCGCACGACGGACACGTTTCAGGACATAGACGGGAACATTTCCTCCATCTCGGTACCCTTCGATTTCTCGAACACGCTGCCCGCGGCAAATCTGGTGTTCGAGCTGCAGGAGGACCTGCTTCTGCGGTTGTCTTATGCCGAGACCATCGTTCGCCCCAATCCGAACCAGTTCGAGGCGGGTACCGAGGTCGACGTCGACGAGGATGGCGGCATCCTTGAGAGCGTGACGGTCGAATTCAACAACCCGGAGCTGGAGCCGTTCGAGTCCGACTCGTTTGACGTGTCGCTCGAGTGGTACAACCGGCCCGGCAGCGCCCTGACCTTGGCCTACTTCCGCAAGGACGTGGCCGCTGACATCATTACCCGCGATTTCTGTCCGCAATCGCTGGCCGATTTCGATCGCTCCGACGCCTTCAGTCAGTTTGTGACCGGCAATCTGAACGGTGATCTTGACGACTGCCTGGACGATGCTGGCGTGGAGTTCTCGATCACGGACGTCATCAACTCCTCCGAGAGCTTCACTCTGAGCGGAATCGAATTCGGACTGCTGCAGAACCTGGACTTTCTGCCCGCTCCGTTCAACGGTCTCGGCGTGCAGGCGAACTACACGTACATCGACGCTGATGAGAGTGGCGAACTCGATGAGGACGGCACACCCGCACCGCTTGAGGAGGTTTCGGAACACACGGTCAACGTCATCGGGTTCTACGAAACGGAGCGTTGGGGCGTGCGGCTGGCGTACAACTACCGCAGCGAGTACTTCACGACGGCAAACCGTGGCCCGTCCGGCGGCAACCGGAGCATCGACGATCGCGACCAGTTCGATCTGTCGTTCAACTTCAACGCAACCGACAACATATCCATCGGTTTCGAAGCGCTCAACATCAACGACGCCACCGTCTACGAGTTCGAAAACAACCAGAATCGACTGCGCAGCTACAACTACGACGGCAGAACCTTTGTGCTGACCAGCGTGATCACTTTCTAAGCGAGGCCGCGGGGCCCGGGCTGCGTTTTTCCCTCCTAGCAGCTCGGGCCCCGCTCGCTGAGCCGGCGTCGGCGGTTCCCTGGATGCGGCCATCTCCAACGCAACCCCTCGGGACAATCACACTTCCGTAACCTGGGGCGGGCATACTGCGCGCGTTCTTTCACGGGGTGATTGATATGACAGACGGCGACCGCGACGTCGAGAAGGAATACTCGCACGAGGAAAACATTCGCAAACTGGAGCGCCTGGTGGCTTCCATGAAGGCAGGTGAGCCGTTTGAGATCCAAGTGGCGGGTGAGCGTATCTACGTGCCGGTGCGGGCGACATTCAGCATCGAGCACGAACGCTCCGAGGGCGAGGAGGAGCTTGAGTTTCAGTTCCGCTGGTCCGACGGGGACTGATCGCGGCCCGACAGCTCGTGTCGGGGTTTCTCAGGTTTCGGGTTCGGTCTTGGTCCTGCGGCGACGCTGCCACAGGACAATCGCCGTACCGGCCGCGTAGGAGAGCACGGCGGCGCCAAGCCCTGTGATAGCCGCCTCGGTAAACGCCGATTCGCCAATCATGCCCGGGTGAACGAAGTAGTCGACGACAGCCGTGATCAAGCCAAGGATCCCGGCGATGACCAGGCGGTTATTGGTTCGCACCACCGCCAGGGCTGTGGCCGCGGCCGTGCCCGCAATGAGCCCTGTCGTCGAGGCTGTGATCCAGTGACTGGCGCCGATCAGCAGCAGATTACCCTGCACCATGGTGAGCAGGCAGGCCGTGCCCGATTCCGCAATGTTTTCGGCATAGGGCACCAGTTTTTTCTTGAGTGACACGTGCTTCGCTCGCTTTCGCCGTCAGTTCGATTAATCCTATAGACCCGGCTAATGAGCTATTCCTTACTGACCGACAGCAATTTCGCGCGCTGCCGATCCGCCCGCAACACGGCAATTCGGTAGCCCTGCCAGTTTATCGAGTCGCCAACCAGGGGGATGCGTTCCAGCGTTTCCGTGACGAGACCACCCACGGTCGTTACCTCGTCCTCCGGCTCCCAGGCAATGCCGAGCTCCGCCGAGAGTCTGCGCAGGTCGACCGTGGCCTGCACAAGCAGCGTGCCGTCGCCGCGGCGGAGCATGTCGGTTTCGGGTCGATCGCTCTCATCGTGAATGTCGCCGACAATTTCTTCGAGCACATCTTCGAGCGTCGCTATGCCCTCGGCACCGCCGTATTCATCCACGACAACGGCGAGGTGGCGGCGGCTATCCTGGAACGTGCGCATCAACCGGGGTAGTGGCAGGCTCTCGGGTACGATCAGCACGTCACGTCGTACCGACTCCCAGTCGACCTCCTCACCGTCGTTCGAAAGCAGCCAGTGCAGCAAGTCCTTGGCGAGGACAACCCCGGCCACGCCGTCGAATTCGCCGGTCGGTGAGTAGGGGAAACGGCTGTGGCCCGTTTCGCGCATGACGGCGAGCACGTCGTCGCGCGTCATGTTGGCAGCCAGAAAGTGCACCTCCTCCCGGGGCAGCATGACGTCGCGTGCCCGAAGCAGACTGAGCTGGGTTGCGCCAACAATCATGCCCGCCGTGCGCTTGCCGACGACGCCTTCGTTGCGGCCCAACGATGCGAGCAGGCGGATTTCCTCCACCGACGTCACATGGCTTTCCGCATCCCCGCGCAGCGATCTCGAAATCATCTCGCTCATGACAACAAGCGGTTTCAGCAGCACCGTCAGCCAGTGAATGCCGTGAGCCGCCAAGGGTGCGAGGGCTTTCGTGTAGGACACGCCCAAGGTTTTCGGAATGATCTCGGTAAACAGCAGCACGGCCAAGGTGAATACGATGGTAAAAATCCACAGCGTGCCCGCGCCGAACACCTCCGTGTAGCTGGCGCCGGCCACCGTCGCGCCGATCGTGTGCGCGGCCGTGTTCAATATCAGGATCGCGGCGATCGGCACGTCCATGTTTTCCTTGAAGCCCGAGAGCAGGCGACCGACACGGCGGCCGCCGCGGGACAGGACTTCCACCTGCGGCCGCGTGACGGACAGCAGGACCGATTCGAAGATTGAGCAGAGGAATGAGACGGCGAGCACGAGACTAACCGCCATGACGAAGAGCAGCATGTTTTCTCCGGGCTGGGATGTCGATACGCAGTGTACTCGTTCGGCCCAATATCGGCCCGACAAAAGCTCCGGCACGGACCACTTGAGGGCGGAGGGTGTGAGCTGGCGCACTATTGGGGCGCCGATTTGACCGTTATCGCCTGCGGAACCTCAAGATTGTCGATGGCCGGCCGTTGACTTGGATTGGAGTAATGGTTGTATCACCCCGGGGGCAGCCAGTGTCCGGAACCAGCTCATACAAGAAGATACTGAGGCACATCATCAAGCCGAAGGTGTCGGTAACGGTTGGCCGTAAGGTCCAGGAGATGACCGATACGCAGGCCTACCGGTTCGCCGAGCTGTCGCAGGATGATGCCAGGTCGTCGCATGCATCGGACGACGGCCCGTTCGAGCGCTCCCGGTATTCGCTGGAAGAGGCGGCTTTCCGTCTGATGGTCAGCGAAGACGAGATCTTGCGGCGCGCTGCGGCCGGGAAGGTCAATCTGTATACCAGCGCGGCCGGGTTCGAGGGTCGCTGGCGACGACTGGACGATAGCGGTGCCGCGATGGAGTCGTCCGTGAGGACGCTCAGTGCCGGCTATCTGGCGTTGACTGCGTCTTCCAGCAAGGAGTTGGCGCTGACGGGGGATATCCGCGTTCTGATTGTCGAGTTACCGGAACCGCCCGTGCCCGCGGCTCTCGAGGTCGACGGCGAGACGCTGCAGGAGCTGTCGGTGTGGGGCGGCGGCAAGAAATGCTTTTGCCTCCGCGAGCCTCGAGCCGTCGGGCGGCACGACGTTGTGCTGCTGGCGCCATTGGACGGCGGCAGTCCCTGATTGTTACAGAACGATTTTCCTGCCGATCGGCCCGTGCGGAGAGGACAGGGGCTTGACCTCAATCAATATGTCCACTATTCTGGAAATATGGAAATACAGAAAGCCATCATCGTATTCGACGCGCTCTCGCAGGAGACGCGCCTGAAGGCATTTCGGCTGCTCGTGCAGGCAGGGCCCGAAGGTATGCCGGCCGGCGCGCTCAGCGAGGCGCTGGATACACCGCACAACACCATGTCCTTTCATCTCAATCATTTGTCGAACGCGGGCGTCGTGTCGTCGGAGCGCCAGGGGCGCTCAATCATCTATTCAGCGAATTTCCAGGTCATGAGCGACCTGATTGCCTTTATGGTGCGCGACTGCTGCAGCGCGGACGTTGCAAGCGTCCGTGAAGACAGCAAAACGGGATGTGCCGTGGTCGAGCTGAGTGGCGTAGCGGTGGATGGTTTTTGCGACGCGACGGAAGGCCGTCGACGGCAATAGACAAACCGGAGGTAAGAATTATGAAACGCTTACACGTGCATGTCGGTGTCGAGAGCATCGAGAAGAGTATTGGTTTCTACAGCGCACTGTTCGGCGCGGAGCCGACCACCGTCAAACACGACTACGCCAAGTGGTTGCTGGAGGACCCGCGCGTCAACTTCGCAATATCGCTGCGCGACGGGCAGACGGGCCTTGCCCATCTGGGCCTTCAGGTTGACGAGTCGGACGAACTCGATCATCTCAGAGTTAGGCTGGCGGAGACATCTCAGCCGCTCAGCCACGAAGGGGAGACGGAGTGCTGCTACGCACAGTCGGACAAGTCCTGGGTAGAAGATCCTTCAGGCATTGCGTGGGAAGCTTTTGTGACGATGAAAGAAGTGGATTCGCCGAGCGTTAGAGTCGGCGCGCCGCCAAAACGCCCGGCTGCAGCAGAGGGGTGTTGCAAGCCGTGAAGCGCGTTCTCGTTGTGTGCACCGGTAACTCGTGCCGGTCAATCATGGCAGAAGCGCTGATTAACCAGCTGGGAGAAGGGCGTTACGAAGCGCATAGCGCTGGCAGCACGCCTGCGGGCTACGTGCATCCCAAGTCGCTGGAGACGCTGTCGCGTCACGGGATTGCCGTCGGCGCGACGCGCAGCAAATCCTGGGACGAGTTCGAGGGTCAACACTTCGACTGGGTGATTACGGTCTGCGATAGTGCGGCGGAAGAAAGCTGCCCGGTTTTTGCGGGTCCGAGCGAGCGGCTGCACTGGAGCACGCCGGACCCTGCGAAAGCAGAGGGCACTGACGACGAGATCGATCGAGCCTTCGACGAGGCGTATCAGATGTTGAAGGACAGAGTAGAGAGTCATTTGTTATGAGCCTGACTTCATGAGCGACGTGTTGTGAGCAAGAAAACTTCATCAGTCATGGGTCTGTTCGAGCGTTATCTGTCCGTCTGGGTTGCCCTTTGTATTGTGGCGGGCGTGGCCCTGGGTTTGCTGCTACCGGGTGTATTCGCCGGTGTTGCGGCGCTTGAGTACGCCAGCGTCAACCTCGTCGTCGCCGTGCTTATCTGGATCATGATCTATCCGATGATGATCGGCGTCGATTTTGCATCGCTGAAAGACGTCGGCCGCAAACCCAAGGGGCTGTGCATCACGCTGGTCGTCAACTGGCTGGTCAAACCGTTCAGCATGGCGGCACTCGGTGTGCTGTTCTTCGAGTACGTGTTTGCAGGGTTTGTCGATCCGCAAACCGCGAAAGAGTACATCGCCGGCATGATCCTGCTCGGCGTTGCACCTTGCACGGCCATGGTGTTCGTCTGGAGCCAGCTCGTGCGCGGCGACGCGAACTACACGCTCGTGCAGGTGTCGGTCAACGACATCATCATGGTGTTTGCGTTTGCGCCGATCGCGGCGCTCTTGCTCGGCGTGACCGAAATCATCGTGCCCTGGGAAACGCTGGTCCTGTCCGTGGTTCTGTACGTCGTTATCCCGCTGGTTGCGGGCTACGTGACTCGCAGGATGCTGGACGACACGGCCGACCACGCACGCGTCACCCGGTTCACCCAACGTCTCAAACCGTTTTCCATTCTCGGCCTGCTGGCCACCGTGGTTCTACTGTTCGGCTTTCAGGCGCAGACGATCGTGGAGCAGCCGCTGATCATTGCGCTGATTGCCGTGCCGCTCCTGATTCAGACCTACGGAATCTTCTTCGTTGCGTACGGTTGGGCGTACCTGTGGCGGGTACCCTTTGGCACGGCGGCGCCGGCTGCGCTGATCGGCACTTCAAATTTTTTCGAACTTGCCGTCGCGGTGGCCATTAGCGTTTTTGGGCTGAACTCCGGCGCCGCGCTGGCGACGGTTGTGGGCGTGCTGGTCGAGGTGCCCGTCATGCTGTCGCTGGTGGCGATCGCCAACCGGACGCGCGATCGTTTCCCGCAGACAGAGCACGAAGGTACAGAGAATCAGCGGGAGGCTCTGGCCGCGAGCTACGAAGAGCGGCTATAGACCGAAGCGGCTCAGCCCTTGCTCGGTCAGGGTTATCGAGCGTACCGCGGAAGCGGCACCCACATGCTCGCGCAGCCAAGCCTCCGTCAGGCAGGCGTGGCCGCCTCGTCCCCAGCCCTCGGTCCAGCTGTTGGCCGTGATCAGGCAATACTGGCCTTCCCGTGACAGGGAGGCCGGTAACCGGACGTAGCCGACGAGTAGGTTTGCATGGCCGCCAGCGTCACGGCCGCTGGCCGCTGTTTCGTTTACCGGGTCGAACAGCCGGACGAGTCCGCGGTTGGCGTAGTAGCTCTTCGTGAGCGTGAAGCCTACAACCACGGGCCGGTTGTTGCGCAATTCGTTCAGAATCTGCGCGTGCGCCTGCAATGATACGAGGTTACCCGCTCGCACCAGGCCCGGTCCCTGACAGGCGCTGAGTGGTGAGTTGGTGATGTTGCTGCTGCTGGTCGTCGGAACGTAAGGGCACTGCTGTTCGGTCATGAGGCCGCCAACCCGCTGGCTGCGTGTTTCTTTCAGCCCTCCGTCTACCGAGCCTCCTTCACGTTCCCGGCTGCAGGGTGTACTTCTGCACTCGGGCTTGGATATGAAGTAGAAGTGCTCTTCGGACAGATCGGTGCTGATGCCTTGCTGAATCAATATCGATTCGAGCGCCCTGACGCCTGCGAACGCTGTGCAGGTGCCACGTTGCGCCTGGTCTCTCGCCTCCAGGTCCAACGTGCCGGGAATGACGTGGAATTCCCCCGGGCGCATCGCGCCCAGATTAACGGTGTAGTTACCGCCGGACTGAAGGTTGTCGGCCGTTCCGGTCAGAGGGATGGTTCCGGCCCGGTAGCTGTCCTCACGTTTGAGATAGTCCTCACGGGCTTTGTCCCAGCGAGCTATCGTTTCGTCGTATTCCTTGTCCCACGCCGCGACGGTATCGTCGAACTCGGTATCCATGGCGTCGACGATCTCGTCGAAGCTCTTGTCATCGTCGAAAAAGTTGTCGTCGAAGAAATCGTCTTCTTCCTTCTCGGGCGGCGGCGGAGCGGGCGCCGGTTGCGGGACAGGCTCAGGGCCCGGCGGAGCGGGCGTAGGGGGATCCACCACTTTGCGCTCCGGAGGGAGTTCGAGCCCCATTTGTTCGAGCATTGCGGCAAGAATGATGGTCGAGTCCTGCGATAAGCGATAAGCTTGTGCAGGATGGACGGGCCGGAACTCCCGGTCCGCCCAAGCTTGCCCGCCGGACAATATGAACAATAAGACGCAACTGGCAAAAGCTGCCGTGAGACGGTTCAAGGTAACTCCCCGGCTTGTCGCCGATACCGGCGGCGCAGGGCGGTTGCGCCGTGCGTGCCAATCGGCTGTTGTTTTCGGCAAGTCTATCAACAAGCCTTACGGTGGACTACATCGCCGCCGCCGCGGCATGGCGGCATATGGCGGGCTGCCGCTTTTCGCAATTTTGTTTTCGATCGTGTTTCCGCTGCGGGACGCGTTTGCGGAACAGCCTGCCTACTACGCCGGTCTGGCATTTCTGGGCGACTTCAACTACATCGACACCAACTACCCAATGACGCAGGCGCTCAACGCCGGTGAGGGCAGGCTCGACCGCGCGCTCGTCGATGCGCTCGAGAAATCGCCGCCCGAACATATGGAGCTTCGCTACTCGCTGGGTGATCTCGATCGCACCGAAACGCTCGTGCTTGCGGTTGCGCTCGATCGTGAACGCGTCAGCCGCGAAGTGCTTGATTTGAGTACCGGGGTTCGGACCAAACTCATTGTCGAGATATCGCTGCAGGTGCTGCTGTACGAGTTGGCCGGCGGTTACCTGGTCGCCAACGTACCGGTCTCTGCGGCGGTCAATCACGTGCTGGACGGCAACGTTGGCGACATCGACGACGAGGCGCTGGCACTCGCCGAGACACTGTACCTGGGTCACGGCGGCACTCCGGGACTTCTCGAGCAGGCGGTCCAGTCGATCGCAGCGCTTGAGCCCACCGATGCGCCGGGCTTGAGATACCAGCTCGCAAGCGTGGGGATTCATGATCGCGTATTGCCGCTCTTGCCCGGGCAAATCGATGAGCGGCTGTTTCGGCAGCGGCTCGGTCAGTTTTTCAGCGCGCGGCTGTCTGAACATGCCGGTGTCGATGTCATTCCGTTTACGCGCGGCTACGCCATCGGCAACCAGTTGCCCGGCCGTTTCGCCAACGGTGAGGCGTTTAATCTCGAGCTGCCGGAGCCGGACTACGCGTTTCACGTTGAGCTCAAGAACCTGAGCCGGCACGAGCAGGACTCAAACCTGGTTTTCGGCGCCCAGGCTCATTTGACCCTGGAAGAGCCGTTTACCGGCTCAGTGTCGATCGCGGGCGACTATCGCGCCGGTATCTTCAAGCCGGCAGCCGGTTTGCGCATAGAGTCGGACGACTGGAGCGCGTACGAAGACGCGGCCGAGAACCTGCTCGACGATCTGGTGACCCAGCTACGTTCGCCTGATCGCGGCTGGCATCGGCAGCATGCCCGCGTGGCCGACAGTTACAGCCAGTTCAACGCAAAGAAGGAATTGTTCAATGATTAGTTGGCCGCTGAAAGCGTACGAATTTATCAAGCAGCCCACCAGATCGACTCGATGGAGACGGGGACGGTTTGGCTTCCTGGTCGTCCTGCTGGCGGCGATCGTGGTTTGGCCGGGCGCGAGCATGGCGATCGAGCAAAAGGGTGTCGCGGACATCGACGCGGGCCGGTCCGCGGACAGGAAAGAACGCAACGCGGCCGTCGAAGAGGCGTTGCGCAACGCCGTGGAGACCTGGGTTGCGGAAAAGCAGCCGAGCCAGTTTCGGAACTATCAACAGGTCAAACCGACGATCGATGCCGATATCGAAAGCTATGTGCTGTCGCACCAGGTGATCAGCACCGATCACGACCGGAAGACACAACGCTACCGAGTCGTGCTGCGCGCAACGCTCAACGAACCGAAACTGCTGGATGCGCTGTTGGCCGCGTCCGCCGGGGCGCCGTCCGGCGACGGCTCGTATCTGACCTTTCTTTTTGTCGCTCGCGAACAGATTGGTACGGTGACGCAGTCGGAAAAAGAGGCGACGCAGGTCAAGTCGCGCACGGAGGCGATCTCGCGTGAGCGCGAGGAAAACAGCGCCGCCCAGACGCGCTCGCAGGAACAGTCGGTAACAATGCGTCAAAGCGAGCGCACGATGCGGGATCGAGCGTTGTGGGACGTCGCGACGTCCAATGAGATCGATGCAGCCATGGGGGAGGTTTTCACCGACGCTGACTACCTTGTCATCGACGCGGGCATTGTCGGCGGCGCGAGCGACTACCAGCTGAACACCGACAGCTTCATTGAGGACTATCGTACCGGCAGCGACATTCGCGCGGAGACCAAACGCGCGGCATATCAGGGGCTTGCGTCGTTGCGGGGAACCGACGATGAGATTCAGTACCTTGCGATCGGTACGCTCGACATCGAAGCCGCCGAATTGGACGACAAGACTGGCAACCATCGGGTCGTCGTTGCCGTCACCGGAGAGGTGTGGTCGGTGCTGCAGCGGGGCGCGACGGTGGCGGAAGTTGGGCCGGTCACAATGATTGGCGAAGGCCCCTCGGAGCTGGTTGCGAGGAACAATGCACTCAAAGCAGCGGCGCGCCGCGCGGCAGGCGATCTTGTCGCCAAGCTGAGCGGCCGGAACATTCGTTGAGCGGAATTCACGGAAGGCATAATGAAAATACACCACATAGCGTTGACACTCCTTGCCGCCGGTCTGTTGGCGGCGGCTATGCCAGCAGCCGCGCAAACCGCAGTCTGGACGAGCGACCCCGTCGTTGCCGGTGAGGGCTGCGAGAATCTCGAGTACGGCCAGATGGCGAGGTTCCTCGACACCTACCTCGGCGATTCTCCGAGCTACGGTGGTACCGCGGAGGAGTCGGGAGTGCAAATGATGCTCAACTACACGATCGCCAGCGCGCTTGTGCTTCGCTCCCAGCAGTGCCTCGCCGAGGCGCTCGAGCTCAAGGAGATAGTCGATGATCTCAAGCGGCAGCAGGCCGTTCTGACCAGCGGCACCAGCCTGAGCAAGCGTCAGGTCAAGCAGCAGCGCCGGCTGACCGAAAAGGCAAACGCGGAGATCGAGGCGACGGCGCAGCAGCTGGAGGAGCTGACCCCCGAGCAGCGGGAGCGTTTCGGGAAAGGGACCACGGCGTATCTCCTCGGCACCTATGCAACCGGCCAGACCTTCCGGTCAGTCGACGAATACGTTGCGGAATCCGCGGCCGAGGCCCAGCAACAGGCGAAACCGAAGAAATCCCGTTTCGGCGGCATTCCGGGGTTGAACGAGGTCAGTGACGTTGCACAGGGAGCGGCCAGCGTGTTCAAAAAGGCGTCCGACGTCACGGTTGTGTTCGCCGGGCTCAAGGATCACTCCGTAAGCCTGTACGAGACCAGTCAGTTTCTGCGTCAGTATTCCGAGCGGCACGACGTCGAGGTGTCCGAAGGCGCTACCGAGCGGCTGGCGGAAGTTAGCGACTGGGTGTAAACAAGCCTGCGACGGGTGTTCTACACGCGAAGGCCGAAAGCCTTATGTGATCGTGGGCCGCACCCGACACCCCGGTAGCCGTACTCTTTTCGCAACGGATCAGGGCGACGCAGCCTCCGCGCGTGCTTTGAGTTCCGAAAGCCAGACGTCATGCAGGCGATGCAGCTTGTTCGGTTGGAACAGCCGCTGCAGGGTTGTCAGGAAGCCGTGCTGAGCCTCATCGGTGATGACCGTACAGCCGGAATCGGTCGGCACAATCAGCCAGGCATGGTAGGCCCTGATCGTGCTTTTTTTCGACTCCCATCCCATACGATAAGGCGGCTCGAATTCCCTGATGGTCGTGGTGAAATTCTGGCCCATGGTTCTCCACTTGAACTGCATGCCGTCGGCAAGCCGGGTCGCACCGTCCGGCAGTTCTACGTTGCTGGCTCCCTCGTACCAGTCCGACCACGCGGTCGCATCGACGAGTATGTCCCAAACCACCTGCGGAGAAGCATCGATGTCTATCCTGTTATGCAGGAACCACGGTGCGTCTTCCGGCTTGTAATCGGCTGGCCAGACGATCTCGCCTGGAGCGAGCCGGCTTGCCGCCAGGTGCTCCTGCTGGGAGATGGCGGCACAGCTACTGAGCAACATCATTACCGGCAGCGTCGCGAGTACTCTTTTCATTACTGACTCCTTTCGGGGACATTTGCGGGGTCGGTTTGCCGGCTTGCTGGTGTTTCGTCATGCCGCTCATGACCTGGTTCATCATGTGAACCCGGCCCCAGCGAGGCAGCATCTTGAGTGCAACTTCCAGCAATTTCGACAGCCAGCCGGGACGAATCGTCATCCGCCGGCCCAGCGCGGATAGCGTCGACGTGGGAACTGCGGATGGATCGAGCGCGAGACCCATCTGCATATTCGCGCGTCGCGCGAAGCCGCTGTTTACCGGCCCGGGCGCCGCGGCGATCACGTCAACGCCGAGCGGCTTGAATTCGATGCAGAGCGCTTCAGCAAGTGACTGCACGTAGGCCTTCGTCGCGGAATAGTGAGCTGATTGCGGCACACCCTGAAAGGCGACGATTGAGCTGAGCAGTACGATGCCGCCGCGGCCTCGTTCCACGAAGCGCCGCCCGTAGGCGTGCGCCATTGACAGGGTGGCGCGACAATTGACGTCGAGCATGCCCAGTTCCTCGTTGAGGCGGGCGTCAACGAATGGGCCGGACGTTCCGAAGCCGGCACTGGCGACGAGCAGGCCGACATCGATGTCCCGGGCCGACTCGATTACGCGGGTTACCGATTCGCTATCGGCGAGATCGGCCTCGACAATTGTCGCCGTCGTGCCGTAGTGGTCGAACAGCTCCCTGGTCAGCTCCCGAAGACGTTCTTCGCGACGCGCAACCAGAATAACGTTGAAGCCAGCCGCCGCCAGCGTGCGCGCAAATTCGCGACCGATACCCTCTGACGCACCTGTTATCAGCGCCCACGGGCCGTACCTGGCCATCCACCTTTTGTGTTCTTTCATGGAGCGCTCCGTGAGCTGTCCAGTTAGTTCCATTATAGAACTAACATTGTTATCATCGGGTTTCAACATGTAACTGACTTGAATCACCGTATGGAACGCAAAAAATTCGGCAACGCGCCGTGTTCGATCGCCCGCTCGCTGGACGTTCTCGGCGACTGGTGGAGCCCGTTGATCGTCCGGGAGTGTCTGTACGGGCTGCACCGCTTCGAGGATTTTCAGCGCTGGCTGGGGATCGGCCGTAACATTCTGACGCGGCGGCTGAATTTGCTGGTTGAGCAGGGTCTGCTCGAGAAACGAAAGTATCAGGACCGTCCTGCACGCTTCGAATACCATCTCACGGACAAAGGCTATGACGCCGCGCTTGTATTGCTCGCGGTAATGCCGTTCGGCGAGAAATGGTATTTCGATGAGGGCAAGGAGCCGATCCTTCTCTATGACCGCCGGTCCGGCAACCGTGTCCGGCCAGTCGTCGTCGATGCCGAAAGCGGCGAACCGATCGATGCCCGGCATCTTTACGCCGGGCCGGGGCAGTCCTTTCCCGACAGTGCCGATGTGCGCAGGGAGCGATTCCGGGAGCACTTTTCCCGGCTTGCTGAGAAGTAAGCCTGAAGCTCGGGGCGATTGGCGCGCCCAGGGCCGGAATCACGCGCGACGCAGGCCGCGCGGCCGCTATGGGCGCAACTTTGCACCGGCTGGACGGGATACCGCCGGAGCGTTGCGGAAGTCGGGCGACATACCGTATAATCGCGCGCCTGCGCCCGGGGCGCCGTGTCCTAGAGGGTTGTGGAACCCGAGGAACTCGAGCAGTACTTGTATTGCCGGCCCCACGCTACCGAGGCCGGTAGGAAAGCCCCGCTCAGGGGTTTTTTGTTGCCCGCAGGGTAAGCGACAGCGCAGGATAGGAATGGGCCTCTGGCCCATTTTTTGTTTTTGAACAATGGTTTAGGTGAAGTGTGACGAGCGAGGAGCTCAGCCGTCTCATCGAACCCAGCATTGAGCGGCTGGGTTACGAACTCGTCGATCTCGAGGTTCGCCTCGGCGGCAAGAGCGGCGTGGTGCGGGTCTTTATCGACCAGCCGGACGGTATCGGTCTCGACGATTGCGAGAAGGTGAGCCTGGCTGTGAGCGCGTTGCTCGACGTCGAGGATCCGCTACCGGGTCATTACGATCTCGAAGTGTCGTCACCGGGGCTCAACAGGAAGTTAACCAAACCGGCTCATTTCGAGCGTTTTACGGGCTCGGAGGTAAAGGTCGAGATGCGATTTCCGATCGAGGGCCGCAAGCGGTTTCGGGGCGAACTCGCGAGCGCCGATGCCGAAATGATTCGCGTGGTTGTCGACGGCGTGGAGCACAGCCTGCCGATGGCCACCATCGATACAGCACGATTGGTGCCCGCGGACCGATAGTCTGCCGGGCGAAACAGGAGTTTTTTAGGTCATGAGCAAAGAGATCTTGATGGTTGTCGACGCGGTTTCGAACGAAAAAGGCGTCGAAAAAGAGATCATCTTCGAAGCGATAGAAGCCGCGCTGGCTTCGGCGACGCGTCGCAAGCATGGCGATGACATCGACGTTCGCGTCGCGATCGATCGCGAATCCGGCGATTACGACACGTTTCGGCGTTGGCTCGTGTTCGAAGACGAGTCGACCGAACTCGAGTTCCCCGATCGTGAGCTGCGAATGATCGATGCAGTGGACGTCAACCCGGATGCCGAGCCCGGCGGCTATGTGGAAGAGCCGATGGAGTCCGTCGAATTCGGTCGCATCGCAGCGCAGACGGCCAAGCAGGTGATCGTGCAAAAAGTACGTGAGGCGGAGCGTGAGCAGGTTGTCGACGAATACAAGGATCGCGAAGGCGAAATGCTGTCGGGTCTTGTCAAACGGGTAGACCGCAACGGCGTGTACATCGACCTGGGCGGCAACGCGGAAGGGTTTGTGCCGCGCGATCAGATGGTGCCGAGGGAACCGGTGCGGCCCCAGGACCGGATCAAGGCGCTTCTGACCGAAGTTCGTCCGGAGCCTCGTGGCCCGCAGCTTTTTATGACTCGCACGTCGCCGCAGTTCCTGATCGAACTCTTCAAGATCGAGGTGCCCGAAGTCGGTCAGGGTTTGATCGACATTCTCGGTGCGGCGCGGGATCCAGGCCTGCGGGCGAAGATTGCCGTGAAAAGCAACGACAACCGGATTGATGCTGTCGGCGCCTGCGTCGGCATGCGTGGTTCGCGCGTGCAGGCCGTGTCGAACGAACTCGCCGGCGAGCGGGTTGACATCATTCTCTGGGACGAGAACACGGCGCAGTTCGTGATCAACGCCATGTCGCCCGCTGAGGTTGTGTCGATTGTCGTCGACGAAGACGCGCACAGCATGGACATAGCAGTCGAGGAAGACAAACTGTCGCAGGCGATCGGCCGCGGCGGACAGAACATCCGCCTCGCCAGCGAGCTGACGGGCTGGGAACTCAACGTCATGACGGCCGCGGATGCGGAGCAGAAGAGCGAATCGGAGATGCGCGAGCTGATCGAGCTGTTCTCGAAGCAGCTCGACGTCGACGAGGAGATTGGGCTCATCCTGGTTCAGGAGGGCTTTTCGACCATCGAGGAAGTTGCCTACGTGCCCACTTCGGAGCTCGTGGCGATCGAAGAATTCGATGAAGACATCGTGGACGAGCTGCGGAGTCGCGCGCGCGACGTGCTGCTTACGCAAGCGATTGTCCAGGAAGAGAAAATCGACGAGGCAGAGCCTGCCGAGGATCTTCTGAGCCTGGAGGGCATGGAAAAGGGCCTGGCCTATCTGCTGGCCAGCAAGGGCGTCGTAACGCGCGAAGATCTTGCGGAGCTTGCGACGGACGATCTCCTCGAAATCAACGAAATGGATGAAGAGTCTGCTGCGGCGCTGATCATGAAAGCGCGTGCGCATTGGTTCGAAACGGAACAGCAGGCCTGAACGGAAGACGGAGTTAGCGAATGGCGGACGTCACAGTTGCACAATTTGCCGAGGTGCTGAAGGTACCGGTCG
>JANQPG010000001.1 GCA_028289545.1 Woeseiaceae bacterium
GCTTGTTCTTGTTAGAACTCCAGTGGCGTCGGGCCCTTCACTCCCGGCTCACAGTTGCGGGTACAGCCACGGTTTTGCACCGTGTTCCCTATTGGCCGCGTTGTCGCGGCACCATCTGCGGGAAAGCTTGACGTGGTGGCCGGACGTTGTCAAACGGACAATTGATTTGCGCGCTGACGAAAACTCTTAGACAAATTCTAGAAGCGTTCTCAAGAATAGTTCGTCGCCGCGCCGGACTACTTTGAGACCGCTTCTAAAAATCCAGCCCGCGCTGCGCGCGGATACCGGCTTTGTAAGGGTGCTTGATCTCGCGCATCTCGCTGACGAGGTCGGCGTATGCGCAGAGTTCTTCGGGTGCGTCGCGGCCGGTCAGTATCACGCTTGTGCGTTCGTGCCGGGCATCGAGGCCCGCTTTGACATCGTCCACCGTTAGATAATCGTAACGGAGCGCAATGTTGATTTCGTCGAGGACGACAAGATCGTAGTCCCCGCTCTCGAGCATTCCCCGAGCTCGCTCGAATGCCCGGCGCGCCGCCTCGGTGTCGGCTGCCTCGTCCTGAGTATCCCAGGTGAAGCCGTCCCCCATCGTGTACCAGTCGACGGCGTCGTCGAGTTTCGCGAAGAACTGCCGCTCGCCCGTTTTCCACTTGCCCTTGATGAACTGCACGACGGCGACGCGCTGACCCCAGCCGAGCGCGCGCACAACGACACCGAATGCCGAGCTCGATTTGCCCTTGCCGTTGCCCGTGTGCACGAGCACAAGCCCGCGGCCGGGATCTTGCGCCTTGCTGCGTTTCTCGCGGTGCTCGTCCTGAAGTTTCTGCATCGCCTCTTTGTGGCGGTCGGCATCGTTCATCGTTGTCCTCCAGGCTGGTCGTGTTCCCGGTTCCAGACCACCAGTTCACCGTAACCGATCGACGTCTTGAAGTCGTCGGTGTCGTCGCCTCGGGCAAACATCGCGCGCACAACGCCGGCATGACAGACGACGAGTGTGTCGCCCTTGCGGTCGGCGTAGTCATTGATGGCTTCACGGCATCGGCGGGCGAACATGCGGACGCTCTCGCCGCCGTGCGGCCTCGCGTCGAGGAAGTCCGCCGCCCAGGCATCGAGTGCTTCACGGGGTATAGCCGACCACGGACGACCTTCCCACGCGGCGAAGTCCATCTCGCTCACCCGGGGATCGACGCTAAGCACGAGTTGCCGTCGTTTCGCGATCTGCTCGGCGAGCTGGCGCGCCCGGCGCAACGGACTCGAAACGATGCGCTCGAAGGCAGGCAGGTTTGCGATTGCGGCCTCCGCGTCGGCTTCGAACGATTCGGCGACGGCAATATCCAGGCTGCCGTAGCAATAGTCAGAGCCGAGAACCGGCCGGGTATGACGCATCAGGATAACTGCCACAGGAGTAATCCGAGATAGACGCCGAGTTCGCTCAACTGCTGCACGGCGCCGAGCGTATCGCCGGTATAGCCGCCGAGGCGACGCTCGAACAACGCGCGCATGAACAGGTGACCGGCCAGCGCGCCCGCTACGGCGTACAACGCGGCTGTGACGCCTCCGGTGACGGTGGGCCAGGCAAGCAGCAGCCCGCCGGTCAGGAGCGCAATTGCGATGCCGCTCGCGCCAATGCCGCCGGCTGTGGGTTTGCCGGTGCCGTGGTCGCGTACATAACGGCTGCTGGCAATAACGAGCACCGCCGACAACCGCGACAGGCCGTGTGCGACGACAAACGTCGTTACCGCGCTGGCGGGCGGCAGAGCGATTAGCGTCGCGGCCTTGGTGACGAGCACCACCGCCAGCGCAAGGGCGCCGTAAGTGCCAATGCGGCTGTCCCGCATGATTTCCAGGGCCTGCTCGCGATCGGCGCCGCCCAGCCCATCGAAGGTGTCGGCCAGTCCGTCCTCATGGAACGCACCCGTGATGAGCAAGCCCGCGGAGAGGGCGAGGAGTACCGCGACCGGCGGCGTCAGCGCGGTGACCGCGAGCGAGTAGACGACGGCGCACAGGGCACCGACGAGCGCGCCGACCAGAGGATAGTAGCGGGGCGCCGCCGCGAGTCGCTCTGGCGTGTACGCTTCGCCGACCGGCACCGGAACGCGGGTCAGGAACTGCACCGCCAGTGCAAAAACGGCGAGTTCGTTGATAGCCAGCCGTTTCATGCCGGACCGTCTACGCTCGCGCTGTCAAAGCTTGCCATGTCACGAAGGAACGCGCCGGCCGCCTGGACGAGCGGCCATGCCAGAAGTGCGCCCGTGCCCTCGCCGAGGCGTAGGCCGAGATCGAGCAACGGCTGTGCGTCGAGCGTTGCGAGCAGACGGTCGTGACCGCCCTCGGCAGAGCGGTGAGCGAACACCAGTGCGTTGCGTATCGACGGGTCGATACGCAGAGCCGCATTCGCCGCCGCCGTACAGATGAAGCCGTCCACCAACACGAGGCGGCGGGCACCCGCTGCTCCGAGCATGGCCCCTGCGATCATCACTATCTCGAAGCCGGCATACTCTCTGAGTGCATCGCGTGCTTCGAGTTGTGGAGCGGTTCGCGCCGCAGCGCGTTTGAGCAGGGTTCGCTTGCGCTCGAGCCCTGCATCATCGAGACCCGTGCCTCGACCGGTCAGGTCGGCGACGTCGGTGCCGGTCAGCTTGGCGGCGACAAGACTCGCGGCAGCCGTATTGCCAATGCCCATGTCCCCGAACGCTACCACCGGCTGCCGGGCCTCCGTGCCAAGCAACTCTCCCGCCGCGAGCGCCGCGCTGCATTCGTCCTCGCTCATCGCGGGACCCTCGATCGCGTTGCCGGTGCCGCCCCGGATGCGCCGCGATAGCAGCGCGGGGTGCTCGACGGGGGCGCCGGCAACACCTGCGTCGACAACCTGCATCGAAACGCCGAGTGCGTCCGAGAAGGCATTCGCGGCGGCGCCCCCGGCAAGGAAATTCAAGAGCATCTGTCGCGTGACCGTCTGCGGATAGGCGGAGACACCGGCGGTTGCCATGCCGTGATCGCCGGCGAACAGCGTCAGGCCGCAGGACGAGGTGTCGGGCTCAAGCGTGCCTTGCAGCCTGGCAATCTGCATCGCCAGATCCTCGACGCGGCCGAGCGAACCGACGGGCTTCGTCTTGCCGTCGATGAGCGCCTGGAGACGGCGGTCGAGTTCTGTGCCCGAAGCATCGGCGTTCTGAGATTCGGATAGCTGCGGCACGGTATTCCTCGGCAGGCGAATCGGCGCCGAGCGGCGATGGTGATTCGGTTTTTTAAGAAAAGCCGAACGCGGTAGAATCCGGTGCCGACCCAGTGAAGTCGAAGTGTAACTCATGGTCTCGGCCGGAGAACCGGTGATCCACGCTACCTGGTGACGAAGGTAGGCCCTAGGCTATCAGCGCCGGCAAGTCGAAAGACTGCTGAGCGAGGATTGCAGCGTAACTCGCCTCAACACAAGGCATTGCTGTGGCCGCTAATCTCTCCGGCCGCATCTCGCCCGGAATCGGTCCGGTCTCCAGTTCGCCTCGGTTGTTTTGGGAAAGATGTTAGGCTGGGCCTGATTGTGCGCCAGCGGTTGGTACCGACCCGAAGCTGATTGTTGCGCTAGTTTGAGGAGGCATGGATGAACAGAATACTGGCGGCGATTGCCGGTGGCGCATTGCTGATCGCATCCAGCGGCACAGCATCCGGTCAAGATCCGGTCGACTTGCCGCTTGTCGTACAGCCCGGTGAACGGCTGCTGATCGAATATTCACATGAGCGCAACAACAACGGCCAGGCGAGGTCGGCAAATATTGTCGGTGAAATTGCCATTGGCGATATCGGAGACGATAGCTTCCGCGCTACCTGGACAACAAAATCCGTAGACGTCGGCGGAGTTCGTGTCGATACGAGCACGCCGCAGGCCAGCACCTTTTTGCTGGGCGTCCCAATCGAGTATGTCGCTGATTATGACGGCACGCCGCTACGAATCGTAGACAGGAACCGGCTGCTGGACACTCTCCTCAAGTTGCCGGTCTTCAATTCCGGCAACGCCGAGGCTGCTGCCTCGATGCGGTCATTTTTCGACTCCATGTCCGAGGAGGCTATGGCCCAGTCTTTCCTGAAAGTGCCTTCGTACATGGCTCTTTGCCAGGGCACGAGTTTGGCGATTGGCGAGCGAAACGAGGTGTCAGTTCAGGTCCCAAGCCCTCTGGGCGGCGCGCCTGTTGACGCTGTTGTTTCTTACTTGCTCGAGACGTTCGATGTGCAACACGCAAAGGCGCACATCGAATATCGTCTCGTGCTGGATCCGGCGAGCGCAAAAAAACTGGTCTCCGATTTCGTCGAGCGCCTGGCCAGTTCCAACAAGTCCTTACACTCCGAAATCGCGGGGCTGTCGATTGAGCGCAACGACTCGGCCAGCTGCGAAGTCAACGCTGAGAGCGGATGGACGGAGTCGGTCAGATTCACCACGGAGATCAAGACCCTGGACCGATTCAATTCGGAAACGTTTCTCGTCTCCGTATCCCACAACGCCGAGCCAGGGGATTGAGCCCGGCGGTCGGGAGCTGTTCCTCACAGACAAAACGTGATCCCCGGGGGCAGGCTGGTTCGCTCCGCGTTCTGGTCAGGGAAAAACTAACCCAGCGGAACGCCCTGAGGCGTCGGTAGCTCGCAGCAGAGCCGATCGATCATCGGGTGTGACGGCCGGCGCCGGCCGCTCACATCGACGGTTTTCAGCACTCGCAGGAAAGTGGCTCGCGGTTCATAGGGCCGCCGATACAACCGGGCAATCGTTTAGCCGACGCTTTTCTTACGATTTACTTCGATGGTGCTGTAGCGAAGCTGCTCGGCCTGTAGGGCCTTGACACCGCAGCCGTCGGTTAGTTGGTGTCCGTGCTATTTCTCCGGCCGCGTTTAGTGTCGTAGCCTACAGGTCTGCCAGCAGTTCCTGCGCTTCAACAAGAAGGACAAAGCTTCGGTCGGCCCCTGACCACGTTGAAACGGCTTCTTCGAGCTGTGTTTTTGCCTGGGCGGCGTCACCTTCGGCGAGCAGGGCTTTGGCGAGCACCAGCCTGGCGTAGGCACTCGCCGGATACACCTTGAGGATGCCTTCGAGCCGCTCGCGGGCCTTGGCGGTGGCTCCGGCGTCGACGTACAACTCTGCCGCGTTGATGAACATATCGGAGCCGCTGAGATCCTTCAGCACAACGGCCAGATGAGACTGCCCGAGTAGTTCGAAGGCACGATCGACATGCCCGACCGCGATAGCATCGTCGCCATTCCACGTAGCCAACCTCGCGCGCCCCATTTCCACGAAGGGCAGGAAGGGCGCTGGCAACTGCGACTCGATGGCGAGCGTTTTCTCCACGATCGCCCTGGTTTCTTCGCGCATATCGGCCATGCCGTAAATGCCCATGTACGAGAAGTTCATGTAGTCCGACATGGGCGGCTGTAGCTGAGCGACGATACTGTCCATCAAGGTGAGCGCCGCTTGCGTATCGCCAGCCATGCTCAGCATCATGCCAAGCTGGCTTTCGATGGTGACGAGGCGGATTGCGGGTGGGACCAGGTCTTTGGCAAGCTCGTTGGTCTCCGTCAGCAAATCGGTGGCCTCGGAAATCTTGCCTTGTGCCGCTGCAATTTCCGCTTTGCCGATCAAGGTTTCCATACGCTGCTCGCCGTTGGCCTCCGGTGAGAGCAGATCGTTGAGACGCCGGCTCGCATCGTCGAACATCCCGCGTCGAGCCTCGAGACGCGCGAGCCCAATTTCGGACGCTACGGTGGTCTCCGATAGAATCGACGCTGTCTCGAGAGCGGCCTGCGCGTCGGCGAGTCTGCCTTGTGCCTGATAAACCTCGGAGAGCTGGATGTGTGCGCCACTGCTGTCGGGAATCTCCCCCAGGAATTGCTGCAAAAGGTTCGCAGCCGCATCGAAGTTGCCGCGCTGCTGCTCAACCAGGGCTTTCTGGCGGTAAACGTCAACGTCGTCGGGGTTGAGTTTGAGCAGCTGGTCGAAGGCGCTGATCGCGGATTCGAGTGCCTCGTCCGTACCCTTGATGCGGCTAAGGCGAGCCTTCGCCTCGAGGGCGCGGGTACTGTTCGGCTCGACTTGCGTCCATATGTCAACGACCTGAATGCCCTTGTCGAGGTCGCCGTCGTAAAGATACTGCTGCGCTTTCATGCCGAAACGGCTGGCATTCGACAAGCGGTAGCTATTGCTTAGCGCTCGTGACGCGCTGATGCGGGCTGCCGCGACGTCGCCGCTCAGGTACTCGGCGACGGAAAGCCTGCTGCGAGCCTCGGCAAAGGCCGGATCGGCATCGACCGCAGCCTGAAGTTCGGCGATTCCGCCGGCGTAGTCGTTGTCGAGTTCGATGAGGACGTTGCCGCTGCTGTAGTGGCGGATTGCCTCAATCGAATCGCTAAGGTGCTCGCTGACCGGGTCGTCACTCTGGTTGTCGGCGGGTTCGACGCGAGCAAAGCCCAGGATCGCTTCGCTGATTTCATCGACCCCGGCCAGCCAGTCGTCCGTTGTTACCGAGTGCGTACCGATCAGATCGCCCGACTCAGCGTCATACATCGAGGCGTTCAAACTGATTGTGTAGCCGTCCACGCGGTAGGACCCGAGAATAAAGGCCGCGCTGCGGCGGTCGCGGGCAATCTCGACGGCGAGTCCGCGCGGCAAGTCCCGCATGCGCTCGAAGCCTTGATTGCGCAGGCGGCGCATCATCGAGTTGGAGTCGAACGGTGTCGGCACGGAGAGGACCGGCGACACGCGCGCGAGATCGTGGGCAAGGATCATGGGCAGTCCGTAGGACAGCCAGTCGGTCTCGTCATCGGCCGAGAGGTTCTCCCAAAAGTAGCCGATAACTTCCTGGTGGTAGCCCTGGCGCGCCACCTCGAAGGTCTGCATCTGCCCCGTTTCGTCCGCAATCTCCATCATCTCGGTCGCGGCGCTGGCGTCGAGGCCCGGGTTGAACAGGTAAATCATGGCGGCCGCGACGAGCATATTCACGGGCACGAAAACGCGCTCGGTTCTGGTCCAGCGATCCCTGCCGGGAGCGCCGTGGTTGTAGGCGACCAGCGCGACTGCCGGTAGCATCACGACCATCGCGACGAACACGTAGGACGTCAGGTTCGCGGGCAGGTTGAAGCGTTCGGTAATCCAGTCACCGAGTTCGATGACGAGCCAGGTGGCGGCGATGTACATGCCGACGATCGGGAACACCCGGCGCCTGATCAGGTTGTCGAAAAGGGTAGGTTCGGAACTCATGCAGCGTGGCTGATGATTAACGGCTCCCGAGGATATATCGGGCGGCGGATCGGTGCCAGCAGGGCGGCTGGCCGTATTGCCAGCGTCGACGGCGAAGCGCCAGGCGGTAGGAGGGACAAACCTGTCCGTCTAAGTCGAATGTGCAAGAAACGCATGTCGCGATGCGAAGATGGGCTATTCACGCTGCCGGCGCTTTCTCTCCGAACCCCTTGAAAAACGTATAGCAGAAAGTGCCGTCCGTTTCGGCAGTCCGGTACAGAGCCTGAATTCCGTCGTCGAAGCTTGCCGCGTCGATAATGCCGGCTTCAAGCGCGGGGGTACGAACGCCCTCGATCATGGCGGTAAAGGTTTTCCGGGTGAAGCCGTCGACGAGATGCGGTTTGCTGGAGTCCACATAGACCATGCGCGGTGAGACCCGGACGTTGCCAAACCCGGAACGATCGAGAAGGGGATAAAGCTGCCGACCGACGTGAGCATTTCCGCCAGCTCTGCGCTGCAGCTCGACCTGGCAATTGATCGCCGCATCAGCCGCATCGCTCTCCGGGTGAAAGTACGTTGAACCGTGGTCTCCCTCGATCACTGTTATTGTGCCGCCCGGCTTGAGGACGGTCCTCAAGCTAACGAGCGCGTCGACGGGATTCCGCAGGTGCTCGAGTACAAAGCAGACGAATACATGATCGAACGATTCGGGTTCGAACGGCAATGAGAATATATTGGCCTGTCGCAGTTCGACTCCGGAAATGCCCGCTGACTGCAAGTTTCTTCTTGCCTGCGCGACCGATTCGGCTGAAACGTCGATCGAGGTGATCTTTGCTCCCGGACTGTTCTGCGCCAGTGTTACGGTCTGGGCTCCGACCCCGCAGCCTGCTTCCAGGACGGTGCTGCCTTCGGGGAAATGTGTGTCCGAGTGCAATAGCTCGACGAGGGTGCTCGCCTGATCCTGCAGGCGAATGGCTTCCGAGGGTTCATAACCATGAACGTACTGTCGACTCATCAGATCTCCCGACTGCATTAGTGAAAGGTCGCAGACGGAAAGTGTACCGGGTAGGTCGGCCAATTGCGCAATTGTGGCCTGCGGGTTTGGTGGGGTCAGCTTGTATGCCGCCGCGATATGAACGATGTCGAGGTCGTCATCCGCGAACATGGGGGCGCATCACCTGATTCGCTCTACGTGTCCATCGCTGCAAGTGCTGCTTCGGCGGCGGGCAAGTGCCGATTGTCAGGATCCAGAGCGCGCGCTGCCCTGAGCGATTTTGATGCGAGTTTGCGGTTACCCAGTTGAGCCAGCCCCCTGGCTCGAATTGAATTGACCGTCGCCTGATGACTCGGCGTTTCCAATCGAAAGCGTTTGTCGGTGAGCAACGCGACGCCCGCTTCAAAACGACCGGTTGCAATCAGCACGGATCCACGGGTGCCCTTTACAGCCAATACCATGGGAAGCGTATTGAAAGCCTTTTCCGACAAACGATCAGCTTCCTTGAGAGCCTCATCGTCGTTGGTCAAAAACAAAGTGAACGCGAGGTTGTTCTCGAGCATCGCTCGTTCCATTACGCCGAGTTCTTCGTTTTCGAGATACTTTCGGCCGAGCGTAATGCCTCGTTCCAACTGGCCGGTCTCAGCCAGCGTCGCCGTGACCAGGCTTTGCGTGACCGCAGAATCGTCTGCATGCTCTATGTCGTTCTCGATGATAGCCAGTGACTTGTCTTTGTCACCCAGATGAAATTCGAGCAATGCGAGAATAACGTTTCGTTGCCGTAGTATCTCTTCGATCTCGTCATCCGATTTCTTACGAAGGCCCCAAATCTGCGCCCCGTCGCTTTCCTGAACGCCAAAGGCCGTTCTATGCGAAAAAGACAAGAGGTTTGCGATTGCAAGGCACGCGTTGAGGACCGTCCAGAGGATCACGGCTGCGCTCGAATGCTCAGACAGGTCGTTCCCGAACGAGATGAGAGCAGCCATTCCCAGCAGTGCGGCGACTGCGTTGGCCAGTGGCCCGGCGGCTGTAATAAAGAGAGCCTTCTTGCGGAAATGCTCACTGGTCGAATAGGCCGGTATGATCAGACCCTCCGATGGGGTTGGGCTGAGTAGAATAAAGGTATTGCGAAATCGCAGGACTTTGGCACGAAGACCGCCACCGAAGCTGATTGCCGGCACGTGGACGCCGACGGCATACGCCGCGAACAGGTGTCCGAGCTCGTGCACGACGATGGCCAGATACATGAGCACATAAGCGCCAATAGCAAACGGTATGGCTTGAGCGATCGATCCGGACAGAAAGAAGCCGAATGCAATTGCCGCGGCCGCCCACCAGATCCAGGACAGGTAGTATTGCCGATACTTCTGGCGATAAAGAAAGCAACTCAGACAGACGTGGTGGGGGCCGTGAACGACATTGGTGTCCGGCATGAACCCTTCGATCCACTCCGACTCGGCACGACATATTCGACATCTGAGCGTCTCGCCGGGCTGTTCAGGTGTTGTCTTCTCGCTGTCCTTGCCCATTAGTCGTCACGAGTTGCGAAGGTATACGTGTCATGTCATGCATGAAACCGGCATCCTGATTGTCCGGAATGTCGGCAATCTGAACACAAACTCCCGATCAATGCCGGGCAACGTTTGCTTCCGCAAGCAGCTTACCGGCAAAGGATCGGGCATGTCTCCGGCAAAATATCGGGTGTCGGGCTGAGGGGTGAGTTCCGCAGTCAGTCCAAGGTTTGCACCCGTTGCGCCGGTCTCCAGCGACGATGGACGCGCATCTCGGTACAGGTAGTCGATGGCCGCCATAAGAGCATTTTACCTTTTGATTGCAGCGGCTGAATGGGTAATCAACATCGACGCGTCGGTCGTCTGCTCATTCAGCTCCGCTTCATCTTGCCTGTTGCATCCTGTTATCCCGTAAAAAAGTTCAAGCAGGATGTAAGGAGGCCTTCGAAATGAAGGACAAGATCAAGTGGCTGTCTATCGCCGTTGTGTCGGCGTCAATGGCGTTTGCGACGCCGTCGTACGCGGCGCATGCCGAGTCTTCCGCCAAAAGCGATTCCATCTGGATCGGCAGCTATGGCCGGTTGCACAGCTGGCGCGCGATCAGTCGTGACGAGATTGTCGTCTGGGCTTCTCCGTCGCGTCCGTACCTGATTACGCTGTCCCGTCGAAACCCGAACCTGCGCTTTGCGCACGCTATCGGCGTTACGTCGCATATTGGCCGCATCACGAAGTTCGAGAGCGTCATTGCCGACGGCTGGCGCACCCCAATCGAGTCGATTGTTGCGCTGGACAGGGAGACCGCCAAGTCGCTGCGCTGGAAGAAAACGCAGAGTCGCAAGAAAACATAGCGTCGCCGTAACAAGAAGGCCCGGGCATGCTCGATGACGTGCCCGGGCCGATGAACGACGCAAACGGCTTTATGCCTATCCGGTAACGGTAAAGGAACCCCTCATCACCGACCAGTGCCCGGGAAACGTGCAAACGTATGTGTAGCTCGTGTCGGCGTCGAGCGCATCGAGCGAAAACGTAACGCTGGCGGATTCCCCACCACCAATGATCTTCGTTGCCGCGACGATACGCTCGTCGTCGGGCAAATAGTTCGCCTCGGCCCCGGCATTCATGCCGGCCATGGAGATCGCTTCGATTGCGTCCGTCGGCAACAATACCCAGTTGTGGCCCATTGCGGCTGCCGGGAGTTTCCCGGTGTGCGTGAGAGTTACCGTGACCTCCGAGCAGTTCGAGGGCGCCGCCAGCGCATTGACGCTGAACGCAATGCTGTCGCCCACCTCGACCGAGAGTTCGCAGGGGCCGCCGTCGTTAGCGGGAGCGTCGCCGTCCGCCGGATCTACCGCTTCGGATATTGCTTCAAGGGTTTCGTCGATAACCGCTTCGGCATCTTCGACGGCCTGTTCGGCAGCATCCTGGGCTGCCTCTGTTGCGTCCGCGGCCTCTTCCTGAATGTCGGCGGCTGTGGGTGACTCGGCCGGAGGCTCCGGCTTGTCCGAGCTGCAAGCGCCGACGCAAAGCGCGGCGATAGCTGCCAGAAAGAGACGGAGGCTATGGTCATTACTCCTGGTCATTGGGTGTCCTCATACTGCTGGTGAAACCGCGAACAGTCTGAGGCGGGGAATCGGGACAGGTCAACACCCGGACAATAGATCCCGTCATCGTCCACATTGGACCGATTCCGTCTTCATAATTGCACTAGCCAGTTTCTATACCAATGTCTCGACACCAACCTGCCTAAACAGCAGGGCTACTTCTTACGGAATTGGGTTCCAGCATGGTGCAAAGAAAAACTCAATTTTTATAATAGGTTATAAATTGTTATTACCAATTATTGATTATTGGAGCTAACTAAAGGTTTGACATTCATTATCCAATTGGTTTAGATGCATTCGGGGGTGGCCTCGAGCCATGCATGGCATCTGTACTTTTCCGGGGGGAATACCATGGAAATCAAGCGTGCGATCTCTTTGTTCGCATTGTCCGCAATCGCGTTATCCGCAATGCCGGCGGCCGTTGCACAAGATGGAACGGATGAACCGCTGGAGGAGATTGTTATTACCGGTATCCGCGGATCCCTCAGAAGCGCCATCGATCAGAAGCGAAATTCGGACAATCTGGTCGAAGTCATCATTGCGGAAGACATCGGCAAGCTGCCCGATCAGAATCTGGCAGAAGTTCTCGAGAACGTTCCCGGTATTCAAATTACAAGAACGGCGGGTGTCGGCACTGGCGTTCAGATCCGCGGTACCAACGCGAACCGAACGGAAATCAACGGCGTATCCACTGTCGGTTCGGGCTCTGGACGTACCGGCATCGATTTCGAAGACGTTTCCGCGGCGATCATTTCCGCTGTCGAGGTGGTCAAGGCGCCCGAAGCCAAAACGATCGAAGGCTCTGTAGGCGGGACGATCAACCTGCGAACGATACGCCCGCTCGAGCTGTCCGATACCCTGCTGTCCATTCGGCTGCAGGGCGAAGACAGCAGCCTGACGACGGACGGCGTGCAGCCGAGAATCTCCGGGGCCTTTGGTGACAACTGGCAAACCGATTCCGGTGATTTTGGCTTCGTAATCAGCGGCAGCTACACGGAGCAGGAATCCGTTTCGTTTCGCCCTCGGGTGGACCGCGACGGCGGTCTGGTCGAGAACGTCAACGCGGACGTTATCAGGGACGGAAACCTGCAGGATCCCGCTGACCGTCCCGCCGCGCAGGACTTCGACTTCCTCGGTATTCAGTTTCTCAACCAGGAGCTCGAGAACTTCGAGTACGAAACCACCAACATTGCCGCGACCTTCGAGTGGGCGCCAAACGACGACATAAAGGTGTTCTTCGATACCGTCATCAACGATCAGGAGCGTCGTCAGGACAGTTCGAGAGTTCAGGGTTCCGGCGTGAGCAGCGTACGGGACATCAACGTTCCGGACACTTTCGAGACGATCAATTACGGATCTTTGGGTGGCGTATCCCTGGGAAGCATCCGGGCCGCCAGCAGCGGCACTATCCAGCCGGACCTGTCTGTCGACGACGACGACCCCAACCTGCGCTTCTCGAGCGACACGGGCGCGCGGATCACCGATAGCGAAATCTTCCGGCTGGGGGCCGACTGGAGCAGGGACCGTTGGTCGGGCCGCGTCGAGGCTTCGACGTCGTCCTCCGATACGGTCAACCCCAATCTGAGCACCACGCTGAATTTCATCAACCCGAATCCGCTTACGCCACTTGACGGTACGAGCAACGACAACAGCGTTCCCTTTATCTACGACTTTACGGGCGGCGCGCTGACGTTCGGCATCGATTTCAACTCGCCCTTTGCGCCCTCTGTCGAGGATCTGACGAACCCCAACAATGTTGTGCTGGATGCAGTCACCGTCGGCAGGAACAGAACCGAAAACTCCGAGGACGCTTTCCGTCTGGATTTCTCTTACGACCTCGACTGGAACGCTATTACCTCGATTGACTTCGGTTTTCGGCACAACACAACCGAAAGCACGTTTGACCAGGTGCGGTCCAGCATTGGCTTGAGTCAGATCGCCGACAGCCCAAACGGTTCACTGTTCGAGGAGCTGCTGGTCCGCGGCCCGTCCAATTTTGATGCCGCCGACGGCAGGGCGCTTGCGATTCGCAATTTCCTCGTCATCGATCCGGATCGAGCATTTTCGGACCCCGACGGAACCCTGGATATACTGCAGGCCGCGCTCCTGGCGCAGCCCGGAGCAAGAGTCCTGGATGATCCCTCATCGAGCACGACGGCGTTCTTCGACATCGAAGAGAAAACCAACGCCCTTTACGTGCAGGCGAACTTTGAGCACGGGATTTTCCGTGGAAACTTCGGTGTGCGCTATCTGGAAACGGATATCGATTCGCTGGGTAACACGGTTGCCGAGGGGGTTGTATCGCAGGTTGTCACCAGCGGCGACTACGACTTTCTTCTACCCCGGGTGAACGTGGTCGCCAGTCCGAGAGATGATCTGCTCCTGCGGTTCGGCTGGGGCAAGGACATCAGGCGGCCGGATTTTCAGGATCTGTCGACGTCGGTCGAGTTTCCCACGGGCCCGAACAACGCCGTGGAAATCGGCAACCCGGGATTGAATCCCGAAGAAGTATCGTCATTCGATCTTTCGGTGGAATGGTATTTCGCGCCGGCAGCGGTGGCCAGTATCGGCTATTTCTACAAGGAGCGCTCCGACATCTTCGTGACTCAGCTGGAAGACGCGGCCGTGGACGGGAACGGTTTTCGGGACATTACGCCGCCCTGTGAAGGCGGCGGTATCTTCAACCCGGTTCCTGACCGCAACGTCCTGTCCGACCAACCGGGTAACGGGCTTTGTGTGCCGATTGAAACCATCATCAACGACACCTCGAAGACTAAGCAAAAAGGTTTCGAGTTCGTGTTTCAATACGATCTCTCCAGCTTCGAGGACAAGCTGGGCTGGGCGTCCGGTTTCGGTATCCTGGCCAATTACACGATTCAGGATTTCAGCGGGGGTGAAGCGACCGACAGCTCAGCCACTCGCGGAACCGATATCTTCAACGCCATAAACGGCATTTACGACGATGATCAGTTTGTCCGAGTGGAAGAAGTGCAGGGCTTGCTCGATTTCTCCGAAAACGCCTACAACGTTACGCTGTTCTACGAGAAGTACGGCCTCTCGGCCAGAATGCGTTACACATGGCGCGAAGCGTTCCGCACCGATGACACGGCGGGCGGCGCCAGCCGCAACAGCACCCTGGGTTTCCCGGTGGTAACGGCTGACCGAGGACAGCTGAACGCCAGCGTAAGTTACGCCATCAACGAGAACTTCAACGTCGGCGTGGAAGCAGTGAATATTACGGAGTCCGAGATCGATCAGTATTGTGTGAACGACAATGCGCAGCTGTGTTTCCAGGGTCTGCCGGACCGAAGGGTCACTTTCGGTGCCAGTTACCGCTTCTAGAGGCAAGAACCGATCGTCGAGTCGCTGAGTGCTTCGAGTCGCCAAGCGCAATGACGAGCAGTAGAGAGGCAGCACTCTGGGAGGGGTGCTGCCTTTTTTTTGTCGCTGTCACCGCGGCTGGCGAATTATGCGGCAATTCATCGCATAATGATCCGCGTTCCAGTGAGACGTAAACCACGAAGGCAAACACGTGACTGAAGGCCTGAGAAAAATCGATTTTCCCGACCCGTTCGAACGGATCTCTCGAGATGACGACATGCTCTCCGGTCGCCTCGTTGACGCACGTCGGAACGCTCAAGTGCTGGGCGAGTTTCCGGGGCCGCTGCCAGCGACGCTCGAACAGGCCTACGGCATACAGGCCGCGTCGGTTCGGAAGTGGCCGGATGACGTCGTCGGCTGGAAGGTCGCAAGGTTGCCGCCACACGATCGAGAGCGGTTTTCTGCAGAGCGTCTGGTCGGGCCGGTGTTTCGGTCTTTTGTTGGCGCCGTCGACGACGGTTGTTCGGTAGTCGGGAGGATACTCGACGGCGGTTTTGCAGTCATCGAGGCCGAGTTTGTGCTTGAGCTGAGCGCCTCAATCCCGCCCGAGCAAAGGGCATGGTCGGACGCGGATATCGCCCGGTACGTTTCGAAAGCGTATGGCGGCGCCGAAATTGCGAGCAGCCCAATGCCTGACGTCATCGAACTTGGGGCGACGGCGATCATTTCCGATCTCGGCCTCAACACGGGTGTCATTGTTGGCCCGGAGATTCCCGACTTCGCCGCGCTCCCCGCGGACGCACACAACGTCCGCGTGTCGGTTGACGGCGCCGTTGTGGGCGAGGCGCAACCTGGCTCCATCGGCGGAGAGCCATTCAAGGCTCTGCGAATCCTGATCGAGCACTGTGCCCGCGAAGGCATCGAACTGCCTCGCGGAACGCTGGTGTCGACGGGGCTACTGACCGGCGCTCACGCCGTTCGCGCCGGATCGCTGGCTCGCGTCGACTTTGGCGCTTTCGGATGGTTCGAGGTCCGGTTCGAAGCGTTCAGTCGTAGATGACGTTCTCGACTTCGTAACCGTCGTTATTGGCGCGGATTGGCGCGGTACCCTTCATCACCACATCCTCGATGCGTGTGATCGGCTCGCCGTTCGTGAGGAACAGCTCCAGCGGTGCACTGTCGTTCCACGTGGAATCGGCAATGTGCAGCTTCTGAACGCCGTGAAACAACATCGAAGCGCCCGACTTGTTGCGTGAGCCGAGGCCTACGTTGCTGAACGTGTTGTTCGATATGTTGACGATAGGCCCGAATGTACTTTCATCGGTGCCACCTCGGTATATGTTCGCGACCGCCCCTCGGACGTCTTTGAACGAACTGTTTTCGATTCGGACGTTCTCGACGTTGTAAATACCGAGATCGTCCGTTTCTTTGTCCATGGCGAGTACCGCACCGGTCACGTTGGTCATTTCGGTGTTCAGTATCTCGACGGAATCGGCAAACGTGCTCCTGAATACCTTCAGAAAATCGAAACTGTGATTGACATCCAGATTGGTGACTCGCGAGTTCCTGACGATCAGCGAATAGTTGCGATTCATCGAATACCGATCCGTACTGATGACGTTATTGCCGGCAAGGTCGGGCGACTCTGCACCGTCGATCCAGACGCCATCGAGTTCGAGCGATCCACCGTTGCGTATGATGAAGAAACTCGACTTCTCCGAACGGATGACCGGCTTGTCGCCTTCCTTTGAAATGATGGAGATCGGGTGCCGTGCGTAGGCATACTTCGTCAGCAGGTATTCGCCGCCGTTTTCGAGCAACAGGGTGTCCCCCGGCCGGCTGGCCTCCAGCGCGTCGAGCAGTGTGTTCGTACCCGGCGCGACGGCGATTTCTTTGCCGCTCTGGAAGCCCGCAGCGAGTTCGCTTTTGGGATAGAAGCTGGCTCCGGTTTCTTCTTTCGTGACCGGCAGCTTGACCTCGCCAAACCCGATGTCGTCGAGCAGCGTCTGCTCGGGAACTCGCAGGCCGTGCTCATTCTCGGCCACCGAATAAGGCACGGAGACAAAGCCGTCGTCGAGCGGTGGGTTTACGCCTTCGTTGATCGAGTTGTTGCGGAAGCTGATGCCGGAGATGTCGTCGTATACCGTAAACGGGTTGAGGTTGGTGTTCGACAGGATAATGTTGTTGTGCATCGTTGTGCCCGTCGGCGGCGCCGAGCGCTCCGCATCGGCACCCGCACACAGCTGGATGTGATCGCTGTCGATGACGACGTTGTTGTCCAATATCGAGTCTATGACCGGGTCATAGCGGTTGATCGGCCCGTTTGGCACACCGTTCATGATGACCAGTGCTCCGCGGAATCGGTGTCCAGTGAGCCCGAACAGGTAGTTGTTCCGCACGGTCTGGTTTTCGTTGATGATCCGGATTCCGCCCGTGTTGGGTTTGCGATTGCCGATGAAGTAGTTGTTTTCGACCAGCGTGTAATGTCCGTGCCGCATCGTCAGCGTGCCCTGGCTTTCGAAAAACACGTTGTCTCTGATCTCGTTGCCGCAGGATTTGCTGGAGATGATCTCCAGCTCACCGCTGGTGCGGTCGAAGTAATTCTGGCGGACAACGCTGTTTGAAAACTCCCGGGAGTAGTGGCTGGTGCCGATACGTAGCGTCTCGCCGCCGTTGGAGCCCAGCGTCTGTCGAGGGCCGAAGTAATTCCGCTCTATGACGTGTCCGTTTTCCCGGCTCGCCTCCGTATTCATCTTTACGGCCAGCGTGACACCCCGGTTGCCCTTGTTCAGCAGTGTGTTGTTGTCGAAGCGGTTGTTCTTTCCGTAGATCGCTATCCAGGTGTCCGACGAGTGCCGTTCCGGGTTGCTGAAGCTGTCGACGACCGTGTTCGTGACCCGCGAGTTGCTGGCAAGCTCTTCTTTCGAGGTCCTGAACGAGATGACCTCGCTGGTCGGCGTGTAACCGTCTCTGAAGACGAGACCCGAGACAACAATGTGCTCGCCGGAAATGCCGAGATTGGATTGTCCGGAAATGACGACTTTGCCGGGCTCTTCAGCTTCGAGACGGATTGGCGATTCCGCCGTCCCGAATCCGCGGAAGACCAGTTCCACGTCGGACCACGTGCCGTTTGCGAGTACTACCTTGTCGCCGGGGGCCAGTGAGTCCGTTGCGGCATTGAACTCGTCAATGTTGCGGACGAGCTGGCCATCGACGGCGGGCGAACATGCGGCAAGCAGCGCCGAGAGAAAGAGCAGGGACGCGAGCGCGGGGCAGGGCTTCGATTTCATGATGTCAGGCCGTGTCGCTATGCGGTCGGGAGTTGAGAAAACGCTGGCGGCTGGCGGCGGCTTTTATGCGTAATTCTTCGACGGCTTTCGCCTCGGTCACGTCGATCATTGCCGTGAGCAGGCGCGTGAAATGCTCCTGCATTGCGCGCCGGGCAGCTCCCGGATCGCGATTCTTGAGTGCTCTAAGGACGGCGCCATGCTCCTGGCCCCGTTCAGACGCCGTTTCGCCGGCACAAACGGCCGCATGAACCTCTCTGACGGCCGGCAGCTCCGTTCGCATGCGCCAGAGCGTTTCCACGGTGTGCTGAACGGCCAGATTGCGCGAAGCGGCCGCAATGGTCAGGTGGAATTCCCGATCGGCTTCCTGTGACGCCTCGTCATCGTCCGGGTTGGCGGACGACATGATGGACACCAGCTGTTCGAGACGATCCAGGGTTTCGTCGCTGACGGCCCGGGCCGCAAGCGCTGCGGCCTCGGACTCGAACAACAGCCTTGCTTCGGTCAGTTCCAGAGCGTTGACGGAAGGAATGTCCTGGTGACCCTCGTTGGCGTGATCCGTCACGTAGGCGCCGGAGCCTGTTTTGATCTGGATATAGCCCATTGCCTGCAGCGCGATCTCGGCCTCGCGGATTGTGACCCGGCTGACATTGAGCTCTTCGGCAAGCTCGCGCTCTCCGGGTAATCGGCCACCGGGTTGGTACACGCCGTCGAAAATGCGTTTCTTTATCTGCTCCGCAACGGATTGGTAGAGCCGCTGATCTGCCACTGGTCACCTCCGAGGCCAATTGGTATGGACAATATTACTAGTCGACCCGAGTCATGTCCAAGAATCAAATCTTAATCAAATGCTATCAAACCATGGGCTTACGATGTGGTTATTCACATTGGACTGTTCAATTATGAGTAATTGCTATGTACAGTTGAGGGTTGCCGGAACACAAACGCCGGGCCGCTTATCGAGCGGCACTTTTAGAGTGGTAAGGGCCCTGAACCCGCGTCGAAGGAAAGCCACCATGAAACGTCTGAATCTGCTTTTTTGGGCCACTGTCTCGCTCTTATGGTTGACGACGGCACACGCACAGGCTGGCGGTCACCCCAGCCTGGTCTTGACGAAAGCCGGCGTCGAGAAAATACGGGCAGAGCTTGGCAACGTCCCACTTTTCGACGCCACGGTGGCAAGGGTTCGGGAAGAGGTCGACGCGGAGATCGAACGGGGTATCGACACGCCGATTCCCAAAGACTTCTCGGGCGGGTATACCCACGAGCGCCATAAACGGAACTTCCTGATCCTGCCGAAGGCCGGGGCGCTTTATCAGATTCTTGAAGACGAGAAGTACGCCGTCTACGTACGCGACATGCTGTTCCAGTACGAGGCCATGTACAAGGACTTGCCGCTACATCCGCAGACGAGATCCTATGCGAGGGGAAAACTGTTCTGGCAATGCCTGAACGACGCCAACTGGCTGCTGTACGTCAGCCAGGCTTACGACGCCATCTACGAATGGTTGTCCGCCGAAGAGCGGCATCGGCTGGAGGCCAATCTGTTCCGACCGTTTGCCGATTTTCTGTCGCTGGAAAATCCGCAGTTTTTCAATCGGATTCACAACCACAGCACCTGGGGCAATGCCGCCGTGGGCATGATTGGCCTTGTCATGAACGATGAGGAGCTCGTACATCGTGCGCTGTACGGGCTGGATGACAACGGTTCGGATTTCGAGGCGCGAGACAACGACGGCGGTTTTATCCGGCGCGAAGGCCAGGCAGCCGGCTTCCTGGCCAATCTGGAAGAACCGTTTTCGCCGGACGGCTACTACACCGAGGGACCTTATTATCAGCGTTACGCCATGTATCCGTTCCTGATGTTTGCGCAAAGCCTGAACAACGTGAAACCGGAACTCGGCATCCTCGAGTACAAAGACGGCGTGCTGCTGAAGGCGATCGACGCCCTGCTGAATCTGTCGGACGCTGACGGCGAATTCTTCCCGCTGAATGATGCGCAGAAGGGGATGTCGTACTTCTCCCGGTCGCTGGTTAGTGCGGTTGATATTGCTTACCACTCCGGCGGCAACGATCCTCGATTGCTGGACATCGCCGAGCGGCAGGGGGAGGTGACGCTCGACGATGCCGGTTTTTCCGTGGCGCTCGGTATCCGGGAGGGCGGTGCAAGGCCGTTCGTGAAACGCTCCGTCAATCTGTCGGATGGACCCAGAGGCCAGCAGGGCGGGGTTGCCATCCTCCGTGCTGACGAAGGTTTTACCCTTGTTTTCAAGTACTCCGCCCAAGGACTCAGCCACGGCCACTATGACAAGCTGTCGTTCTCGCTTTACGAGAACGGGAAAGAGGTGCTGCAGGATTACGGTCTGGTTCGTTTCGTCAACATCGAGCAAAAAGGGGGCGGTAACTACTTGCCGGAGAACACGAGCTGGGCCAAGCAAACCATTGCGCACAACACGCTGACACTGAACGAGTCGTCGCACTTCGGCGGAAAGTACGAAATCGGCAGCCGGCATCACTCCGAGTTGTACTTCTTCGACGTAGCCAATCCGGATGTCCAGGTTGTCAGCGCCACGGACACCAACGCGTATCCGGGCACTCACATGCACCGGACAATGGCGTTGATCAGGGACTCGAGGTTCGAACGGCCGTTTGTTCTCGACCTGCTCAGGACATCGGCCGAAGAGCGCAAACAGCACGACCTGCCGTTCTGGTTCATGGGGCAGCATCTGGAAACCAACTTCGATCTCGAAACGCCAACGCAGCTGCACCCTCTCGGCGAGCAGAACGGTTACCAGCATCTGTTTCTCGAAGCCAGGGCCAGACCTTCTACGGACAACGCGCAGTTTCAATGGATGCGCGAGGGTGCTTTCTACACGTTGACGTCGGCGGTCGATGCAAACGACGAGCTGTTGTTTACCCGGCTGGGTGCAAACGATCCCGATTTCAATTTGCGCAGGGACGCCGCCTTGATACTCCGACGAGACTCGGCATCGGAGAGCCTGTTCGCGACCGTCATAGAGTCACATGGAAGCTACAGTCCGGTATCCGAGTTAACCGTCAACCCGAGGGGCAGCCTTGCACAAATTCGGGTGATCCGTGACGACAAGGACTACACGGCGGTGTTGCTGACCGATCGTCAGGATTTCAGCAGCGTGTTTATTTTGTCGAACCAGGAACCCTCGGAATCGGCGATGCATCGCGTGAGGGCGGGCGGCAGGGAATTCAGCTGGCAGGGGCCGTTTCACTATACAAAGTGGGAGTGAGCCGGCTCACCCCAGCACTGGCTGTCCGCGTATCCCAGCCCTGGTCTGTTCGAAAAGCAGGGCTTATCGGGTGGACTGCGGCTGTGCGACCAGGTGGTCCAGCGAGAATCGTTGACGGCTTTCGACAGCCCGCCGGCGAGCCTCTTCGATCTGCTCCGATTCGTTCGCCGCGATCAGCTTGTTCAAAAGGCGCGCAAAGTGCGCGTGCATGGCCTTGCGCGCCTCCGAGGGGTCGCGACGCTTGAGCGCGTCGTAAATCTCCTGGTGCTCCTTGACGCGGGTGCGGCCATCCGTCTCGCAAATGGACTGATGCGCTCTGCGAATTTTGGGTGAGTTGTCGCGCACGTACCAGAGGTTGTCGATGACCGCCGCGAGCATCTTGTTCTGGGTTGCCTCGGAAATGATCTGGTGAAACTGCTGGTCAGCCAGTTCGGAGGTCAAGTGGCCGTCGACCGACTCTTCGGCCATGTCGTTCAACGCAGTTTCAAGCCGCTCGAGTTGCTCGTCCGTAATCATCGACGCCGCCTGGGCTGCCGCTTCTCCTTCGATCAACGCCCTCGCTTCGGTCAGTTCGAACGGGCTGACGGTTGGGTCGATGTCGTGCAGGCCCGGCTTGGTTTCGAGGACATAGACGCCGGAACCCGTTTTTACCCGGACCTGATCCAGCGCTTCGAGCGCAATGATGGCCTCGCGAATCGTGGGTCGACTGACTCCAAAACGTTCAGCAAGTTCGCGCTCCGGCGGCAGGCGGCCGCCCGGCGGATATTCGCCACTGTCGATCAGCTCCCGCATCTTGTTCAAGACACTTCTGTAGAGGCGTCCTTCGCTGGCCATATTGCTTGTCTCCTTCGAACCTGCCGGTCATGGGCGTTGCCGCCCGTGAATTCAGTGTAACCCGTAGTGGTAGATTTGGTCACTAAGATCTTCTGCCAGAAAACCCTGGGGCTCGCATCGAGTTCAATTTACACATTTTAATCAATGAGATAGCTCTGGATAGTTGGTGTGGAATGGCCGCTCATGGCTGGCGACAGATCCCAGTTTGCGTAAATTGGTAAGACAGAATGTACAGCAATTGGATGAATAAGTGGTAATGAAAATTGGTTGATATTAGACTAACTCTCTGGTAATACTAAACGTCAACCAGACATTTCCTTGGGGGGGAACCAATGACGGTGTCCAGTACTGTGGTCGCTCGCGGCCATGCTTCGACAAGAACAAAAACCGCGCTTCTGGCTTTGTTGGTTGCAGTCCTGCCGGCCTGGTTCAGTCCGGCATCCGCGCAGCAGAGCGCCGAATCTGACGAGCCGACCGAAGAAACCCTGGAAGAAATCCAGGTTATCGGCACCCGGCAGACGATTCAGAGCACCATCCAGATCAAACGCAGCGAGATTACGATTGCCGACGGTCTCTCCGCAGACGACATTGGCGATCTGCCCGCTTTGTCCATTGGCGAGGCGCTGGAGACGATTACCGGTGCTTCGTCTCATCGCGAAAACGGCGGCGCGACGGAAATTTCGATCCGTGGTCTCGGCCCGTTCTTGAGCGCTACCCACTTCAACGGTCGCGAGGCGACAAACGGCAGCGGCGACCGCGCCGTCAACTTCTCGCAGTTTCCGTCCGAGCTCATGAACAAGCTCGTGATCTACAAGACGCAGGACGCGAGCATGATCGAGGGCGGCGTTGCGGGCCTGATCGAGCTCGGGACCTTGAAGCCGCTGGACCACAATAAGCGGCGCTTCCAGGCCAGCCTGAAAGGCAACTACAACCCGGACCAGCAGGACATCAACGATACCCTCGAGGGCGACTACGGACAGCGCGGCACCTTGAGCTACGTTGATCAGTTCGATCTCGGCGAGAGCGGGGCGCGCTTTGGTCTGTCGCTCGGCTACGAATTCAGCGATATCTCTCAACCCGAGGCCGAAGTGCGTTCTTCCAGCCCCAGCGGCAGTTCACGATTTGCGTGCATCAACGAGCCGAATATCCTTTGGGAGGGGTTCTACGCCAGTTCGACGGACGACTGTGAAGATCAGGTCTCCGATGCACCGTACGACCCGGATGGCGACGGCGATTTCCAGGAGGACAACCAGGGTTATCAGACGGCAATCAATCCGGCGACCGGGCTGCCTTTCAGCGACGGCCAGGCCTGGGCGTTTGCGCCATCGTCTCGCGGCTACCGCCAGAATGATACCTCCGACCAGCGCGATGCGTTTTTCGGCGCCTTCCAGTTTCAGCCCAATGATCAGTTGGACATCAACCTCGACGTGCAGGTGTCCGAGCGCATCCAGTCCGAGCGACGCAACGACCTGAACTTCGCGAATCAGAAACGCGCGACCGTCGGTGTCACCGGCCCCGCGCTCGTCGTTTCGCCAACCGGCGCAATCACGAGCTGGGCGGGACAGACCGCCATCGAGTCCAACAGCGAGCTCTACTCGCGTGAAGAGGACTACGTGGGCGGCGGCCTCACGATTGCGTATGACGTGAATGATCGGCTGACCTTGTCGGCGGATGCGTCGTTCTCGGAAACGACCCGCGTGGAGCGTCAGATTAGTCTGCGCACGCAGTCGGATGACCAGGACATCTTTAACAACGATACACCGGCGGAAATCAGTAACCTCGGCGATGGCGGTTACAGGCCCCTCGTGTCCTGGAACTTCGACACGGGTATCCCTCAGTACACATTGTTCGATTTTGACGTGACCGATCACACGTTGTTTTCGGACGAGTACCGCGTACGGATCGACTCCGACGTCGATCGCACGAACACGATTTCGGCGTTGCGCACCGACTTTGAACTGCGCGATTTCGGCATGGAGAGCATCTCCAGCATCGAAGGCGGCATTCGCTACTCGGAGCTCGAATACCTCAATCTCGGCCCGACGAGATTCACTACCGGCAACCTCGACGACAGCTCTCAGGAGGAACGCGACACGATTCTGGCGATCAACCAGGCCTGCCGCGACACGGCATTCCCCGAGAGTAACTTCCTGTCCGAAGTCGGCAGCGGTTCGCTGATCACCAATATCGACTCCTCGACGGGCCAGGCGACCTCCGGGACCGGCAGCAGCTGGGCGACGTTCGACACCCAGTGCGTTCTGGACATGATCCTGGAATTCCAGGGCACGGAGTTCGCCTATCCGGAACAGCCGAGGGAAAGCGGCAACACCACGGACGTTACGGAGACCACCCTGGCGGCGTACCTGATGGCGAACTTCCAGACGGAGATCCGCGGACGCCTGGTCACCGGTAACTTCGGTGTTCGGGTCGTCAACACGGAAGTAGAAGCCATTGGCTGGCGCACGGAGTACGACATCGTCACCGATGCCGGCGGGTTTTTGTCTCTCGTGCCTGTTGCCGGCGCGGACCTCGAAGAGGTATCCGTCAAGGACGACTACACGGAGGTCCTGCCCAGTTTCAACTTTGTCGTCGATTTGACGGACGACGTGCTGCTCCGAGGCGGTATCTTCCGCGGGCTTTCCAGGGCCGATCCCAGCGATCTGGGTTTTAGCCGCTCGTTCAACGTCAATACCGAGGACGACATCACGGACGTCGATGACCTGATTAACGACGTGTCCGGCTTCGGCAATCCGCGCACGCAGCCCCTGACCTCGTGGAACTACGACATTGCGCTCGAGTGGTATCCGAACGCGGACTCGATTCTCGCGGCCGGCTTCTACTACAAACGCTTCCAGGGCGGATTTGAGCAGGCGCGCACGACCGAGACGTTCATTGTCGACGGACAGCCGGTCAATGCCGACTTCACCGTGACTCAAACGAGCAACGACAAGAGCGAGTTGTACGGATTCGAGTTCACGGGCGCTTATCGTTTCTCGCGGCTGCCGGGCATCTTCAGCGGCCTGGGAACGAAGATCAGCTACAACTATGCGGATTCGGACTTCGTGTTCGAAGATAGCCTGTATGGCGCCGTTGTCATTAGCAACGACGACGGCAGCGAGTTCTCGCGTACGTCCCGCATCGTGGAGCCCGGCAATGTGCCCGGCTTCTCGGAGCATGTGTTTTCGGGCCAGGCCTACTGGGACATCGGCCCTGTCGATCTGCAGTTGATCTACAAGTACCGCAGCGAGTATTTCCAGCCGTACACCAGCAACGGCACTCGCCTGCGCTTCATTGGCGACGTGGGCGTATGGGAGGCGCGCGCCTCTTACCGGTGGAACAAGAACATCCGGTTTACGTTGGAGGGCATCAACCTGTTTGACGAGCCCAAGGAGCAGTTCTTCTTTGTCAGAGACGATCTCGGCGAAGTCAATTCCTACGGACCACGGTACTTCTTCGGAGTACAGGCGAAATTCTAACAAAGACGATCTGTCCGCCCGCGTTCGCGGGCGGACAGACTGCTCGACAGCAGCCCATTGGGGGGATCAATGAACACTCAAACACTACCGGCACGCGGCAGGATTACACAGCAGCTGAACATGCGGTTGCTCGGGTTTGTTTCTGCAGCGCTGCTGCTTTCGGCTTGCAACGACGACCGGCCCACGATCCCGGACAATACGCCCACACCGCTGCAGAACACGGCGGGCGACGTAAGCATTGCCGGTGACGCCGTGACCGGGGAAACGCTGACAGCGGACGTATCCGATTTCAACGGTGTCAGCGGGGCGATTACCTATCAGTGGGCGGCGGGCGGCGCGGACCTTGCCGGAGCTACTTCGAGTACTTACGTTGTGACCGCGGCGGAAGTGGGCCTGACGATTACGGTGACCGCAAACTACACGGACGACGCCGGTTTTAGCGAAACCGTTACGTCAGCACCAACCGTTGCGGTGACCGTGCCGCCGAACGTGGCGGGCGTGGCCACGATTTCAGGTGTGCCGACCGTGGGCGAGACGCTCACCGCAAATCTGGTCGACGACAACGGCACAAGCGGCAGCACCCTGGCTTATCAGTGGCTGGCGAACGGAGCGGATATTGTCGGAGCGACAACGCAAAGCTACGTGCTCGTTGTCGGCGACGTTAATGCGACGATTACCGTTAACGTGACATACACCGACGACGACGGCTACGCGGAGGATGTCACCTCCGCGCCGGTGGGTCCGGTGTCGACCACTGCGACCAACGTGCCCGGCACAATCGCCATCAGCGGAACCCTGGTCGTCGGCGAGACGCTGACCGCAAACGTGACCGATCCCAACGGCGCCACGGCCGTCAACTACCAGTGGCAGGCCGACGGTGTCGACGTTGGCGGTGCGACGTCCGCAACGCTGGCTCTGACCGCTGCCGAGCTGGGTGCGGTCATGTCAGTGACGGCCAACTACACGGACAACGACGGATTCATGGAAGGGCCGATCACCGATACGGCGACGGACATCATCTATACGGCTATCGTTGTCGGCGAGACGACGCTGCAGGCCGCTGCCGCCGCCGCGATGGATGGCGACATTATCGGTCTCGCCGACCCTTCGGGCGATGACTATGCCGACATGGCCGAGGTTGATTTTGCAGCGAACAATCTGCGCGTTCAGCGTACGGCCGGCAGCACTGCCGTGATATCGGGGACAACCTGCATCGTATTCAGCGGTGACAACATCATTGCGGACGGGCTGCTATTCGACGATCTCGACTGGATCGGCGGCGGTGCCTGTGACAGTAACGGCGATGCTTCCGTATTCCTCGACGGTGACGGCATTACCTTGAGCAACAGCGAGTTTCGTGGCGAAGCATTCCCGCGCACCGTGCCCTCCAGCGATCCCTACCACTACATTGCCGTGCAGGGCATCGGCAACCTCATCGAGCGAAACCTGTTCGAAGGCAAGGACATGGACAACGAAGGTTCCGCCATTACCTTGTTTGCGAACACAGACCCCGACGCAAACAGGAGCCATATCATTCAGTACAACCTGTTCCGGAACTTCCTTGGCGGGTCAGGGGTGTCGGGTAACCGCGATTCGACAGCTCATGCGCTGCAGATGGGACGGACGACCGGCGGCGATGCGCAGGGTCAGGGTTTGTTCATGGTGCAATACAACCGCTTCGATTCGATCCAGTCGGAGCGTCGAATCATGCGCGTACAGTCCGGCGGCAACACAATTCATGGCAACACGATCGTCAATTCACTCGGCCTGATTGCGCTCGAGGACGGCTACGCGAATACCGTGTCTTCCAACATCATTCTGTCGGCTGGTGGTGACGGCGACGACGGCGGCATCAGTTTCGCGCCGCTGGGGCATACGGTTATCGACAACTACATCAATAACCTGCGCACGACGTCGAGTCAGCGGGCGGGCCTGCTCATCAATCCGGACCCCCTGAGCGGATCCGGCAACGGCAGCATCATCGGCACCGGGGGGCTGGACTTCACGGTGACGGTTGCGCGCAACAGCGTGATCAACGCCCGGCGCGCGATTCAGTTCGAAGACGCCGATTGCGCAGAGCTTTCGCCGATCCTGGATTTCGACAACAACCTCGTGATGAACCAGTCCAGCGCGTTGTCCATCAACGGCAATACGAACGGTGAGGGCCGCGATGCCGTCACCGACGGCGACTTTCTGGGTGCGGGTTGTAGCCTCGATGCTGCTTCCGACTTCGATAACAACCATTTCTACTCGTCTAGCCTGTCGCAGAACGGAACCTTCGATTTCAACGGTGCGCCGGGTGACAACGTCTCGGGAGCCGAGGACGGAGCCACTTTTACACAGGATGCGAACGATCTCGTCAACGGCTCGGGCCCCGATGCGGGTATCGGTGTCGATACGTCGATATTGAATCTCATCGAGGAAACCCAGGTGGGTCCGGGCTCTACCTGGACTCCCTGAAGTGAGAGAGACGTGGCAACATGCTGCAATTCCGGTCGCCTCGTACCGGCCGTGCTCTTGATGGTGTCCTACGCCGTCTCCGCTGCGCCGATCGCTAATCCGGTGGTCAATCCCGGCTTCGAAGCCGGTTGGAGGGGCTGGACCGACGGAGAGCCCAGCGGGGAGGGAACGGCGCTGTCGGACGTCGCCCACGGCGGCGATCGATCCGTCAAGCTGACCGAAGATGGTGCGTTCGTATCCCAGACGATCGCCGTGCGGCCGCAAACCCACTACCGGCTCAGCGCGTGGCTGCGGGGCGCCGGCAGCATCGGCGCAAAGCTCGGGGGAGAAATGTTCTTCGAGCAGCAACGCAAGAAGAGCAACAAATGGCGTGAGATCGAAGTGACGTTTTCCAGCGGTGTATCGGATAGCGTCACGGTGTTCGCGAGTTGCGGCGGAATCGAAGTTCGTTTCGATGACTTTCGCCTCGAGGCGCTGGATGTGTCAGAAGGTGAAACCAGCGCGCGCATCATCAGTTCCCGGTCCGGCGGATATGGTCTATCCCCCGACCTGCCGCCGGGTCGGAATTTTGATTTGCTTGGCTGGTACCTGAATACACCGGCCGACGACGACGGAAACGGCATATCCGATCGTTTCTCCGAACTGGAGCTCGCGCGCGGCGTCACGGATGATCGCTATTTCAAGACGGCAGACGATGGCGGTATGGTGTTTCGAGCGACCGTCGAAGGCGCGCGCACGTCGAAAAACACCCGTTATACCCGCACGGAGCTTCGCCAGATGCTCCGACGCGGCGACAGCAGCATTCGAACCAGAACCGACGATCGAACACCGAACAAAAACAACTGGGTTTTCTCCAGCGCGCCGCTGCGGGCGCAACGCGCCGCAGGCGGTGTCGACGGCAGGCTGCGCGCAACGCTGGCCGTCAACTACGTGACGACAACAGGTGACGACAATCAGGTTGGTCGCGTCGTCGTCGGGCAAATTCATGCGGCTGTCGACGAGCCCATCCGCCTCTACTACAGAAAGCTGCCAGGGAACGCGCGCGGATCGATTTACGCCGCACACGAGATCTCCGACGGCGACGACATCTATTTCGACCTGATAGGCAGCCGCTACAGTAACGCGGAAGACCCGGCGGACGGCATTGCGCTCGGTGAGAAGTTCACCTACGAAATCGAGACGGAGGGCAACCAGCTGTTCGTCCGGATTATGCAGTCCGGGGAAGTGTTGGCCGCTCAGTCCATCGATATGTCCGACAGCGGTTACGACGTCGACAACGACTACATGTACTTCAAGGCCGGTGTCTACAACCAGAACAACACCGGCGAGCCTGAAGACTACGTAGAGGCGACCTTCTACGAACTGGAAACCAGCCACGGCCGTCATGAGAACTGATCTTCAAACACGCGGCCGTGCGTGGCCCGGCATGGCGCTTGTTGCCGTGCTGTGCGGCTGCGGCTCGGGAGGTGGCGGAGGCGATCCCGGCGCCCCCGCGAACACCGTCGCGCCGCCGCCCGTCGCGACGGTGCCCAGCGACGAGGCCCGCTACACGGTGCTCACGACGCGCACGCTCGACGCAGACGGGGATCAGGTCGGGCTGGATGCCTACGACCTGATCAGGGCGTTTGGCGGGCCAAACTCTATCGAGTCACCCGACCTCTATGCGATCAACCATCCCGGTGTTCGGCATATTGTCGAGGACACCGATGCGACGGTGGGGAATCACTTTGTATTCAAGATACATCGCGACGTCGATATGGACCGCGATCGCGTTGCGAACGACGACCGGCAGCGCAATGAAATAAAGACCTACGCGAGCTCCAGCGACGACGTGAAGGGCTTCGAGAACGAAACCTTCGTGTATCGCTGGAAGTTTCGCATCAACTCGTCGATGGAGGTGTCGAGGCGATTTACGCACCTGTTTCAGCTGAAGGCCGTTGGCGGTGACGACAGTCAGCCGGTGCTGACCATTTCCGGCGCGGAGCGCAGCGGCGAAGACGGTATCGAGGTGCGCTACAGCCCGCTGCAGCAAGATACGATCCTCGAACGGCAGCCGTGGGGTCTCGTAACCGGAGAGTGGCTCGATGCCTACTGCCGCGTCACGTTTGCGGAATCCGGCGACCTGCGCCTCATCGTGATCCGAATGAGCGACGATCGCGTCATATTCGACATCAATGAAACCGGTCTGGATCTGTGGCGGGGAGTGGATCCCAGTCATTTCGTCCGTCCGAAGTGGGGTATTTACCGTTCGATTCTCGACGGTGACAATCTGCGCGCTGAAGAAGAAACGGTGCGGTTCGCAAACTTCAGCATCAGCGAAGTCATGCTGAGCGAATGAGTGGGGAGCAGGAAGACAGATGAAAATTAGCGGACTTCGGTGGGGAATCGTAACGCTGGTCGCGATAGCAACCGTCATCAACTACATCGACCGGGGTGCGCTCGGTTTTCTCTGGCCGGAGATTTCGGCGGACCTTGGACTGACGAAAACCGACTACGCAATCATCCTCAACGTCTTTACGTTCGCTTATGCGTTCGGCCAGACGCTGTTCGGCCGGATTTTCGACTGGATCGGAACGCGGCTTGGATTTGTCCTCTCGATTACCGTCTGGTCGATTGCCACCATGCTGCACGCAGTGGCCACCAGCCTGACCGGTTTCGCGATTTTCCGCGGTTTGCTCGGCGTCTCCGAAGCAGGCAACTGGCCGGGTGCGACCAAGGCGAATGCCGAGTGGTTTCCGATCAAGGAACGGGCGCTTGCACAGGGTATTTTCAATTCCGGCGCCGCCATCGGCGGTATTGTCTCGGCCCCGATCATTGCGTACCTGTTCGTCTATCTAGAGAGCTGGCAGGCCACGTTTATTACGATTGGCGTGCTCGGCTTTCTCTGGCTCGTGCCCTGGCTGATTGTTTATAAATCCGGACCCGACGCCCATCCCTGGGTGTCGGAGAAAGAGCGTGAGTACATCCTGACCGGGCAGCGAGATGTCGAAACCAACGAGGTGGCCACCTATGCGCCGGGCTCCGCCGAAATTCTGTCCCGCAAGGAGAGCTGGGGCGTCATCCTGGCCTCGTTTTTCCTGGACCCGATATGGTGGTTGTTTGTCGGCTGGCTACCGCTGTACCTGTCCGAGACCTATGGCTTCGGCGTAAAAGAAATTGGGCTGTACGCCTGGGTACCGTATGTCGGCGCCATGTTTGGTGCCTGGTTCGGCGGACTGCTGGCGCAGAATCGTATTAGCGCCGGTTGGACCGTCAACAAGGCACGGAAGTTTGTGATTGGCCTCGGCGGCCTGATCATGCTGGTCTCGCTGCTGATGACGATCAAAGCGGCGACGCCGCTGTTCGCCGTATTGCTTATGGCCGCTATTCTGTTCGGATTTCAGACGTCTGTCGGCAACATCCAAACCTTGCCGAGCGATTTCTACAGCGGCAAGTCTGTCGGCACGCTGGCCGGGTACGCCGGCACGGCTGCGAAACTCGCCGTTGTCGGGCTGAACTTCCTGATACCCGTCATTACCGTGAACAGCTATGCGCCGGCGTTTGCTGTCGGCGCGGCGCTCGCGATCTTGTCGGTCCTTTCGGTCTGGATTCTTTGTGGTCGAATTCAGCCTCTCAATCCGCCCTCGGCTCGCTCCACGTAATGCGATAATGAAGGAAAGCAAAATGAAGACCCTTGAAGGAAAAGTAGCAATCGTCGCTGGTGGTGCCAGAGATATCGGACGCGCCGTCTCGGAAAAACTCGCGGCCGAGGGGGCGAGGGTGGTCGTCAACTACTTCAGCAACCCGGAATACGGAGAGGAGACGGTCGCGGCCATCGAAGCGGCGGGGGGTACGGCAATGGCTGTTGCCGGCGACATGACATCGAAATCCGACGTGGACAATCTCGTCAGCAAGACCCGGGAGGCTTTCGGCGATTCAATCGATGTTCTGGTCAACGTCGTTGGAGGCCTCGTCGCGCGAAAATCCCTGGCCGAGATGGATGATGAGTTCTTCGATCGGCTGATGCGATTGAACGTGACCAGCACGTTCCTGACCACCCAGGCGGTCGTGCCGCATATGAAGTCGGGCGCTTCTATCGTCAACTTTGCGTCACAGGCCGGCCGCGACGGCGGTGGCCCCGGCGCGTCGGCTTACGCCACCTCAAAAGGGGCCGTCATGACGTTTACACGTGCCATGGCAAAAGAACTCGGGCCTTCCAACATTCGCGTCAACTGCGTCTGCCCCGGGATGATCAGCACGACCTTCCACGACGTGTTCACGAAAGACGAAGTACGCGGCAACGTCGCCGCGGCTACGCCGTTGCGACGGGAAGGTGCTGCAACGGAGGTTGCGGATCTGGTCTTCTACCTCGCGTCGTCCGGCTCGAGCTTCGTGACCGGCGCCAGCATAGACATCAACGGCGGGCTGCTGTTCTCCTGAATTCCCGCGTAAGGCCGCCCCGGCGAAAGCGGGCCTTGGGGCAGCGCTTCAAGTTCAGGCCCGCTCCGTGCGTCTCACGCTAGTGAGGCTCACGGCGCCAACGGGTCGATGCGCGAGTACCCGGACGGCAGTTCAAACTTGTTTGCGTCGATGTCCATTTCTTTGGATGACTCGAGGACCGTCTCGACCGCGGCCTTGCCGTCTTCGAACTCAATCGCGCGCACCGGGAAACCCTTGAGTTCGTCGAGCATTTCCATCGGGTTGCGAATACCCTCTCCGGCGAACGGGATCGAGTCGTACAGCTTGCTCAACAAGGTCCCCATGCGCACGAACGAGTCGCGCAACTCCCCGGAACCGTCGACTTCGGAGAAATCCACCGTACAGATCTCCTGGATCTTGACGCCGTCTTCGAACATTTCGACGAGCGTGCAGTCATAGGATTCGTAGCTGCCCGACCCAATCTCGCGGATTTCGAGGACCGGAATATGCATGTCCATTCCCATGCCGCCCATCTGTCCTTTCATCATTTCTTCGACCATTGCGCGCTGTTCGGGGGGCATTTTGGCGAGTTCTGCCTCCATTTCTTTCATTGCCTGGTTGATCTGCTGGCTAATGCCTTCGAGCATGGCTTCGTCCATGACCATGTAGTTTTTTTGCCCGTGGTCGAGATAGAGAAACTCGTCATCGAGGAAGATGATCGAAAAAGAGCCGTCTGCGCTGCTCTGGTCCATGCGCGATCGAGTGCCGTCCGTATAGGAGGTCATGCGGTCGAGCTCGTTGCCGCTCATGTCGCGGGTCACGAGTTCCATGACGTTACCGGCATACGCCTGCGTCGATAACAGGCAAATCAGTGAAAGGAGGGTCTTCTTCATCGTCGTCTCCGAGCGGTTGGTGTGCGCAGACTATGCTCTGCGCATCGTAGCAATAATCACACGGCAAGGCGCCGGAATACGCTCACTGCGGGTTTTCACCCGCAAGAGCCCTTCAGTACCCAGTACGTAATCTGGACTCCATTTGGGCAACGGGCGAGCCCTATATTGCGGTGCAAAAACGTCAACCTCCCGAGGTATCGTTGAGCGCATTTTCTCTTATACGACGCGATTTCGCGGCGTATGGGAGTCCCCCGAGATTCCCCCGTTTCGAGCAAAAAGGTGAGGCTTTCCTCAGGCCGGGTCTCAGCCGATAAATTGCAATCGGCCTTCAGTGCAATTAGGGTTTTTTGCGTTCGCCGGGTAGGTGAAGGGCTCGTGGAACAAGAAAAAACAGCAATGTCACGGCGAGCGCCACAACGTTTTCAGCGCTTCGCAAGCAATCGATCGGCGGGCGCTCCCGGCCGGTCGTCCATCCGTTTTGGTGCGCAATGAGCAAGCGTCCCGACACGGCGCCGCTATCGTTTTCAGAGAAGGTCGGTTACGGCTTGGGCGACATGGCGTCCAACTTTTACCTCGGCTTTTTTGGTCTGTTCCTGCTCTACTACTACACGGACGTTTACGGCCTCGCGCCTGCGGCCGTGGGTACCATGCTGCTGGTGACCAAGTTCGTCGATGCGATCAGCGATCCCGCGATGGGTCTGATTGCCGACCGCACTAACTCCCGCTGGGGGAAATACCGGCCGTACCTGCTTTGGATTGCCATACCGTACGGCTTGACCGGGTTTGTCGTGTTCTTCGGACCCGAGTTGTCGGATACGGGCAAACTCGTCTATGCCTACGTCACGTATACGGCCGTCATGTTGGCTTATACCGCCATCAACGTGCCTTACTCCGCGCTGCTTGCGGTGATTTCCCCGGTGGCCGAAGAGCGCACCAAGGCCACGCAGTTTCGCTTTGTCTTTGCATCGGCAGGCACGCTCGCCGTTGCCGCTTTCGCGACGTCGTTGACGAACTGGCTTGGCGGCGGCGACGAGCTGCTGGGTTTTCGTTTGACGATGGCCGTATTTGCCGTGTTGTCGATTGTGCTTTTCTGGACGACCTTTGCGACCACGCGAGAGCGCATCTCACCCCAGCCCCACGTTTCGAGCGTTCGCGAGGACTTCGGGGCTCTGGCCAGAAACTTCTCGTGGCTGGTGCTCGTCGCTGCCGGCGTACTGGTCATCACCGGTCTCATGGTTCGGCTTTCCTCGACGGTTTTCTACATCAAGTACTACATGGGCGACGACGGCGCGGTGATGTTCTTCATCTTCGACCGCGCTGCCGTCTTTCTCTCTCTCGCATCCGTTGGCCAGTTGACCGGCGCGCTGATTACGCCGTTCCTGGCCGCGCGCTTCGAGAAGCACCTCCTGATGCTTGCCATGAACGTCGCGCACGCGCTGCTTCTGGTCGTCTGCTACTTCGTTCCACCGGACAACTTTGCACTCATTGCTACCCTGCACGCGCTCGGTTTCATGACCTTCGGCGCAACGGCCACCTTGCTGTTCGTAATGTATACGGACTGCGCGGAGTACGGTGAGTGGAAGACCGGCAAACGGACATCGGGTCTGATCGTATCGGCTTCCCTGTTCTCGATAAAATTCGGATCGGCGGTCGGCGGGGCGTTGCCGGGGTTTATTCTGGCTGCGTTCGGTTTTGTCGCCAACGAGGTGCAGACCCCAACGGCGATGTTCGGGATTCGACTGATGTTCAATATTCTGCCTGCCGTTCTCATGGCGGTCGGCGGCTTGTGCATGATCCTCTACCGCATCGATCGCGCGACGCTCCAGCGGATCGAAACCGAAATGCACGCTCGTCGTCATTCGGAGGTGGGCGACGATGCCGTACGCGGGTAAGTGGCCTGTCGACGAGGGCGGGCCGGGCTGAGTAAAATATTTGATCACACTTTATGATCACACTATACTGGCGGCGCGCTGACTCGGCCGATCGCGGCCTGCGCAAACGGTTGACGACTTGTTGACGATTGGAGCACGGGAATGGGCGCGAACAGCGCATCTCTGAGTAAAGAACAGGTTCTGGACGCCTTTCGGCGGATGCGAACGATTCGCGAGTTCGAGGATCGGGTTCATATCAAGAACCAGTCCGGCGAGATCCCGGGTTTCATCCACTTGTCCGCGGGGCAGGAAGCGAGCGCCGTCGGCATTTGCATGTGCCTGGCCGAGGACGAGCACATCACGAGCACCCACCGGGGGCATGGCCACAGCCTCGCCAAAGGTTGTGACGTGGTCGCAATGATGGATGAGATTTACGCAAAGCGATCGGGTCTTTGCGGCGGCAAAGGCGGCTCCATGCACATGGCCGATCTGAGCAAGGGCATGATCGGGGCTAACGGCATTGTGGGCGGTGGTGTGCCGCTCGCCGCGGGTGCGGCGTTGAAGTCGCACGTACTTGGACTGGATAAGGCCTCCGTCGCGTTCTTCGGTGACGGCGCCTACAACGAGGGCGCAACGCTCGAGACGATGAACCTCGCCAAGGTGCTGAACCTGCCCATGGTCTTCGCGATGGAGAACAACGGCTACGGTGAGGCGACGCCGGCGGACTACGCCATCGGCGGCGACGTGCTGGAGCGCGCCAGGGGCTTCGGGCTCGAAACATACGCCGTGGACGGGCATGACTTTTTTGCGGTTTACGACGTTGCGTCCAGGGCGATTCAGGACGCCCGCGAACGCAAGGGCCCTGTGCTGCTGCATATCTCTCTCTATCGCTACTACGGCCACTTCGAGGGGGATGCGGCGTCGTACCGGCCCGAAGGCGAAGCGGCAACCGTGAGGGAAGAGAAGGATTGCCTGATGCTGTTTCGCTGCGACGCCGTTACCGGCGGGCTGGTCTCAGACGCCGAGCTGGACCAGGTGGAAGCCGAAGTGACCGCCTTGCTGGACGCCGCCGTGGAACACGCGGTGGCGGCAGAATCGCCGGGAGCTGAGGACCTCCTGACTGACGTTTACGCATCCTACTAGTTCGGATTTAAGGCATGGCTCAAAAATCATTTCGCGAAGCGATCAACGAGGCGTTGCACGAGGAGATGGCGCGCGACGATACCGTGTTTGTCATTGGGGAAGACATTGCGGGCGGCACCGGCGGCGACGGCGAGGAAGACGCCTGGGGCGGCGTAATGGGCGTCACCAAGGGCCTGCTCGGCCGCTTCGGCTCGAATCGCGTCATCGATACGCCCATCAGCGAGATGTCCTACATTGGTGCTGCCGTCGGCGCCGCTGCAACGGGAATGCGCCCGGTGGCGGAGCTGATGTTCTGCGATTTTGCGGGTTGCTGTTTCGATCAACTCATGAACCAGGCAGCCAAGCTGCGGTACATGCTAGGTGGCCAGGCCAAGGTGCCGCTCGTCGTGCGTATGCAATGCGGTGGCGGATTCAACGCAGCTGCCCAGCACAGCCAGACGCTGCACGCGCTGTTCACGCACATACCCGGGCTCAAGGTGGTGATGCCCTCGAACCCCCGCGATGCAAAAGGGCTGCTTGTCGAAGCGATTCGGGACGACGATCCGGTCATGTTCATGGAACACAAGTTCATGTACGACGACAAGGGCGACGTACCCGACGAGCCGTACACGATCCCGCTCGGCATTGCGGACTACACCCGAGATGGTGAAGACGTAACGATCTGCGCGCTTGGCCGCATGGTCAACCTGTCGAACCAGGCAGCTGACGAGCTTGCAAAAGAGGGCATAGCCTGCACGGTCGTCGATCTGCGCTGCACATCGCCGCTGGACGAAGAGTCTGTACTGGAGTCTCTTGAAGAAACGGGCAGGCTGGTTATTGTCGACGAAGGTTATCCCCGTTGTGGGTTTGCGGCTGACGTCGCCGCTCTGGCGGCGCGGTCGGGTTTCGGCTATCTCAAAGCGCCCGTGCAGACGGTCACGCCGCCGCATACCACCATCCCGTTTGCGCCGATCCTCGAGGAGCTCTATATCCCCGACGTCGATCGCATCAAGCAGGCGGTCAAAGCGACCCTGGCGTAGCGGCACATGACAAATTCCATCCACGCAATCACCATGCCCAAGCTGGGCCTGTCGATGACGGAAGGCGCCGTCGTCGAGTGGCGTGTCGACATCGGCGGAGAAGTGAAGCCGGGCGAGCTGATCGCCGATATCGAAACCAGCAAGATTGTCAACGAACTGGAGGCGCAGGTCAGCGGCGCGCTGCGGCGGACGGTCGTCGAGACCGGCGTCGAAGTTCCTGTCGGTGCGCTGATTGCCGTCGTTGCCGACGCGGACGTGCCCGACGCGTCGATCGATAGCTTCATCTCGAGGTACACGGGCGACGATGGCGTGGCTTCCGAGCCGGCCGAGGCGCCTGGGATTTCCGACGTGCCCGAGATTCAGGAAGAGCGTTCGAGTTCCCCGGCGACAGGCCAGCCGTCCGCGGCCATACCTGAATCGTTATTGGGAGACTACGATCCGCAAGCGGTATTCGCATCGCACCATGCCCACAAGCTCGCCCGGCGTTTGGGCATCAACCTGGCCGCGATAAGCGGAACGGGACGTGCGGGCCGCATTTCCAAAACGGACGTGGAGGATGCCGTGAAGGTAGCCGGCGGATCGATTGCCCCCGCTCCTGCGGTCGTCCCGAAACCCGCCGCAACAGGAGGGCCTGTTCGAACGACACCTGTGGCCAGGCGCCTGGCGAAGCAGCATGGAATCGACCTGAGTGACGTGCAACCGACAGGGACCCGCGGGCGAATCACGAAGGGTGACGTGCTGCGGTTTATCGACAGGGCGCAGCCGACGGCCGCGACGGCCGCAATGCCGGCGACGGAATCGCCCGTACCCAATCCGTTTCACGAACACAGTTTGAGCCCGGTCCGCAAGGTCATTGCCGACCGGTTGTCCGACTCCAAGCGAACAGCACCCCATTTCAGGTTGTCGGTCGACGTCATCATCGACAAGCTCCTGGAGTTACGTCGCGATATCGAGCAGGGCGGATCGGAGACGCGAGTGTCGGTCAACGACATGCTCGTCCGCGCCGCAGCGCTGGCGCTGGCTCAGCACCCCGAAGTGAATATCCAGTTCGACGGACAGGCTGTTCGCGGGTTTGCTCATGCGGACATTGCCGTCGCCGTCGCCCTCGATGAGGGACTTGTAACGCCCATTGTGCGACGCGCCGACCAGAAGGGTTTGATTGAGATTGCCGGTGAGCTTGCCGGCCTCGTCGAGCGTGCGCGGATTGGCAAGCTCATGCCCGACGAGTTTCAGGGCGGGACGTTTACGTTGTCGAACCTCGGTATGTTCGGGATCAAATCCTTCGACGCGATCATCAATCCCCCGCAGGCCGCGATCATGGCGGTCGGCAAGGCGGAAAGACGACTGTATGTGGGCGAAGGGGACAGCGGCAGGGTCGCCACGTTCATGACCGTCACATTGTCGTGCGATCATCGGGTCATCGACGGGGCAATGGGCGCAGGATTCCTGCAGACTTTCAAGGACATCCTGCACCACCCGGGGAGACTGTTACTGTAACGATGACTGATCGACCGCGTCTGCATCTCCACCACGGCTGCATCTCCGTGGCTAACATGGATAGATCGATTGCGTTCTATTCGGACGTACTCGGTTTCAAGCTCGAGTCTCGACGTTACGTTGAAGGCATTTCGGCCGAGATTGCGTTTCTTGCGCTCGACGAAGATCGGCTCGAAATCGTCTGTCACGACGACGCGAAGCCGCTGCCTGACTTTGCGAAGGACGTGTCGCAGGATTTTCAGGTCGTAGGGACCAAGCACCTGTCCTTCGGCACTGACGCCCCGGAAGACCTGCATGCTTTCCTTGCGGACAAGTCCGTCGACGGTTTGACCGCTATCTTCGACAACAACCCTGTGTATCGATACTTCTTTTTCCGCGATCCCGACGGCATCGCGATCGAGGTGGTCTCGAGGATCGCCGGCGGTTCGTACGGAGACGCCGTTCAACACGCCTATCCGTGAGCCTGGCGCGACGGATGAAGCTCCGACTTGACAGCAGGGGCAAATCTGACCAGACTAAAACTGTGATCAATAAATGTGATTACATTTTGAGTTTCAGGATTTGGTAGCAGTGACAGCTATGGAAACACTCGGCACGCCGTTCGAATGCCTGTTCGACGAGACCTCGGACTCGGGTTTGTCGTTACCCGCGGGCCTTCAGGCCGTCTACGATGGTGATTGGAAGATTCCCACCGGCGACGGTCGGGTATACGTGTATTCGAACTTTGTGCTGTCCCATGACGGTCGGATATCGTTCAACGAGGCCGGTCACTACGGCGGTGGTGACGTGGCTGGCGGTTGTCCGCACGACATGTGGTTGATGGCGTTGTTGCGCTCACGCGCTGACGCCATCATGGTAGGAGACAACACACTGTATCTCGAACCGGAGCACGTCTGGAGCCATCAGTACATCTATCCCGCTGAGGCGGAGCGTTTCCAGGCACTGCGCAATGCAGAGGGGCGCTCGACTTACCCGTTACAAGTATTCCTGTCACTTAACGGGGCCATCAACTGGGACGGCGCCGTGTTCGAGTCGCCCGACCTTCACGTTGTCATAGCAACAACTCCTGAAGGCGCCGCCAAGGTCGAGGCGGAGAAGCGCGGCGCCGCCAGGGTTGACGTCATTGTTCAGGACCAGTCCCCGGTCGATCTCGCTTCGCTGGTGGGGCAGCTGCATGAGCAATACGGCGTCAAGGCGTTGCTCCTCGAAGGTGGTCCACGGGCCTACGGATCGGCGATCAACGACAGGATCGTCGACGACGAGTTCCTGACCCTCAGTCCAATTGTCGTCGGCAACGACCGTTCGAATGACAAGGACAGGCCGGGTCTGTACGAAGGGATTGCTTACTCGCCGACCAACGCTGCTCGCATGATCCCCGTCAGCTTGAGGCGCAACGGCAACTACCTGTTTGGCCGCTACCGGTGTTCCTATCCCGACGGTCCGGGCTGACAGCACTCTCGAGGACTCCGCGATTTCCGCTTCACTGCCATACGATTATGTAAGTGCCGAGCTGCACGAGCGCCGAGAGCGCGTTTTCCTGATCCTGAGTGGCGTGTTCCTGGGCATGATGGTCATGCTCAACATTCTCGGCATTACCAAATTCGTCGAGCTGGGGCCGTTTGCGCTGGCGGTCGGCGTATTGCCTTATCCGCTGACGTTTCTGTGCACCGACTTCATTAGCGAGTTCTACGGGCGGCGCCGCGCAAACACGCTGGTCTGGGTCGGCTTCGGGCTGAATTTTCTCATCCTGTTGTTTCTGTGGGCCGGCAACGCGCTGCCTTCGATTGCCCACAAGACCGAATTGCAGCGTATCAGCGCGGTGCAGCACGAAACGGTCTTCGACGAATCGCGAACACCTCCGGCGCCGCTTGTCGACCCGCGGACCGGGGCTCCATTGCAGCGTCCCGTCGTCGAACACAATGGCGAGACCATTGCGATCGAATCCGTGCAGGCGGTGCCGGTCATCGATCCTGAAACCGACGAGCCCATACTCGATCCGCAGACGGGAGAACCTGTCCTCGAACTCGTGGAATCGAGCACGGGCGAGCCGATCGTCCGCGAAGGCGGATTGTTATCGCGCATTTACAGGACAACCCAAACCGCCGTGCTGGCCAGTATGATTGCTTACCTGATTGCCCAGCTGGTCGACGTCAGGCTGTTTCACTTCTGGAAGCGGCTCACCAAGGGCAAGCACCTCTGGCTGCGCAACAACGGATCGACCCTTGTCAGCCAGCTCGTCGACACGACGGCCGTCGTTTTCATTACCTTCTGGGCCAGTATCTTCAGCGGGGAAATGACGCCCGCCGTGATCGTTGCCTTCATCGTGTCCGGCTACAGTTTTAAACTACTGATCGCGCTTGTGGATACGATCCCGTTCTACATCGGATCGCACTACATGAAAAAGTATCTGCAGATCGATCCGATGCGGGAACACGACATCGACGACGAAGAAACCCGGCAACCGCGTCGCGCGTAGCGGGCCGGGTTTACTGTCGTCTCGCCAGCAGGGTGTCGAGCGCCAGCGGATCGGCCGGGTTGTTGCGCAATTCCCGGTAAAGGAAATAGAAGCCGAAGCCGAACACGTACATCTGAATGATGTCGATGATCATGTTCGGGTGATCGACAGCGTGCATGGCCTCACCGCCCATCAGGAAGACCGCAATGAGCGCCATGCCCAGCACGGCGCCTGTCATCCGGCGGATACCGAATACGAGCATGACGCCCACGGCAAGCTCCCAGAAAGGCACAACGTAGCCGAAAGCCAGCAGCAGCGGTTTCGGCAGCAGTATGCTGACGTGTGAGCTGACGGCGTCGCTGTGTATGGAGTCGGCGAACCATTGGCCGAGCGAGTTATCGCTGAAGCCGCTGAGTATCAACCCCGTTACCTTGTCGTAGCCGCCGACAAACACCGCGGCGCCCACCATGATACGAAAAACGGAAAAACCCACCTCTTTCATAGCGACTCCAGGCTTGGCTGCAGGGTGTTGGCGATTAGCTGACCGCTCGATCCTCAAGGGGCGGCACTGACGGCCGGTTGTTGAGGCCCGCCAACTCGACGATCTCCGGGGTCGGAAACCAGGCATCGGGACGCATGTCCATGATGTCGATTCCCGAAATACCCGGCATCTCACGCATTTGCTGAATCTGCTCGACGACGATCCTGATACCTTCGCTGCGCCGGTCTTTCGGCGGAACGCCCGCAAGGCGTTTGATCATGGCCTCGGGAATGGTGACGCCCGGCGTGTGCTTGTTGATCATTTCCGCGGCTTTCGGGCCGGGCAGTGCACCGACGCCAATCAGCAGGTGCGTGTTCTGAAGGATGCCGAGATCGGTTGCTCGCTTCAAAAAGTCCTCGAGCAGGTCCATGTCGAACACCAGCTGTGAGGTTACGAAGTTCACGCCCGCCGCAATCTTCTTGGCCATTCGGTGAGGCCTGAACTCCCTCGGCGGTGCCGTAATCGCAACGGCGCCGCCAATAAAGAACTTCGGCGGCACGACAATCTCGCGGCCGCTTTCGAACGTACCCTCGTCGCGCATCTTCTTCACCAGAGAGATGAAGTGCATCGAATCGAGATCGAAGACAGGCTTCGCTTCCTTATGATCGCCGAGACTGGGATGGTCACCGGTGAGACACAGGACGTTGCGTACGCCCATTGCGTGCGCACCGAGCAGGTCGGCCTGCATGATTAGCCGATTGCGGTCCCGGCACGTCATGTGCAGGATGGTTTCGAGCTCCGTCTGTTGCTCGATCAGGCCCGCTGCCGCTGTGCCCGACATATGGGGCTGGGCGAGGAAGTTGTCGCTGATGTGCACGGCATCGACAACACCTTCGAGTGTCCTTGCGTATTCGATCAGCTCTGTGCCGTCCGCACTGTCCCGCGGATTGACCTCGCAGGTGACGACAAATTCGCCGGCCCGCAGCAGGCGCTCGAAACGGCTTCCGCTGTACATGGGTTTTTCCCCGGGCTTGACGAAGTGCACCTTCTGCCACTGCGGGCCTTTCCGGTCGTGATGATTGCGGCCGGTCATGGCGTTCACCCAGGCGGAAGAACCCTCCAGTGACCAGTCGACGGCGGGGTTACGTTCGTAGATTTCGTGTGCCCACGGGGTTTTGGAAGAGCGGTTGACCGCCTTGAACCAGGTGCAGGTCTTGCTCCGGTCCACTTCGCAGCTGCCGTCTTCGCCGACGCCGCCGCAGGGCCCGTTGCGCAGGTTCTTGGGGCATTCCATCGGACACGTCATGCCCGTCGAATGCAATACACACTGACCGCACATGTGGCAGCCGAATACCGGTTTTTTGACGGCGGCTTCGACGGGGGAAAGGATCCGGCCCAGACCGTTGAAAAAGCGTGGATAGCGGCTGTCGAGCCGCTTGCCGATTTTGCTCAAAAAAGACATCTAATTGCCCTCCTCGACATCAGAAGACATCAGGTTTGAGGGCAAACGAGCAGCCGATCTGCAGTCGAATTTCTTCGAAAACGCGGGAAGTGTAGGAAATGACACTGGTATTGTAAACACTGCCTCTCGCTAACACGGTTTACTGTCATTACACAGGCCTAACGATCACAAAGCGGCTTTAGGCTGGAAGCACACAAGCTAATTTGATCACAATTTATGATCACATTAGACTGGCCGGATTGTCAAATGGAGTTGGTCAGGGAATATGGGGTTAATCGAGAACAGACCCTTTGAAGGGCGGGTAATCGGAGATCGTATCGTCTGGGAAGGTGCGGGGGAGGTCGCCTGGCTGGAACCTTACGGCCGGGATGCCGTTCGCTTTCGGTCGAGCAAGAGCCTGCGGCTGGATGAGGCGCTGAACTGGACGCTGCTCGAGCCGACCACGCCGCACGCAGCGAAAATCTCGGTCGACGATCACAAAGCGATTATTCGTAACGGAAAGATTACGGCGGAGATCAACGGCGACGGCGTCGTTCGCTATTTCAACGACAGCGGCGAACAGCTCCTGTCCGAGTTCTGGAAGGATATGCACGTGGGTCACGTGCCGAACCGCAAGGCCAGGGAGTTCCGGTCGATCGCCAGCGAAGCGTTCGAAATCGATCTCTTCTTTCACGCCAACGAAGGTGAGCATTTCTACGGTCTCGGTCAGGACGCCAATGACTGTTTCGACCTGAAAGGAACGACCGTAGAGCTGCTGCAGAAGAACACCAAGTGCACGATTCCCTTCGTGTATTCCTCGAAAGGCTACGGATTCATCTGGAACAACCCGGCTATCGGCCGGGTCGAGCTGGGCGGCAATCACACCTTGTGGCACGCAAAGGCAGCCAAACAAATCGACTACATTGTGATTGCCGGCGATTCTCCGGCCGCTGTCATGGAGCGCTACACCGAGTTCACCGGCAGAGCGCCCATGTTGCCGGAGTGGGCGGCGGGCTTCTGGCAGTCCAAGTTGCGCTACGTGACTCAGGACGAACTGCTGGAGGTTGCCCGCGAGTACAAGCGGCGCGACCTTCCCATTTCAGTGATCGTGGCCGACTACTTCCACTGGAAGCAACAGGGCAACTGGAAGTTCGATCCCGAATACTGGCCCGATCCCAAGGCAATGGTCGAGGAACTCGACGCAATGGGTATCCGCTTGATGGTCTCGGTCTGGCCCACCGTCGATGCGAGAAGCGAAAACTACGAGGCCATGCTGAATCGTAATTTCACGATACGCGCCGAAAAAGGTGTGTCGGTGTTCTTCAACTTCCTGGGCCCGCAGACCTATTTCGATGCGACGCATCCCGGCGCACGGGAGTTTCTCTGGTCGAAGGTCAGGCAAAACTATTACGACCACGGTATCCGCATGTTCTGGCTGGACGAAGCCGAACCCGAGATGCGGCCGTACGACTACGACAACGTCCGCTATTATCTCGGCAACGGCCTGGAGGTCAGCAACATTTACCCGTTTTTTTACGCGCAGGCGTTTTACGACGGCATGCGGGAGCAGGGCGAGGACGACGTCGTCAACCTCGTGCGCTGCGCCTGGCTCGGGAGCCAGCGGCTGGGCGCCGTGCTCTGGTCGGGCGACATTGAGTCCGAATTCCCGAGCCTCAGGAAGCAGGTCAAGGCGGGTCTAAACGTTGCGATGTGCGGCATCCCTTGGTGGACAACCGATATTGGCGGCTTCCTGATGGGTGATCCCGAGTGTCCGCAATTCAGGGAGCTGATTGTGCGCTGGTTTCAGTTCGGCGCGTTCTGCCCGATATTCCGCCTGCACGGATTTCGACTGCCCTACGTCGACACCGACATCAACGACCCAACGGCTTTTTGTCACAGCGGCGGCCCTAACGAGGTCTGGAGCTTCGGCGACGCGGCCTACGAGATGATCACCGGCGTCATGGCAATCCGCGAAAGGCTGACGCCGTACATCCTGCAGCAGATGCAGCACGCAGCCGATACCGGCACGCCGGTGATGCGGCCCTTGTTATATGACTTTCCCTCAGATGAGGCTGTCTACGCCGTCGGCGACCAATACATGTTCGGACCCGACCTGATGGTGGCGCCCGTCGTCGAGGAGGGCGCGAAGACGCGATCCGTGTATTTCCCGCAAGGCGCGACGTGGACGGATGCACGGACGGGCGAGAAGATCCGGGGGGGCGTTGTGCACGAAGTCGATGCACCCCTCAGCGTAATCCCCCTGTTCCTGCGCGACGATTCGGAGTTGCCCATTTACGCCTGAGCAAGTTGCGGTTGGCCCATTCGGCGCGGTTGACATTATCACAAAATGTGATCACAATAATTCATCACGAATAAGATCGTGGTGCCTACACACGTACGCGCTCTTGACCGACTCGGGGGAGATTGATGAAGGATCTAAGCAAGTCAACTCGGCAGGCTGCCCATGCCGTTTGCATTTTGTTGTTGTCGGCCGCAGCGATGCTGGCAACCGCTCTGCCGGCCTACTCTCAGGACGCTCTGGAAATAGAAGAGATCGTCGTGACGGCACAGAAACGCGAGCAATCGCTACAGGACGTGCCGATTTCGATTACGGCGTTTACCGGCGAGGACATCCAGGAGAACGGCTGGTCCTCACCCGTCGACATCATTGCAAAGACACCAAACGTCAACGCGTACTCGGTCTTCGGCAATGCGTTCCCGATTTTCTGGATTCGCGGGATCGGCACGAGCGACCAGGCACACGGCGCAAACAGTCCGGTTGGCATGTACGCCAACGAGATCTACCACAGTTCGCTCGTCGGGCAGGGTTTTGCGCTGTTCGATCTCGAACGCGTCGAAGTGCTGCGCGGCCCGCAGGGCACGCTATGGGGTAAGAACACAACCGGCGGGGCAATAAACTTCATCTCGAAGCTGCCCGGTGACGAACTCGAGAGCAACATACTCGGCGAGTTCGGTCTCTACAATGACGACACTCCGGTGTACAAGATCGAAGGTGGTGTCTCTTTACCGCTTTCCGACACGCTGAGCGCCCGGATCGCGGTCAAATCGCACCAGCGCGACGACTGGATAACGAACGAGATCAAGGACGGCCGCGGGCCGCAGAGCGAAGAGGGCCTGGACGGCGTCAGCGAATTTGCCGGCCGGACGACCCTGTTGTGGACACCCAGCGATGAGTTCGACGCCGTATTCCGTGCAACGATAGGCCGTCGCGACGGCGATCATGTGCCGCTGCATTTCGAGGCCCTCGACAATCCGGACTCCTTCGTGCGTCACGGCGGTTATGACGAGAACCCGGCCATCGACGTCGTCAGCCAGGACCGGCGGTCTCCCGAGAAAGTCGAATACGAGAACGTCTCGCTGCACCTGAACTGGAATCGGGAATGGGGCTCCATTACCTCGATCAGCGGATACGTTCACGCGTTCTACAATCAGGATGCCGACGTTGACGGCACGCCGCGTGACGGTCTTTTCGGTCCTTTCGAGGCTGATTCCGAGCAGTTCTCGCAGGAGGTTCGTGTGGCTTTCGACGCCGGGGACAACGCGAACGTGATTGTCGGCGCCTACTATTTCACCGAGGGCATGGACGGTTTCAACTGGTTCCTGACCGGCTCGGACCTGGGGCCGAATGCCTCGGCCGCGGGATGTTGCGAGAACTCCGGGTTCGGCAACATAGAGCAGCGCGATCGCAACAGTTTTGCGGTCTTCGGCTCGCTCGACTACCAGCTCAGCGACAGGCTGAACCTGAACGTTGGCGCACGCTATACCGAGGATGAAGAGGACTGGGCTTTCCAGCAGCTTTTCTGGGTCTTCGAGGGTTCGCGGTTCAACGACGGTGTGCCCGATTCCAACAGCGCGGTAGAGCTGTTCGATTCAGGTAGGCTCAGCGAGAAATGGGACGAAATCACCGGCGACATCTCGCTGACCTATGCACTCACCGACGACGTCAACGTCTACATCAAGTACGCTCGCGGCTACCTGTCCGGTAACCACGTCCTGCCATTCACCGGGACATTCTTCAGCGTAGTCGAGCCGGAGCAGATCGACTCCTTCGAGTTCGGTACCAAGGGCACCTATCTCGACGGCCGCCTGCAGGCGAACGCAGCAATCTTCTACTACGACTACAAGAACGTGCAGGTGTCGCGCGGCACTACCGAGCCGACACAGGGCGGTTTCATTTCGCTCCGCGAAAACGCAGCAGAGGCAACGGTTCGCGGACTCGAGCTGGACGTGACCTTCCTGCCGTCCGAGAACTGGTTGATACGTACGGGTCTCGGCTACACCGACACCGAGTTTGACGAGTTCATCTCGGTGCTCGCTGGCGGTAACATCGACTACTCGGGACAGGAATTCCCGAACGTTCCCGAAACGACCGCCTATCTCGACGTGCGCTACAACCAGCCGCTTGCAAGCGGTGCGTCGGTGGAGATTGCGACGGACTGGAATTACTCAGACGACTATTTTGTCGACCTGAACTATTTCCCGGACAACATTGGTGAATCGCGCACACTCGGCAACCTGTACCTGCGCTATCACTCGCCGGATCAGAAATGGACTGCCTCCCTGTTCATGCGCAACGTTGCCGACAAGGAATACGTCGTCAATCGCCGGGATTTTTCCAACGCGCTTGAAGGTAATCTTGTGATCTACGGCGAGCCGCGCGTGATTGGCGTCTCGCTGGGACTGAATTTCTGAGAACGAGTGGCTTAGAATTTCATTCCACCCGTGATTAAAGGGGAGGTATTATGCGGGCCCTGAACCCCTGGGCCCGCTTTTTTCCATCCCGGAACAATCCATGGCATCGAACAAGATTGCACTGATAACCGGGGCTGGCCAGGGTATAGGCCTGGCGATTGCCGAGTCGCTCGCGGAGCAGGGTATTGCCGTCGCCATTGCCGATCTGGACGGCGACAGGGCCGACGCCTCCGCGCAAGCCATCGCCGACAAGGGCCTGAATGCGGTCGGCGTGCAAATGGATGTGGCGAATCCGGACAGCATTACGGCGGGCGTGGAGGGTGTCGTCGGTGCGCTTGGACCGCCGACGATTCTCGTCAACAATGCAGGCGTGTACCGGGGTGGGCCTACGCTGGAACTGTCTCTGGACACCTGGCACACCCTGATCGACATCATACTGACGGGCCCAATGCTGCTGGTTAAGGCCGTTGCGCCGTTCATGATCGAGGCTCGCTTCGGCCGCATCATCAACATGGGGTCACTGGTCAGCCATACGGCATTTGGCGAAGACCTGGCTTACTGTGTTGCCAAGACGGGTGTCATCGGCTTCACTCGCTCGCTCGCGGCAGAGTTCGCAAAACACCAGGTCTGCGTCAACGCCGTCTGTCCCGGCAACATAATGACTGACCTCTTGAAGGAGGGTGGTCGTTCGTTCGAGAAAAGGGATGGGCTCGAAGCGGATAGCTGGCTCAAGGAGCGGCACAAGTCCATTCCCCTGGGCCGGATCGGCGAACCCGATGATGTTGCCAGGCTGGTCCGGTTCCTTTGCAGCGACGACGCGGATTACATTACGGGTCAGACCATGACGATCAACGGAGGGCTCTACTATCTGTGATTGTTCGTTGGCATGATCGCAACTTCTAATAACAGATTGTTGTTATTACTTGTAATCTCTTACATTACCATTGTAAGTTTGTTAACGAAGGCAATTCTTTAGTGCCGCCATAAACAGGCAAGTCATGCCCAAGACGAAGAAAGCAACAAGCAAGCCTTCAACCGGACGAAGCAGCGGCCCGATACACGATCTCGTTTACAAGGAGATCCGTTACAGCCTCATGGTGGGTACTTTCGCACCCGGTGAGAAAGTCAGCCTGCGGAGCCTTGCTGAGCAGGTCGGCACGAGTCTGACCCCGGTTCGCGGCGCCGTTAACAGGCTGATCGCGGAAGGTGCGTTCGAGGTATTGCCGAATCGCTGGGTTGTCATTCCTCCGATGACCGAGGATAAGTTCGAAGAGATTACGCACTGGCGGATCGAACTCGAGACGGAGGCGACCCGGCTTGCCACGAAGAACATCGACGCAGCGCTGTTGACGAAAATCAGCAAAATAAACGCGGATATGGTGCGTTCGGTAAAAGAGACCGGGGACCGCACGGCGCTGCTGGACTATAACTATCAGTTCCACTTCGCCATCTATCGGGCGTCCGAATCGAAAATCCTGTTGCCCATGATCGAAAGCCTGTGGCTGCAGGCCGGGCCCTTCACCTATTATTCGTTGTCTTCGCCACGGGACCTGTGGAACGCGAAGTTTCATCGCGAGGTCATCAAGGCGCTGAAAGCCGGCGATGCCAACGCGGCCGCGGTGGCAATCAAACGGGACATCGTCAACACGGCCGAGTTTCTCAAGCAGCAAGGCCAGTTTGGCCAGCCGAAACTGCGCCGCGTCGTTCGATAGCCCGTTCGACAGTCTATCGTCCGTCCCTGTACCCGCCGCGGACTTCTCCGCAAACCTCGTTACCGGTGTTTCTCCCAAAGTGTTCGCTGCGCCGTGGCGCTTGACAGCATCCTGAAAGGGTCACAAAATGTGATCACAAAAAGGATTTGAAGCCATGGCAAAGACACTCAAATTATGCATCGACGGCCAGTGGCGCGAGGGGGGCGACGGCGAGGTCATGCCGGTCGTCAATCCCGCGACCGAAGAAGTCGTAGCCAACCTTTGTATGGCGAGTGCGGCCGATCTCAATGATGTCCTGGACTCGGCACTGCGCGGCTTCGAGGTGTGGAGGAGCGTATCACCGGCCGAGCGGGCGGCGCACATCCGCGGTGTTGCTTCCCTCTTGCGGGAGAGAATCGAGCAGATTGCAAAGACGCTAACCATCGAACAGGGAAAGACGCTGAGTCAGTCCAGATGGGAGGTGGCCGGCACAGCCGCATACTTCGATGATCTGGCAAGCTGGGCCGAACGTGTTTACGGTCGGCTGGTCTCGCAGGACGGCCTGGGTATTACGCGTTCGATCGTCTACGAACCCATTGGCCCGACCTTTGCCGTTGCACCCTGGAATCTGCCCGCAATGTTGCCAGGCCGCAAAATAGCGACGGCCCTGGCAGCGGGTTGCTCCGTTGTGGTCAAGCCAGCCAAGGAAACGCCCGAGACAGCATACCTGATCGTCCAGTGTTGCAAGGACGCCGGTATTCCCGATGGTGTGGTGAACGCCATCTCGGGATCGTCGAGCGCAATATCCGATACGTTGATCTCATCGTCAGTCATACGCAAGGTTTCGTTTACCGGCTCGACAGGCGTCGGCAAGCAGCTTGCGCAGCTGTGCGGTCTGCATATGAAAAAGGCGACGATGGAACTCGGAGGGCATGCCCCGGTAATCGTATGCGCGGACAGCGATGTCGAAGACGTCATCGACTTGACCGTTGCCGGCCGCTACTCAAATGCCGGCCAGTCCTGTATTGCGCCGACGCGGTTTTTTGTCGAACGCGCGTCTTACGAGCGGTTCGTCGAAGCTTTCAGCGCCAGGGTAAAGGCGATGAAGGTGGGTAACGGGCTGGACAACGTGGACATGGGCCCTCTTACGTCGGCGCGCCGCATCCCGGTGATGGAGGGTCTCGTTGCGGACGCCAAAGAGCACGGCGCAACGGTCACGGCGGGCGGCAAGCGTATCGAAGGCAAGGGCTACTTTTTTGAGCCGACCGTATTGCGCGACGTACCGGATACTGCGGAGATCATGTTTGAGGAGCCATTCGGGCCGATAACGCCGATCGACGCCTTCGACGACCTCGACGAGGTCATTGCGCGAGCCAACAGCACACCCTACGGACTCTCTTCGTATGTGTTTACGGAGTCGCTATCGGTCGCGGGCTATCTATCCCGGAATGTGGAGGCCGGGATGGTGGGTGTGAATTCGCTCAACGCGGCTGCACCGCCGGTGCCGTTCGGCGGTGTCCGGGACAGCGGCATCGGACGTGAGGGCTCGATGGAAGGAGTGCTCGAGTCCATGGTGACGAAGACGATTAGTACGTCGATTTAGTGGGCCGCTCTGAAAGCGAAGGAATTTATCAAGCGGCCCACGAGGGCACCTCGGTTTAGCCGTCCGGTCGAGCGCTTGCCGTTGTCCAGCGTCCGGTTCTCGTGTGAAAACCGGTGACAAAGTCGTTGCCCGCTTTATCCTCGCCGTTGACGAGCCACAACGGCATTTTCATGTAGTTGACCCACGGATAACGTTCGGTCAGCTGTACGTGTTTGGGGTGCAGCGGATCGCGTTCGTAGAGTCGTTGTGCAGGGAAGTAGCGCACGACGTATTCGAAGCCGCCGGAGTCGTTCGCGGCCGGGGATCGGTAATCGAGGTTGGCCGCGTGGATCAGGACCTGTCCTCGGCAATATTCGATCCCGGCGGACTCGTGGCGGCGGTACTCGAACGTCCGGGGCGCGTCGCTGCCGAACGGCAACCGCACAACCAGTCCGTTGGGGCGATCGAGCGGGAAAAACTGATCGTCGTTCCGCCACCTCGGTTCGTCAAACTCCGTTAGCGCCGGGTTCGGAACGATCTGGCTGTCGAAGAGCACAATATCGTCGCCCATCAATAAAGACAGGACCTCGATCAGGACAGGCGCCTGACAAACGTCCAGCAACTGCCAGCTGTCGACATTAACGGCGGCGCGGCTCCAGGGGTTGTGCAGCTCCCAGAAAACCCAGGGCCGGTTCGACGTGCCCGAGGCCGAGATGGCGGCACGTTGTTGCTCCAGCAGGCTCGACCAGGCATCCGCTTCTGCAATGCCGGTAACGATACAGCCGTCGCGCCGATAGTCCTCGATCACGTTAGACGGCGCTGACAAACGGGCGCAGGCTGGCCAACGCCGCCCTCCGCGAGAAGTGTTGTGTAATGAACGTCAGTTCGTTGTACGGTTTTCCGCCCGGCCAGGCGGTGAGGTAGCTCGGGGCGTATACGGAATGCTGCACTGACTGGAAGACCGTCGGCCGCGACTCGCGCGTGACATTAATGAGTCCCTTGATTCGGTATACGTCGTCACCGCGGGCCGAGAGCAGGCCCTCTATCCAGGTTTCGATGGCGGACCACTCCACGGCATGGTCCCATGCCACCTGAAACGTTGCGAAGCGCGCATCGTGGTGTACATGAGGCAGCTTGGGTTTGTCGCTGTGATCCGGCATGTGTGAAAACAGTTGCTCCGGCGTTACATCGGCGCTCTGGAAACACGGCGCCCCGGGGTTGAGTGCGCGGAGGCTGTCTCTCAGCGCCGCCTGCCCGGCGTCGTCCGCAAGGTCGGTTTTGGACATCACGAGCCGGTCGGCCATTACCACCTGCCGCGAGGCTTCGGGGATGTCGCGCAGGTTGGCGGGTCCGAAACAGGCGTCTACCACGGTAACGACGGAACCCAGGCGGTACCGTTCGCACACCGGTTTGTCGGACATCAGCAGTTGCAGGATAGAGGGCAGGTCCGCAATTCCGGTGGTCTCGAGGACGGCCTGCTCGAACGGCGGTATCTGGCCGAGCTCGCCGCGGTGGTGGAGCTTGAGGAGAGACGCGGTGAGGTCATCCCTGACGCTGCAACAGACACAGCCCGACTCGAGCAACACAATGTCGTCGTCGAACTGATCGACGATCAGGTTGTCGATGCCGACTTCGCCGAGTTCGTTGATGAGAACGGCGGTCGAGTCCATGCGCGGGTCTTGCAGCAGCCGGTTGAGCAGCGTTGTCTTCCCGCTGCCGAGAAAGCCGGAGATCATGGATAGCTGTTTCATGGTTGTTGAGGGCTCGCTATGGACGCCTAATGGCCAATGGTCCGTCGCCACTCGTCGATGACTTGCATATTGCCGAGGCTATCATCCCAACTCATGCCGGGTGCCGCGAACTCCTGTTGTCCCGCCGCGATGGCCCGCGCCGTCGCTTCAACCTCGAAATCGTATAGGCCACGTCCGCTGCTGTCGACGGCTACTGAGTAATTGCCGCCGTGGATCGGAAAGACGTCGATGCGCGCCGTCCCGCCGTCGAGCCCGCCGCAGAACCAGAAATCCTGAATCTCCAGGCGACCTCGGGAACCGAACACCCGCAGTTTGTTGTCCAGCTGTAGAGAGATCGCACAGGAAAGCTCTGCGAGAATATTCGCCGGGAAACGCAGTAAGGCCGAAGCCCGTTCGTCCACGCCGGTTGCGCCGATGTAGGCCATGCCCCGGGTCTCGAGCGGTTCGACGAAGCGGGTTCCGTTCGATACACCCGCAATCAGGCGCGCCATGGACACGGGATACACGCCGAGATCGAGAATGCCGCCGCCGCCGAGCTCTACATCGTACAGACGGCGATTTGCCTCGTCCCGTTCGACGGCGAACGCAAAGCTGGACTTGATAAACGCAACGTCGCCAATCGCTCCGCTCTCGAGGATCTCGATCAGCTTCTGCGTCTGAGGGTGAAGGCGATACATGAACGCTTCTCCCATGAACGTGCCGTTCCGCCGGGCGGCGGCGAACATGTCTTCAGCATCGGGGCGGCACATGCTGATAGGTTTTTCGCACAGCACGTGTTTGCCGGCATCCGCTGCCCTGATGCTCCATTCCGCGTGGAACGGATGCGGTGTCGCAATGTAGACGACGTCGACCTCCTCGTCCTCGAGTATCGCGTCGTATCCGGTATGCACTCGGGCACCCGGAAAATACGCAGCGAGTTCCTTGTGATCGGGTTGTCGGCTGGCGACAGCGACGAGTGTGTTCGATTCACAGCGGCCAATGGCATCTGCAACACGTCGGGCGATACGGCCTGGACCGATAATGCCCCAGCGCAGCGAACCGCGTAGGTCCGTCAAGTCCTCGTCCCCCGCGCGATAACACAGCTACGGTACTCGCGTCCGTATCCCTTGTGCGACATCTTTCCTTACGTCCGGTAGTTTGAAATCAGTATTGAATCACAAAGTGTGATCAAATATTGTTATACTTCTGCCAGGCGGCGTCAAATTTCGAAAGCGCTCGGGGGACGCAATGAAAATCACAAACTGCGAAGTTTACGAAGTGGCGCTGCCGAATCGGCGCCACCATACCTGGGCCAGCAAAATGGTTGCGCCCATTGGCAATCACCTGATTGTCCGGATGGATACGGACGAAGGTATCAGCGGCTGGGGTGAGGCGCCTGCCGGCATTACCTGGGGCGGTGCGTTCGGGCGTTATTCCGGGGAGTCGCCGCGTACGGTGCGAGTCGTGCTGGAGAACCACCTGATCGATGCGGTCAAGGGCCTCGACCCGAGAGCCATGGCGACGTTGCACGATACGATGGACAGAGCGGTCAAAGGCAATCCCTACGCAAAAGCCGCGATCGACATGGCCGCCTACGATATCGCCGGAAAGGCGGCCAACGTGCCGGTGCACACGCTGCTCGGCGGTCAGTTCCGCGATCGCATCGAGGTGGCGCATTCGCTTGGCATCATGCCGATAGAGAAATGTGTCGACGAAGCGGCCCAGGCTGTGGAAGAGGGCGCCAAGACCCTGAAGTGTAAGACAGGGCTTGATTCGGAGCGCGATGTCGAGGTCGTGCATGAGCTGCGCAAGCGCCTGGGCGACGACGTCAAGATTCGCGTCGATGGTAATGAGGGTTATGCGGATGTCTGGGAGGCCATTCGCGTCACACGCCGCCAGGAGCAGTACGACATCCTGCTGTGCGAACAGCCGGTCATGGGGACGGCGCCACTGGCGCGCGTTGCGGAGCGCATCGACTGTCCCGTCATGGCTGATGAGTCGGCGTGGACCGTGCACGACATACTCGAGCTGGTTGAACACAACGCGGCGGCGTGCTTCTCTTGTTACGTGACAAAGCCGGGCGGTTTGTACCGCGCAGTCCAGCAGGCCGATATTGCCCATGCGCTGGGGATGTTCAGCGATATCGGCGGTTCGATAGAATCCGGTATCGGATGCGCGGCCAATCTGCATCTCGGTGCAGCTATTCCGATCGCAACCCTGCCGAGCGTGTGCCCGGTTGCCAAGCCGGAGGGTGCAGAAGGACCCGATATCGCCGGGATCTACTATCTCGACGACCTCGTTACGGAGCCGTTTCGCTTCGAAGATGGCTGTGTGCTCGTACCGGAAGGTCCCGGGCTGGGGATCGACGTAGACGAAGAGAAGCTCAGGAAGTACGCCGTAGCATGAAGATTGCCGTATTGGGCGCCGGTGCCGGCGGTGCATCGGCGGTTGCCGAACTGTCGGATAACGGGCACACCACGAGATTGTGGAGCCGCTCCGCCGATACCCTCAAGCCTTTCGTCGACGCATCCGGCATCAACTACCAGGGTGTTCTGGGGAGCGGCAAGGCGGCCCCCGAAACGATCTCCGCCGATCTCGAGGCAGTGTTGAACGGCGCCGATGGTGTCCTGGTGTGTTTGCCAACCCTGGCGCATGCAGGGCTTGCGGCGTTGCTGGCCGACATCGAAGCCAACTCACTGCCTGTGGTCCTGAATCCCGGTCATACCGGGGGTGTGTTTGCCTTTCGCAAGGTGTTCGCCGACCGGGGGCTGGCGCCGCCTCCCACAGCCGAGTTCTCCACGCTGACTTACGTTGCGCGCATGACATCCGCGGATACCGTCAACACTACCGGTGCCGCCAGCCACGTCTGGGTGTCGGCGTTGGCCGGCGACGAATCCGCGCTCGAGCTTGCACAGGCGCTGTATCCCGCCGCGAAGCCTGCCCGCAACGTGTTGGCAACGGCGTTGGCAAACGTCAATATGGTGCTGCATCCGCCCGGCGCCATTCTGGGCGCCTCGTGGGTGGAGGCGACAAACGGCGACTTTACGTTTTATGTTCAGGGTTTGTCCGGGGGTGTCGGGCGGGTCATGGAGGCGTTGGACTCGGAGCGCTTGGCCGTGGCGTCAGCGTTCGATTTGGATCTGCCCGATCTGTTTACCGAAATGCAGGCGATCGGCACGATCGATACGGCGGCCGACGGCACTGCAGGTCTGGCTGCCGCTGTACGTGATGGAACGGCCAACCGCAACATCAAGGCACCCGGCTCGCTGGCCCATCGCTACTACGTGGAGGATTTTTTCTACGGCGTGCGGCCGTTTCTTGCGCTGGCCCGGATCGCCCGTGTCGATGTGCCCGTAGCCAGGAGCTTGATGACGCTGGCAGAAACGATGGTCGATCCGGACGGGCAGATAGAAGGCCGATCGGCGGCTGCGATGGGTATCGCCGGCATTGACAAAAATGGATTGCTGGAACTGGTCGGACCTTAGGAAAACTATGCACACGAAAATCGATTCACCGGAGCTATGGGCCGGACTCGAGCTTTCGATCGTCGGCGGTGACGAACGAGAGCAGGAGATCGCGCGGCTTGCGGTCGAGGCAGGCGCAAACGTGCGCACCTTTGCGTTCCCGATGGGCGAGGAAGGAATCGCCGGAACCACGAGGTGCGATAGCGTAGAGGCTGCACTCGATCAGGCCAAGGTCGTGCTGTTTCCGATTCCCGGTATCGCAATGGACCACAGTATCTTTGCCACCGAGAAGATCATCCCGACGGCGGACATGCTGAGCCACATGACTGACGACGGGCACATTATCCTCGGCAAGGCCGATGAGAACCTGCAAACGGCTGCCGGCGCAAACAACATTACGCTGCACGAGTACGAACACGATCAGGAGTTAATGCTGCTACGCGCCCCGGCCATTGTGGAGGGTGCACTGCAAATAGCCATTGAACTCAGCGAGGTGACGATTCACAACGCCCGTCTTTGTGTGGTCGGACAAGGCAATATCGGAACCGTGCTGACTCGCACTTTAATAGCGCTCGGTGCCAGGGTGACCGTTGCGGCGCGAAACCCCGTGCAGCGGGCGGCTGCCTATACGATGGGTGCGGACACCATCTCGATCGACGAACTCACCGACAATGCATCGGGGTTCGACATGATCCTTTCGACCGTGCCGGCGCCGATCGTCACGCCGCAGGTGATTGACAGGCTGCCCCGCCATGCGCTGGTCATGGACCTGTCGGCACCCCCTGGCGGCTGCGACCTCGACTACGCAAAGCAATCGGGTCGCGCTGCCGTCTGGGCGCGCGCGCTCGGCCGGCGCGCACCGATTACGGTCGGTCAGAGTCAGTGGTTCGGCGTTTCGAAAATCATCAACGATATTCTCGGGGCGGGAAGTTAGTGCAGGCCGATCTCGTTATTCGCAATGCGCATGTCGTCGATCACACCGGCGAGTTCCACGGCGGCGTTGCCGTCGTCGGCGGCAAGATCGTCATGACAGGCAAGGACTCGACGTTACCGTCGGCGAAGCGCACGATCGACGCAGAAGGCCGGAGCCTGATGCCAGGGGTTGTCGATACGCACTGCCACCTCGGCGTTGCCTATCCTTACGAGGAAGACATGCGTACCGAGACCGCGCAGGCGGCGCGCGGCGGCATTACGACGATTTTCCTGTATATCCGTAACAAGCTGGGCTCGTATCTGCCTTTCTACGATGAACGTCGTGCGCTGGGCGAGGCAAATGCCTGCATCGATTTTGGTTTTCACTTCGGCATCCAGATGGAGGACCACATTCGGGAAATCCCGCAGATCGTCGAGCACACGGGTGTGCAGTCGTTCAAGTTGTATTTCGGCTACGAGCCCGATAACCCGATTGGCATCGTCCCCGCCAACGACGGTTGGGTCTATGCGACGATGATGCAGGTCAGGAACCTGCCGAAGGGTGTCGTTTCGGTGCATTGCGAGAACACGGAGATTGCCCGCTGGATCAAGCAACAGGTCTACGCCACCGGGCGGCAGGACCTCGGGGCATACACCGAGTCACGGCCGAGCTTCTGCGAGGTCGAGACCATCAAGCGCATGATCTTCCTCGCGGAGCGGACCGGTTGCTCCTTGCAACTCGTGCATACGTCCGTCGGCGCGGGACCGGATCTTGCGGCCGAGGCACGAGCAAAAGGTCTCGATGTCACCGTCGAAACCTGCCCGCACTACCTGACCCGCACCTGCTACGACGAAGACCTCGATATGACCGCCAAGATATCGCCGCCGCTCAGGGACGAAGAGCAGAAGGAGTGGCTCTGGCGCGGGGTCCTGGCCGGCAAGGTCAATTCGATTGGTAGCGATCACGTGCCGTTCCTGCCAAAAAAGGCGGAAGACCTGTGGACGGAGTTCCCTGGCGTCGTCAGTTTTCCGTGGGAACTCCCCTTGTTGATTACACACGGCGTCATCAACCGGGGTATGTCGCTCAAGGACCTGGTCAGGATCAATTCCTACGGGCCCTGCAGACGTTTCGGATTTTATCCCCGTAAAGGTTCGCTGGAGCCCGGCACCGACGCAGACCTGGTTCTGGTCGACCTGGACGAAGAGCGTGAAGTCGTTCACGAAGGCCATGGCACCTGTATCTACGAAGGTATGATGCTCAAGGGATGGCCGGTACTGACCGTTAGCAATGGCCGGGTCGTTTTCGAGAATGGTGAAGTCGACGATTCGAGTTACGGCAAAGGCAGCTGCGTCACCCGCCCCGACGGCGAGGCATGAGGACAATCGAGGTTCTGCAATGACAGCGGACGCCGCCAAACCCGGTAGTGTCGGCGAAGACGGGTCGCTGGAGCTTCGCAACGTGGTCTTTGCGGGTTCGAACGAGGTCTTCAACATTCGGATCGAAGACGGGCACATTGCCGCCATCAGCCCTTCGGGTGACGCGGCCGAGTACTTGTGTATCCCGCCACTGGCCGACCTGCACGTTCACGCCAATCGCGCTTTCACGCGGCCCGAGCTGCGGCCGAGAGGGCTCGAAGATGCCGTACGAAACGTCGCGCGGGTGTTCGACGCGTTTTCCGAGGAGGACTATCGGCGACATGCGGGATTGCTCATCGGAGCCGCCTATCGCCATGGGACAACTCGAATACGCACCCACGCCGACATCGACGCGTCGCTTGAGCTCGAGGCCGTTGCGGGCAGTCTGCGAGCCGGCGAAGAATGGTCGGATCGCGTGGACGTTCAGGTCGTCGCTTTTGCGGCATCGAATTGCGACCCTGCGACGGCTGACGGCCGCGAGGTTTTGCGGAGTGCAATCCGGCTGGGTGCGCACTACCTGGGCGCAGCACCGGCGTTTTGTGCCGATCAAGCGGCGAGCATCGACGGTATTCTGGATCTGGCACTGGAGTTGTCGGTGCCGGTCGATCTGCATCTTGACGAACATTTGGATCCGCGCCGGTGTTTCAGCGAGTACCTCGCATCGGCAGTCATCGAGCGGGGCCTCGAGGGGCGGGTGACGCTGAGTCACGCCTGCGCGGTCTCGTCGTTGACAAAAGGCGATCGCAGCCGCGTTATCGACAAACTCGCCGAGGCGGAGATTACCGTCATCGCCTTGCCTCGCACGAATTTGTATCTGCAAGATGCCGGCGAACACACCCCGACCTTGCGGGGCATTGCGCCGGTCAGGGAAATGGTGGCGGCGGGGATACAAGTCCGCCTGGCCAGCGACAACGTGCAGGACGCGTTCTACCCGTACGGAGATGCCGATCTCCTGGGCGTTGCCATGGACGGGATTCTCGCGGCCCGGCTCGACGAGCCGCGGGCGCTGGTTTTCGCCGTATGCGATGGCCGTCATGCGTTTAGCGAGGGTGATAGCGTCGACATGGTGCTGCTGCCCGGCACCCGTTTCGATGACGTGCTTGCCGACTTGCCGGCTCAACGCTGGCTGGTTCGGTCCGGAGTGGTCACCCGCGCCGGCGACTGAGCGTTATCATCTGCCTGCATTGCTCCATCGCACCACATAGGTACTGCGCTAACACATTTAGCGCCAGCGGCCTAAAATGCTTGCCAAAAGTGTGATCACAATTTATGATCATAAGTTGGTATCGAGACCGGCTTGCCCGCAAGCTGTGCAGAAAGGGAGATATGCGCGAAGAAATCGTCAAACGGCTGCGGAAGCACATGGCGACCACCGGGTTGGATGCGGTGATCTGCCTGTCTCCGGAGAACTTCGCTTACGTCAGTGGGTTTGTCGTGCCGTCGCAGCCGCTGATGCGATGGCGGCACGCGGCGGTTGTCGTGCCAGCCAGTGGAGCGCCTGCGTATTTTGCCGTGGACATGGAGGAGTCGACAGTTGCGGCCAGGGCTAATGGCGCAACGCTGAGATCCTGGGGAGAATTCACGGAGAGCGCCATGCAGGTCCTGGCCGACCTGTTGCGGGAAATGGGATTGGACAGAGCGAGAATGGGCGTGGAGTTGGACTACCTGCCCGCTGGCGATCATGCCGAACTTCAATCCAACCTGCCGTCGGCAACCTTCGAGCCGATTGAGCAGGATCTCGCGCGCCTCCGGCAGATCAAGACCGACGACGAGATCGAGCTGATGCGGCGTCTCTCGAGGCTGGCGGACGAGTCGATCGCAAACGCGCTCGCCGCCGTGCACCCGGGCGACACGGAAATGGACATTGCCGGCGGCCTGACCCGCAATATCTACGGCCTGGGGGCCAGCGATTTCAAGCTCATGATCGTGGCGACCGGCGAGCGCAGTGTGTACCCGAACGTCGGGCCGACGATGCGGAAGCTGCAAAACAGGGATATCTGCAGGGTAGAGATTTTCTCCGTGATCAACGGGTATCATGCGGGCGTGTGCAGGACGGCCCGGGTCGTCGAATCGCCTCCGCATGCTGACGAAATCTGGAAGAATCTAGTCGAGTGCAAGTATCGGGTACTGGAGATGATCAAGCCGGGCGCCAGCACAAGGCGGATCTACGAAGCGTTCATCCAGCACCTGGGCAAGCTCGATTTGCCACCGATTTCGTTTGTCGGGCACGGCATTGGGCTTCACCTGCACGAGGAGCCTTATCTCGGCATGTACTCCGACGGCCCGCTCGAGGCCGGTATGGTGCTGGGCATCGAGCCGCTCGTTTACGACTCCGGTTACGGTTTCGGTATGCAGAATAAGGACATCGTCCTCGTCACGGAGTCCGGCTCGGAGCTGTTGTCAGACGTGACGAACACGGATGAGCTCATCACCGTTCACTAGAAAACAGATACCCTGACGTGAAAACACTGCTTGAAAACGTCGATTTCGTACTGACGGTCGACAAAGACGATACTGTGATTCGCAACGCGGCCGTCGTCATTCACGACGATCGGTTTGTCGACATCGGACCGACGGCGGACATACTGCAGAGACACAGCCGGGAGGCGTTCGACAGAATTGTCGATGGCAGCCTGATCGGTCTCTGCCCCGGCTTTATCGATTCGCACGTGCACCTGTCCGAGACCCTGTCGCGGGCCGTCTTTCCGGATAACCTCAACACAAGGGAGTGGGTGTTCCACTGGGCAAAGCCGTTCTACGCGCACGTTTCGGAGGAAGACGAGTACTGGGGCGCGTTGATGGGAATGACCGAAATGCTGCGCTCCGGAACGACGTGCTTTCTGGACATGGGATCTCAGTACGATCCCGGGATTACCGTACGCGCGATGGAGCAAACCGGTATCCGCGGCATCACGGCGCGTCACGCCGCGGACAACAGGCCGGAGATTCTGCCGCCGGGGTGGAGCGAGGAGATGGTTCAGCATCATTTCTTCCCGAACGCGGAAACGGCGCTGGCGGAACTCAGGGCGTGCGTCGAGGAGCACCACGGTGCACTCGACGGCCGGGCGCGTTGCTGGGTGAATATCGAGGGCAAGGAGCCTTGCACACTCGAGCTGCACGTCGGGGCTCGCAAGCTTGCGGAGGAGCTCGGCGTCGGTACAACGTATCATTTGGCGACCAGTATCGAAGAGGCGCGTATCTGCGAACAGAAGTACGGCATGTGGCCCATTTCGAGAATCGCGAACGCCGGCGGTCTCGGCAGTAACCTGATCATTGCGCACGGCGCGGCCGTCACCGAAGACGAGGTCGAGCTGCTCGAGCGTCACGACGCCAAGATAGCGTTTTGTCCGTCTGCCTCGTTCAAGCTGGGCAAAGGCGCGACGAACATTGGTAAGTATCCGGAGCTCGTTGAAGCAGGCGTAACCGTCAGCCTGGGCACAGACGGCGTATCGGCCGCCGGCAACATGAACCTCATGCGACAGATGCTGCTGTTTACGGGCATGTTCAAGGACAGCCGCATGCAGGCGGACGTTCTCACCGTTCGCGACGCGCTACGGGCGGCAACCATAGACGGCGCGAAGGCGCTGATGTGGGACGACGAAATCGGCTCGATTGAGGTTGGCAAGAAGGCCGATTTTGTCCTGTTCGATCTGGATCATGTCGAGTGGACGCCGTTTCATGACCCCATGCAGGCCATCGTGTTCTCAGCGTCGACCGCTTCCGTCCGAGAGACCTGGGTCGATGGCAAACCCCTGTACAGGGACGGCCGGGTGGTGGGCGTCAACGAAAGAGACGTCAGGTCAAAAGCGCGCGAACTTGCCGCTGCCGCCGTCATTCGTGCCGGCCTTCACGACAACAACGTACCGACGTCATCCAGCGTCTATGACGAAGGCAATTAGACGAAGGCAATTAGACGAAGGCAATCAGGAGGAGCTGACACACTATGCCAATCGTTACCGTACAGATGTTCCCGGGCAGAACCGTCGAGCAGAAGAGGAAGCTCGTCAAGGCGATCACCGATGCCATGGTCGAACACGCCGACGCAAAGCCCAAGAACCTGCATGTACTCATCCAGGAGGTAGAGACCGAGGACTGGGCGCTGGCCGGTACCCTTGGTGTCGACCGAACGGATATCTAGCATGTCGCTCGACGCCATTGATCTCAAGAAAGCCGCGCTGATTGTTGTCGATCTGCAGAATGGCTTTTGTCACAAAGACGGTACGTTAGGCCAGTCGGGGCTCGATACAGATCGCCTGCAGTCCGTCATTCCGCCATTGCGCAAAGTGATCGAGCGCTGCAAGGAGGTCGGCGTGCCGGTGCTCTGGACTTTGCAGGAGCACTTCGAGCGCGACGCGCGGCGCGCGCGCAAAAAGCTCGAGCCTCACACGGCGAAGCGTAAAGGTATCGTAGCCCTGGCGGGTTCGTGGGATGCGGCCATTGTGGACGATCTTGCGGATCTTGCGGACGAGCCGTCGTTCATTGTCCGCAAGCATCGCTTCGGCGGTTTCTACGAAACGCGCATGAACATGCTGCTGGACATGCTCGGCGTCGAGGCCGTATTCGTGACGGGGCTTACCGCCAACGCCTGTGTGGAAACGACGATTCGCGAGGCTTACCTGCGGGATTTCGACGTGGTTGGCCTCGAGGACTGCATAGCCGGCGTACGGCCCGAGTGGGAGGCCACTGCCGGGGAAGTGTGGCGGCAGTACTTTGCGATCACGGCATCGTCGAAAGATTTCATGGACTGGGTGGACAGGCAGCTTCAGCCCAAGGCGGTCCGCGTGCACCACCTGCTGCTCATGGTGAGCGACATCGGGCGCTCAAAGGCCTTTTATACGGACTTGCTCGGATTCGACGTACGGCCAGACGCAAAGCCGCTACCCGACGGGCGGCCGTTCATTGCATTCAGGCAGGGGTTGGGTATTACCGAAGGCGGGCCAGGCGATAGCCGGCAAATGGATCACCTGGCTTTCGAGGTGCGGAACGTCGTCGCACTGAACGATAAGCTCAAAACCGCTGGCGTCGAGTTTGAACGCGAGCTGGGTGACGGGCCCTACGGCAAGGCGATCTACGTCAAGGATCCGGACGGAAACGTCCTCGAGCTTTTCGAGATCTGAGCCGCGGCTGGCGACGAGCAATGGAGCAACAGGAACGATACACCCTGAAACTGTCATGCGACGACAAGCCCGGAATTGTCGCCGCGATATCGTGCGCCATCTTCGAAACGGGCGGCCTGATCGTCGAGGCGCAGCAGTTCGACGATCACGAAACGGGGCGTTTCCTCATGCGGGTGGTCTTTCAGTCGTCCGCCGTCGACAAGGCGGCACATCGACTCGGTTCGGTGGTCGAACAGTTCGACATCCGTCATGAACTGGTTCCCTCCGCACGCCGTGGGCGCGTGCTGATCATGACCTCGAAGCTGGACCATTGTCTCCACGATCTCCTGTACCGCTGCCGGAAAGGAGCGCTGAACATGGACGTCGTCGGAGTCGTCTCCAATCACGAAGATGCGCGCGCGCTTGCTGAAAGCTATGGCGTGGAATACGACGTTCTGCCGATCAGCAAAGACAACAAGGCTGAACAGGAACAGAAGCTGCTCGACATCGTCGACGAGCGCAGCGTCGACCTGATTGTCCTTGCCCGGTACATGCAGATCCTGTCGGATCAACTGGCAAACCGCTTGTACGGCAGGGTCATCAACATTCACCACTCGTTTCTGCCGAGTTTCAAGGGTGCGCGGCCTTATCACCAGGCGCACCGCCGCGGCGTGAAGCTCATCGGCGCGACGGCGCACTACGTGACGCCCGATCTCGACGAAGGCCCGATCATCGAACAGGAAGTGGCCCGCGTGAAGCACTCCGACACGGCGGACGACCTGGTTCGAATAGGACGGGACACCGAGGCGCGCGTTTTGGCTCGCGCGGTCGGGTGGCACCTCGAGCGCAGGGTTTTCCTGAACGGTGACAAGACCGTGGTGTTCACCTGATGCGATTGGCACGGCTAATGCCTCTTCGGGCTTTGGCGGGAGTGTAAATCTTGCCAACGGTTCTCGGCATCGATCTGGGCACGCAGAACGTCAAGGTTGTCTTCTACGACTTCGAGGCTCGCGAGACCGTCGCCGTGGAAAGCGAGGCGCTGGCTCTTTACCAGACCGACGCCGGTGTTGCCGAACAGCAGGCGGTTTGGTGGGTAAACGCGCTACGACAGGCGCTCCAGCGAGTTGGCGCCGAGGTTCGAAAAAGTGTGCTTGCTATCGGTGTGTCGGGCCAGCAGCACGGATTTGTACCCGTCGACCGATCAGGGGAGGTGCTTTCTCCCGTGAAACTCTGGTGCGATACCTCAACGGTTGCCGAGTGCGACGAAATTATGGACGCGTTCGGCGGACGCGATGCGTGTATCGAAAAGCTTGGCAATCCAATTTCACCCGGCTATACCGCGTCAAAGCTGCGCTGGTTTCGCAAGGCGCATCCGGATCGATACGAGCGCCTGGACTGCATCCTCCTTCCGCATGATTACTTCAACTTCTACCTGACCGGTGAGCGCTGCATGGAAGCAGGCGATGGATCGGGCACGGGCTTTCTCGACGTACGGGCGCGCGAATGGTCGGACGATATGTTGCGCGCCATCGACCCCGATCGCAGCCTGCGTGAGTGTTTGCCCGAAGTGCGTGTCGCCAACGAGCCGATCGGCGAGTTGCTTCCGTCTGTCGCAGCGGAGCTTGACCTTCCGCCCGCGGTTCCCGTATCGACAGGCGGCGGCGACAACATGATGGGCGCCATCGGCACGGGCAACGTCGTGCCGGGCAGGGTGACGATCAGCCTGGGCACGTCGGGCACGGTGTATGCGTATTCCGACTCGCCCGTCATCGATCTCAAGGGCAACATTGCCGCGTTTTGCTCGTCGACCGGCGGCTGGTTGCCGCTACTTTGCACGATGAACTGCACAGTGACGACGGAGTTGATGCGCGGGCTCCTCGACATTGGCCTTGCGAGTTTCGAGTCAGAGCTTCAGGCATCGCAGCGGGGCGCAAACGGCGTCATTACGGTCCCCTTTTTCAACGGCGAGCGCACCCCGAATCTGCCCAATGCCAAAGCGTGCGTGTTTGGCCTGGACAGCCGCAACCTGACCTCTTCGGACCTGCTGAGGTCTGCCGTCGAGGGCGCCACGTTTGCGCTGCGGTTTGGCGTCGACGAACTGTCGGCGCTGGGTATCGATGCCCGTGAGATTGTTCTAACCGGTGGTGGCGCGAACAGCGCGATCTGGCGTCAGGTTGTCGCGGACGTCTGTAACGCGCCGGTCGAAGTGTTGCGGCAGGAGGAGGGCGCGGCTTTCGGAGCGGCGCTTCAGGCTCTGGCCGTGCTGGACGGGCCGGGCTGCAACCTGGAGGCGCTTTGCGAACGGCATATCGAACGCGACGAAGCACGTTGCGCCGATCCCGATCCGGAAGGCGTCGGTTTCTACAAAGACACGTACGGGGAATATCAGCGTGCGGTCGACAAGGTCGCTGCTCTCTATTGTTGAGCGGCGACCAAAGGGAGGGAAAAGCTTATGAGTCGTTCTGTTTTTGTCGGCGACACCGAATACTTTCCAGGCATTGCTCAGCTCAAATACGAGGGCCCGGACTCGGACAACCCCCTGGCGTTCAAGACCTACGATCCGGAACGCATCGTCGCGGGAAAGCGCATGGAGGATCACCTGCGTTTCGCCGTCTGCTACTGGCACAGCTTCTGCGCCACGGGCGCCGACCCGTTTGGGCCCGGTACGCGCCATCATCCATGGGCCGTAAAAAACGATGACGAAGCAAGGGCCCGCGATCGGCTCGATGCGGCGTTTGAATTCTTCACCAAGCTGAACGTGCCTTACTGGTGCTTCCACGATTTCGACATGGCCTGGGAGGGCGCGAGCGTTCGGGAATCGGAGCAGAACCTCGAGACCATGGTGGCGCTTGCGAAGGAGCGGCAGGGCGAGACCGGTATGAAGTTGCTCTGGGGCACGGCCAACGTGTTCTCCAACCCGCGCTACATGAACGGCGCATCCACGAATCCGGATTTCGACGTCGTGACCTATGCGGCGTCGCAGGTAAAGGCGGCTCTCGACGCCACGGTGGAGCTTGGCGGCGGCAACTACGTTTTCTGGGGCGGCCGTGAAGGTTACGCCTGCCTGCAGAACACCGACACGAAGCGCGAACTCGAGCATCTGGCGGTGTTCCTGGACAAAGCGCGGGAATATGGGCGTGCGATCGGTTTCGACGGGACCTTCCTGATCGAGCCCAAGCCGATGGAGCCGATGAAACACCAGTACGACTTTGACGCGCAAACGGTGATTGGCTTTCTGCGCCACTACGGCCTTGCCGGCGATTTCAAGCTGAACATTGAAGCCAATCACGCAACGCTGGCCGGCCACACCTTCGCACACGATCTGCGCATGTGCACCGACGCCGGGCTGCTGGGATCGATCGATGCCAATCGCGGCGATCCGCAGAACGGCTGGGACACGGACCAGTTTCCAATCGACCTTTACGACACCGTGCATGCAATGATGGTCGTGCTCGAAGCGGGAGGCCTCGAGCCCGGTGGCCTGAACTTCGACGCCAAGGTGCGACGTGAGTCGACGGACCCCGAAGACCTTTTCATTGCGCACGTTGGCGGTATGGATGCATTTGCGCGCGGTTTGCTGATCGCCGACGGTATTCTTAACGACCCGCGCCACAGGCAGCTGCGCTACGACCGATATGCAAGTTTCGACGACGGCGACGGCAAGCGTTTCGAGAACGGCGAGCTGGGCCTCGAGGAGCTGCGCAATCTGGCCGCCGAAAACGGTGAGCCCAGGCAGCGCGCCGGCAAACAGGAACGCATGGAGAATCTGATCAACGACTATGTTGTCCGGGGTTGTTGATCGATCTTATCGACATCGGCGGCACAGGCGAACCGTTCGGCAGCAACAGCGGCTGTTTAGCGGTTGCTTGCGCGCGAGAGATGCATCTTGAACCCCAGGACAGGTAAACCGAGCCCAAGGAGAACAAAGAAAGCGCCAAGGTATCGGCCGGTTGCGTTATCTTCGTCCCACGCGCTGGCGACCTCTTCGTAGGATCTGATTTTCCGGCCGCCAATCGAGATGGAGTAAACGGAGAAAACTTCGGTATTTGAGAACAGTGGGCGACCCGGTTCGTTTTCGTCGTACAAAACTTCCACGACTTCCGAGCTTGTTTGCTCAAGCTTGCCCAGGACCCACGCCGATCTACCTGACTTTGAGGAGTACCCAAATACCTTGGCGCTACCGCGCAGCTTGAACCGCGGTTTCTTGCCGCTTCCGCGAGCGCCGACACTCGTCTCCTTCACCCACTGCAGTTTGCCCGACTCGGACGACAAGGTTTCGATCTCGGGCAGTTCCGCGGTTTCAGACTCGTAGTAGATGAATGCTCCGAGCATCGCGCAGACAATGCCCATCCCCACAAAAAAACCTGGACTGTAGTGTTTCGATCCTGACAAAGGTTTTCCTTTAGGGCTCACGCACCGGCGGAAAGTCACAGTCTGACGAGAGCCGCAGATTCCATCAACGGTTGCATCGTCCGGATCCGATCACCGTTGAAAGGAACGACATCGGCAGAGCGACCGACTCGACGGCGCCAATATCGCTAAAAATACGTCGCGGGACAGGGTGTTACGGCTCCAAACGCAAGAACCCGGGCAACGGATACTTCTTGCGAAACATCAAAAAAAGTTGCAATACTTAAATTTTTAAGTAAATTTAACTTTGATAGCAAGAACTGTACTGGCGCACAAGCGTCCGGGGTAAAAGAGCATGCACAAAGCCTGGGTGATGCACGACTACAGCGGCTTCGAAGGATTGAGCCTCGAACAGTTTCCCGACGAGGAGCCCGGCCCGGGAGAGGTGCGGCTTCGGATCGAGGCGTTTGCCCTCAACTGGGGCGACATGGACCTCATGGAGAACCGCTATTCGTACAGCTTCTCGAGTTTTCCCGCCAGGATCGGCATGGAGGCGGCCGGCATAGTGGATGCCTTGGGTGCGGGCGTCGATGGTATTGAAGTCGGCGAGCGCTACTGCACGTTGCCCCATTTCTACGACAATCGCGGCGCAAGCGGCGAATCGCTGATCGTCAAAGCGCGCTACCTGACGAAGGCGCCCGCCGGGCTGAGCGCTGTCGAAAGCGCGTCGATATGGATGCAGTACCCTACGGCTTACTATCCGGTGGTGGAACTCGCCAGGGCGGCACCCGGGCGCGTGATTCTGGTAACCGCGGCCACGAGTACGGCCGGAACGGCTGCCCTCGAGATCGGGAGGCTGTTCGGCGCGACGATGATCGGCACGACTCGCTACGAATACAATCGGCCCTACCTGGAGGAGGCCGGCGCCGATCACGTCATCGTGACCGGTTCGTCTTACGACGGGCTCGATCAGGAGCTGAAAGAGTTGACGGATGGGCATGGCATCGATGCGGCATTCGACGCCATCGGGGGCGGAATGATGAGCCACTATGTTGCGGCGCTCGCAAAAAACGCCCGGATCTTTTTCTACGGCATGCTCGACAGCACGTTTCCCGAAATTCCTTACGCCGCCTTGTTTCAGTCCAATGCGTTGTTTCAGGCGTATTCCGTGTTCAACTACCTCGAAGACGACAAGATGTGCGCCAGGGGCATCGAGTGGCTCAACAATACCCTGGCGGCGGGTGATCTCTCGCCCAATATCGACCGCGTCTATCCGCTCGAGGAGTATGTCGAGGCCTGCAGATACATGAAGGAGCCCAGGCGCGCGCACGGCAAGGTGGTCATCGAGACCGGTGTTAACTGACCGTACGGTCAACCGTCGAACGCCGACGGTGTATTACAGCCGGTCCCTTAGAACCTAATCGTGGGTTCCCACACTAGTTACAGCAGCGTAATGTTGTAACATATGCCTGCTCACCGCTTCCGCAGCGGTTCGGGCCTTGTTTTTCGGCCCGTGCATCCGAAAGCGCTCAGCTTTCGTATATCAAGCAATACGACGGAATGAGGGCAGGGGTATGAGAACCATCCTTGGGTTGGCGTCGGCGGCGACACTGGGCGGCGCCATGATGCTGACCACGACCGCGCACGCCTGGGACGAGGGCGGTCGCGCAGGCGTGGTCGAGGAACTTGTTGTCTACGGCCGCGCCGAACCGCTCTTGGGGGAGGCTGCAACCGCGTCCGAGGGTATCGTGGGATACGACGACATCCAGGCGCCGCCGAAGCTGCGCGTCGGTGAACTCGTCGAGGCCGTGCCCGGCATGGTGGCCACGCAGCATTCCGGCACCGGCAAGGCCAACCAGTATTTCATCCGCGGCTTCAACCTCGATCACGGCACCGATTTCGCCGTCAGCGTGGAAGGCGTGCCGATCAACATGCGCAGCCACGGTCACGGTCAGGGCTACCTGGACCTGAACTTCCTGATCCCGGAGCTGGTCGAGACGACGCGGTTTCGCCGCGGGCCGTATTCGGCGAGCGTGGGCGATTTCTCGTCCGCGGCCAGCGTCGAATTCGATCTGTACGATCGGCTCGATGAAGCGCTGATCTCCGCAACCCTCGGCGAATACGGTTTCTACCGCGCGCTCGGCGCAGCCAGTGTGGATGTCGGTGCGGGCTCGGCAACCGGAGCCGTGGATTTCACGGCGTACGACGGGCCCTGGGACCTGAGCGAAGACCTCGAGCAGTTCAAACTGTTTGGCGCCTACAACGGCCGCGTCGGCGACGCCGACTTCCGCCTGACCTTGCAGTCCTACGACAGTGAGTGGACATCGACCGACCAGATCGCGGCGAGAGCCGTCGACTCGGGTCTGATCAGCCGTCTCGGCAACCTGGACGACGACCTTGGTGGGGAGACGTCCCGTCATGCGCTGACCGGCTCGCTGGATTTCGGCGGTGTCTCGGTTTCCGCCTACGCCGTCGATTACGGTTTTGCGCTGTTCTCCAACTTCACTTACTTCCTCGACGATCCCGATGCCGGTGACGAATTCGAGCAGCGTGACGAGCGTCGCGTGTACGGCATTGGTGTTCAGGGCGCCTCGAACCCGGCGGGCGCCGGCGGGCCGCTGACCTTCGCCTGGGGTTCCGATCTCCGATTCGACGACATTGGCGAAGTTGGCCTGTATCGCACGGTCGCGAGGGAGCGCGTCGGGACGGTGCGCGCCGACCGGGTCGAGCAGCTGTCGCTGTCCGCCTGGGGCGAATCGCGCTGGCAGGTTACAAGAAACCTGCGTGCCATTCTTGGCCTGCGCGCCGACTGGTATGACTGGGACGTCACGGCGTTCAGGGGCGAAAACTCCGGAAGCGGCGACGACGCGATCGTTACTCCGAAACTCGGATTGGCCTGGCTGCTGAATGACGCCGTAGAAGTTTACGCCAGCATGGGGAGCGGCTTTCATTCCAACGATGTCCGCGGTGCGACGATTAGTGTCGACCCGGGCGACGGAGCGCCGGTCGAGTCCGTGCCTGTGCTTGTGCGGTCGAACGGCGGTGAACTCGGGCTTCGCTTCGAGCGCGGCCGTTCACTCAACGCAACGCTGTCTGTTTTCTGGCTCGAACTCGACTCCGAGCTGGTCTACATTGGCGATGCCGGCGCCACCGAGCCGAACCAGGGTTCGGAGCGGCTGGGCGTCGAATCCACTGTATTCTGGCGACCTGCCGACTGGCTGGCGATCAACGCTTCTTACGCCCTCACCGACGCGCGATTCCGCAGAGATCTTGGCGACGGCCGGGAAATACCGGGAGCCGTGGAATCGACCTTTTCCCTGGGGGTGAACGGCAAGTGGGCAAACGGCTGGTCGACGAGCGCAAGATTGCGCTGGCTCGGCGAAGCGCCGCTCGTCGAGGACAACTCGGTTCGATCCGACGCTTCGCTGCTCGTGAACGCGGGCGTCGCCTGGCGAGGTGGGCCGCTCGAATATCGTGTGGACGTCTTTAACGTCTTTGATTCGAACGACAACGACATTGCCTACTTCTATGCGTCGCGACTCCCCGGCGAGTCAATCGGCGGTGTTGAGGACGTCCATTTCCACCCGCTCGAGCCTCGCAGCGTCAGGGCTTCGGTAACCTGGCACTGGAAATAGGAAGCCGCCACCGGATTTCGCTGCCGGAAAGTCGGAGGTTCCGGATCAGTCGTCCAACGCAAAAACGACCGTGACGTAAGCGGTAAAGCTCAGGTCCGCTGCGTTGTAGCTCTCTGCCTGATCAGCGGCTTCCGTCATGCGGTACATGGCTCTTTGGGGTATCGGCGGTCCCGGTACGTTCGGCGCAGCGTTGATACTGATGACGTCGCCCAGATCGGCGTCCAGCGAATCCGCCAGCACCTCGGCGTTTGCCTCGGCGTCTTCGGCTGCGGCGCGCAGCGCTTCGCGGTAGGCGTCTTTACGACGGCTCGAGTCGAGCATTGGAGGCGATACCTGGTTGACGCCGGCGCTGACGGCGCCCTCGATGACGGCGCCGAGCTGATCCAGGTCGTCGATTCGCACGACCATTTGCCGCTCCGCAATGTAGCCCAACAGCTCCTGCTTGTTATCTTCCTGGTTCCAGCGGTATTCCGGCCTTACCGAGGCGCCGGTCGTATCGATGTCGTCGCGGTCGACTCCCAGGCGGCGCGTGAGTCTGAGAACCCGGTTGCTGACCTCGGCAGCTGATTTCTGGGCTTCGGCGACTTCCTCGTCGCGCGCGACGATCGACATACGTATCGTGGCGCGATCAGGCTCGATCTCGGCGGTACCGGTTCCGTTGACGGTAATCGATCTCACGGGCTCGTCGGCTGTCGCGAGCGTGCTGATCGAAAGCAGAAAAACGATTCCCAGTGACTTGAACATGAGCGTTACCTGTATAGTGTAAGGAGCACGAGCCACGGGCCGCTGCCGTATCGGTTTCCACGGTCAGTCCGATGGCGTGCTCAATGATTGCACACGCTCCGGCAGAAAGAGAGTCATTGTTGTATTGATTTTGTGTGTTCGGACCGATGATCGGAGAAGAATGTACATGTACTGGCGAGCTGCGTTCCCGGCTGTTTTCCTGCTCTCCCTCACGTCGTGCAGTGAGCCGAACACCGGCGGCGAACGCCATGCGAATCCAGACGATTTTGTCGACGAATCGCCGAAACTCGTACTGAGCCCGGCCGTCTCGCCGAATGAAGCCTTGCGTCATCTGCCCGTTTCCGTTGGCGACCGGGTGCGCATCGTAACCTCGCCAGTCGGCGACGAGCTGCAGATTTCGGGGATGACGGCGGAAGTCATCGAGGTCCGAGATTCGGGATCGACCGCGGCGATCGCTGTCGACGGACAGGATTGGAAGATCACTATATCGTCGAGTCTTCTGGAGCCGATCGATCCACCGGCAGGATTGGAGATTTCGATGGGAGATCGGACGTGGGTCAGCAATCAGGACGGCGAATGGGTCGAAGTAGGCCCCGACAACTAGCGCCATTTCCCAGCAGTTTACGCGTGGGCTGCAGGCGCCCCTTTTGTTCTCGACATTCGCCTATACTGGTGCAGGCCGTTTGCTTGCGGTAGTCATGAAAAGGCGTGTGTCCTATTCGTCTGGATAAAGGAAACTGAGGTTTGGGCGGCAACGGCGGTTCGAGTTCGCAGCTCGTTTTGATCCTGGCGGCGAACATCTCGCTCTTATTTCATGTGGCGGCGGCCGATGAAAGCTCAGCCGCCGCTTCTATGCAGGGGGACAACACGTTGACCGAAGTCAGCGGATGGGTGCGGCAGGCCATCGACCTTTCCGACGCCGGGGACTACGAGAGCGCCCGTGGGCTTTTGACGCGAGCCGCCGAAGCGGATCCCGATAACCCACAGGCGTACTTCGAGCGGGGTATCGTGTTCATGAACCTGGATCGCGAGGCCGAAGCCGTGGCGGACTTTTCCAAAGCGCTCGAGATCGATCCAGCATACCCCGGCGCGCTGGACTGGCGTCGGCGTGCATTGTCGTCACTGGGCGAGTATCAGCAAGCCGCCGAAGACTGCTTGAAGGACCTTGAAGAAAACCCTGCAGGCCCCCACAAGGGTATGGGGGTCAATCCGCAACGGTGGACCGATTGTGCGGAGATGCTCTCCAGAGCCGGAGAATCCGCCAGAGCGGAGGGGCTCCTGGAGACCTATTTCACCCGCTATGCCGACAAGGTGTCGGCGTACGCAACGTACGAAACGGCGCCCATGCGCATGCTGGCGACCCTGAAGCTCAACGTGGGTGACGCCAAGGCGGCTCTGACGTACGCTCGGCAAGCGTACGCCAGTGAACATCAGGTGCCGACGGACGTTTTGTTATTGGCGCTGGCGCTCGAGGCTTCCGGCGACCTCGATGGCGCACGTGCGACGTGCGCCGAGGCGATGTCGATCAACGATCAAATGCCGGGCGTGCGCGAGTTGCATCAGAGGCTCGACCGCTAGAATTCGTTCCAAGAAGCGGCGGAGGCATTGCGTTGTTTGGTTACTCAGAAAAAAAACTGGCGAAGGATATCGGCAAAATTGCGAAGCGCCTGGACAGCGGGCTCTCCTCGACCTATGACCCGCAGTCGCGATCCGTTGATCTGCACCGTGTTTCGGACGGCGAAACCGCTCCGTACAACATTTACCTCGGCAACCTGTATCTAAAGCTAAAGGACATGACTCGCGCCCAGCGCAGCGAGTCGATCGAAGCGTTTCTTGCCGAAGTTCTGTTCCCGAAGGAACTGACGGCGGACGAACTCATTGCGTCGCTCGCGCTGCGCGCGAGGACTCGTTTCGAGCTGGACCTGAGGCGGAATCTGATGGCCATTGGCGGCGCCCCTTTCGAGACCGTCGCTTACGGGGACGGCGACCTGCTGCTCGAACTCGTTGCTGACGGTGACGAGTCCATCATGTCGGTGTCCCCGGATAAACTCTCCGAGGCGTCGATCTCCGCCGACGATGCCTACAAGACCGCCGCCGCAACACTGGTTCGCGCGACCGGCGAAAGCCAGTGGACGCAGATATCGGAGCAAATCTGGGCGTCGACCTACGAGGACGACTACGACTTTTCGCGCCTGGTCGCCGCGGGCTTGTCCGCGCGATTTCCCTTCGACGGCGCGCCGGTCGTTTTTGCGCCCTCGCATTCCGTATGCCTGGCGACCGATACGCCGAAGGGTCCCGTGCTGGCGGAAATGATCGAGATCGGCAACAAAGCGGCAGAATCGCACCGGCCTTTCAGCCAGTTGTTGTGGACGCTGCTGCCCGACGAACACTGGGCACGATGGACGACAACCCCGGGAGAAGACGGTCACGCCGAATTTGTGCTCCAGGAACTGCGCGAACGTGTTGCGCAGTACGACGATCAGCAGCAGTACCTCGAGTCGTTGCTGCAGGACAGGGGCGAAGACAGTTTTGTCGCCTCGTATCAGGTGTACGAGCGTAACGGCGAGTTGCAGAGTGTCGCAACCTACACGCTTAACCTGCCGAGCTATCTGCCCGAGACTGACATCGTGGCGCTGGTCGATCCCGAATCGGGCAACAAAGAGCCTGTGCTGGGAGCGGTGACGTGGGCGCAATTTGCAGAAGCCCTGGGAAGTGACACGCTAAAAGTGATGGACGATCTTTCTCCGCCGCGGTTTCAGCTGCTGGGCAAACTAACGGACGAGCAGCTACAGCGGCTGCAGGGCGCTCTGCAGCCTGTCTGAACATCCGCATTTTTCTAGGCAAACGTACCGCGGATCGGGTAGTTGTTCTCGGGTTTGCGAATCCACTCGAGTCCGCTGACGAGCACCTCGAGATCCGGTCTGGCAAACGGGTTGTTCGAAATGTCGACCACCTGCAGTTCACCCGCGGCGTTGATGACAAACAGCCCGGGCTCGGCAAAATTATGGTCCGTCTCTTTCTCGGATCGAGGCACCGATACATACAGCCCCAGTGCCTGCATCTGTTCGAGTGTCAGTCCGTGAAACAGCGGGAAATTGACGTCGAGCCGTGTCCGGTGTTCGTCGAGTTGCTCTTTACTGTCCGCCGAGACGGCGGCAACGTCGATCCCGATATCGAGCAGTCTTTGCCGGAAACCTGTGAGCTTGTTCAGGAATTTTGTGCACAGCGGGCAATGACGGCCGCGGTAGACGACAACCAGCTGCCAGTCGGCGTCGCCGGTGGGCCGGCTAACATCGACAAGCGTCTCATCCGAATACCGTACGGATAGAGTCGGAAAACTCGTGCCCGCGTGCAGCTTGCTCGTGTTCATGGGTGCTCCTGTGCTGTGAGTACGCTGAAAGTGACCGCATGGTGGTATAGTAAGTAACCAATTTCAACCAGTATACTTTTTGTAACCTAGTTGACGATGAAGGCCAGCATCACGACCGATTCCGAAGGGCGCAAGCGCGTTTCGGAGCCCTGTCTCGAACCCTGCCCGATCGAGCGGGGCATGCGTCTCATCGGCGGTAAATGGAAAGGCTCCATCCTCTGGCACCTGAAGGATGGGCCCGTGCGTTTCAACGACCTTTCCCGCCAGCTCGGCGGTGCAAGCAAGAAGATGGTGAACCAGCGTCTCAGGGAAATGGAGGCGATGGAGCTCGTCGAGCGCCGCGTGCTGAGCACCCGCCCGGTTGCTGTTGCCTATGAGATTACCGACTTCGGACGTTCGACGCTCGACGTGCTGGATCAGCTGCGGGTGTGGGCTGAGGAGCATCAGGTATAAACAAGCCATTCCCGATCATGCGACACTAGGAGTGCTGGCGGCCGCGCCAGAGAACCATCCAATGCGGCCGTCGATTCCGCCTCATACAAGCTGTCGCCCTCCCTGACGTCGAAGCGATATCCGGACGCCAGTCCACGGCTTCGCCTGAGTGCTATCGCTGCCGGCCAGGCAGCCGTTGCTCCGATCGTGAATACCAGTGGCTATACTCGCCTGTCGGTAGCCGGCAATGTGCGGCTATTTTGTACTCTCGTAAAAAATCGATAAGGAGGTATCAATGAAACACGCTTTGGCTATTCTTGCTCTCTTTGTCTGTTCCACTTCTTACGCGGCGGGTTGGACACAGTTTGCCGTGCCCACGCAGGTGGATATCGAAAGAGGGAACGGTGTGATGGTTTACGGCAGCTTCGGTAACCCAGGCACCTGCTCGGTAGCGGACCAGGTCTATGTTCAGTCCACCCATCCGCAGTACCAGGAGGTTTATGCGGCCATACTGGCGGCATTCAGCTCCGGGAAACAGCTCCAGTTTTACATACACTCCTGCGAATCGGTGATCTGGTACTCGGCTGCGACGACCAAGTACAACACCATGGAACCGGGCGGAGCGCTCAACATGAAGCATTGAACGGCGGTCTGGCGGCCGGGCACGTACGGGCCCGGCTGCATTTCCGGCAGCCTGGTCCGAGTAATTCTCAGCGCATGAGCAATCGGGCGCTTGTCCTAGGAGCCAATCCCCAGCTTTTTCTCACAAGCGGCAATCCAGCGCCTCAGGTTTGTTCTCGACTCGAGATCGAACCCCCCTTCGCCAGCAACCCGTGTGTAGGCAAGAAGTGCAATGTCTGCAATGCTGAACGCGCGGCCGTCGAACCACTCGTTGCTCTCCAGCGTCTGCTCCATCAAATCGAGCGCCGCCTCTCCGCGCTCAACGCGCCACGGTTCGCGCTCTTCGGCCGACTTGCCGAGGAACAGCATCTGAAACCGGCAGACCGCAATGTAAGGCTCATGACTGTATTGCTCCCAGAACAGCCACTCATCGATCTTCGCTTGCAGATAGGTGTCGTCAGGCAGTAATTCGCTGCCTGCGGCGAGGTAGCGAATGATTGCGTTGGACTGCGCCAGCGTGCGGCCGTCCTCAAGTTCCACGGCAGGCACCTGGCCCTGCGGGTTGATTGCACGAAAAGGCTCGGCGCGAGACTCGCCCTGCATGATGTCGATCTCGATCCACTCGTAGGGGAGCTTCAGGTAGTCCGCCGTGTAGCTGACCTTGAGGCAGTTACCGGAGCGGGAGTTGCCGTAAACTCTCACGTTTCAGCCTCGAGTATCTTGGTTTTTGCTACCGAGCATGCGGGCCTTTCCGGTTTGGGCTCTGCCTCGGGCTTCGATCCCGTTTCGTGCTTCGTCCGTCCCTCGCCGAGCACGAACAGGTTGCCCGCGAGCACCAGCGCCGTGCCGATGATAATTGTGGCATCGATGCGCAATCCCTCGAACAGCGCGGACAGGATCAGCGCTACGACCGGAAACATGACCATACTGTAACCGGCCCGGTGCGCGCCAATGCGGCCGAGCAGGGTGAGATAGGCGCCAAACGCCACGATCGAGCCGAATACCGACAGGTATACGAGCGAAATGACGTAACCGGCCGACCATTCAAAGTTGAAGGGATGGCCGCCGTAAATCGCAACGGCGCCGTTGAACAGCGCTCCGTAGAACATTCCCCAGGCATTGGACGGTACAACCGGCAGTCCGGCTTTCTGCGCACGCTGCGACGCCATGTTGCCGAACGAAGCGACGAGCGCGCCGCCGGCGGCAAGGAGCGAACCCAGGAATACGCTGTCGCTGAACGTAAGATCGCCAATCTGCGGCGCAAATAGCGTGACAATCCCGATGATGCCGAGCATGGCGCCGAACAGCACGCGCCGGCCCGCGCGCACGCCGAACAGGAGCCGCGCATTGATGATGTTCATCCAGACCATCGTCGAAAAGGCAATGGCCGTCAGCGCCGACGTAATGTAAACCTGCGCGCGGTAGGCCAGCACGTAGTTGAGGCCGAACAGCAGCAGTCCAAGCAGCGCAAACCAGAGGTGATTGCGCAGAGGGAATTTGAGCCTCAAGCCCTTCAGGCAGCACCAGCCGAAAAGGATTGCCGCGGCTGACGCGTAGCGATAGACGAGTGAAACTTCAGGTGCGACTGTGCCGAGCTGAAACTCGATTGCAAACCAGGTGGATCCCCAGATCAGTACGGTTATGACGTACAGCAGGCGGTTGCTAACGGACGGGTTCACGACTCATCCTCACATTCGAAGCAGCGCATCGATTGCGAGAGCAGTCGTCCACGCAGATCACGGTAGCGGTGCAGGTGTTCGACCGCGCAGACCAGCGCTTTGATGCCTGCCGTCCTGAAAGGCGCTCGCGCCAGCCAGGAATCGGATCTCATGTCCTTGCAATACGCGGTATCGCAGTTGTTCACAGGGCAATGATGCATTGGCTTTCCTCCCCGGTGGCGCAGCCTTGTGCGGACTTGGACTTGACTTTACGCCGATTTTGTATCTATAACAGATACAATTCGTTGGAAATAGGACCTGCACAGTTATGTTGACCATCGACAAGTCCGATACCTGCGAGACGCCGTTTCTATACCAGCAGGTTGTTGATTTTATAAAGGAAAACATCGAACGCGGCGCACTGAAACCGGGTGATCGTCTACCGTCCCTACGGCGCATGAGCCAGTCGGCCGGGGTGAGTATTCCGACCGTCAGGCAAGCCTACGTAGAGCTTGAAAAACAGCGCCGGGTCGAATCGCGGCCGCAGTCGGGCTTTTACGTGCGGTCCTCACGGGCGAACCGGTTGGTGAGGAAAATCAGCACGGCCTGCTGCGACCCGGTGGAGCTGTCGTGTCGGTCGCTGATGAAGCGGATTTACGACGGCATCAACAATCCCGACCTGGTGCCGCTGGGTATTGCGAATCCGACGATGGCAAAGCCGCCCGTCAAGGGTCTGCACCGTGCCATGAAGCGCGTCATGGCGCGTACCGCCGAGCGCAGCATTGGCTATTCGCCCACTGTCGGCGAGCCGGGGCTGCGCCGGCAACTCGCCTTCCACTACCTGGACACAACCGGCGTGACGGTGGATCCCGAGGATATTGCGATTACCAACGGAGCGCAGGAGGCGCTCCTGATTGCGCTCAGCGCCGCCGCGTCGCAAGGCGACGTGATCGCCGTCGAAACGCCAACCTATCACGGCGTCCTTGAGTTGATCGACAGCCTGGGCATGCTGGCTATCGAGGTCGAGACCTGCCCGGAGGAGGGGATTACGATTTCGGCGCTCGAACGCACGCTCGAGGCGCACCCCGTCAAGGCGTGTGTGCTGTCGACGACGCTGGGGAATCCGCTCGGTGTGACGATGCCCAACAAAGATCGGCAGCGACTCGTCGACCTGCTGGCAAGGCACGACGTCGTGTTGATCGAAGATGACGTGTACGGTGACCTGCGCTTCGACGGCCAGCGGCCCATGCCGGCTCAGTTCCTGACTAGCGATGCGCGTATTATGACTTGCGGTTCGTTTTCGAAGACGGCATCACCCGGCTATCGTATTGGCTGGCTCGTCAGCCGCCATTTCAGCGAGCGTATCGAGCAGTTGAAGCGGGCGTTCTCGTGCACTTCGGGCCTGCTGCAGCAGCTGACGCTCGCCGAGTACATGGCAACCGGCGACTATGCGAGGAACCTGAAAGCGCTCAGGACGGAACTCAAGTACAACGCGGAGCGCATGGCTGGACTGATTGCCGAATACTTTCCAGAGGAGACGCGCATATCGAAGCCCGTCGGCGGGTCCGTGCTGTGGTTAGAACTGCCGAACGATGTCGATGCGGAGCAGCTGTTTGATGATGCGATAGAGGCGGGCATCAGCATTACGCCGGGACACATCTTCTCGCCGAGCGGCCGATACACGAACTTCGTTCGGCTGAGTTTTGGCCATCCCTGGAGCGAACGGACCGAGGGTGCGATTCGCTGGTTGGGAAAACGTGTCGCTGAGCTGGCCGCCGAAGCCGCGTAACACAACGTTGCGTCAAGCCGTCGAACGGAGCGTACTAAGCTTGTTGTGACGCCGCGGCCGCTGCCGCGGTCACCGCTTCGATCTCGGCGTCCATTCCGCGCTCGTCTCTCATCCAGGTCGGAAACGTGCAGCTCAAAGCGCCGGCAACTTGTCCGTCCGGGCCCAGCACCGGCGCGGCAACACACACGAGGCCGCGAGTAATCTCTTCGTCGTCGACGGCGTAGCCGCGCCGCCTTACGTCCTCGAGCGACGCGCGCAACCGCGTCTTGCTGGTGATCGTGTTGATGGTCATCGCGTCCAGTTTGCCGCGCAGTATTGCCCCCAGTTCGTCTTTGCCGACGGCGGACAGCAGCACCTTGCCGATTCCCGTGCAGTGCAGCGGAAACGCCTTGCCGATTTCCGAGTGCAGGCGGATTCCAAAGTCGCCGGACTCGACCTTGTCGAGGTAAATCCCATGGCCGCCATCGCGAATACCGAGCGTCGTAATGTGTCCGGTTTTGTCGTGCAGGGCTTCCAGATGTGGCCGGACGACTTTTCTGAGGTCGTAGCCCGCCGCGACGGCTGAGCCGAGACGCGCCAACAGCAAACCGCCGGAATAGGTTTTCGAATCCGAATCGAAACGCAGCGCACCAATACCGGTGAGCTCGTTGAGCAAGCGGTGTGCCGTCGATTTTGGTACGCCGCTCTCGCGGACCGCTTCGGAGAACGTGGCGCCGTTGCTGCCCGCGCCGACGACGGCTTCGATGAGTCGAAAAGATTTTGCGGTCGAACTCACATTCGCGCCCGATTGACATTGCCGGAAAATTTGGCAAAGATAGTCCTAAATACAGAACAGTGTTCCATATTTGGAACTTATTATCAACTCCTGAAAGGGCAGCAAACGAATGACCGATCTGCAATCGCGGCTGGCGAATGCGCCCGTCGTACCACTGGTTCAGGCCGACGACCCCGAGGTGGCGATTGCGACGACGCGGGCGCTCGCAGAGGGTGGCCTGACCGTTATCGAAGTGGTGCTGCGCACACCGGCCGCACTGGAATGCCTGGCCGCAATTTGTGCCCTCGACGACGATCTTGTGGTCGGTGCCGGGACGGTTTTGTCTGCGGCACAGGCATCCGAGGTGTTGGAGCGTGGCGCACAGTTTGTCGTTTCCCCCGGCCTCGACGACGCGGTTGTCGGCGTTGCCCAGTACAACGATGTTCCCGTGTTTCCGGGCGTCATGACCCCGTCGGAGGTCATGAAAGCGCGCAGTCTGGGGCTCAACACGGTGAAGTTTTTTCCGGCGTCGATCGCCGGCGGAATCCCTGCGCTCAAGGCGCTCGGCAGCGTGTTTGGCGATCTCAAATTTATGCCGACGGGTGGCGTTTCGGCCGCCAATCTCGGCGAGTTCCTTGCGCTCGACAGCGTGCTGGCCTGCGGCGGCAGCTGGCTGACGCCGAAGACCGACATTGCGGCCGGAAACTATGACGAAGTCACGCGGCTCGCCCGCGAAGCCGTTGCCATTGCAGCGGCGAGAGGAGAACGATAATGGCTGAATACCTGAGCGTTGGAGAAATCATGCTGCGGCTGAAATCGCCGGGTCACGAGCGGTTTTTTCAGTCGGGGGCGTTCGAAGCGACTTTTGGCGGCGGTGAGGCCAATGTTGCGGTTGCGCTGGCCAACTATGGACTGTCCAGCGGTTTTGTATCGGCGTTGCCGGACAACCCCATCGGAGAGGCGTGTGTGCGCGAACTCCGAGGGTTTGGTGTCGACGTCAGCCGGATACAGCGCCGCGGTGATCGCATTGGCATCTATTTCCTGGAGGCGGGCGCCAACCAGCGGCCGTCGAACGTCGTCTACGATCGAGCGGGCTCGGCAATTGCCGAAGCGGATCCGGCGGACTTCGACTGGTCGAGCATCTTCGACGGCGCGAAGTGGATGCACATTACGGGCATTACGCCGGCCCTCAGCGAATCGGCGGCGCAGTTAAGCCTCAATGCGGTCCGCGCGGCGCGCACGAAGGGCGTCACGGTCTCCTGCGATTTCAATTTCCGCGGCAAACTGTGGAAGTACGGCAAGTCGGCGCCCGAGGTCATGCGCGAACTCGTCAAGTACGTGGACGTCGGCATAGCCAACGAAGAGGACTGTCAGAAGTCGCTGGATATCAGCGTCGATGACGTCCACGTGGAAAGCGGCGAACTCGATCCGAAACGCTACGAGCGCCTGACCGAAAAGGTCATGGGCGAATTTCCGAATCTCGGCGTGCTGGCCGTGACGCTACGCGAATCCCGCAGCGCCGACCGCAACGGCTGGTCGGCGTGTCTGCGGGATCAGGACGGTTTCCGCTTGTCGCGTCGCTACGAGATCACCGACATTGTCGACCGCGTCGGCGGCGGCGACAGCTTTGCGTCGGCGTTGATCTATGCACTGAACGCCTACGAAGATCGTCAGGATTCCCTGGAGTTCGCGGTTGCGGCGAGCTGCCTCAAACACTCCATCCTGGGCGACTTCAATCGCGTGACCGTCGCCGAGGTCGAGAAGCTCATGGGCGGCGATGCATCGGGCCGCGTCCAGCGATAGACACAAGTGAAACTGTCCTGACCCGCGGTTGTTTTGCTTTCGCTCGACCGCGACGGACGGGCGCGCGTACGCCCCGGAGTTGAATCCCGCAACGCTTTTGCGATAGTTTCTGATGCCTGCGATCGCCGGTCGTCTCATTGACGGCACGTCCGCGGCACGCTCTGCGCCCGCTTCCCGAGGGGCAATGCCAGGTCTTCAGACGAGGGTCCTTACGCAGAGGTCTTCATGAGTACGCAACCTACAACGCCTGTTGGTACGGGTTCCGATCGCGCGCGGCTGGCCGCGCTGTTCCGCGAATTCATCGATCCGGAATACGTGATCGAGGACCGGGAAACCCAACGCGTGTACGAGTGCGATGGGCTGTCGATGTACTGCGAGGAGCCAATGCTTGTCGTGCTGCCCGACACGATTGATCAGGCGCAGCGGGTCATGAAGATCTGCCATCAGTACGGGGTTCCGGTCGTCGCTCGCGGCGCCGGCACGGGACTGTGCGCTGGTGCTATGCCGCATCCCGACGGCGTCGTGCTGTCGATGGCAAAATTCACGCGCATTCTGGATATTGATCCCGTGGCGCGCACGGCAAGGCTCGAGCCGGGTGTGCGTAATCTGAGTATCAGCGAGGCGGCAGCGCCGTTCGGGCTTTACTACGCCCCGGATCCGTCCTCACAGATTGCCTGCACCATCGGCGGCAACGTCGCGGAAAACTCCGGCGGCGTGCACTGTCTCAAGTACGGTCTAACGGTACACAACGTGCTGAGGATCGAGATACTGACGGTCGAGGGCGAGAGAGTGACCATCGGCAGCGAGGCACTCGACAGCGCCGGTTTCGATTTGCTGGCGCTGCTCAACGGATCCGAAGGACTGCTGGGTATCACGACCGAGGTCACGGTCAAACTGCTGCCGGCGCCCGAAAAGGCGCAGGTCGTCATGGCGGCGTTCGATAGCGTCGAGGACGCCGGCAATGCCGTCAGCGCCGTCATCTCGAACGGCATCATTCCCGGCGGGCTGGAGATGATGGACAGTGTCGCGATCTCCGCCGCTGAAGACTTCTGTCAGGCCGGTTATCCGAAAGAGGCCAACGCCCTGCTCTTGTGTGAGCTGGACGGTTCCGTGGCCGAGGTCGAGGAACAGATCGACACCGTGGATCGGTTGTTCCGCCAGCTCAAGGCCACGTCCACGCGCGTATCCGCCAGCGAAGCCGAGCGGCTGTTGATGTGGAAAGGGCGAAAGGCTGCGTTTCCCGCGGTCGGCCGCGTATCCCCGGACTACTACTGCATGGACGGCACGATACCTCGCAGCCAGCTGGCCCACGTGCTGGTCGAGATCGAGAAGATGTCCCGGCACTACGGTCTCCGGGTGGCGAACGTATTTCACGCGGGCGACGGCAACCTGCACCCGCTGATCCTGTTCGATGCCAACGTTCCGGGTGAGTTCGAAAAGAGCGAGGAGTTCGGCGGCAAGATACTGGAGCTGTGTGTGGCCGTGGGCGGCTGTATCACTGGCGAGCACGGTGTCGGCGTGGAGAAGATTCGCCAGATGGCCGTGCAGTTCGACGATCGGGAGCTTAAGCAGTTTCACGCGGTCAAAGCGGCGTTCGATCCGGGGGGCACGCTGAATCCCGGCAAGGGAGTTCCAATGCTCAAACACTGCCAGGAGTATCGCAGCCTGAATCCCGATCTGGAGCCGAACGATCAGCCTGTCGTGAGTAACGCGCATGACCGGCCTGCGGCTCGGTCTTCGCACCAGGCGGGCCGGCCTTGATTCCCGTAACCGTCGCTTGCGTGTAGCCGTTACGTCCGGGAATCGGATCGATGTCTGATATCAGCCAACAGCTTACGGAACAGATAAGCGATGCGCGGGCCTCGGGAACCGCCCTTGCAATAGTCGGGCGGAACAGCAAAACGTTTTACGGGCGCGGAATCGTCGGTGACGCACTGCACGTCGGTGAGCATCGGGGGATCGTCGATTACCAGCCGGCGGAACTGGTGTTGACCGTGCGTGCCGGCACACCGCTCGAGGAGATCGAGCAGACGCTGGACGAACAGGGCCAGCGGCTTGCGTTCGACCCGCCGCATTTTCGTGGAGCCAGCATTGGCGGCACCCTGGCCTGCAATCAGTCAGGCCCGTCGCGTCCCTGGATGGGGTCGGTGCGGGATATGGTACTTGGACTCAGGCTGATCAACGGCAAGGGTGAGCACCTCCGCTTCGGCGGCCAGGTCATGAAGAATGTCGCCGGCTATGACGTGTCGCGGCTGCAGGCGGGCGCGATGGGATGTCTTGGTGTGATTACCGAGATTTCTTTCAAAGTCTTGCCCGGGCCCGCGGCGTCGCACACCGTGATCCTCGGCGGGGAAGATCCCGGTGCCGCGGTTTCGATCATGAATCGTTTGTCCGCTCGGCCGCTGCCGTTGACCGGCGCCTGCTGGTTAGCAGAGAGGGGCGTGGGCCGGCTGTACCTTCGCTTCGAGGGCGCGCGTAATGCCGTACATAGCGCGGTTGAGCAACTGCAGCAGGAATTCCCGGAGTCTGAATCGATGCGGGCGGACGACAATTTCTGGCATCGCCTGCGTGAACACGAACTCGATTTCTTCGATACGGAAGAGACGCTGTGGCGTTTTTCGGTGGGCGCCGCCCGGGATCTTCTGCCGGACGTCCCGGAAGACGAGTGGCTGATCGATTGGGGCGGCGCGCAACGCTGGCTGCGGGGAAGCGCCTACTCGCTGGACGAGTTGAACGCTTCGCTGCCGGTGGGCGCGGGAGAAGTGTCCGCGTTTCGACGCGGCGACCGCGAGGGAGAGGTTTTTCCCGAGCTCGCGGCGCCCGTCAAGGCGCTGCACACGCGCCTCAAAGAGGCCTTCGACCCCGACCGGCTGTTGAATCGCGGCCGCCTGTATAGCTGGCTATAGGTGGTGGTCGCAGATTGCGTCCAGGATCGCCAGTGGAAAACACATCGAAGCAATGAAGACTGATTTTCACGCCAGGTTCCGCGATGAGCCCGAGGCCCACGAGGCCGAAGCGATTCTGCGTGCCTGTGTTCACTGCGGTTTTTGCAACGCCACGTGTCCGACTTATCAGTTGCTCGGCGATGAACGCGACGGTCCACGCGGTCGGATCTACCTGATGAAACAGCTGTTCGAAGAGGGCAGCGCCACCGTTAAAACGCTCAAGCACCTGGATCGCTGCCTGACCTGTCGGGCTTGCGAGACAACCTGCCCATCCGGAGTTCAGTACGGGCGCCTTGTCGACATCGGTCGGCACGTCGTGGAAAAGGACGTCAAACGCCCGCTGAAGGAGCGTCTGCTGCGCTGGTGTTTGTTGAAGGTGCTTCCTTATCGCAAGCGCTTTACGCCCCTGCTGCGGATGGGCCAGCTGTTCAGGCCGTTGTTACCGAGGGCCTTGCGTAACAAGATTCCGCGCCGGCAGGCGCATTCGCGCTGGCCGGAGAAACAACATCCAAGGGTCATGGTGGCGCTTGCGGGCTGTGCTCAGCCGGGCGCTACGCCGAACACGAATTTGGCGGCTGCGCGCGTACTGGACAAGTTGGGTGTTTCGCTCGTGGAGGTTCCGGAATCCGGCTGCTGCGGAGCGGCAAGCTATCATTTGTCCGATCACGATGCGGGTCTGGATTTTGCCCGCCGTAACATCGATGCCTGGTGGCCTGTCGTGGAACAGGGCGCCGAGGCCATCGTCATTACGGCATCCGGTTGCGGCACGATGGTGAAGGACTACGGCCATCTGCTGGCGGGTGACGCGAAGTACGCGGAGAAGGCCAGAATCATCAGTGAATTGTCCAGGGATCTGAGCGAAATCGTTGCTGCAGAGAACTTGACCGGCTTGAAGCTCGACGGGGGCGGGCAAAGAATTGCCGTACACTGCCCGTGCAGTTTGCAGCACGGACAGCAGTTACCCGACGCGGTCGACAGCATACTGCGCGGACTGGGTTTTGAGCTCGCGGCGACCAAAGACAAGCACTTGTGTTGTGGCTCCGCGGGCACCTACTCAATACTGCAGCCTGCCCTCAGCCAGCAGCTGCTGGACAACAAACTCGAAGCGCTGACCGTCGACGATCCGGATCGAATCGTTACGGCGAACGTGGGTTGTCAGTTACACCTGTCCAGCAAGTCGAAGCAACCGCTGAAACACTGGATCGAGGTGGTCGACGAAGCAATGACGTAGGCGAGGAAATCGCCGGGTTTCTCTGCCGGATCCTATATATAAGGTGTAGCCTTTGGAGCGGGTTCCCACTAGGGGCAATTGCTTCCGCCGATTATTGTGTAATAATAAAAACAAATCCAATAAAAACGCGAAATCCTGTTTCAAAAATTTCAGTACCGCAGGCCGCGTTCCCGGGGGGACTATGGATCTTGTTCTGAGAGCAATAAACGGATTATTGCTTGCTGGTGTTGCCGTTCTGCTGGTTCCAACGGCTCCCGTGTCGGCAACCGAACCGCTTGCACAGCCCGAGGACGGTCCGGCGCTGGTTCGGCTCGTCGGCACTCCCAAGTCCGCCCGCGGTCGTCACATCAGTCACGGCCCAATGCTCGGCCGGCCAACGGAAACGGGTATTGGCGTCTGGGCGAGGACCAACAAGCCGGCGGAGTTCTTCGTGTTCTACGGCACCGATCCGAAGCGCCTGACGGAGCGTTCGACGGGTGTCACGACGCGACTCGCGGACGACAACACGGCCTGGGTGCAACTCGACGGTCTCGAACCCGATACGCGCTACTACTACGCCGTCGGTTTCGAGGACGTCTGGCATCAGCCGGAACTCTCCGGGTCTTTTCGCACGCTGCCGTCCTCCGCGCAGTATCGCAATACCGAACACAACCCCGAGGGCCTGTTCAACTTTTCGTTTGCGGCGTCCGGCTGCGCGCGTATGAGCCGCAGCGGTTCCGCCGGGATAACGCCGCAGCGGACCATGGTCGAAAATCACGCGGACAAGGTGCTGTTTGCGCTGCACGCAGGGGACTTCGTCTACGAGGAGGGCAGGACGACGCAGGTCGAGGAATGGCTGTGGCGTATGGGTATGGACGTACGCGAAGAAAGGCCGCCCCAAAACGTGGCTGCGGCACCGGCGCTCGTTGGCGCCTGGGAAAACTACAAGATCTACTTCGATCGCAGCAATCACCTTGCAGAATGGCACCGGCTGGTTCCGACGTACTACGCGTTCGACGATCACGAGATCATCAACAATGTCTACGGTGCCGGCACGGCCGGGTTCTCGGACCCGGTGCCGAAGCGGCTTCGCAATGCCGTCTACCGGGATATCGGACTCGAAGCCTGGGACGACTATCTGGCCTGGGCCAATCCCGTAGAAGATCGTCTCGCCACGCGTTTTGGTACGGCCGCGACCGAAGCAGGCGGGTTTTTACTGCGGGACACCAGCGCCGACTTTCGCGATCTCGACATCGAGCGGCAGAACATTCTTCATATCCACTGGGGCAGGGCTTCGGACGGTGACGTTGCCGCGACCGACACCAAGCTCGGGCCTGCAGATCCGAATGCCGGTGTCTACGGCATCGAGGCGGTTGTCGACCGACATACGCTGAGGCTGAGCCAGCCAACGCCGGCGGCAAACATCGCGTCCGCCTATTCGATCGGCCGCGAGAACTGGGCGAGCTTCCGCGTCGGCAACGTGGAGTTTTATCTGCTCGACACCCGGGGCAACCGCGATGCGCCCGGCGAGACCTTCGATCTGACGGCCGACGCAACGATGCTGGGTGCGCATCAGAAACAATGGCTCATGGACTCCATGCGCGCGAGTGACGCCGATATTTTCGTTTTGCTGTCATCCGTCAATCTCAGCATCCCGCATCTCCACTACAGCGATGAGCTGGAACGCTACGTGGGGCCTGACGAAGCCTGGACGGGCTACATGCAGGAGCGCGAGGAGCTGATCGAGCTGTGGGACCGGCTCGAGCAGCCCGTGCTGATGATCAATGCCGACCTGCACAACGCGTTTTCGGCGCAGATTACCGACAACGTCTGGGAGTTCACGGCGAGCCCAATCAACTCCGATAATCAGCACCGGCTTGGGCAGGAAGGTGGGCGCCCCTCCAATGGCGTGTTTCGCTCCGGCAATCGCGACGTGGCGATACGCTGGTCCACGTTTGCATTGCCCGGTTCGCCGCGCGCCAACCTCCGGACGCCCGTGTACGTTGTCGCCAGCGTGAACAACGTGCACAACAACGCAAAATCGGGCACCGAGGATTACTGGATCGCCTATGAGCATCCGCAGGTTGTCGTGCAGTTTTACAACGCGTTGACGGGCGATCTGCTGTACGCGGAGTCGATCGTGGCCGGTCTCGACAAAGGTGCAGCAACCCTTGGGTCGGAATAGAGACTATCTCAAGCTAGATCGTAGCCACGTCGAGAGGCGTAACCTTGATTCGGTCAGCGTGTTTTCGCGCCTGACTGAGATCGTAGTTCATTTGCAGACGAAGCCAGCCGTCGGCGGTACCCCAGCCCATTTTCTCGAAACGAATTGCCATTTCCGGCGAGATGCCCGAATGCTGGTTGACCAGTCGATTCAGCGTGTGACGAGCCACGCCCAGGGCACGTGCCGCGTCCGTTACGGACAAGCCCAATGGTTCGAGACAATCCTCTCGAACGTGCTCCCCTGGGTGCGGTGGGTTTTTAATGGGCATTTTCGAAACTCCCTGGAGGTGGGCTGCTAGCGGTAGTTCACCAAATCGACGTCGTAGGCGTTCCCGGCCTCGAATCTGAACTCTATGCGCCAGTTCCCTGACACGCTGATCGCACAAAAACCACGTCGATCGCCGTGCAACGCGTGTAGCTTATAGTCAGGCAGACGGAGATGAGCGATGGCTTCGGCGGCATCGAGACTGGCTAACAACCGTCGGAGTCTCTTGTACTGGTTCGCGTTGATGCCGCTACGGTCATCGTTCGCGTAAAGCCTTTTCAGCCCACGATGTTTGAAGCTCTTTATCACGCGTATTTTACTATGATAACTGATACGTATCAATTAGCATGCCCCTGTTGTCGAGTATGCCTGCGATTGGATACGCAGCTCATCATCCTTACACGCTCGGCGATACTGCCGAATCTTCGCGCAATGAGCCGATATTCTTGGGGATTGAGGCGGTCGAACACATGAGTCGCCGTTGTCGGTACAACGCGAGCGAGTGACTTCTTAGATCAGCTATCGTCACACCAGCTATGGCTTGTTCGAGCAGTCTGATAACTAATAGCGTCAGTTTTCTTCGATGAACGGCGGATTGCGCCGCGTGAATTTGACCCCGGTCAAGCGATCGATGTTGTCGTCGCGCCGCCGATGCTCGGGTGGGGCGTCGCCGGTTTCTGCCATCCACTGTTCGAGGCGTGCCATCATCTGTTGGATACGCTCCCGGTGAGCAGGGTCCGCGGCCAGGTTGTCGAGTTCGTGCGGGTCGTTGATCACATCGTAGAACTCGATCCGCGGACGCGGCGCCATGAACAGCAGGGCCTGAGCTTTGGTCAGTTCGCCGCGGTCCCGAGCCTGGCGCAGCGCCTGCCAGGTTGGGCTCGACGTAATGTCGGCCGCCGTGCCGTGCGGCAGATGCACGTAGTTGTTCCAGATCAGCTTGTAGCGCGGACCGCGGATGCTGCGCATGTGCTCGTCGGCGTTGTGCCAGTTGCGTTCGCTGAACACAAAATCGCGGCCGGGCGGCACCCCGTCCGCAACGCTCCCGGCAATCGACCGGCCAGGCATGTTTTCCGGAACGTCCACGCCGGCCCAATCGAGTAGGGTAGGCGCCAGGTCGATCACGCTGACCAGCGGCTGATAGCGGGTTCCCGTGGTGACTCCGTGGCCGGCGACAATCAGCGGCGTTTTGATTCCGGCGTCGTACAGCGTACCTTTGGCGCGCGGCATCGGAGAGCCGTTGTCGCTCAGGAACAGCACGATCGTGTCGTCGCGCTGTCCGCGCTCATCGAGTTCCTTCAGGAAAGACGCAATCGATCCGTCCATCCGGGCGATTTCGTCGTAGTAATCCACGTAGTCGGCACGGGTCTCGGGTGTGTCGACAACCGTCGGCGGCAACCTGACGTCTTCGGCCGAGTGCCGTTCGGGTGCATCGCCGTAGCTGCGGTGCGGATCGCGAAAACCAACCCAGAGGAAGAAGGGTCTATCGCCCGCGGCGTCGAGGAACGTGCTGAAATCGGCGCGGAAATGGGTTCCGTCGTGCCGCCAGTCGAACTGGCGGTCACCCTCGGGGCCAAGGTGCGACTTCTGCATGAGTCCCGTGAAGTAACCGGATTCGCTGAGGTAGTCCGGCAGCAGACGGTGGCCCGCGGGCAGCGGTACGTGCAGGTCTTCGGCGCCCGTCTGATGCGCGTACAGGCCCGACAGTATGCTGATGCGTGACGGGCTGCACTGCGGCGTGGTCAGGAATGCGTTGTCCGCCGTCCAGCCGCTCTGCGCAAGCGCATCGAGCGTCGGTGTCTGAATCGATGGATGACCGTAGGTGCCAAAATCGTCCCAGCCCGCGTCATCGGCAATGAACACGAGGATGTTGGGTCGGCTGTCCGCCAGTGCATCGCCGCAGAGTGCCAGCGCCAGCAAAGCTGCTGGCCGTATCAATCGGATCAAGAACCTTCCTCGTCTGCCGATGCCGGTTTCACGCGCGCCAGCCACGCGGCGTAGGCTGCCGCGAGTTCAGCGACGACCTCCGGGTGCTCCGCCGCGACGTCGCGCGTTTCGGTTTTGTCGCTCGTCATGTCGTAGAGCTCCCACGTGCCATCTTCCGCGGGCTCACCGGGTGCAGCGTACGACAGCAGTTTCCAGCGTTCCGTGCGTACAGAGCGGCCGCGCTGCCAGCGCTGAAACACGGGCTTACCTCGCTCGACGGTCGTGTTCGAACTGAAGTAGGGGCTCAGATCCATACCCTCGAGGGCGGGCGGCGGCGCGCCGTCCGGCTGGCTGTCCGGGTACGGGGCACCGCTTGCGACAAGCAAGGTCGGGAAAACGTCGATCAGGTGTGCGTTCGCCGCAACGACGCGGCCAGGCGACGTGATGGCCGCCGGCCAGTGCACAATGAGCGGTGACGACGTACCGCCTTCGTACGAGTAGTTCTTGTAGTAGCGAAACGGTGTATTCGATACGTTGGCCCAGTCCGCTTCGAGGCTGGCCCAGCGTCCCACCGTACCGATCGGGTGCTCGGCGCCGATATCGACATCGCTGTCGCCATCGCGAACGCGTTCGGCCGACGCACCGTTGTCCGAGGTGAACAGGATCAGCGTGTTGTCGTAGCGTCCGGTGCGGCGCAGCACTTCCACGAGGTGCTGGAGGTTCTGGTCGAGCCTGTCCGTCATGGCGGCGTACACGGCCATCCTGCGGCTCGAGGAAGCTTGTTCTTCCGGGCTGAGCGAAGACCAGTCACGGAAGGTTGGCGCCGATCTCGAATAGCTTTCATCGATAACGCCCAGTTCGCGCATGCGCGCATAGCGTGCGGCCGCAATTGGCTCGAAACCGTTCGTATATTTGTCCGCGTACTTGTCGATGTCCTGGGGCCATGCGTGCAGCGGGTCGTGCGGCGCCTGGTACGCAAGGTAAACGAAGAACGGCGCGTCGGACTCCGCTGCCGTCTCGATGAACTCAGCGGCGCGATCGGTGTAATAGTCCGTGCTGTAGTAGCCGGGATCTTCGGGTGTGTAACCCTGGAAGCAGTCACGGTCGAAGCAAAACCAGCGGCCGTCTTTGTACCGGCCGCCTTTACGTGCCGGAGGCGGTTCACCCGGGCGCGGCGTCAATCCCGGGTTGAAATGATTGGATGCGCCGTCACGCAGCCCGATGTAGTGATCGAAGCCACGGTCCACCGGGTTGTCGAGCGCATGGTGCTTGCCCACCATGAAAGTTTGGTAGCCGGCAGGCCTCAGCGCCTCCGCAATCGTCACGCCGTTGTCGATGCGCGACAACGGCGATTGGTCCATGCCCACCTGTTCCGGATACAGGCCGGTCAAGAGCGCGCCGCGCGACGGAAAACACTTTGCCGTGGTGTGAAACTGGGTAAAGCGTAATCCTCCTTCGGCCAGTTCGTCGAGCTGAGGTGTCGCAATCTCGCCGCCGAACGAGCCAAGGTCGGACCAGCCCATGTCGTCCACCAGAATCAACAGAATGTCGGGTGGGCTCTGGGGTTCGGGCGGTGTCTCCGCAATGGGGGCTTCGTCGGCGGGTCCGCCACAGGCGGCCAGGATCAGCACGCACAGCGCCAACGGCAGCCGTTTGATTCTCGTCATGAGCGGAGCTCCAGGTTTGTAAGATCAGCGATCCGTACAGGCCGGCTTTCGTCGATACTTCGGCGCGCGGCAATACCCACCAGGACCGACAACGCACCGTCCCGCGGCCCGGCCTGGCGGCGCAACGCCGGCTTGTCGTCGCGTCCGCGGAACAGGTACTCAGCCATCAGCCGGTCACCGCCCCAGTGCCCGGCACGTACGTAAGGTAGCCGCTCGCGCTCGAGCGTGTCGAAGTTTTGCTGGGTGACGATCTCGTGGTATTCCATTTCGGGATGGCGGTTGCCGTGCTGATCCTTTTCCTTCTCATGCAGGCTCGACGGGTCCTGTTGCCGGGCCATCAGCGACGGAATACCCTCCCAGGTCTCCAGGCGCCCGTCGGTTCCGTTGAAGCCGAGACGAAAACCTTCGTAGGGGGAGTAGGTCGTCTGCGTATAACTCACTTGTACGCCGTTCGAGTAGCGAATCTGCACGGCCATCTTGTCGAATGCATCGATGTCCTCGCGCCACAGGCAGTTGTCTCGAATATAGCCGTCGTGCGCTTCGTGGGCGTGGTACAGGTCCATCATGCGCTGGTTCGTCCGCATGTCCCAGAAGTAGGCGCAGCTTTTGGAGTGCCGGCAGTCCATGCAGCGATCGCCGCGAAACGGGTTGTTGGCGCCGTAGTGTTCCAGACCGCCGTACGCGTGCACCTCGACGGGATCGGCGCCGATCCACCAGTTCAGCAGATCGAAGTGGTGCGCCGATTTATGCACCAGCAGCGTCCCGCCGTGCTCGCGGATGCCGTGCCATCGGCGGAAATACGACGCGCCGTGGTGAACGTTCAGATACCAGTTGAAATCAATCGACGTCAGCTTGCCGACCTTGCCGGCCGCAAGGTGTTCTTTCAGGCGTGTGAACAGCTCGCCGTAACGGTAGTTCAACCCGACGATCAGCTGTCCGCGCGATTGTTGCGCTGCATTCAGCACTGCCTGGCATTGTCCCTCGTCCGTGGTCATCGGTTTCTCGGTAATCACGTCGATGTTGCGTTCAAGACCCTTGACGATCAGCGCGTAATGGCTTGCGTCGACCGTCGCAACGACGAGCGTGTCGATGGCAACGGAATCGAGCATCTCATCGAAATGTGTGAACGTCGGACAGTCCACGCCGATGCTTTGCCTCGCGTACTCCAGGCGGCCCGGGTTGGTATCGCAGAGCGCAACGAACTCCAACACGTCCGAGTATTCGCGATTGAGAAACTCGCCCCAGAACGACACGCCGCGAATACCCGTACCGACGATGGCGACACGCCGCCGCGTCGGGTTCGCCGCCAGACTCGCGTTGCCGCTCACCAGCAGTCCCGCAGCCGTGCCCGCGACGAAGTCGCGTCTCGTTAGCTTCGATGTCATACCGTCTCCCCCAGTGTCTTGACACTGTATTGATTGTCTTGCCGGCGGCACGGGTATTCGCGCATCGTATCGGGAGTGCCGTCGATCATTGCTCCAAGAGTCCGCTGAACAGTCGGTCGAGTTCCGCACGGCGGTCCTCGACGAGTTGCCGCTGCTCATCAATCCAGCGACGAAACAGGGTGTTGCCGGCCGATGCTTCGTCGAGCATGCGCCGCACCTCGGCGGGCTGCGGTCCGCCGCGTCCGGCCCGACCGGCAACCACGGCCGCCGCGTCGAGGCTCGCCTTGAACCGTGCTTCGCTGAGCGGCAGTTGCCCGCCGTCGAGTACGTCGGCGTACACCGACGCCGCCTGTTCGTAGCTTATATCGGCCGGACGCAGGCTGCGTTCCCGGCCGAAAGTCGTCAGGGCGGACGCAAAGCGATAGCCATCGCGGAACGGGACGCGCGCGTCACGATACAAAGCGTCCGCAAGCTCAGTCATGGTTGAGTAGTCCTGGTCGACACGTTCCCGCAGGGCATCGACTCTGAATTCGAGTGAGGTCAGCACGAGGCCGAGCTGTTCGTACATGGCCTCCGCATCGAGGCTGACGTCGTGAACCACATCAAACAAATATTTGCGCGAATCCCTGACCTCGTGCAGCGGCGTATTGTGGACATACACCGTCGCCTTGTGTGCATCGCCAACCACTTCGCTGGCCAGCACTCTGAGCATCTCGATCATGCTCGGGTTGCGTTTCTGCGGCATGATGCTGCTGCGACCCGCCGCTGATTCCGCGAGGACAATCGCAGGTGCGGGATCGTCGTACTGAAACAGCAGGTCCTGTGCCAGACGCCCGACGGAAATCGCCGAGAGTGACAGCGCCGTTGCGATTTCGACCTTGCTGTCGGCCGTCGAAACGACGATGGCGTCGTAGGAGTTTTCAACGAGGCCGTCGAACGCCAGCAGATAGGCCAGCCTTTGCCGGTCGAGCGCAAAACCTGACGTCGTGATTGCTGCGGCGCCCAGCGGGCTCCGGTTCAGCCGCGCGTAGGCTTGCTGCAGACGCTCCGCGTCCCGGCCGAGTCCAGCGTCGAACGCCAGCAGGAAGTGTGCGAGCGTTGTGGGCTGAGCCTGCACGGCGTGGGTAAACCCCGGCATAACCGTAGTGACGTGTTGACCCGCCAGCTCGTGCAGGGTTTTGCGAACCTCGTGCAGCGCGGCGGCAACCTGCAGTACGTCCTGGCGCAGCGCCATTCGATTGGTGGCGGCGCCCAGATCGTTGCGGCTGCGGCCAAGATGCAGGTTCGAGGCATCGGGCCCGATCTCCTCCGTCAGTGCGGCCTCGAGCACGAGGTAGCCCGCGTTCCGTTCGGCGCCTGGAGCCGACTCGGCCTCGGCGTAGTCGGCGAGTGCGATTGCTAGACGGCGCGCGAGTTCCGGATCGATAAGGTCCCGCTCCAGCAACATCACAATTTGTGCCTCGTTGGCGTCGATGAGATGATCGAACGCGTCGCGCTGGTCCGGCAGCGTGTCCGGAAGACCGGCTGAATGCGCCGGCGTCACCGGCGCGGCAGGTATTGCGATGATTGCGGACACGATGCCGAGCGCCGACCAGATGGGGAACTTGAATCGTGAAAAAAAGCGTTTTGGCATTAGGGGCGGTCCTTGCGGCGGCCGGCGTATTTGCGGGCTCCGCGGCCGGGGTCGATCCGTCCGAGTGGGATCGAATTGGTGAGGACGTCTGGAGTCACGCGGACGGCGTGATTGAGGCGGGACCGGTCGAGGCAACGGGCTTTCTCGTGTCGCCGCAGGTCTATGGAGATTTTCGCCTCTCTCTGGAGTACTGGGTCGAGGACCACACCAACAGCGGCATCTATATTCGCTGTTCGAGCAGCAAAGAGATCAACCCGGACACCTGCTACGAAGTCAATATTTGGGACAGTCATCCGAATCAGCCCTCCCGCACCGGCAGCATCGTCAAGTTTGTCGAGCCGGCCGTGAAGATTGACGGCCTCGAGCGCTGGGTACGCGTGGAGGTTATTGCCGCGGGGGATCGAATCGAAGCCCGATTCGACGACAAGGTGACGGCTGTGCTGAACAGCGACCGGTCCCTTGGCGGCAACATTGCGCTGCAGTATGCAGGCAAGAACGTGCTGAAGTTTCGAAACGTCGCCATCGACGTTCGATAAGCCATACACCAATAGCGAATGTCGCAGCGAGTCCGCGTGAGGCCGGTCCTGCGCGCGGACTTCATACGACAGTCATATCTACCAAGGGGATAAACATGCTGACTATTCAACGCCTGGATCTCGCGGACGCGCGGAAACTCATTGCCGGGGCTGCGGCAAAAGCCGCCGAGATCGGCGTGCCGATGTGTATTGCCGTTGTGGACGAGTCCGGTCATCTCATTGCTTTCGAACGCATGGACGGCGGCAAGGCAACCAGCGTCACTATTGCGCAGGACAAGGCGTTTACCGCCGGTGCGGCCCGCAAGGCGACACACGAATACAACGCGGCCAACGTTCCGGGGCAACTCGCCTTCGGAATCCACACCGAGGTCGGCGGGCGCTTGAGTTCCGTCGGGGGCGGGCTGCCGGTCATGTCGGGCGATGTTGTTGTCGGCGGCATCGGTCTGAGTTCCGGAACGCCGCAGCAGGACATGGCCTGCGCGCAGGCCGGAATCGATGCCTGGTTAGCGGCCGACTGAGTTACGGGCGGCAGGCGGGCGATCGAAGCGAATTCTTCACGACTATTCGACATTCGGATACAGGCTGTCCTCTTCGAGGATGCGGAGATTGTTTTGCACCCGCTGCACGCCCGGCATGCCGGCCGCAATGCGCCCGGCTTCTTCCCAGCCGTCGTAGTCACGCACCGACCCGTTCAGCGTGACCACACCGGGTTCGCAGCGGGGATAGATCAGGAACGAACGCACGACCGGATCGCGAAACAGCTCGCGTTTCAGCTCGTCGCACATCTGGCGCAGCGCAAGCGTTTCCGGCGTCGGCGTCGTTTGCCCGGCGCAAGCGGCGAGCAACGGCAGACACAAGGCGGCGAGGGCGTAGTTTCTCAGGCTGGAGAACATAGGTAACACTTCGCTTGTTCAGTGGTTCCAGTATGTATCAGGTCGTTCCTTGACGTCTGCTTGTTCGGTTAACGGTTCAATTGATCAGGATCATACGAAAATCGTTTACGTTGGTTCGCGTGGGGCCCGTGATCACTTCGTCGCCGAGCGATTCGAAGAAACTGCCGGAATCGTGCCTCTCAAGGTGGTTCAGCGCATCCAGGCGGTGCGCCGAGGCGCGGGCTATGGTACCCCCGTCGACCAGGGCGCCCGCGACGGGACCGGTCTGGCCTGACTGCCCGTCAACGCCGTCGGTATCGGCGACGAGTGCCGAAACGCGCTCGGCCGTCTGCAGATTGAGGGCAAGTGCGAGCGCAAATTCGCGATTGGGTCCGCCGTAGCCCGCGTGCTGGTCGTTCGAAAAGCGCACTGTGACTTCGCCTCCCGATAGCAGCGCCAATTTTTGATCGTTGTGGTTCGCGCAGAGTGTCGCCATGCGCGCACCTTCCTCGGCCGCGTTGCCCTCGATGTCGTCGCCGAGAATCCGTGTCCGGTAACCGTGTTCCGCCGCCAGCTTCGCTGCCGTCTGCAGCGCATCGATAGGGCGGGCAATGATGTGGTAATTGAGGTCCGCGTGGGCAAGCGCGGGTTTTTCCTGCGGAGCTGTTAGCAGGCTGCGGACGCTTTGCGGTGCTTCGATGGCGTATCGCGAGAGCAAGTCCCGGACGTCGTCGCGCGACACGTAAGACGGTACGGTCGGTCCCGATCCGATGATATCGGGGTTGTCACCCACAACGTCGGAAATGGCAAGTGTCGTGACAGGCGCCGGGCTGCAGGCGCTGGCCAATCGGCCGCCTTTGATCGCCGACAGGAATTTTCGGATGGCGTTCAGCTCATCGATCCTGGCGCCTGCCGCAAACATTGCCTGCACCAACTGGCGCTGGTCGGTGAGCGTCACGCCTTTTGCGGGTGCGCAGAGCAGCGCCGATGCACCACCCGAGATGAGCACGACAACGCGATCGTTGGCCGTTGCGTCGTGCGCCAGCGCCAGCATGTGCGTCGCTGCGCGAACGCTGCGCTCGTCGGACAGCGGGTGCGCGGCTCGCCGCACGTCGATGAGATCGAGCTGGGCCGGCTCACCGTCCGGTATTACGATCAGTCCCGAAACGGCGGCCTGGGGAAACTCCGTTCGGTAGTACGTTTCCGCCACTTCCGCCATGCGGGCCGTTGCTTTGCCCGCGCCGAATATCAGCAAGCGCCCGTCCGCCGGCGGGTCGGGCAAATAGCGCCGCATGGACTCGTCCGCCTGGCAGCGTGTCACGGCCGCGGCAAAGGCGGCTTCCAGTATCCGGCGCTGAGAGGTGGACTCCGTCATCGCGAAACGTCAGCCTGCCGCAAGCTGTTGTTTGCGTTGCCGTCGGAAAGCATGCAGCAGCGGTTCGGTGTAGCCGCTCGGTTGCCGAGTGCCTTCGAAGATGAGGGCCGAGGCCGCTTGAAAAGCCAGGCTGTCCGCAGGGTTGTCGGTCATGCGTCGATACGCCGGGTCGTCGGCGTTTTGTTCGTCGACAATCGCCGCCATGCGCAGCAAGGTGCGTCTGACCTGCGCTTTGTCGCAGACCCCGTGCAGCAGCCAGTTGGCGATGTGTTGACTTGAGATGCGGAGCGTCGCGCGGTCTTCCATGAGGTTGACGCCGTTGATGTCGGGCACCTTGGAACAGCCGATGCCCTGGTCGATCCAGCGTACGACGTAACCCAGGATCCCCTGGGCATTGTTGTCGAGTTCGGCCTGGATAGCCTCGGGCGAGAGCGCTTCCGGGTTTCCCAGCGGCGGCGTAAGAATGTCGTCGAGGCTTGCGGTTTGTCTGCTGGCAAGCTGTTGCTGGCGAGCTCTGACGTCGATGTCGTGGTAGTGCATCGCGTGCAGGCTCGCCGCGGTGGGCGAGGGCACCCAGGCGCAGTTGGCGCCGGCTTCCGGGTGCGCCTGCTTGGTATCCATCATCTCCCGCATGGCATCGGTCTTCGGGAACATACCTTTGCCGATCTGGCCTTTGCCGGGCAGTCCACAGCGTATGCCGATGTCGACGTTCCAGTCTTCGTAAGCCTGGATCCACGCTTGTTGTTTGATGGTCTCCTTGGGCAGCATGGGGCCCAGGTGCATGCTCGTGTGGATTTCGTCGCCGGTGCGGTCGAGAAATCCCGTATTGATGAACACCAGCCGTTCCCGCACTTCGCGAATGCACTCGGCGAGGTTCACCGTGGTGCGGCGTTCCTCATCCATGACGCCAACCTTTATCGTGTTGCGGTCGAGTCCGTAGAGATCCTCGACGGCCGTCATTAGCGTGTTGCAGAAAGCCACTTCGTCGGGCCCGTGCATCTTGGGCTTGACGATGTAGACCGAGCCCGAGCGGCTGTTCCTGAGCGCATTTCGCCGGCGTATGTCGTTGAGGGCGCAGCCCACGGTGACAATCGCGTCCAGAATACCTTCGAACACCTCGTCGCCGTTGGTGTCGAGCAGCGCATCGGTCCGCATCAGGTGCCCGACATTGCGCACGAGCATTAGGCTTCGGCCAGGTAATACAAGCGCCGAGCCGTCGACGGCCGTGTAGCGGCGGTCTGCGTTCAGCCGCCGCGATCGCGTTTGTCCGCCTTTATCGAACGACGCGTCGAGTGTGCCCTGCATCAGGCCAAACCAGTTTCGGTACACCTCGGTCTTGTCCTCCGCGTCGACCGCAGCCACCGAATCCTCGCAGTCCTGAATGGTCGTTACGGCCGACTCCAGCACGACGTCGGCGACGTTGGCTCGCGCAGTGCCGCCGATCGGACTTTCGGGATCGATGCAAATCTCGATGTGCAGACCGTGGTTCCTGAACAGCAGCGTCGTTGCCGATCCCTCGTGCGCATAGGCGACAAACTGGCGGCTGTCGGCAAGGTCGACACGCCGGCCATCGGTGAGCAATATGCCGAGCTCGGCGGCTTCACCATCGGTGCTCAACTCGTAGCGCGCAACCTCACCGTGTGTCGCCGAACTCAACGGCAGCGCGCGGTCGAGGAAACCGGCGGCGTATTCGATGACCGCGGCGCCGCGAACCGGATTGTAGGCGCCGCTCTGCTGCTTGCCGTCCGCGTCGTCGATCACGTCGCTGCCGTACAGTGCGTCGTAGAGACTGCCCCAGCGCGCGTTGGCGGCGTTGAGCGCGAAGCGCGCGTTGTTGACCGGCACGACAAGCTGCGGGCCGGCAATGCTGGCGATCTCCGGGTCGACGTTCTCTGTAGCAATCCGGAAGTCGGCGCCGCGCGCCTTCAGATAACCGATGTGTTCGAGAAAAGCCCGATCCTCGCCGGACTCCCGAGTGCCTCCGCCCGGGTCCGCCACGCTCCCGTTGTCGTGATCGCCCTGACGGGTCTTTCGGCAATAGGCGTCGATGTCGGCCTGCAGGCGTTCGCGCCTGTCGAGCAGAGCGCTGTTGACCGGCGCCAGCGTCTCGACGATGTGCTGAACGCCGTCCCAGAAGGCTCCTGCGTCAAAGCCGATCGCCGGCAACAGTTCCTGCTCGATAAAACGTCGGAACGTCGGATGGACGGTGAGCTGTTCGACGGTCTGCTGGGATTTGTTCACTGTCATCTGTTCACTGCTGTCGTGTGTTCCCGGGGTTCGCGATCCGAAAGAGACCGTGCTGGCCGAGCCAACCCGAGCCGTAACCCATTGCTGGGATGACACCGGGTCCGGCCGGCGACAGGCTCAGGTTGGCTCGATAATCTCAAGCATCAGGCGCTCAGTTGTTCGGCCGTGATCGGCAGCGAGCGAATGCGTTTTCTGGTCGCCGCGTAGAGCGCGTTGGCCAGCGCGGGCGCGTACGGCGGTACACCCGGCTCGCCGACGCCGCAGGGCCGCAAATGGATGAAGTCGTCGACGACGTGCACGCGCACGTCGAGCGGCGCGTCGCTCATGCGCGATACGCTGTAGTCGTGAAAATTGCTTTGCTCGACCGCACCGCGGCGGGTCGTGATTTTTCCGTTCCTTGCGATCGAATTGCCGTAAACGCAAGCGCCTTCGATCTGCTTGCGGATGCCTTCCGGATTGACGTAGCGTCCGCAGTCGATGGCCACGTCGACGCGCGGCACCGTAAACGTACCGTCCTCGGCAACGGCCACCCGAACGGCCGTCGCAACGTAGCTGTGAAACGAGCGATGACAGGCGAGCCCAATGCCTTGTCCCGGAGGCAGTTTTTCGCCGTAATCCGAACGCTCGGCGACCGCGCGCAACGCATTGGCCAGGCGCTTGGGACTGACGGGCCACTCTTCGACCGTATCGCCGTAATTCCAGAACTCTTCCACGCCGTCCGCCGCGAGATCCAGCTCGTCATCGTCCCCGATCAGCTCGAGCATGAACTCGAGAGGGTCGCGTCCCGCGGCAACGGCCAGTTCGTTAACGAAGCTGTTGATCGCAAAAGCGTGCTGAATGTTGTTGACGGAGCGGTACCAGCCGACGCGAATCATCGTGTCCGTCTGGCCGGTTTCGATGCGGATGTTCGGGATGCGCGTATAAGGCAAATCCACGAGACCCATACCGACTTCGAGGTTCGAGCTGTCGCGCTGGCCGGGGTTCCACAACGCAAACAGCGTCGGGGCCGCCATGCAGTGATGCCACGCCGTGACCTTGCCGTCCTTGTCCAGCGCCGCCTTGACGTGCTGCGCGCTCGCGGCGTGGTAATAGCCGTTTTGAATCTCGTCTTCGCGCGTCCATTGCACGCGAACCGGAGCGCCAACCTCTCGCGACAGCAGCGCCGCTTCGCAGGCGAAGTCCGGTTTGGATTTGCGCCCGAAGCCGCCGCCGAGGAGCGTAATGTGGCACTCCACGTCGGCCATATCGATGCCCAGCGCTTCGGCAACGTACTGGCGCGTTTCGTTGGGCGCCTGCGTCGGTGCCCAGATACGCACGGGCGTCGACGTGGCGTCGACCGTGGCGACAGGGGGCTCCATGGGCGTGTGCGTAAAGTAGGGGACAAAATACTCCGCCTCGACGACGTTGTCGGCGGCTTCGAAGGCGTCGTCAACGCTGCCGCGGTCGCGCATGCGTTTGCCGCCTTTCCTTGCCGCTTCGACGAGCGCCTGATCGTAGTTGGCCGATTCGTGAGTCACGAACGGTCCGTCGTCCCAGTCGATGTCGAGCAGATCGCGGCCGCGCGTGACCGACCAGGTGTTGCTGCCGATAACCGCAACGCCGCCGAGGGCCCGAAACTGTGCCGGCGTGTCGGTCGCCAGCGCCGGCACTTCGACAACGCTGTCGACGCCGTCGAGCTTCAAAGCCTCGCTGGCGTCGAAGCGGCGCAGGCGGCCGCGATACACCGGTGGCCTCGCGATCACGGCGATCTTCAGGTTCGGCAGGTCGACGTCGGCGCCATAGACAGCACGTCCCGTGCTCATGTCCCGATTGTCGATGACCGGCATGTCCTTGCCGATATAGCGCCATTCGGACGGTTGCTTGAGGCGCGGCGCCGGGGCATCCGGTCCCGGGTTCAGGTCCATGTCGGCGGCGGTTTCCACGACGTCGCCAAAATCGACCGAATCGCCCGTGTCGCGCCGGTACAGGCGATGCCGGTCGGCGTATACGGCGGAGCGATCCACACCCCACTGTTCGGCGGCAGCGCGTTCGAGGATGTCGCGCGCCGCGGCACCGAGTTCCCGCATGACCTGGAACGAATGCCGTGTGCTGCGCGAGCCGTCGGTGTTTTGCGCATCCTTGCCGGCCGGGTCGTATTTTTCGGGATCGCCCGGCGCCTGCCAGACCTGAATGCGATTCCAGTCGGCCTCGAGCTCGTCGGCCAGGATCATGGGCATACCCGTACGCACCCCCTGACCCATTTCCGAACGGCTGCAGGTGAGCGTCACCGTGCCGTCGAGGTCGATCTTCACAAAATGATTGAGGATTGCGGCCGGGTTGCCCTTGAGGGCGGCAAGCACGGGATTCGGCGCGAGCTGCGCGCCAAGCACGAGGGCGGTTGTCGCGCCGGACGACGCAATAAACTGCCGCCGGCTCATGTTGCGGATAGTGGCCATGTCACACCTCCGATGCGGCCGTTTTGACCGCCGCAAGGATGCGCTGGTAAGTGCCGCAGCGGCAGATGTTGCCCTGCATGGCGTTGCTGATCTGCGTGTCGCTCGGCTTGGGCGTAGTCGCCAGCAGCGCAGCGGCCTGCATGATCTGGCCGGACTGGCAATAGCCGCATTGCGGGACGTTGTGCTGCCGCCATGCGCGCTGCACGGGGTGCTCGCCTGCCGGGTCGAGGCCCTCTATGGTGGTGATCTCGCCTTCGTTCGCGGCGGCAATCGGCGTTACGCAGGCGCGCACGGCGGAGCCGTTCAGATGTACGGTGCAGGCGCCGCACAGCGCCCGGCCGCAGCCGAACTTCGTGCCCGCGAGCCCCAGTTCGTCACGCACGTACCAAAGGATCGGCATATTGGGGTCGCCGTCGAAACTGCGGCGCACGCCATTGATTTTGAAAGAGACCATACGCTTTCCTCCTCAGTCCTCGTACGTCCGCGGGGTGGCCAATGCCGACGGTACGAGTGTCCATCCCCCCGTGGGTGGAATTCGGTATGACGGTTCTTAGAAATTACAACATAGCGATATCCTAGCAGTATTGTAATAAATATTACGAATTTTCCGTCAGCGATACCCCACGTTCTATTCCGCTGACGGCAAAAAACTGCGGGTCGTGGGGCTGCCGGGTGGCCAGTGGGCCGCTCGATAAATTCCTACACTTTCAGAGCGAACGGACAGTGTCAGGACAAGGCGCGAGTTGTGGCCATAACCCAGCTATGGCTGCGGCTCGCAACGCGGTACTGGCGCTGTCCGTTCGCTCCCTGCGGGCGGGCGCTGCCGGCCCGCTGGACGGCGTTACGCCGCTTGACAAGGGCACGCCATTGTCGGCGCGACGTGCCTTGCCAGCGAACCGGCAGCACCCGCTGAAAGCGTAGGAATTTATCGAGCGGCCCACTACAGTTCGAGCGCGTCGAGTGTGCTGACGGGTTTGTCGCCGCGCACAATGTCGAGAATGCGCCGAACGTTGCGATACGCACGGGCTACCGACTGTGCATAGCGGCTCGCGGTCGGCTCGGCGCTCCACGCGTTGGGGACGCCGGCCGTACCGGTTCCGCGCCGCAAGCGCGTAACGGTTGTCAGCAACGCATCCGAACGATCGTAGAAGTCGCCATCCTGCGGGTAGCCGGTCGGCGCCTTTCGGCTGCTCGCGCGCGCCAGGCGTTCACACTGGGCGTCGATACCTTCGATCCAGTCGGCATAGGCATCGACGTAGCGAATGACCTCATCCGGCGATGGATTCTTGACTTCGTGCATGGAGGCAATGTCCGGATTCCCCCAGCCGTCCAGGTCCGGTTCGATCGTGTGCATTCCCATGAGGGCACGTTCGTACAGGATGCGAAATACGCGCTGGGCATAAGTCGCGTCCAGCTCGTCGACGCCGGCGATGGCCCGAAGAAAAACGCCGTCGACGACGTCGGCGGGCGATGCATCTCCCGGCTCGAGGTCCTCGAACAACGTGGCCGCGGCGCCACGGTCCGCGGCCCAGCCCAGTGCAACCATGAGCTTGCGCTCGAGCATACCGCCTTTGTAGCGCTGCAAATCCATAAAAGCCGGCTGTCGGCTCGACCAGCCGTCGAGCACTTCGGCGACGACGTCGCTCAGCAGTTGGCCGCTGTCCTCGAGACTCGCGGCGCCGTAGGCGTACGAGAACTCCCACGGTTTCGATACCGGCAGCGGTATCAGCGCATCCTGCCATTCTCCGGTAACGTCGGCGTCGCTGATCAAGAGCGTCAGCGCGTCGTGTACGGCAGCGGCCCGTGTGAGGCAAGGGTCGTTCCAGCCGGAGGCGTTCGGCGCAGGGGAGAGTGACACCGCCATTGCGCGCGCCCTGCCGGTCATCGCGAACGGCGCGGCAATACCAGCGATCAGCAGTGCAAGCGTTTCCCGGCGGTTCATGACAAAGCCCTCTCGCGAAACGTCGGCTCTCCAATGTCGCCGTCCATGTACGCCTGCGCGGCTTCGTAGTAGTCGATACCCAGCGCGAGCGATACCCCCCATTGGCTAAGCTCGCCCGTCGGCGTTTCCCGGGCGTCTGCGAAGCGCTTTGCGTCCGGCCGCGCGCCGTTCTGGATGTCGACGGCGAGCGATATGTAGGGATCGTCCGGATCGTAGAAGTTCGGGTCGACAATGTAGCGCTGCACGAGATTGTGATACGGCTGCGCTGCCATATCGGCGTAGCGCGCCGTGTCGAGATACACCGGATCGAGCGCCATGATGTACGCGCGGAGCTTGCTCTCGCTGTCGGCGCCGGGAGGGAAAAGCTGGTGCAGACCCAGCAGTTCCTGCAGCACGCGCGCACCAAACGCCGTTTCGACGAACCTCGATTCGGCAGCATCCATGTCGGCTGCGAGCGGCACGACGTGCCGGAACGTCAGCGGATCGTATTTGGGGTCGCCTTCGGCGAGCGGCATGTGCCTGCGTTCGTGATACAGCGCAATGTCATGCATGATGCGGATGTCGGCCGGCGCTACTGCGTAGTCGTTGTCGTAGTATTCGGGCGCGAGCTGCCGGTACACGGGTTTGAAGTAGCCGTCAGCGGCGCGGTGCGAAAGCTGCGATAGCGCAATCGCGAGACGGCGGTCGGCAGTGCGTCTGTGCGTTGTCGAATCGGCGTCGCGAATGGCCGTCAGCGCTGGCGTGACGAGCGTCGCGCCGGCCCGTAGCACCGATCCCATGCGCATCAGCCGCGCATGCTCACGGCATACGCGCTTGGTGCGCCGGGTAATGTTTGGCGACGCCTGCGCGAGCGCAGCGCAGTCATCGCCGTGAACTGCATGGCCAAAATACTCTGACATCGTATGCCTCCCGCGGGGTGAGCAATCGTAGAGGCGGGCGACAGTAGCACAGCTTTGCGGCCGCATTAAAAGCCGATATGAACATCGTTCGTGCAAGAGATGGTTACACGCGAACCCGATGCGCCGGATTTGCGGCGTTTTGTGCTGTGCGGTTTTTCGTTCTATTCTAGCGCCCGCTGCCTGGTGGTCCGGTCAGGCCGAGACACTGTCGCTGGTTGTATCCACGGGAGCATTCCTATGCCATTTTGTTTGCGGCTCGCTGCTGCGAGTACACTCGTATTCTCACTTTTGTTCACCTCAACGGCGGGTGCCGGGGGCGAACTTGCGCTCAACCACGTCTGGTCACGCATGGCCGACATCTACGGTGAACCGGGTTCGGTCGAGTCGGCCGAGTTTTCACCAGACGGCAACTACATCGTCACGGGCAGCAAGTTCGATTTCACCGTTCGGCTGTTCCGCGTTTCCGACGGTTACGAGATGTGGATGCGAACCGTGCCCGACGAGATCGAACGTGTAGCGTTTACCGGCGACGGCCAGCAGGTCGTGTCGGGGAGCGAAGATTTCATGCTGCGCGTATTCGACACGGCGAGCGGCGAAGTCGTCGCCGACCACAAACACGAAAACGGTATCGACGGTCTGGCGCTCTCGGTCGACGGCCGCTACATGGTCAGCGGCCAGGAGCGGGTCGACGGCGTTGGTCCGGCCCGGATCTTCGATACCCGCACGTGGAAGGTCGTTGAGACCATCGAGCATCCGGGAACCGTAAACGAGATCGATTTTTCCTCTGACGGCAAGTACATGGCAACGGTCGGCGACAAGTCGGCGCGGGTCTGGAACGTCGACGACTGGTCGCTGCACTGGGAAAGCAAGATCGACGAAGCCCCGCTCCTGGGCGACCTGCGGCACATCTACATCAACACGAAGTTCAGCCCGGACGGCAGCATGCTGGCGGTCGGTGGCACGCACGGCTTCGTTTATCTGTACGACGTCGACAGCGGCGAACTCCTGCGACGTTTCAACAAGTCGGGGCAGAAGACCGAGACCGTCGAGTGGACCAAGGACGGCCGGCACTTGCTGGTCGCGGGGCACGGCACGACGATCGACTTCTTCCGCACCGCGCAGCTTCTGGATGACGAGATCAGCAACGATGCGCTGCCGTACGCCCTGCGCGCCAAAGTGACCGATGCACTGGAATACATGCACTTCAACCGTGCCGGGACATTGCTCACGACAGCACATCAGGATGGCACGGTGCAGCTCTGGACCTTCATGTCGGACGACCCGACGATCAACTCGAGGCGACACGAGGAGATCCGCCGTCAGCAGAACGAGCGCGCGAGAGAAATCTACCAGCGGCAGTAGCCGCCAGTGAGTTCGCTATACGCGGTGCTTCCGGATCATCTCTTCGTCGAATTCGAGGCCGAGGCCCGGCCGCTCGGACACGACCGTATGGCCGTCGGCAACAGGGACGGAGGGCAACGACGGGTTGAAGTGTGAGCGCGCGCTGGGATAGACCTCCATGATCAGTCCGTTGTCGACCGATGCCATGGTTTGCATGGACATGTGCACGGTGCCGTGCGGGGCGACGGGCACGTGGAACGCGGAGGCGAGTGCCGCAATTTTTCGATACTCCGTAATCCCGCCCGCCTTGACGACGTCGAGGTTCAGGATGTCGGCCGAGCCGGCGGTCAGGAGGTCGCGGGCGCCCCAGCGCGTGAACTCGTTTTCGCCGGCGACAATCGGCATGTCGAGCGCCTGCCGTACTTCCGCACAGCCTTCGAAGTCGTCGGGCATGACGGGTTCTTCGAACCAGTACGGCCGGTATTGCTCGACGGCGCGGCCGAGGCGAATCGCTTCGTACGCTTTGAGGCCGTTGTTCGCATCGAGCATGATGCCAATGTCGTCGCCGAGTGCTTTGCGCACGGCGGCGACGCGCTCGACGTCTTCGCTTAAGCGTGCACCGGCCACCTTCATCTTGACGACCGTAAAACCTTCGTCGACGTAGCCTTCCATTTCGCTGACCAGATCGCGGATGCCTTTACCCTCCGCGTAGTAGCCGCCCGCCGCGTAAACCGGAATCCGGGTACGAAACGTGCCGAGGATTCTGTGCACGGGCAGGTTCAGCGCCTGGCCGATGATGTCCCATATGGCGACGTCGAGTGAACCCATGGCCTTGATGTAAATGCCCTTGGCAATCGACTTTCGGTTGTGCCGGTACATGCGGTCCCAAAGGCGCTCCGGTTCGAGGAGGTTCTGCCCCTTGAGACGATCGAACGCTTCGCCTTCGATGACCTCGCGCGGGGCTTTGGGTCGACTCCGCCCGACTATGCCCTGGTCGGTGTGCACCTCGAGGATGCTGTCGGTCGGAGGGCCGCCTCCGTAGCTGCGGATTGCGTTCCACTTGAGCGGAAGAGTGCCCGGGAAACGCAGATCGATGAACTCGAGCCGGGCAATGCGAATGTGCCGCAATACGTCTTCCACGGCGTTTGTGTACTGCGGTAACGCGACCGCGGCAGCGCCGCCTGCGGCCGCAAACTTCAGTGCTTCGCGCCGTGTCATGAGTGATCTGGCAGCCATGGTGTCCCCCCCCGAGATGGTTGCATCGTGTTTACATTCGTTACAGAATATCCTAAGAATAGAATTACTGTAAAAAATAATACAAGCAGGGGGAGCCGTGTCGTTGGGGCTACTTGCGGCTCTCGCAGCCGCGCCAATCGTTCTCGCGGGAGT
>JANQPG010000021.1 GCA_028289545.1 Woeseiaceae bacterium
TCCGCGAGTGCAGCCGCCTTGGTTACCTACGCCTGAGCGTGGCACCTGTCCCCCTGATTTCCCCCGCCAAGCCGTACCTGAAGGTTGCGTGCCTGAAGGATATCGCCTTCAAGTGTCTTGGTCGGTCGATAGTGCTGTTGCAAAGCCGCGACGTATCGACGGAGAGAACGGTCTCAAAAATGGGCGATGTTGTCAACAATCTTTAGTGAAAACATTGTAACTACAGGCCATAAGGCAACAACGTTGGTTGCACACAACACTTTTTTGAATGTTGTGAGCGAACAACACAGACAGATTTGAACGTATGCTCTTTTCGCTCAAATAGCGTCCGGGGTCGAAACAATGAAACGAATATTCGTCATTCTCACTTTATTTGGCGTTGTGATCCCGCAGTGGGTGATCGCCACGGAGAACGATATGCAGCACGAGTACGCGGACAACAACGGCGTCAGAATCCATTATGTCGTCACGGGCGAAGGACCGCTCGTGGTCATGATCCACGGGTTTCCGGACTACTGGTACACCTGGCGCCACCAGATCGACGCCTTGAAGGGCGCTTATCGCGTGGCGGCCCTCGATCAGCGCGGGTATAACCTCAGCGACAAGCCCGGGGGTGTGGCCGCCTACGACATGCAGCACCTGGTGGGCGACGTTGCTGCGCTGATCCGCGACCAGGGAGAAGACAGCGCTATTATTGTCGGTCATGACTGGGGCGGCTCGGTCGCCTGGAACGTAGCGCTGGCCCAACCTCAGCTCGTCGACAGGCTCGTGGTGCTGAACCTGCCGCACCCGAGGGGTTTCCTCGCCGCGATCCGCAACAATCCGGAGGCGCTGGCCGGCACGGAATACGCCCGCCGCTTCCGCGAAGGCAGTCCGCAGGACCCGGACATTTTTTTCGGGATGCCCATGACGCCGGAAACGCTGTCCGGCTGGGTGACCGACGAAGATGCCCGGCCGAAGTACATCGAGGCCTTCGAACGCTCGGACTTCTCGGCGATGCTCGCCTATTACAAACAGAACTACCCCGACCTCTGGAGCGGCGATTTCAAACCGGCGAGGATGCCGCCGAACCTCCGCATGCCGACGCTGATGTTTCATGGCCTCGCCGACGAGGCGCTGCACTCCGACGGCCTGAACAACACCTGGGACTGGATCGACGCCGACTTCACGCTCATGACCATTCCCGGCGCCGGGCACTTTGTGCAGCAGGATGCCGCCGACTACGTCAGCCGGCATCTGCGGCTCTGGCTCGACGCTCGAAGGGACTGAGGGTCGGAAGTCTGAGGACTAACGCTCTCGGGGCAAGAGACGGCGGATCAGCGCTCGTCCGCAGGCTCGTCGGCGACCGTGTTGCTGAGGCAACCCACCGGGCCCAGGTCGACCTCGACCTCGTCTCCCGGCTTCAGCCATCGCGGCGGCTGACGCGCGGCGCCTACGCCGCCGGGTGTCCCGGTCACGATGACGTCGCCGGGCATCAATGTCGTGAACGCCGAGCAGTACTCGACCAGGCGCGGAATGTCGAAAATCAGCTCGGTAATCCGCCCGCGCTGCAGCACTTCGCCGTTGACTCGGGTCGTCAGCGTCAACGCCCTCACGTCGTCAATCTCATCGCGGCTGACCAGCGCGGGGCCAAACGCGCCGCTCGCGGGAAAGTTCTTGCCCGCCGTGAACTGGCTCGTGTGGCGCTGCCAGTCGCGGACAGAGCCGTCCATGAACGGACTGTAGCCGGCAATGTAGTCTTCGGCCGACGCCGCGCTGACGTAGCGCGCCCGGCGTCCGATCACGACGGCCAGCTCGCCCTCGTAGTCGTATTGTGTCGATACGCGCGGCCGCTCCAGGCGCGCGCGATGGCCCACCAGACTGTCGGCAAAACGCACGAACACCAGCGGCTCCGCGGGGATTTCCCGCCCCATCTCCTCGACGTGCGGCCGGTAGTTCACGCCAACGCACAGGATCTTGTCCGGATTGGGTACGACCGGCTGGTAACGAATCCCGGCGACTTCCACTCCCTCGGATACGACGTTGTCCGGCAGTGCGTGGAGCCTGCCGGCTCGAAGCAAGGACCTGAGATCGGGGCACTCGTCACGCAGACTCCCCTCCGCCTCGTAGACGGCGCCGCCTTCCTCTATCCCGTAACTGCGGCGCCCCGACCGCTCAAAGCTCACACAGCGCATGTTTTCTCCCGAGGAACGACTACAATTGCAACAGCAACCTTATCCACAAAACCCAGTTGACCCACTCGAATGAAGACGACACGAGTACGACACACCGGATTCAAAGCGGCGCTCTTCGGCGGTCTCGCCGCCGCGAGCAGCTTAGCAAGCGCAGCGGAGTTATGGCACAACGTCGAAGGCTATACCTCGACGGCGAACGGCCTCGAGCGCTTTAGCGTCCTCGTCGTCGGGGACGACGGCAAGGTGATTGCCGTCGGCGGCGATGAGCTCCTGCCGCAGTTTGCCGACGCCCGGCGGCACGACGGAGAAGGCCGCACCTTGCTTCCCGGGCTGACCGACGCACACGCGCACCTGTACGCGCAGGGACTGCTGGCCAGCCAGATCGATCTTGCCGCCGTGATGAGCCTGCCCGCCGCTCTCGAGCGCGTCCGCAAGTATGCTGACGACAATCCGCTGGCCCCGTGGCTGCTCGGTCGGGGCTGGAATCAGGTTCTTTGGGAGCGCCGAGAATTCCCAACCGCGGCAGACCTGGACAGTGTCGTCACCGATCGGCCCGTCTGGCTCAGGCGGGTCGACGGTCATGCCGCGTGGGCAAACACTCGCGCGCTCGAGCTCGCCGGCATCGATCGCAATACTCCGGATCCGGTCGGCGGCAAGATCCTGCGCGATGCGAACGGTAATGCGACGGGCATCCTGATCGACACGGCGATGAGTTACGTGGAAGAGCTCATCCCTCCAGCGGACAAACGGCAGATCCGCTCGACCTATCGACGCGCCAACGAAATGTTACCCGCGCTCGGCCTGACGGGCATACATGACGCCGGCGTCGATCTCACCGAGGCGGAAGTGCTGATTTCGATGGCCGAAGACCGCGAACTCGACCTGCGCGTCTACGCCATGCTGCGCGGCACGGGAGAAAACCTCGACCATTTTGGCGAGCCACTGCTTGCGGGTGACCACGATCGGCTGAACGACCGCCTGGAAATCCGCGCCGTTAAAGTCTACGCCGACGGAGCCCTCGGCAGCCGCGGCGCCGCGATGATCAAACCCTACTCCGACGATGCAGAAAACCGCGGACTGCCGTTCTGGACCGGAGATGAACTCGAGCGCAAGGTTCTGAAGGCCAACGACAGCGGTTTTCAGGTGGCTATCCACGCTATTGGCGACCTCGGCAATCGCATGGTCATCGATGCCTTCGAGTCCGCGGACCCCGACGGTACTTCGCCATTCCGCAACCGCATCGAACATGCGCAAATCCTTGCGCTCGAGGACATCGGACGCGTAGCCCGGCTTGGCCTCGTGGCCTCGGTGCAGCCCATTCACGCGACCAGCGACATGAACATGGCGGAGGACCGCGTAGGCGCGGAGCGTATCAAAGGCGGCTATGCCTGGCGGCGCCTCCTCGACGCCGGCGCCGTTGTTGCGAGCGGTTCGGATTTCCCCGTCGAACTACCCAATCCGTTCTACGGGCTGCACGCCGCCGTTACCCGGCAGAGCCGCGACAATCTGCCTGACGGCGGATGGTATGCGGATCAGGCCATGAGCCGCGAAGAGGCTCTGCACTCGTTTACGCTGGCAGCCGCCTATGCCGCGCATCAGGAAAAGAGGCTGGGCTCACTCGAACCCGGCAAGTGGGCCGACTTCATTATCGTGGATCGCAATTACTTCGAGATCCCGGCCGAAGAGATCGACGACATTGTGGTCCTCGAAACCTGGGTTGGCGGCGAGCAAGTGTTTGCCAAGGTCAGATGAACAAGGACGAATAGGTAAAGGGAAAAAGATGATCGTTGAACAGCTCTGGACCGGCAACAGCTACCGCAACTTCAACTATCTGATCGTGTGTCCCGATACGGGCGAGGCGCTGGCCATCGATCCTCTTGATTTCAAGCAGTGTCTCGCCGTTGCCGAGGACAGGGGTTATCGCATCACCCAGGTACTCAACACGCACGAGCACTCCGACCACATCGGCGGCAACAAGGCACTCATTGCGGCCACCTCCGCGAAACTCATTGCGCACAAGAACGCCGGCGCGCGCATTGCCAACGTCGATCGCGGCGTTGGCGCCGGTGACATTGTGCGGATCGGCAAAACTGTTGAACTCGAGTGCCTCGACACACCCGGCCACACGATGAGCCACGTTTGCCTGCTATCGCACACGGATGAGCCCGCTTTGTTCAGCGGCGATACGCTGTTCAACGCCGGCGCGGGCAACTGCCATAACGGCGGCCATCCCGAAGCCCTGTTTGAGACCTTCGAATCGCAACTCGCGCGCCTGCCGGGCCACACGCGGCTGTACCCCGGGCACGACTACCTCGGCAACAACCTGGGATTTACGCTCGATCGGGAGCCCGACAATGAGACCGCGCGGACATTGCTCGAGCGTGTCGCCGACCAGGATCCCGCCAATGCCTACGTCACAACCCTCGATGAAGAGAAGCGCATCAACACTTTCTTCAGGCTGGACAGCCCCGGCGTCATCGCAAAGCTGGTCAGCGAATACCCCGAACTAGGCGACTCTCCGGATGCGAAGAGCGTATTCCTGAAACTGCGCGAGCTCAGGAACCGCTGGTAGCCGCGCGGCTCGCCTCCCATAGCAGCACGAGCGCGCGGTATGCCGTGATTGCATCGTCGATGGCGGCGTGTGGCGGCACGTCAGCGCCGAAGTAGGCTGCCATGAGCAGCTGGCGCCCGTTGCCGTCCAGTTCGTACTCCGCGATCAATGCCGCCAGATCGAACAGCGCAACATTGTCTCCCGCATATTCCCAATCGATGAAACCGATTTCCCCAGGAGAGTTGCGGCTTTGCACAAGCAGATTGCCGGGGACGAGATCGTTGTGGCAGGGAACCAGCGGCCCGGGCAAACGCAGGTCTTCGAGAAACTCGAGCGCCGCGCGCTGTTCTGTATCGGGAGCATCCAGACATCGCCTGTAATGTTGTGCCCAGGCGCCAAAATCGTAAACGTGCCCAAGGCGCGGCAAGCCGTGTAGCCGGCGCAAAGCCCGAGCGAGTGCCTCCAGCCCGGACGAATGCCCGAGTTCCGAAGGCGCCAGCACTTCGCCCGGCAGCCATTCCGTCAGAACGCCCGTCTCGGCATGCCACAGGCTTGCAGCCGCGAGACTTGCCGACGCCGCCTGCTCTTGAGCTCGTGCTTCTTGGGCGCGCGTAATGTACGGCGATTGCCGGGGCGCGGGGTCGAGCTTGAGCACGGCGCGCCGGCCATCGAGTTCGACGAGCCAGCTCGTGTTCATGCTGCCGCCCTCGAGACGCTCGAAGGTTGCCCCTGCCCAACCGGGAATACGCGCCAGCACACCCGCGACGTCGACGGTCACGCGAGCCCTTGCGTTTCGCGGAGGCTTCGCCGCCACGCCAGATAGCCAAACGGAATCATGACGACGTACACGACAAACAGGAGCGCCGTCAGTTCGAGTCCGCGTGACCAGTAGATGACTATCGATACCACATCGATCACCAACCAGTACCACCAGTTCTCGAGCACTTTACGGGCAACGAGCCACGTTGCCCACAATGCCGCCCAGGTGGTTGCCGAATCGACGTAGGGAAACGCCGCGTCCGTATAGCGTACGAGCAACGCACCGTTGATACCGGCAATCACGGCAATGCCAATCACGGCGATAACGTGTAGCCGCACGCCACGGGTACTCACTGGGAGCGTATGAGTTCCACCGCTGCGCCAGGACCACCAGCCATACACGGCCATGAGGAAATAGAACCCGTTAAGAGCCGATTCCATGTATAGCCTGGCCTCGATGAACAGCCAAATGTAGATGGCGGTGCTCAGGAGCGCAAAAGACCAGCAGGCAATGTTCTGGCGAATTGCCAGAACGAGATACAGAACCGCCGCAACCACGGCAGTGACCTCCAGCAATGACAGCGCAGCCGCCTGCTCGGCCAGCGCGGTCACGAGCGTCTCCACAACCTACCCTGCAATCGGGTTGTTCAGAATCCTTATCGCAAACACGGCTTTCGGCACGTTGTCGAAGGTCGTGCCAATTTCTGCCTTGAGTGCGTCCATGACCACGCCGAACTCGCCACGGAGCTGCGTGCTCATCGGGTTTGTGACCACAGCAATGTCCGGATAGCCGTTGAGACGTTCGATGACATCGGCGATTGGCGGGATAAAGTCGCTGCTCAGCGGATAAAGACTAATATCGACGGCTACTTGCATGCCTAGAACTCCAGGTTGAACGTAAGGCCCAGCTGTCGCGCATCGCCCAGGCGCGTATACAGGGTTGGTGGAAAATTGGGGGGCTCGTTGCCGAAGAAAAAGCCCCGCACGGCGTAGCGCTCATCGCCGAGGTTGCGAGCCCAAAGCGTCAGCGACCAGCGATCGGCTTCGAAACCTGCCCGTGCGTTCAGCAGTTCGTAAGCCTCGGAACGCTGGTTGTGGCTCACGTCAAAGTAAAACGCATCCTTGCCGCTCGCGTCGAGCTGCGCAAACCAGCCACTGTCATGGCTGTAGCGTCCGCCCAGCGCAAACGTGTAGCCGGGCGCGTGCGCCTGGTCGCGGCCAGAAAGATCGCCATTTGGGCTCATGTAGCGGTCGAAGCTCGCATCGAGCAGGCCGACGTTCAGATACAGATCGAGCGACGCAACTGGCGACCAGCGAAGATCAGCTTCGATGCCGAAGCTTTCTCCCCTTGCAGCGTTGTCAGTGAAAAACACAAACGTCGTCGGGTCGCCGGGGACGAGCTGTACCGACGAGCGCACCTGCTGGTCGTCGCGGCGGCTCGCAAACACGGCCAGCTGGCTGCTCAGGCGGCCCCCAAGGGCCCGGCCACGCAAACCGATCTCGACGTTCCACGCTCCTTCCTGATCGAACTCCCGGGCGTCCTCGGGGGTTTGGCCCAGGTTGAACCCGCCTGCCTTGTAGCCGCGCGACAGCGTGGCGTAGGCATTCAGCCCGGACTCGAAGCGATGGGTCAGCGCGAGTTCGCCGCCGAGCATCGACTCGTCCGGGCCTGCAACGAGGCCGCTGCTGTCGTTATAGTCGGTGCTGCGCCGCTCTACGCGAAGACCCAGGCTCAAGGTGGTCGAGGCCGCGAGCGGCACGTCCAGCTGGCCAAACGCCGCAATGTTGGTGGCTTCGTAGTCGCTCGACAGCCTGGCGTCGAGAATGTCCGGAGGGCCAAAATCGGGATCGAAGTACTCGCCCTGATTCAGCGAGGCGAGCGACTCGTCGAGCCGCAGCGCATAGACGCCGAGGAGCCATTCCGCACCGGACAGCTGCCGGCCCTCACCGGAAGCCAGCCGAAATTCCTGGCTCAAGGTCTGGCGCTCTCGCTCGTTGAGCGAAATGAAGTCGTAGGTGATCGGCGCCCAGCTTTCGGTGTTGCCCCAGTCGGCATCGAAACCGTAAACGATGTCGGAATCCGCATAGGCCGTAATCGACGTCAGTAGGTTGCCGCCGACGTCGTCTCCTTCGATGCGAATCGAGGCGCCGACACTTTCCTGGGCGTCGCGCCCGGGCCGGTCCGAGAGCACCGTGTAGCTGTTGTCGAGCGCAAACGCGTCGTAGCCGTTGTCGATATCGGTGTACAGCGCGGCGACATCCACCTGCCAAACGGCAGATGGCTCGAACCTCAGCTTGCCGCGAACGGTGGTCTCCTCGCGTCCGTTGGTGTCGTCGCGGCCGAGGAAAGGATTGTCTCTAAAGCCGTCGCTTTCGTGACGCTGGGCGCTCACGCGCAGCGCCGTGCGTTCGCCGATGGCGCCGCCGAGCGCTGCACCGAGCGTGCGGGCATCGTCCTCTCCGACGGTCAGCTCGATCCGGCCGGAAAACTCGTCGGTGGGCGCGGCGCTTTTGAGGTAGATCAACCCGCCGATGGCATTGGCGCCGTAGCGCGTGCCCTGCGGACCGCGCAGCACCTCGATGCGCTCGAGGTCGAAGAGTGTCGCCACGCTGCCGATGCCGCTGAAGTCGATATCGTCGATCAGGAGACCCACGGACGGGTTCGGCGCTCCCTGGTACTGTTCGAGCTCTCCGACGCCGCGTATCTGGAAATAGCGCGCGCGATGCCCGTCACCCGACCAGTTGAGGTTCGGTACGACGGCCGTGAGCTCCTCGAAGTGCTGCACGGCCAGACGTTCGATTTGTGCAGTGTCGAGGATCGAAACACTCGCGGGCACGTCGCTCAGGCGACGCTCGCGAAGATCCGCTGTGACGACAATTTCTTCGATCGACTCGACGTCGCCGGGCTCCGCCGCGACGGATTGCGCCTCGGCAGACACGACAAAAAACAAGGAAAAAAGTAACGAAAACGCCGCAGACAGCGGCACGGCGAGACGCCGTAAACAACTCTGCATGATTCCCTTCCTACGCCGGCATTATCCGGATCAGGTTCGAGGGTTCCCGCCGGTGAAGAGCACCTGCCCTTCGGCGGATCTCAGGTCGTGAGACCACCCCTGTGGAAA
>JANQPG010000046.1 GCA_028289545.1 Woeseiaceae bacterium
CCCCATGAATTTTCGGATTTTTGTTGCCGGCTGGACGCCTGCAGCGGATACTATACCAGAACAAAGGATATAAACACATATCAATAGCACTTTATAGCATCTTTTTTGCCGGGGCCTGGAACGGCCGGGATTCGGCGACAACTGGGCCGACAATCAGGGGGGATTCCAACGTGCTCAAGAGACTCAGCTTGCTTGCACCTTTACTGCTGACCGCGCCATTGGCGACAGCCGAAGAGATTACGTTAACGGGAGTGGATGCGTTCCAGGCATCGCAGAAATCCACTTGCGGCACGCTCGATCAGGGTGTGGTTCGCTACGGCGTTTTCGAGGGCCGCACGTGGAGCCGTGTTCCCGGGGAGAAAGACCGGCACCTGTTCGACGTGCTCGGCATCAACGTGCGTCACTGCCTGGTCGTCGACGATGCAACGAGGGGCAAGGGTTTTCGCAGTGTGTCGCGCGAGATCATGGTGTACTTCGATCCGGAGACGGGAGAGATCGCGGATGAATGGGAGAACCCGTGGACGGGTAAGACGATCAAACCCATCCACGTCGCAAACGATCCGGTCAACATGCGGAGCATTCGCTACGAGCGCAACGAAGACGGTTCGCCCGCCGACCTGAGCCGAACCTACCGCCGTTACGGCGACGTTACGGCGTCGTCAGCCGAAATACCGCTGTTCTATCCGAACCCACTCGGCGGCGATTACCAGCCCTACGTTGGCGGCATGTATCACGCCATGGAGATTTTCAACAGCTTCTACGACAGCGAGCGGCTGCTGGACTCGGGAAACCGCTCGGTCGGGGAATCGCACCTTGCGTGGAGCCGCGTAGCGCAGTGGCTGCCCTGGCTGGAGATGGGTGACAAACCGGGCCTCATGATTTTCAACGCGACGGGCTTCTCGACATTCGACAAATCGCTTATCCCGGAGCGGCTGCGCACCATACTCGACGAACGGTATCCGCTGTACTGGACCCCGCCGCCGCTCGATGACGACCGCCCGAACGAAACCTCCTGGACCGTGTTCAAGAAGTTCCTGGAGGCTGCCGAGTAAGGCCTGAGTCAGTCGGTGAACGTCGAAGTACTCGTTGCTGGTGCTGGCCCCGTCGGCCTTACGGCGGCGCTGGCGCTCGCCAGCCAGGGTATCGACGTCGCGGTGGTGGACGCTGCTGATGGCGTGGACCCGCGGATGCGCGCCTCGACGTTTCATCCGCCGACGCTCGACATGCTCGAGCAACTTGGCGTTGCCGACGCGCTCGTCGACGAGGGGCTCAAGGTGCGCCACTGGCAGCTCCGGCACCACGACACGGGCGACCACGTCGACTTCGATATGCAGCTTATCGCGGGCGACACGCGTCACCCCTACCGGCTGCAGCTGCCGCAGCAGGTGTTGTGCCAACACCTGCTGGAAGCCATCGATCGGATCGGAGTAGAGGTACGGTTTGCCGCGCGGCTGACGGCGGCACGAGAGTACGGCCATGGCGTCGAGGCGGAGCTCGCCGACGGGGAACTCGGGCGTTGCCGCTGGCTGATCGGCGCGGACGGCGCGCACAGCGCGGTTCGCGAATCGGCGGGGCTCAACTACGGTGGCAAAACCTATGAGCACGCCTCAGTGCTTGTCGCCACACCCTTTCCTTTCCACGAGTACCTGGACGGGCTGTGCGACGTCAGCTACTGCTGGTCGGCACAAGGGCCGTTCAGCCTGATGCGGCAACCGACGCTGTGGCGCGCAAGCCTGTACCCGGGTGTGGACGATATTGAAACGGCGGCCGACGAAGACCTCGTCCGCTCGCAGCTTGCGCGTATCGTTCCAGAAGCCGGCGAAGCCGACTTGCGGTCTATCAGCCCTTATCGGGTGCATGAGCGCTCGGCGCCGCGCTTCCGGAACGGCCGCCTGCTGCTGGCGGGCGACGCCGCTCATCTCAATGTCCCGAGCGGCGGCATGGGCATGAACGGCGGCATTCACGATGCATTCAATCTTGCCGACAAGCTGACCCGCGTCATCAACGGCGCCGACGACGGATTGCTGGACCTCTACTCGCGGCAACGACACTTCGTCGCAACCCGCGCGGTCATTCCGCAAGCGGCCGCCAATCGGCAACGAATGGCCGCCGACAACCGGCGGGAACAGGAAGCGCACCTCAACGAGCATCGCGTCGTCGCAGCCGATCCGGAGCGCTGCCGCGAGTTCCTGCTCAGGGCGTCGATGATCACGGGACTCGAGGAGGCCGAGCGTGTCGAGTAGCGCCATATCGACGTCGACCAGCGCAATGCCGTTTATCGGCGTTGCCACGCCGCAGGCGAACCCGACCGTCGAAATCGAACTGCGCCGCCTGCTCGAACATCGCGCCGTTCCGCTCGCAACCCGGCTGACCAGCCCTGAAGCGGACCCGAATGCCCGGCTCGTCGAGTACCTCGAACAGATCGGCCGCGCCATCGGGTCCTTCGACACGCTGCCCCTCGGCGCGTTTGCCTTTGCATGCACGGCGTCTTCGTATCTCGTCGGCCACGCAAGAGAGCTTGCGCTGCTCGATGAAGCGCAGCGCGCCTATCGGGTCCCCATCGTCACCGCCACACTCGCCATTGCCGAGGAATTGAGGCTCCGCGGCGCTCGGCGCATCGCGATAGTCGCACCCTACCCGCAGCCGCTCGTCGACGCCTCGATCGAGTACTGGCAGGAACTCGGCTTTCAGATCACTCGCCACGAGCGCATCGACGTCGGCGAGGACACCCGCGCCATCTACGCGCTGACGGACACCGAGGTGCTCGAAGCCGCAAGCCGGTTCGACAACGGCGGGGCCGACGTTACGCTCCTGTCCGGCACGGGCATGCCGACGCTGGCCGCGTTGCTGAACGAATCGTCGCAGTCGTTGAGCAGTAACCTGTGCCTCGCCGGCGCCGTGTTGCGGCGAGTCGACTACTGGCGTGCCAACAAGCCGATCGACATCAACATTCTTCTGGGCGGCTAGACGGCCAATGGACTTGCCGCGCACAAACACCGACGGCCCCAAGGTACGGCAAAGCACGCCGACTGCAACCGCGAGTGCCGGGCGCCACGACGGAGAACCCTGATGGCCTACCGCTGGCGCATCGCAATCCTGCTCGCGATCATTACGACGATCAACTATGTCGATCGCTCGGTGTTCGGCGTCGTCGCGCCGATGATCACCGAGCTGTTCGCGATCAGCAGTGAGCAGTACGGACTGATCACGAGCGGTTTCCTGCTCGCGTACGGCCTGGGCCAACTCATCTCGGGGCCGCTGATCGATCGGATTGGAACCAAGCATGCCTTCAGTCTCGCCGCCGTGCTCTGGAGCGTCGCAACGATCCTGCACGCACTCGGTCGCGGCTTTGTCAGCTTTTTTTCGATGCGGGCGCTCCTGGGCCTCGCCGAAGCGGCCAATTTTCCAGCCGCCACGAAAGCGGTTGCGCAGTGGTTCCCCGCCAGCGAACGCTCCACCGGCGTCAGCATATTCATGCTCGGCGCCGGTCTCGGCGCGATCATTACGCCGCCCGCAACCGTGTTCGTCATGACGACGCTGGGCTGGCAGTGGGCGTTCATCCTGCCGGGCTCGCTCGGCCTGATCTGGGTCTGGCTGTGGCATCGCTGGTACCACCTGCCTGAAGACCATCCGTCGATTTCCGAGTCGGAGCGAACGCTCATACTCGAACGCCGCTCACCGCAGGTCAGCAAAGAATCCTGGCTGTCGCTGTTGCGCTACCGGGAGTTCTGGGGGCTCATGGTCTCGCGGCTGGTCAGCGACTTTCCGTTCTACTTCTTCCTGTTCTGGCTGCCGCAATACCTGATGGACGTGCGCGGCTTCAACCTCCGGGACATTGCGATGTTCGCCTGGCTGCCGTGGGTTGCCGCCGACCTCGGTGCACTCGCAGGCGGAGCGCTGTCGAGTCACCTGATCAAGCGTGGCAAGACCGTCAACTACGCACGCAAGGCGGTCATCTGGCTGGGTGCCGTGCTCGTACTCGTCACGATACCGGCCGTCCGGGCCGAATCCGGCATGCTGGCGCTCGGGCTGATCTGCTTCGGGATGTTTGCGATACAGGTCAAGGGCGCCGTGTTCTTTACGCTGCCGGCCGACCTGTTTCCCGCCGCCAAGGTCGCAACAGTATGGGGTGTGTTCGGCGCGGTCGGCAGCCTCGGTGGCAGCGTTCTCGGCGTCGTTGCGGGCGTCCTGATCGGCAGCGCCGGCTATGAACCGGTGTTTTACATGATTGCGTTCCTGCACATCGTGTCCGCTGCACTGCTGATGCTGCTGGTGCCCAACATCCGGCCGCTGGAGCGCCCGTAACTCGCTTCGGAATCGGCCTGGGCAAGTGGCTTGAGCAATTGGCTTGGGCCGGCGCTTGATGCATAATGACTTATTAATATAACAATATAGTCAAAGGCCGGAATCGGCCTGCGGGAGAGAATCATGCGAACGTTTCGAAATGCCGCCTTGACGGCTCTACTGACGGCAACAGCTTTGTTCACGGTCGACAGCGCACCTGTCGCGGCCGAACTCGACCCCATGGACCCGGACGACGCGCTAACGATCGGCCGCAAGATCGGCTGCTCGACGGTCGACGGGGAAGCCATTACGTACTGGTGGCACGGCAAAGCCTACTCCCGCCGTCAGGGCGAGAGGGATCGGCTCTTGTTTCTGGTCGAAGGGATGAATATTCGCGCCTGCTCCAGCGTCGAGGACGAGCAACGTGGCGAGGGCTACAAACTCGTCTCCCGCGAAATCCTGCTGTACAAGGATCCCGAGACCGGTGAGGTACTCTCCAAATGGGACAACCCCTGGACGGGCGAAACGGTCGACGTGCTGCACGTCGCCAACGACCCGGTGAACTTCACCGCCTACAAGATCGGCCGCGACGGCAGGCCGTCGACGTTCCGCGGCGACTTCCTGGGAGATCGTTGGTGGCAGACGAACACGTTCCCCTTGTTCTACCCGAACCCGCTGGCCGGTGAATATCAGCAGGAAATCGGCGGCACCTATCACGCCACCGAAATGTTCAACTTCCTCGGCGACACGGAATCCCTGCTCGATCCCGAGACGACAACCGCCGAGGTCCAGGTTGGCTGGGTACGCATGTCCGACTGGCTGCCGTGGATGATGATGGAAGGACGCGAAGGCGTGATCTACATGCACACGGCGGGCCGCAAGCTGGACTCGTTCGACGACATGTCGGCAACGATGAAAGCCGAGATCGACCAGCACTATCCGGAATACGTGTCTCCGCCGCCGCTGGATGACCCGCGTCGCAACGAAACGAGCTGGATCTACTACCAGAAAATCCGTGACGGCGAGCGCACGGCGCCTGACCGGGACTAGACATGGCCAGCATCGTCAAGCGCACGACGCTGATCGTGCGCGATATCGAGGCGTCCGTACGCTGGTACGAGCAGGTCCTCGGCATGTCGGTGTGGATGGACACCGACTTCACGCTGTCGGGCGTGGGTCTCGCCTGCGGCAAGGCGGGCGACAAGACTCATCTTGTCATCATGCAGGCGGACGATCCCAAGATCGGCATGATTGGCCTGCTGCAGTGGGTCGATCCGCCGCTGCCCGCGCCCGATGAGATTCCGCGCTCCGTCAGCTACGGCAATCCGACGTTTGTCGTCGAAGCCGAAGATGCCAAAGCAAGCTGTGAGGCGGCTCGCGCGCTGGGCACACACATTCACGCCGAACCGCACGAGTGGTCGGTCAAAGGACACGACGGCCGTCAGAAGCACTTCCTGAGCGTCTCGCTGTTCGACCCCGACGGCTATTTTTTCGAGTGCAACCAGGTTCTGCGGATCGACGATGACTGACCTTCGTCAGAGGCCGTGAAGGAGGACCGCAACTGCCAGTGGCGGGTCGCGCGACGGCCCAGGGGCAACGTGGTGCGCGACGATTTTGCGTACACCGAAGAAGACGTTCCGACACCGGGCAGCGGTGAGTTCCTGCTCAAGAACTACTACGTGAACCTTGCACCCGTCATGCGCATGTACATGAGCGGCGAGTCCGTCGCGGGCGAACGCGCACTCGATATTGGTGACGTGATCCACGGCCGCGGCGTCGCCGAGGTCGTCGAGTCGAAGCATCCCGATTTTGCCGTCGGCGACTTTGTGCACGGGCAGATGGGCTGGCAGACCTACAAAGTCTCAGCCGGCACGGCGCAGGAGAAATTCCGCAAGGTGCCCGACGTGGGCCTACGCTACACGGTAGCGCTCAGCGCACTCGGCATGACCGGCTTTTCCGCCTACTTCGGTTTTGTCGACTGCGGCCGGCCAAAATCGGGCGACGTGGTCGTCGTCTCCGGCGCGGCCGGTGGCGTCGGCACGCACGTCGTGCAGATTGCCAAAGCGATGGACTGCCGAGTCATCGGTATTGCGGGCGGACCGGAAAAGTGCGCGCTGATAAAGTCACTGGGCTGCGACGCAACCATCGACTACAAATCCGAGGATTTGTCGAGCGCCATACCCGACGCTTGCCCCGAGGGTATCGATCTGTATTTCGACAACGTGGGCGGCGACACCCTGTCGGTGTGTCTCGAGAACCTCGCGATGCACTCGCGCATTGTGCTCTGCGGATCGATATCCGAGTACATGCTCGACGAGCCCTACGGTCTCAAAAACTACACCCGGCTGCGGCGGACCAACTCGCTCATGCAGGGCTTTTTCATCTACAACCACGTGGACGATTTCGATCGCGCGGAAGCGGACATGTGCCGCTGGCTCGAAAGCGGCGCCGTGCGTCCCGTCGAACACGTGTTCGACGGCTTCGAGAGCGTGCCCGACGCTCTGGCCAGCCTGTATTCGGGACAGAACACCGGGATGGCGCTCGTACGCGTGCGCCGGGGGCCCCATGACGAGGAGTAGACATGACTGAACAACCCGCGATGCGCTTTCAGCGCGCCAACTACATGGTCAGCGATCTCGACCGATCGCTGGAACTCTACTGCGGCGTACTCGGTTTCGAACTGGCTTTCAGGAAAGATTCGGCAAAAGACTCCTATTCTTACCCGGTGTTCGAAATTCCGCCGGACGACAACATCCGCTTCGCCGTACTGAACGCGCCGGACCAGCCGCGAGTCATGGCCCTGACCGAAGTCTCGTCACCGCTGCCCGAATTGCCGATGCCGCGGCGCGGCGCCATCGTGCTCGACATTGCGGATATCGACGGTGTGGTCGACGGCGCGCGGAAGGCCGGCTGCCACGTCTACGAAGAAGGCGAACTCCACACTCATGACGGCCGCGTGGGACGCGAGGTCGGGATTGTCGACTATGATGGCAATCTGATCGTGATCTACAGGATTCTGTCTGCGGAGCACAGTTCATGAGCACGGCCGACGAGCGCCAGTACCCAAGCAGCGCTTACGCCTGGTACATGGTCGTCGTGCTGACGATCGCGTACATACTGTCGTTCGTCGACCGCTACGTCTTCGGGCTGCTGATCGAGCCGATCAAGGCCGACTTCGGCCTGACCGACCTGCAGATCTCGATGGTGGGATCCACGGCGTTTGCGATCTTCTACGCCACGATGGGGCTGCCGCTCGGCTATCTTGCCGATCGTACGCGCCGCACCTGGATGCTCGGCATTGGCGTACTCGTCTGGTCCGCCGCAACCGTGGCCTGCGGCCTCGCCAAGAACTTTGTGCAGATGTTCCTTGCTCGAATGGCCGTCGGCGCCGGCGAAGCGACGCTCGGCCCGTGCGCAATGTCCATGATCTCGGACAGCTTCCCGCGCGAAAAGCGCGGTAAACCCATTGCGTTCTACTCGGCGGCGCTCTCGCTCGGCGCGGGCATAGCGTCGCTGGTCAGCGCCACGATACTGGTTTGGGCAAACTCCGTACCCGAACTGTCGATGCCGATCGTCGGCGTCGTCAAACCCTGGCAATTTGTGTTCATCGTCGTCGGGTTGCCGGGCATTCTGGTTGCAGCGCTCATGCTGACCTTGCGTGAACCGCCGCGGCAGATCAGACAAGACGACGCCGACAAGCGTTCGATCCGCGACACGCTCAAACACTTCCGCCGCAACTGGAAGGTGTTTGGCTGCTGCCTGGCGTTCGCGAGCTTCATGGTCATTGTCGCCTACAGCCAGTTTTTCTACGCGCCCATGTTCGAACGCACCTGGGGTTGGGAAGCTCAGCAGTACGCCGTGGTGAACGGCATCATCCTGCTCGCCATCGGTCCGGCCTCCGTCAACTTTGCGGGCTACATGAACGATCGCCTGTACGCCCAGGGCATGAGCGACGCACCGCTGGTCATCATGATTATCGGCGCCCTCCTGATTCTGCCGACGGGTATCGTCGCACCGCTGATGCCGTCTCCGGAACTGGCTTTCGCCGTCATTGTCGTCAACACGGTGGGTATCGCCATAACCACCGCCACGTCGGTAACGGCACTCATGAACATTACGCCGTCGCAGTTTCGCGGCCAGACCGCGGCCGTTTACTACATGGTGGTCAGCATGCTGGGGCTCTTCCTGGGCCCGAACACGGTTGGCGCGTTGTCGGACTTCGTATTCGGGAACGAAAACCTCAACTATGCGGCCTCCGCAACGGTTGCGCTCTACGGCATTCCCGTTCTGTTTCTGATCGGGCTGTCGAGACGACTGTATCAAGCCGAACATGCCGCCATTCGTGAAGAAGAGGCGAGCGCGTGAGCACAATACGCCGGCGATATTCCGATACCGGCTATGGCCGGATTCACCTGCGCGTGCTGGAAGCGGCAAACCGGGACGAATCGACTCGACCGCTCGTGTGCCTGCACCCCTCGCCCTACAGCGGTCTGTACTTCACGACCGTCATGCCGCTCCTGAACGAGCGCCGCACCGTGGTTGCGCCGGACTATCCCGGCTACGGCGGCTCGGATTCAGCCGGCGAGATGCCTACGATTAGCGACTATGCGAACGCTTTACTCGAGGCGCTCAGCGACGCCGGTTTCGACACGCCGTGCGACCTGCTCGGGTTCCATACGGGCTGCCTCGTCGGCGTGGAGATGCGGAGGCTTGCGCCGGAACGCGTCGATCACCTGCTGCTGTGCGACGTCCCCTATTTCAGCTCGGATGCTCAGGCCGGGTTGCGGGAAAAGATGGGACAACCCTTGCCGCTCACGGGCGAACTCGAGTGCCTTTCGGGCGCCTGGGATTTCGACGTCAAGAGCCGCCTCGACGCGGCCGGCCTCAACCGTTCCGTCGAGCTGTTCGTCGAACACCTCCGAGCGCTGCCCAACGATCAGCTCGGATTCCTTGCGGCCTTCAGCTACGACTGTGAGCGACACTTCACGGACATCAGCGGCCGTACAACGGTGATCGCGACCGAGTCGGGCCTCAAAGAACCGACCCGGGCCGCAGCGGACGCTATCGAAGCCGCGGCTTTTGTCGGCGCTGACGACATAAAAGGCGCCGTGTTCGAGTCCGGCGCCGAGCGCATCGCGCAGTACGTCATCGACAGCCTGGATAAACAACCATGAACGAGATTCTGCTGATCCAGTTCCTGCACCTCATCGGTTTCGCTTACTGGTTGGGCGGCGACCTCGGCGTGTTCCACTCGAGTTACTGGGTGGCAAATCCCAAACATTCGCCCGAGGTGCGCGTCGCGGCAGCCAAAATCCTGTTCTGGCTCGATCAGATACCACGCATCTGTATGACGATGATGCTGCCGCTCGGTTTGCAGCTGGCGTTCTCGATGGGTCTCCTCGGTATTTCGACCCTGATCATGACGCTGGTCTGGCTGGCGTGTTTCGCATGGCTCGGCATGGTGCTGTACCTGCACATGGCCGCGGCATCACCCGCAAAGGCCCTGCTGACGCAGTTCGACTTCTGGTTCCGGCTGGTATTGTCGCTCGGCCTGATTGGCGCGGGCCTGGCGGCGCTGGTCGCGGGCGCGTTCTCGCTGCCCTACTGGATTGCGCTGAAACTGATGATCTACGGCGGTCTCGTGGGGCTAGGGCTCATCGTGCGCATCAAACTCAAGCCATTCGGGCCCGCTTTTGCGAACATCGCTCAGGGTAAGGGCACCGAAGCCGACAACGCCGCCATCAATGCCAGTCTGGGCGGCACGCGGCCGTTTGTTGTGGCAATCTGGCTGGGGCTTTTTGCGAGCGCGGCGCTCGGCATACATCTCATTTGAGTACAACCCAACATTTCAGGACAAGCGGATCGGAGGTAGCGCACATGGGCGCATTCATGATCATTCAGGCCGACATTACCGACCCCGAGCGGTTTATGGAGTACGGCAAACATGCGGCGGCGCTGGTCGCCAAAAGCGGTGGACGCTATCGCGTCATGCGCGCGGAGTGCGAGCAGCTCGAAGGCGAAACGGACACGCGCAAGATTGTCGTATCGGAGTGGCCCTCCATGGACGCCGCGCGCGCGTTCTGGCACTCCCCCGAATACGCTGAACTGAAGAAGCTGCGCGACGGCGCAGGCGATTGTAACGTCTATCTGACCGAGATCACCGGGGACTGAATCGATGAGTCCGCTCCGCTACGCCGCTCTTGCGCTGCAGACCCGCTGCGACACCGTCAACCGGCTGCCCGATACGGAAGTCCGCAACGCCATGCTGGCCAGCATCGACCGCGTGACCGACCAGATTCATGCCGCCAAGGCCTTTATCGGACCCGACCTCAAGCTGGTGGTGCTGCCCGAATACTTCATGACGGGATACCCGCTGGGCGACACGATCGAAGGCTGGGCAAACAAAGCCGCCATTAGCGAAGGCGGCGCCGAATACGATGCGCTGTCGAAAGCGGCCGAAGCCAACGGCGTCTATCTTTGCGGCAACGCCTACGAGACCGATCCCCATTTCCCGGGGCTGTACTTTCAGACCTGCTTTATCGTTGCGCCCTCCGGAGATCTCATCCTGCGTTATCGGCGGCTGATCTCCATGTTCGCGCCGACGCCGCACGACGTTTGGGACAAGTACCTCGACATCTACGGCCTCGACGCCGTGTTTCCGGTCGCGGACACCGAACTCGGCCGGCTCGCCTGCTGTGCTTCGGAGGAGATACTGTTCCCCGAAATTACGCGGGCGCACGCCCTGCGCGGTGCTGAGGTCATCCTGCATCCAACCGGCGAGGTTGCCAGTCCGGATCTAACCCCCAAAGATATCGCCAAGCGCGCACGCGCCATCGAAAATCTCGTGTACGTCGTGTCGGCCAACACCGGGGGAATCTATGACGCCGGAATGCCGCCCGCGTCAACCGACCGCATGTCGAAGATCGTGGACTACACGGGCAAAGTACTCTGCAACGCCTCGGGCGGAGAGACCATGGCGGCCAACGCAACGCTCGATCTCGAGGCGTTGCGCGCATACCGGCAGCGCGTCGGTATGCCCAACTATCTGGCCCGTCAGCGCCTCGAGCTGTTTGCCGAAACCTATAGTGGTAGTGTTTATCCGGCCAATACACTGCTGAAAGGCGACGGCCACACAGTTCCGGAGCGTTCACATTTCATCGAGCGCCAGCTCGAGACCGTCACGAAGCTCAGGAACAACAAGACCATCGACTAATCCGGCTCAGTCGCGAATGTCGTCGTAGCCCGGATCGAGGCTCTCGTAGGCGGCCCAGTCTGTCGATACCCGGCGCTCGTCGATGATCGTTCGCTGCAGCAGACGATCGTTCTTGAACCACTGCCACACGCGCGCGCGAGCCTCTCCGTCGTCGCTCAGCTGAATCATTTCGTAGAGATACAGGTCCGGCTCGCCGTTGCGCGTCCAGTGCAGCATCATCGTGCGCTTGTGCTCGTCGAGATCGACGGCCTCGGCCCAACCCGTGATTTCGTTCGTGAACACGAGGCGCGTGCCGGCCACTTCGGCCGGAAAATCGCGGGTCTCTTTTTGACCGTCGGACCAGCGATAGACGTTGGTCTGGTGGTAATCGCGATCGTCGATGATGCGGCATATCAGCCGCGATTTGTGTTCGTCGATCTTGTTGCCGCTAGGATCGTAGTAGCGGTAGTAACCTTCCCAGACGCCTTCGTTGCGCGCGAGGAACGGTAGCGATGCACGTAGAGACATGACAATTCCTTGAGTCTGTCCATAGATAAACGCCGACGGACCGCAGTCCGCCGGCAAGGGTGTTTGATAGATGGCCGAGGCTTCGGCAACCGCCGTGGGGGTACGAGCTCACCGAAGAGCGGCTAGTCGAAGCCGAGAGCCCCCGGGTTGACGCGCCGATCCGGGTCGACGGCCGCCTTGATACGCTCGACGAGCGAAAGGCTGTCGGGGTCCAACCCGCTCTGGTACGGATACGACTTGCCGATCTGCATGTGTATACCGCCCTCCTCTTCATACAGATCGATCAGCGCCTGGCGGACGCGCGCCGTCACTTCGGAGGCGGCCGGGTTACTCTCGAAGCCCGGGAGTTTCTTCAGGACGTGATCTTCAACGTACTCCTGATGTATTTCGTTCAGGGAGTCCGGTGTGAAGAAAACCGGTTCCAGCACAAAGCAGTTGGTTGACACCGCGGCAAACAGGAAGCCGGTACCGATACCGTGCTTCTCGAGATCCTCCCGATGTCGCTCGAGTACCGCGTGGGTGCGCTCGGTCACACGCCGCGCCTTGGAATGCGGCAGCAGGGTATGAATCGGTACCCAGCGCTCGCCGTTGGGGCCCACCATGTTGTTGAGCGGCGTGAACGGATTGGCGCGGATGATCTTCGGTATGCTGTTCTCGATCTCTCGGCCGCCGCAGTCTTCGCAGATACGCCGCGCTTCGCCAAGGCCCGCCGCCAATGCAGCAGCACTTTTTTCTTCGATCATGACGTGCATCGAGAACTTGACGTCGTCCATGAAACCGCGGCCCGCCATCGCAACTTTTGCGCCGTCCTTGATAGAGGCCACCAGCGATTTGCCGGACTTGAGTACCCCGGCCAGTTTCTTGACGTCGCTCATGATGCTTTCGCGCTGCATCCGCACGGACTGGAGATAGGGGTCGAAGCCAAACACTTCGTCCGCAATTTCGGCGCGTGCAATGCGGCTCATTGCCGCAATCAGCGATGCATGATCTTCGAAATCGAACGATACGGCGTCGCGATGTTCGCGAACCGGCACAAGGCGAAACGTCGCGACGGCCTTGAAGCCCAGCGCCCCGGCATCGCAGCTAAAAAGGCCCGTCAGGTCGGGGCCGTAGTGACGGAAGAACGGTGAGCCCTGGGTCTGTGCGCCGGCGCCCGTCTTGACGATGCTGCCGTCTCCAAGCACAACCTCGAGACCAATGACCGAATCGGCTGCGGTACCGAATCGAGCCGAGCCCCAGAAAATGCTGTTCTGAGAAAGGCCGCCACCAACGGTTGCGTGTATGCCTGACAGCGTTCCCCAGTACGGCGTACGCAAGCCACTGCCCTCGAGCGCATCGTTGAGCGCCTTCCAGGTGCAGCCGCATTCGACTGTCACGTACATGTCTTCGGTATTCAGTTCGACGATGCGATCCATGCGCTGCATGTCGACGACAACGCTGCCGGCCTCCACGGGTACGTAGCCGCGTGTATAGGACATGCCGCCGCCGCGCGGAATCACGGCGTGACCGGACGCCGCAACGGCGGCGACGGCAGCGCTGAGTTCCTGCGTATTGCCGGGGCGGATCACAGCCATTGCCGGTATCGACTTCGTGTAGACGTCCTGCGAATACAGTACGCAGCTCGCCTCATCGCTCAAGACGTGCTCGCTGCCCAGCAAGGCGGTAAGTTGTTCAATCAGACTGTCGTCTTGTGACTCTGCCAACGACATGATGGCCTCCAAGTTCATCAAGGCATGTTTCCAGGCGGCGAGCATCGGCGCCTTTCGCACATCCCCGTGCACCCTAGTTGGTGATTCGTTACTGTAAATGATCTATTATTATAACATTATAGCAGCCCAAACAAGCGAGCGACGATGAGCCAGAATACCCAAATCCTCCTCAAGAGGCAGAGCGCAGGCGTTCCGGTGGCCGCCGATTTCGAAACCACGACCGCGCCCATGCCCGCCGCTGGCGAGGGAGAACTGCTGTGTGAAACGCTGTACCTCTCGCTGGACCCGTATCTGAGAGGAAAGATCAGCGGGCGCCATCTGTCGGGCGCGATCCTGCCCGGCGACCTGATGGCGGGCGAAGCGATCAGCCGCGTTGTCGATTCGAAACACGCCGACTTTGCGCCCGGCGACCTAATCAGGGCGCATACGGGCTGGCAGAGCCACAGCACGCTGCCCGCCGCGGAAGCGCGGCGTGTCGATCCGTCACTCGCGCCGTTGTCGACCTTCCTCGGCGTGCTGGGCATGCCAGGACTGACAGCCTATGCCGGCCTGCTGCGGCTGGGCGAACCCGTCGCCGGCGATACCGTACTGGTCTCGGCGGCCTCGGGGGCCGTCGGTTCGATGGTGGGCCAGATTGCCATGCAGAAAGGTTGCCGCGCGATCGGCATCGCGGGAGCCCCGGAGAAGTGTGCATGGGTCAAGGACACGGCGGGCTTCGCCGACTGCGTAAGCTACAAGACCGGCAACCTGCGCGAGCAGCTCGACGAGTGCAGCCCGGACGGCTTTGACCTCTACTTCGACAATGTTGGCGGCGACACGCTGCAGGCCGCGATGGAACGCCTGCGCCTCGGCGCACGGGTGGTGCTCTGCGGGCTCATGGCGCAGTACAACACGACGGAAATGCCGCCGGGCCCGAACCCCGCATGGATCATCAAGGCCCGGGCCACGGTTCGCGGGATGGTCGTCTACGATCACGAAGATCTGAGAGAGACCTTCGTCAAAGAGGTTTCAGGCTGGCTCCGGGAAGGCAAAATCCACTATCTCGAAGACCGCACATCCGGCCTCGAGAATGCGGCCGAGGCTTTCTCTCGACTCATGCGCGGCGACAACGTCGGCAAAGCCATCGTTGTCGTGGGAGACGAGTAGACCCGGCCGTTACGCGTCGCGTTTGCGCTCGTCGCACAGCGTGCGCTGATAGAGTTCGCCGTTGCGAAACCAGTGCCACGTGCGGCCGCGGCTTTTCCCGTCCGGCGATAACACGATGATCTCCGTAAAGTGTTCTCCGGGCTTGTCGTTTCGACTGAGGGTCAGCAGGACAAGATCGTCGCGCGTCGCCCAGCCGTAGCCCGTAAAGCGGTCGTTGTCCCAGAGGATACGGTCGCCATCGAGAGTGCCGCTGAACTCAGTCTCGAACGAGTCGCCGTTGTCCCAGTCGAAACGGTTTTTCTGCACGTAGACCGCCTCACCCTGATCGGGAAACTCGCAGACGACGCGGCTTTTGTGGCTGTCAGTGACCTCGCCGGCCAGGTTGACCGTCGTGTAAACGCCCTCCCACACGCCTTCGTGGCGCAACATCGCCGGCATGCGTTGCTCGAGCAGAGCCCGGTTGCTCATTGCCTCTCCCTATTCTCCGTGTACCTGCGCGACCGCCTACATGAAAGGCTCGACATCTTCGTTCGACTGCATGTAGCAGTTCGCCAGCATCCACTTCAGATTGATACCGATCCGATCCGCGTGCGGGACGGTAAACGCGTAGCCGAGTTCCTTACGCTCTTCCCCGGTGTCCTCGCTGACGTACACAACCAGCGAATCGCGGGCAAACGCGCCGCGGTAGTTGTTGATGGGCCAATCGACGTGCAACAAGCTAATGCCAATCCGCCGGCCTTCTTTCGATTCGAACCACACCTGCCCGCCGCGATCGTGCAGGCGCAGCCCGTCGTAGCGATCGAAGGGTATGTCGCGCCCGCCACCGACACCCGGGATGTCCGCATAACACTCGAACTCACGGACTCGGTGCAAAGCGAAGTCACCCGCGTCGATACCGGCCACCGTCAGCCACAGCTGTTGTTCGCTCAAAACCAGCCGCTCGGGATCCCAGCGGCCGCAACGCGAGGCGGCATCCGCCACGAACTCGGCGGCGCTGCGCCGCCAGACCAGGCGGCAGGCGTCACCGGAGCCGCCAATCCCGGGATCGACACCGGGTGGATAGTAGCGGCTCGTCAGCACCACCGCGGACTCGTCGTGATCGACGGCCAGCGACCAGACGTATCGTGCGGCAACCTCGTCGCGTTTGTCGTTCCAGTAGCCCGTCACGCGAAAGCGATGTGACGCGCCTCGGTCGCGGACCACCTCGAGGTGCAGGCGGCGATGCTGCACGTCACGCCCACCGCGACGATCGAAGTAACTCTGGTTGCTGTTGTCGTAGCGGCCCGCCAGCATGGCGTCGATGACCTGAAAATCGCGTTCGTACGGCTGGCTGTCCTGCCCTTGCGCAAATACGCAGGAACTCATCAGAACGATCCCGAGCGCTGCAAGATAACGCATGTCCCCTCCCCCGTTATTGTTGCGTTGTTTTTGCGTTGTTTTTGCGTTAACGACTTGTCCGCGGGTTTCAGTCCGCTGCGGGAATCTTCGCCTGCAGTTCTTCGATTAACATGCCCACGTAGTAGTCGCTGCTCAAACCCTTGGCTTCGGCGAGATACGCGGCAAGATCGGCCGCGGAGATGTCAACGCCGCAGGCAGCAAAATCGCCTCGCAGATAGTGTCGCGGCAGCGATACGAGTGCCGCCAGACGGCGATAGTGCGCCGCCTTTTGCCACAAGGTCAGCGCCCGGCAGGTGTCCTGCTCGATCGTTACGCCAATCAGATGCAGGTACCCAATGACAAACAACGACTGTGGATACTCCGCCTCCAGTGCCGCCAAACGGTACGGCATGGCTTCATCGCCACGTCCGGAGTACCCGTAGGCGCGCCCAAGCTGATAGTTGAGGCGCGGGTTGCCGGGCTCCTTCCTTACAGCCTCGGTACACGCTGCAATGGCTGCATCGGTGTCCATCTCTGCCCGGGTGACGGGCGGACCCACGTGCCCCGGATCGAGACCGTGCGCCGCGAGCCGGTCGCACTCGGTCACTTCCTGTGACCAGCGGCTGTAATCGTAGTCGGCAAATTCGACGGCGTGCGCGCTCGAAAAACAGGCCGCAGCGAGAAACAGAACTACCGGGGATTTACGCATGGAAAACACTCGGGACCATCGACTGGCCGAGTGTACCGTAGCTCGAGATCCGGTGATATCGCGGCGCTCACTCGTGACCGCCGACCGCGACCGCGACTAAAACGTACTCGCTTCGAGTTTCAGAAGCGCCGGCACGTCGCTCGGCTTGTAGAGGTCGATTTGCGACAGCGCCACCGGCTCGTTCGGCTCCGCGGTAATCACAAGCGTGTCCTTACCCTTGAGGAACTCGACGTAAGGATCGAGGACGTATTCATCGAACTCGATACCGTTCTCAACACCGTACTGTTTGAACGCATCGACCTGCGCCGTCAGCACCTGTTCGGCATTGAGCCCTTTACGCTCGCAGTTTTCCCGGATCCGCCGGTTCAGCGAACGGTCGGTGTACTCGAGTCGAAAGCGGCTCATGCGCGGTTTGTAGGTGCCGCTCATCGCCTGACCGGGTGAGAAGCTACCCGCCAGTTCAACGGTCGCCACGGCGTCCCACATATCGTCGATGTGCGTGTCAAAGTCGACCAGCAAACCCGACGTCACGCGCTGCACGCTGAAGCGCATCGAAAACACCTGCTCGGAGTAGCCCAGATCGGACAGCATGGCGGGCGTCAGGCCGTACTGCCCCGCGCAGGTCTTCTGCGGATCGTCCGGCATCTCCCGGCCACTCGCTTCCTCAAGCACTGCGTAGGCCTTGCGGAAATAGTCGGCATCCGCTGGAACGCGGGCATTCTCGAGAATGAACCCGAAGTAGTCAGGCACGTTCCGGCTTTTGAAGCTCAGGAAATCGGAGATTTCGAGCAGCGCAAAAAAACCGCCGGTGTCGATACCGGCCCGATCGATGGTCAGCGGATCACGAAAATCGTTGAAATCGATCTTGATGTTCTCGACGGTCAGCTCCCCACCGAAACTGGAGCGTACGCCCGAGTATTCGATCTTGGCGAACGGCGACGCCATCATAATGAGCGAGTCCATACTCTCCGATACCTTGGAGTGCAGGTGCCATTTGGCGCCGCCATAGGCCAGACCCGCGGCCAGCACCCCCAGAATCAGCAATTTTTTCATGACCAGGCTCTCGGAGAATGTCGAACGGGACGAGAGTAGTCACAGCGCGCATCTTGGACGTGTAGTGGGATCACAGAAACGGCGACGTTAGTGCCCGTCGCCGCAAACTTTGATGAACAGTGTGAAGCCGGTCACATAAGTGACCGGCGGAGACCGGGAACCCGTTCAGTCGGCGTTGCGCTCGGTCGTTGGCCGATTGGCGTGCGCCACCGGATAGGCATCGGCCACATAGGCGGGCCCTTTCATGATCCAGACGACTATGCAGCCGATCGTGACCGTCAACACGGCCGTTACGAGTGTGGCGAGAACCGACCATGCGAAGATGTCGATCGACATGACGGCCTTGGCGGGATTCGGCACCTCGGCAAATCGTGCGTAGGCGCGACCGCCAAACGCAATCAGTGCAGGCAACGACACGGCCGCCAGCAACGCGTATGGCATCGCGCGCAGCAGCCTGAGCTCCAAGCCCGGCGGCTCGACCCGGTTGTGCAGTTTCCGTAACCAGCGCATGATCTGGCGGCCCTGAAAGAATTATAATGATAGTCTGCTCGATTTTGCGCGGCATGTCCCGCACAGTTTTGTAACCGTTTCTATCGCTGCCTCGACAACTCGTCGACAGTTTATTGATGGTCCATCAACAATCAGTGGCCAGCGCGTGGCCGTTAACCCCCGCAGGCATTGCCTATCGGTTGCGTTGCCGTTAGGTTGGCCGGAATCGGAACCAAGATATCGCCCATTGAGCATCGAGCGCGTCCAGTCATTATCGAGCGAATTGCACGTCCCGCTGGTGGTGATCGGCGCCGGCGCCTGCGGCCTGACCGCCGCGCTCGCGGCAGGCGATGCGGGCGCCCTCCCGCTGGTCTTCGAACGCGACCCTCATCCGACGGGCTCGACGGGCATGTCCTACGGAGCCATCTGCGCCGCCGGCACGCAGCAGCAGCAGGCGGCCGGGGTCGAAGACTCCGCCGACGCGCTCGAAGCGGACATCCTGGCCATTACCGACGGCCGCACGGACCCGGCACTGGCGAGGCTCATCGCCCGGGAGTCAGGCCCCGCTGTCGAGTGGCTGATCGAGAGCCACAAAGTTGCGCTGACGTTGGAAACCAGCTGGACCGGCATGGGACATGCTCAACCGCGACTGCATGCCCCGCCCGACCGTTCCGGGCAAACGCTTATGAACCTGCTGATGGCGGCCGTAGCCAGCGCCGATATCGATGTGGTCACAGGTGCGCGGGCGAGCAAGCTGTTTGCCGATTCCGACAACCGCGTCCTCGGCGTGGCGGTTACGCGTCCGGACGGGGCCGTCGAAACGATCGGCTGCGACGCGCTGATACTCGCAAGCTCGGGCTTCGGCGGAAATCGTGAACTGGTTCGACAGCATATGCCGGCCGTCGGGGATGCCCGCTACTACGGACACGAAGGCAACCAGGGGGACGGTATTCTCTGGGGCCAGGCGCTCGGCGGGGCCCTAGCCGATATGGGCGCGTACCAGGCGCTGGGCTCACTGGCCGACCCGCAGGCACTGGTCATGCCGCACACCCTTCTGATCGGGGGAGGGATACAGGTCAACAGCAACGGCGAGCGGTTTCAGAACGAACTCGAGAACATCTCCGGCCAGGCGCTGACCATCCTCGAACAGCCCGGCGGCCACTGCTGGATGGTCTACGATCAACGCCTGCACGATGCCGCACTCGAGCGCTACCAGGAGTACCGGGACGCCGACTCGATCAACGCACCCAGGAGCGCCGCGACAATCGCCGGCCTTGCCGAGGTCTGCGGGCTTCCGGCAGCCGCGCTCATCCACACGCTCACACGCACGGCGGAGCTTGCAGCGACGGACAAACCCGACAGATTCGGCCGTCTGTTCCTGGAAAAGGAAACCCTCGAGCCGCCGTACTATGCGGTTCGTGTCACCGGTGCGCTGTTCCACACCCAGGGCGGGCTGGTCGTCGACCGCCGGGCACGCGTCCTCGACACTGGAGGCAAGGCGCTGCCGAACCTGTTTGCCGGAGGTGGGGCCGCCCGCTCCGTGTCCGGTCCCGCCGAGTGGGGCTATCTTCCCGGCATGGGATTGTGCACCGCCGTGACGCTCGGGCGCATCGCCGGCAGGGAAGCGGCCAGGCTGGTCGGCACGTGAACAGCGTCGACTCACTGCTCGAGTTTGCGGCCGGCACACGCTTCGCGAATCTGCCGGCGCCCGCCAGGGAAGCGGCCCGGTGTTTTCTGGCCGACGCCGTTGCCGTCGGCATCTCCGGCAGCCGCGAAGCCGATGCGGTAACGCTCCGCGATACGGTTGCAGGCTGGGGCTCGGGCGACGCCGCGACGGTACTTGGCAGCACGGAACGCCTGCCGACGCCCTCCGCCGCGTACGTCAACAGTTTTCAGGTGCACTGTCAGGAGTTCGACCCGTTGCACGAAGACGCCACGGTTCACGCAATGGCGGTCCTGACCGGAGCCCTGCTCGCCGTCGCCGAGACGCGCAGGTGCAGCGGCGAGACGGTGTTGCTGGGTGTTGCGCTGGGTGTCGAGGTTGCGGTTGCGCTCGGGCTCGCTGCGCGTGAGGGCTTGAGGTTCTTTCGGCCGGCCACGGCGGGCGCACTCGGTACGGCCGTTGCGCTGGCGCGCATCGAGGAGTTGTCGCTCGCGGACGCGCGCAATGTACTTGGATTCACCTATTCGCAGCTTGCCGGCACCATGCAGGCGCACGTCGAAGGCAGCGTTGCGCTGCCTTTGCAGATTGCCGGGGGCGCGCGTGCGGCTGTGTGTGCGCTCGACCTTGCAAAGCGCGGTTTTGTCGCACCGCATGACGTGTTGGATGGGCCGTTTGGCTACTTTGAGCTCTACGAGCGCGACGGATCCCTCGAAGACCGGCTCACAACGCTCGGTGACACGTGGCACATCACCGAGCTCGCACACAAACCGTTTCCCACGGGACGGGCAGCCCATGCCGTGCTCGACGCGGTAGACCGTCTCGCCAGAGAGCACGGCTTTGGCGTCGCCGACGTAGTACGCATCGACGCGACCGTGCCGCCGCTCATCAAGCGCCTCGTCGCACGCCCGGCAACCGACGGCATGTCGGTCAACTACGCCAGGCTATGTCTGGGCTTTCTGCTCGCGACCCTGCTCCGCGACGGCGATATCGATGCGTCGAGCTTCTCGGAGAGCCGGCGATCGGACCCCGAGCTGTGTGCGTTTAGCCATCGCGTGCATTTTGTAGAAGATTCGAGCCACGGCACCGACGTGTTGAGTCCCCAGTCGGTCGCGATTACCCTCGAGAGCGGCAGCGTTCTCGAGGAGGACGTGCCGCACACGCTCGGTTGCCCGCAGAACCCGCTGTCCTCGGAGCAGCGCGAGAAAAAGTACCGCTCCTGCATCAAAGACAGTGGGGTGCCCGGTGATGCGCTGGCCGCCGCTCTCGAGCGCATCGACAAGCTGGGTTCCGTTGGCGAGTTGCTTCGCCTTTGCGTGCCCGCGGGCTGATGCGCTACAGAACCTTCAGCGGCTGATACATCTGCCAGTGAATCTGCTAGTGCATCTCCTCGCCGCCGCTGACGTTGATGGCTTCGCCGGTCACGTACACGGCTTCGTCGGAACACAGAAACGCGCAGGTCTTGGCGATGTCTTCGGTGAGTCCGGGGCGGCCGAGCGGAATCCGCGAACGCATGGAATCCATGTACTCGTCCATCGTCATGCCGAGCGCATCCGAAAAGAAGCTGTTTTGCCAGGCGCCCAATCCCGTAGTGATGTGGTTGGGACAGATTGCATTCGCGGTAATCCCGTGTGAACCGAACTCGATGGCGGATACGCGGGTGAGCCCGACCATGCCGTGTTTGGAGGAGCAATACGCGGCGGCATAAGGAAACCCGGACTTCGCAGCCTGACTCGCTATATTGACGATACGGCCGCCCTGACCACCTTCGATCATGAGCTTCGCCGCATGTTTGGTCGCCAGGAACGCGCCGCGCAGATTGACGCCGAGCACACGGTCCCAATCCTCGGCGGAGGTCTCGGCGATCGGCGACATCAGGAAGCCGACCCCGGCGTTGTTCACGAGGATATCGAGCCGGCCGTACTCGGCCTTTGCATGCCCGACGGCGGCCTGCACGCTGGCCTCGTCAAGCACGTCGCAATGCACGGAAGTCGCCGCGCCGCCGCCGTCGACGATCGCCCGGGCCACGCCATCGGCGCTGTCGATATCCGCGGAACCGCCTTCAGCGGCGGCATTCGCATCCGAGGCGGCGATATCCGTCACGACGACGCGGCAGCCTTCCGCGGCCAGACGACGAGCAATGGCGGCGCCAATCCCGGCGTCGCGACCGGCACCGGTCACCAGTGCCACGCGACCGGCCAGTTCGGGATAGCTCGCCACGTTCAGTCCACCGAGTCGGTCAGCATGAACACCGGCGCGTCGGCAAAACCCTGAAACTCACTCGCCACCTTACGCATGGTTTCCGTGGATACGTTTTCGCCGAAGGTCTGCATGTCGTTAACGTCGATGATCTCCACGTATTCGTACGGCGGCTGATCGTCCTTGCCGAGCAGACCGGTCACTTTGTGCACGGTAAACGCATCCACCGACTCGAGCCCGTTGACCGTCGGCAAATCGGTACTGCGAGCCCATCGCTCGTATTCTTCGACGTCGACGCCGGGCTTCAGGTTAAACAGGACAACTATGCGGGTCATCGCTAACTCCCCAATGAGGCTTTCAGGTGAACGGTTTGGCGATACCGAGCCATGCCGCGGCGAGTACCGCTGCATAGATCGCCAGCACGATCAGATAGACCGGGCCAATAGCCTTCGAGTACTTCTCGTTCAGTTCGTCAGTGGCGCCGGTGGTCGTAATTTCGACGAACGCTTCCACGGCCGGCTTGAACAGGACGTCGAGCGTCACGCCGAAGACAAATATGAAACCGACGAGCAAAACCTTGAGCGCAAGCCAGGTGGCGGCGGCACCCGTCGACAGCAGGTAAATACCCGCCACGAGCACGGCAACCGCCAGCACAGCGTTCATCGCAAAATTGAACAGCATGGCTCGCTGCTCGGTTTTACTCTGCGGATTCAAAAAACCCATCCACAACACGGCGAGCCAGACCAGCGCAAACACCCATGCCGCAAGCACAAAACCCGACGGTAGTGAGAGCTGTCCCGAGTGTACGGCAAGGCCGAGCCCCGACGGCACGATCAGCGCCAGCGCGGAGCGCGGCAGGCGGTCCAGCACCATGCCGAGACCCAGCACGGTAGACCGCGTCTCCACACTCAGTTCCGCGCGCTCGGAAATCTTGGCGGCCAGGAAAACCCCCACGTCGGTACCCAACCAGAACACGAACAGCAGCACGTGGAAAAAGACTGCCAGTGAATACCCGTCCATGAGAAAGACCTCCGGTGATGCCGGGCGCGGGCGCGCTCAGCTGTTCTTGATATTACGCCCCGCTTCGATCACCGATTGAATCAGCTCGAAACTCAATGCATCCCAGCTGGCGTCGGTCGCGGCGTCTGCCCGATAGTCGTCCAGCTCACCGGCTGACAACACGCCTTTGTCGACGAGCAGGTTTTCCAGCACCATGGCGCGCTCGCGCAGCGCCCAGTGCTCCGTCACCAGCTGCATGAGCATGGCCAGCAAACGATCGCTCTCCGGGTTCTCGAAGAACGCCGCGCGCCCACCCTTGACGTCCCGCGATACTGCGTCAGTCATCCTGAAGTCTCCGCAAACGCTGCGCCTCTACCGGCGCGCGCCAAAACCGTACCATTGAATCGCGTCGGAGAGACGGCCCGTATCTTCGTCGAACTCGGCGGGCGACAACACGGCCTTTTCGAAATCATCTGCGTCCACGTAGGTGTATCGCGGCATGACTCCCTCAAAGAAGTTCTCGCTCTCGAAGCCTGCGTCCGTGCACAGCGAACGATAGTCCTGATCGCGAAATGCCTTGTAGAAAGGCTCGTTGTTGTAGTAGCTGTCCCAGTCGAGGTAGAACGCATCGAACGGCGGCAGGGCCGCGTTGGGCGGCAGCTCCATGTTGATCAACACACCGCCCGGTCGAAGCACACGATGTGCCTCGCTTATGAATCTGCCGATATGTTTCGCCGGGAGTTCGTGCAGAAACATCGAGCTGAACACGACGTCGACGCTGGCGTCGTCGAACGGCAGCCGATCCGAACTCGCCTGGCGGAAGTGAGCCTCCACTCCCAGCGACGTTGCCCGGGCATGGGCGTAGCGCAGACACGCGCCGGCGATGTCGACGCCGTAAACATCGGCGTCGGGGAAGGTTTGCTTCCAGGGCAAGGTGTTGTGCCCGATCGTGCAGCCCACGTCGACGATGGTCGCCGGCTCGATATCCGGAAACCTGAGCTTGACGAAGTTGGCCATCGACCAGCCAATATCGTTGTGCTCCTTACCCATCGCGCCAAACGCAAACACGTTGAATCCGTTGTCGTACACGGCCCCCGGCAGAACGCCGGCCTCAGCCGCGGCTCCGTCGTAGTTTCCCGGCATCAGATGCACGTCCACGGCCCGGTAGTAGTCCGGTAACTCCGTCGATTCATCGAGTTCAAGAGTGCCCGCAACGCCGCTCTTCGTGGTCAGTGCCTCGGCCTGCTCTTCGAGTACGTCCGCCTGCTGATTGATCGAATCGATGACCGTACTCCACACGAGCTCCTGGGCCGTGCAGCGCAGGCTGCTGTACAGGCGAAACGCCGGCCGCGGGCGCATGGCCTTATGCACCGCGACTCCGTCAGCCGGTGGCTCGTCGAGCGTGGGCTCAACCGCCGTCTCGTAATCGGCACGTAAGTCGCCGGCGAGGTTGTTAAGTACGTAGGCTCTGAGCGACGAGACCGCCCGTTCGCGCGCGCGATGCCATCCGGTCTTGTCGATATTCAGATCGTGCGGCAGGCGTGTCTCCATTGCATGCTCCTACTGGTAGCAAAAGAACAGTTTGGTCAGCGCAGCGGCTGAAACGGGCTTATTGTGTCGGACAACGTTGTGTTGCGCTGCCACAACAGCTCCCGAGCAAAAATATCTTAACACTCCGATGCGTCAAAATAACGCCAATTCAGCAGCTTACGACGGCACCCCAGGCCTGATGGCCCATCGCCGACGACATACAGATACATTTAGTGGTTTTGTTACGCCGACGAAATGTTATATTAGCATACCAATAAGGCTTAACACGTCATCCGTAGGGGGTTCGTCATGAGAAGCTTGCTGGTTTGGCTGCGCGCCGGTCTTGCCGTCTGTTTATTAGCCACACCGCTCACCGCGGCATTTGCCCAGTCCAACGACGACTCGGGCCGGCTCGAAGAGATTACCGTCACCGCTGAGCGGCGCGAGGCGTCGATACAAGACGTGCCCGTTGCCGTCACGGCATTGAGCGACACGATGCTGGAAAAACTGCAGATTGACGAGACGATTGAACTGGTCAACGTCGTGCCCAATCTGTTCGGCGGTAACAACACGGGCCTAGGCACGGCCAACATGTACTACCTGCGAGCGCAGGGTAACGATGAATCGATCGCCACCTTCGATCCGCCGGTCGGTACCTACGTGGACGACGTCTACATCACTCGCCAGAACGCCAACAACTTCACGTTCTTCGACGTCGAGCGCATCGAAGTGCTGCGCGGGCCGCAGGGCACGCTGTTCGGCCGCAACACGACGGGAGGCGCCATCAACGTCATCCTCAAGAAGCCGGCGGAAGAAATGGGCGGTTTCTTCGAAGTCGGTTTCGGCCGTTACAGCGAGCAGATTGTCCGCGGCACCATCGACCTGCCGATCTCGGAGCGCTTTCTGACGAAGTTCTCCGCGTTCTATCAGGAAGATGACGGCTGGCTCGACAACCTCAACGACGGTGAGTCGTACAACGGCCGCGACAACCAGGGCATTCGGGCCGCGTTTCGCTTCCTTCCCACAGACAACATTACGTGGGATTTGGCGTTCGACTACATGACGAGCGACGACGCTTTCGTTCGCGGCGTTATTGGTGACGACGACGACGACCGCACGACCACAACCACCTTGCCGCAGACGGGAGTGCCTGTGGCGCTCGGTACGCAAAAATCGGATTACGGTAACGAGACCGAAACCACGAGCATCGTGTCCGACCTGAGCTGGGGCGCACTGGGCGGCGACTTCAGCCTCGTTCTTGGTTACCGCGATCTCACCCAGGACTTCCTTCTGAACTTCCCGGGCGCAACCGGCGACGACTTCTTCTGGATCGACAACAACGGCGAACACGAGATGACGACGGCCGAGTTCAAATGGGTCGGCCAGATACTCGACGATCGCGTCGACCTCGTGACCGGCATCTATTACCTGGACGAGGACAACACGACCGACTTTGCCGACTACCTGTTCGGCTCACTCAGGCTCGCGGATCGTGTGCTCGGCAATACTACCGAGTCGTTCGCTTTCTACGCACAGGGTGACATTGCCATCGGCGAAGACGGCACGCTGACTATCGGCGCTCGCTACACCGACGAGACCAAGGACATTACCCTCAGCGACAATACGGGCGGCGCCCTTACGACGGCCGGCCTTGTTGCTGCGGGCATCCCGCTCAGCCAGGACGAATCGGTTGTCACGCCGCGTGTTGCTTATCGTCATCAGTTCAGCGACGACCTCACGGGCTATGTGTCAGCGACGCGCGGCTTCAAGTCCGGCGGCTGGAACGCCCGCGGCGGCGCACCGTCGGCATTCCAGCCCTTCGGCCCGGAAACGATCTGGTCGTATGAGGTTGGCGTCAAAGCCGACTGGGCGGATGGCCGGCTGCGCACCAATGCAACCCTGTTCTATTCCGACCTCGAAGACCTGCAGACCACCTCGGCTACGTCGACCGGCGATTTCCTGACGACGAATGCCGGCGGCCTTGAAAACACGGGTCTCGAATTCGAAATGACGGCGCTGCCGACCGATAACTGGGAGATCTTCCTCGGCGTCGGTCTGCAGGACGCTGAGTACGTCAGCCTCCCCCCCGGCTGCGTCGCTCCCAACGAAGACTTCGCGGCGTTCGATGAGGACTGCAACGTCGCTACGCCCAAGCGCTCCCCCGACACCACGGTAACGCTTGCGACGAACTTCAACATTCCTGTGGAATGGTTTGGCGGCAGCGTCATCCGACCCACGTTCTCGGCGCGCTTCATTGGCGAAAACGTTGTCGGCACGCGTGACCTCGGCGAGAACAGCCGACGCACGCTGTTCAACGCCGGTGTGTCGCTGGCGGATGCTGAAGATGCCTGGTCGGTAATCGTCGAGTGTCGCAACTGCACGAACGAGGTCTACACGACGTCGTTCCTGTTTGTGCCTTACTTTACGCCGCCAGGCTTCTGGCAGGCGCGTGTCCGGCTCAACTTCGGAGAACGGTAAGCGCCTCGCGCAGACACAACCCGGCAGAGCTCAGGTTCTGCCGGGTTTTTTTATTGTCGTAAAGGCTGTCCGCTCGTGAAGCATACGCTGGCATCAACCGCGCCGGGCAACACGCGGCGGCCACCTCTCCTCTTGCTCGGCATTGCAAGCGGCCTGTCGCCGTTTGGTATGGCGATTATCGTGCCGGCCATGAACAGCATTGCCGAACACTACGACGCCTCGCTGTCCATGGTGCAGTTTGTGGTGTCAGCGTATCTGTTCGGGCTCGCCACGGCACAGCCCTTCATGGGCTACCTGTGTGATCGCTTCGGTCGTCGACGGGTCATGCTCTGGGGATTTCTCGTCTTTGTCTTCGCCAGTCTCGTCTGTGCGATAACGCCGACGCTCGAACTGCTGATCGCGGCGCGCTATCTGCAGGCGGTCGGCACGAGCGCCGGCACGGTCGCAAGTCGCGCGATACTGAGAGACACCTGTGAGGGCAACGACCTTGCGACGGCCATGTCGTACATTGCGGCCGCGATGGGCGCAGCCCCCGTGCTTGCTCCCATACTCGGCGGCTTTCTCGTGACCCAGGCATCGGTCGACGCACTGTTCATCAGCACGGCCGCAATTGGGCTCATCGTGCTCTTGGCAATGCTGCTGCGACTGCCGGAGACGCTGGTCAAAGGCGCCCCGCAACCGGAGGCCCGCGGATTGGTCGCAAACTACGGCGTGCTGCTCCGCTCGCCGTCCTTCCTTGGCAACACGTTCCTGTTCGGGTTCATACAAGGTTCGTTCTTTTCATTTCTCGCCGTTGGCGCAGCCTACTTTCACGACAGCTACGCCATGAGCGCAGAAGCCTTCGGGTTGATATGGGGGCTGATGGCCACCGCCTTCGTCGTTGGCGCGACGCTCGGGGCACGGCTGACCCGTCGCATCGGCTCGGCTCGGGTTGTGGGCGCAAGCGTCGTGCTGTCCGTGTTGACCGGCATCGCGCTGCTGCTGTTCGCGTCCGCGGAGCCCGTGCCGATACTGGCGGTTCTTGTACCGCTCGCGTTACTCATGGTGTTCTCGGGCACGATCACGCCGGGCGCCATGGCCGGCGCAATACATCATCACGCGAATATGGCCGGAACGGCTTCGGGGCTATCGTCGGCAACCGGGCTCGTGATCAGCGGATCGTTTACGGTCGTCGCGGGCATCGTTTACGGCGGCAGCTTCCAGCCCATTGCAGGGCTTGTTGCCCTTGCATGCACCTTGGCCGCTGCGGGCTGGCTGCTCGCCATCAGCGGCGGGCGGAAGGCCGGTCAACAGCCTCGTCACGTTCGAAGAACTGAATAGCGGCGCCGTCCGGTGTCGTCAACTCGATGGTCTCGACGACGCCGTACGGTTCGAGCGAATAGGTGTGCGACGACGCAATGTCCATTTGACTGCGCGCTTCGAGCGTTTCCCGGAGACTGTCCAGGTCGTCAACCTCGAAACGTACGGCCAGAATCCCGAGGTTGGGTGCCCGACACCCGGCCGCGTAGTCCCGACCGTCGAGGTCCATGATCTCGATCATTTCCATTCGGCCGAACTCGCCGGGTTTTGGATAGACGATACCTGCCCGGTAGCGCACCGACGTCGTTAGGTTGACGGGAATGCCAAGCGGCATGTACTCGGGCGTCTCCGCGACGTAGGGATCGCCGTTGTAGAACGTTGCAAAACCGAGGACATCCGTAAAAAACTCGTACGCCACGTCCCTGTTGCGCACCATCTGCATCATGTTGAACGGCCGGGTCATGCGCTCGAAGTCACCGACAGCCTCGGGTAACGCTGGCGACAGGCGCTCGTAGCCTTGCACCTGAAGACCGTCCGGACCTTTGAAGATCACGACGTTCAGTTTCGATTCGCCGAACTCGAGGTAGGTAATCGGCGTTTCGGTCCACCAACCGAGCGCAATGGCGTCGTCGTAGATGGACTGCATGTCTTTCATCCGCACCATCAGGCTGAAGTAGCAACCGGTATCCCATGGACGCGAACCCGGACGCATCGGCGAACGCCGGCCCGCGCCCTCGAAACGCACCAGCCTGACGAGTCCGCTGTCCGCATCTTGAGGGCCAAGCAGCAACGCCTCCGCGCTTGCGGTCGGCGACAAACCGAACGCCGCCAGTTCGCCGCGATCGACATGACCGCGCCACTTGACCTCGTAGCCGCCGATCTCGGTAAAAAACCGCGCGCTGCGATCCAGGTCGGTCACGCTGACAATCGCTTCCTGCCACGGACGCTCGGTCACGGATGTTTCCGCAAACGCCGTATCCAGCGCGGCAATGACCGCAAACACGGCCGCCAGTCCCAGCAGGCCTGGTTTCGATACCTCAAGCATTTCACACGCCCTCGAATCTCTGGCTTAATGATATACTATTATAACTTTTAGGCCTCGAGTTCAGACCTTGGCAACCACGTTGTTCGACAAAATCTGGGATACCCACGAAGTCCGGCAACTACCGGATCGGTCTTCGCTGGTCCACGTCGATCGCGTATTCCTGCACGAACGGACCGGCGGCGTTGCGCTGACCTCGCTCGCCGACCGGCAACGCACGGTTCGCAATCCGCGTCACGTGTTTGCCACGATGGACCACATCCTCGATACCTTCCCCGGCCGCGGTGACAAGACGCTGGTGCCCGGCGGTGAAGTCTTCATCCGCACGATGCGCAAGAAGGCGCTCGACAGCGGCATTGTGCTGTTCGACATCGACGACTCCCGCCACGGGATTACCCATCTTATTTCGGCTGAGCAGGGCATTACCCTGCCGGGCCTCGTGGTGGCCTGCCCGGACAGCCACACGTGTACGCTGGGTGCATTGGGCGCGGTCGGCTGGGGCATCGGCAGCAGCGACTGCGAGCACGTACTGGCGACGGAAACGCTGCGCACCGCAAAACCCGGACAGCTCCGCGTCTGGTTCGACGGTACGCTCGGCCCGGGAGTGACCGCCAAGGACATGGTGTTGCACCTGATCGCGCGCTACGGGGCCGCCGGCGCGCGCGGCTACGCGCTGGAGTTCGCCGGTCCTGCCGTGACGGCACTCGACATGGACGGTCGCTTTACGCTCTGCAACATGGCCGTGGAGTTTTCCGCCTTTACCGGTCTCATAGCGCCGGACCAGAAGACCGTCGACTACGTCAAAGGACGCGCGTACGCGCCGGACGGCGACAGCTGGTCCGAGTGCGAGCGGGAATGGGCACAACTCCGAAGCGACGACGACGCCCGTTTCGATCTCGAGTACCGCATCGACTGTGCGCAAATTGAACCGACCGTCACCTGGGGAACCAGCCCGCAGCATGCTGTCGGCGTCAGTCAGAGCGTGCCCTCACCCGCTGCGGCCGATGACCCGGAAACCCGCAAGACGATGGAACTCGCGCTGGACTACATGGGCCTCGTGCCCGGGCAGCCGCTCAAGGGTCTGGCCATCGATGCCGCATTCATTGGCTCCTGCACGAACGCGCGCCTCGACGACCTGCGCGCGGCGGCGGACATACTCCGCGGCCGCAGAGTGGCCCCCGGAATCCGCGCAATCTGCACACCCGGGTCGCAGCAGGTCAAGAAGGCGGCCGAAGCGGAAGGCATCGATCGGGTGTTTACCGACGCGGGTTTCGAGTGGCGCGAGCCGGGCTGCTCGCTGTGTTTCAACGCGGGCGGCGAGGGTTTTGCGCCCGAACAGCGCGTCATGTCGAGCACAAACCGCAACTTTCGCGGCCGGCAGGGCCGCAAGTCGCGCACTCATCTGGCAAGCCCGGCCATGGTGGCGGCGGCGGCGATTGCCGGCCGCATTGCCGACAGCCGGGAAATGAGGACCGACAAGGACGCCGCATGAAAGCATTTGCTCAACACCGCGGCGTCGCTGCCCCTCTCCTTGTCGACAACGTGGATACCGACCAGATCATCCCGTCGCGCGAGATGAAACGCGTGAGCAAACTCGGCCTTGGCGACGGCCTGTTTGCCGGCTGGCGCTACCAGTATGACGGCACGGAACGAACGGGCGAAAACCCCGAGTTTGTGCTCAACAAGCCGCAATATCGCAACGCTTCAATCCTGCTGGGTGGCAGGAACTTCGGCTGCGGATCATCCCGGGAACACGCCGTGTGGGCACTCGCCGACTTCGGCATCCGCGCCATTTTGGCGCCCGGATTCGGCCGGATCTTTCGCAGCAACTGCGCGCGCAACGGTTTGCTGGCCGTGGAACTCGAGCAGACCGACATCGACCGGATCCTCGCGGCTGATGGCGACACGGCCACCGAGATCGAAATCGACTTGGACGCACAGGCAATCCGCCTGCGGGACGGAACAGCGATCGAATTCAGGGTCCCGCAGGGCGATCGCGAAATGCTGTTGAAGGGGCTGGACTACATCGACTACACGCTGCAGTACGAAAAGGAGATCGACGCGCACGTTGCAAGGGACCGGCAGAGTCGTCCTTGGGCGCACCTGTAGGCAAAACTCGCGCGACTCAGCCGTCCGCCGACGTATCGGCAATAATGCCGCGCTCCAGCAGCCGGCTTATTTCCTCATCGCTCAAGCCGGCTTCCGACAGGACGTCGTGGGTGTGCTCCCCGGAGCGCGGCGGATTTCTGAATTTGCCGAGGCGCTGGCCCGACAGTTCCACGGGCATCGCCGGCAGGCGCGTCGTTTGCCCGTCGGGCAGCTCCATTTCCAGAAGACCGTCCGACGCCTCGAGGTGCTCGTCGTCGAACAGGTCTTCCGGCCGCGTGATCGGCGCAAACGGCAGACCGCTCTTCTCGAGCTGCTGCATCAACTCGGATTTACTGAGGGTTTTGAACCTCGCCTGCACGGCTGGAATAATGCGATCGCGGGCCGCCACCCGATTGTTGTTGGCTCTCAAGGTTTCATCCGCGAGCAGATCGTCGAAACCGAAATCCTTGCAGAAGGTCAACCACTGCGAATCGCTGACGACACCGACAAATACGCGCTCGTCGTCGCCCGTCTCGAACACGTCGTAGATCGCCCAGGCCGAAATGCGTGTCGGCATTGGCGCGGCTGGCGCACCGGTCACCGCAAGCTGCGCCATGTGCTGACCGACGAGAAACACCGTACTCTCGTACAGCGCACTCTTGACGTGCTGCCCCCGACCCGTGCGGTGGCGCTCCTCCATGGCGGCCAGCACACCGATCACGGCAAACATGCCTCCGGTCACGTCGATGACCGAAGCGCCGGCGCGCAGCGGCCTTCCGGGCGGTCCGGTCATGTACGCCAAACCGCCCATCATCTGGGCTACCTCGTCCAACGCGGTGCGGTGTTCGTAAGGCCCGTTGAGAAATCCGCGGTTGGAGCAATAAATCAGCCGGGGGTTGTCGGCGCTCAGGTTCTCGTAGCCGAAGCCAAGCTTGTCCATTGCACCGGGCCTGAAGTTTTCGACCAGGACGTCGGCATCGGCGACGAGGCGGCGCGCAATAGCCGCGCCTTCCTCCGACTTGAGATCCACGCGGATACTGCGTTTGTTGCGGTTGTACATCGCGAAGTACCCGGCGCCCGAGCCACGCAGACTGCGCGTCTTGTCACCGCTGATCGGCTCGACCTTCACGACGTCGGCGCCGAGGTCTGCGAGCAATAGTCCCGCTGATGGGCCCATCACCATGTGCGAGAATTCGATGACCCTTATGCCGCTTAAAGGCAGTTCACTCCTTGTCGTCACGCATCCCCCACATGATGCCTCGATCGCCGCTGGCGGCGGCTGTTGCTTTGATATATTATTATATCTTTAATTCATCTTACAGCAAAGCGTCGGCACTCGCCGAGTACCGGATACCTCCGGAGCCCGCTGCCCTACCGGCGCGAGTCTGCTGAGCAACAACCTATTGAGCCCAAGACCCTCATGAGTGAGATTGACATCCTGGTCAGTGAAGTCGGCCCACGGGACGGACTTCAAAGCCTGAGTACCGTGCTGCCGACGGCGACGAAGCTCGACTGGATTCGCGCCCAGGCGGCAGCGGGTTGTCGCGAGATAGAAGTCGGCTCTTTTGTGCCGCCCAAACTCCTCCCGCAAATGGCGGACACGGCCGAGGTTGTTGCCGCGGCGCTCAAGATACCCGACCTGACCGTTGCGGTACTCGTACCCAACCTGCGCGGCGCAGAGAACGCGCTGGCCACCGGCGCGCACAAAATCTCCATCCCGTTTTCGGTCAGCGAAACACACAGCCTCAAGAACGTCCGCCGCTCGCACGAGCAGATGTTCGAGGAAGTTGCGCGTATTGCGGAGCGCGTCCGCGAGGTCGAGCCGGACAGACGGCCACATTTCGAGGCCGGGTTATCGACGGCTTTCGGCTGCACGCTGGAGGGGCCGGTCAGCGAAGACCTCGTGGTCCAATCCGCCGAGCGGCTCATGGAAGCCGGCGTTGCAGAGGTTGGGCTCTCCGATACGACCGGCTACGCAAACCCCGGGCAGGTCAGACGCCTCATCCGCAAGGTCCGCGCGGCCGTCGGCGACGAGCACGTGACGGGCGTGCATCTGCACAACACCCGCGGGCTGGGCCTCGCGAATGCGCTCGCCGCCATCGATGAAGGCATTACGACGATCGACAGCTCCCTGGGCGGTATCGGCGGCTGCCCGTTTGCCCCGGGCGCGAGCGGCAACATCGTGACCGAAGACCTCGTGTTCATGCTCGAAGCCATGGGCTTGAGGACCGGCATCGATGTGGAGAAGCTGCTGGAAGTCCGGTCTATACTTCGGCAGGCTCTGCCGGACGAGCCGCTGTATGGCTTTGTGCCCGATGCCGGCACGCCCAAAGGATTCAACACGGATCTGAATACCGCAGCCTGAGGTCCCCGATGTCCGAACCATCGTCTGAACTTGAAAACATTGGCGCCATCGACGCCGTCGTCAACATCTGGACTGAAGAAGCGCTCAGGCATCGCCCCGACTGGGCCGAAGAGTTTTTTTCCGGCAAGATGCGCGCAAAGAACAGCCTCATGGCTGGACTGACCCTCGAACAGATGATCGAGCGGATGGATACGGCCGGCATCGAGCACGGCTTTCTGATTGCCGCCAAGTCCGGCCGGCCCGGGCTCAAGGGTTGTTATCACATGCCGCCGCAGGTGGTGGCGGACGCGGTAGCGAAGTATCCCGAGAGATTTTCGGGGATGATCGGCATCGACCCGTTTACGGGCATGGACGGTGTGCGGGAGCTCGAGTACGCCGTGAAAGAGCTGGGCTTCATTGGCGCGCACCTGTACCCGCACTGGTTCGAACTCGCTCCGGACGAGGCGAAGTACTACCCGTTCTACGCCAAATGTGTCGAACTCGACGTCCCGATACAAATGCAGGTCGGTCAGTCGATGATCTACTCGAAAGACCATCGCTGCCGCAGCGTCGGCCAGCCGATCAAGCTGGACGCCGTTGCCTGTGACTTCCCCGAACTCAAGCTGATCGGCATCCACGTGGGCATTCCCTGGACCGACGAAATGATTGCGATGGCCTGGAAGCACGAAAACGTGTTCATCGGCTGCGACGCGCACTCGCCAAAATACTGGCCGCAGAGTTTTGTCCATTACATCAACAGCTACGGTCAGGACAAGGTCATCTTCGGCACGGACTTCCCGGTACTCGACTTCAAGCGCACGATGGACGAAATACTTGCGCTCGGCTTCAAACCCGAGGTCTTGCCGAAACTGCTGCGCGACAATACGCGACGGATTTACCAACTCGACTGACCGAGGTCGGCATCTTCATGAATCTCGCCGACATTCTGCGCATCAACGCAGCCAACCACGGCGACTGGCCGGCCATCGTTTACCGCGGCGAGACCATCGACTACGCGGAAGCGTTCAGGCGCGTGCAGAGTTACGCCGCACAGCTCAATGTGGCCGGTGCGTCGGTCGGCAGCAGGATTGGCCTTTGCATGAAAGACCATCCGGCGCATCTGCTCGCGCACTTTTCCGTGGCGCACGTCGGCGCAATCATCGTGCCGATCGATCATCGATGGACCGCCGCCGAGAAAACGCGTGCGGCCGAAGCTTTTGGGCTCGAGCTGCTGCTCGCGGACGACGACGGGGATGACGGCTCGAGCGACGATGCAGGCGTACGTACGCTCTCGCTCGTCGAGTGTTCCGGGAGCCCGAGCACCGCAATCGTCGAGACCAACGACGCGCCACTCCTGATCTCACTGTCTTCAGGCACCACGGGCCGCCCGAAAGGCGCGCTCGTCACGCACGAAAACCTGTACGAACGCTTCGTCAGTCAGTGGGCGGCCATCGGCTACGACTCGCGCGACTGCTTTGCCCTTCTGACGCCGCTTTTTTTCGGCGCCGGGCGCTCGTTCGGCATGAGCATGCTGACGGCAGGCGGTACGGTCTTGCTGGCACCGCCGCCGCTCAGGCCGCCGGAGATCGTCGAAGTGCTGCAAAGACCGGAAGTAACGGCAAGTTTTCTGCCACCCACGTTGTTGCGGCGCCTGTTGCCACTGCACGAAGAGGGCGCCCTGCTCGCCCACCTCGACTACCTGATCGTGAGCGGAGAGCCGCTGCACGCCGGCGAAGCCGCCGAGTGCCTGGACAAGATCTGTCCCAATATTTACAGCTACTACGCATCCAGCGAAGGCGGCGGGATTTCGGTTCTGAGAGCTGCGGAGATCCGCGACTATGCGGCCACCGTCGGGCTGCCGACCTTTCGCACGGACGTCGAGATCGTAGACGCCGAAGACAATCCGCTCCCGGCCGGAACCGTCGGGCGGCTGCGCTACCGCGGTCCCGGGGTGGCGCGGCAGTTTCTCGACGAAAACGGCGAACTGCAGGCGGCCGACACAAATGGCTGGTTCTACCCGGGTGATCTGGCCGAACGGCTCGACAACGGCATGCTGGCGCTGCGCGGCCGCGACAAGGACGTCATCATCCGCGGCGGCGTCAACATCTATCCCGCCGAGATCGAACAAACCCTGCAGGGCCTGGACGGCGTTACGGAGGCGGCCGTGCTCGGCCTGAACGACCGGGAGCGCGGCGAAATCGTAGTGGCGTTTGTGGCGGGTCCCCGGGTGCCCGACGCGGATACGCTGACCAGCCATTGCAAAGACCGGCTGGCGCCGTACAAGATTCCCCAGGAGTTTCGCCTGCTCGACGAACTGCCAAGGCGCAGTTCCGGCAAGATCGACAAGCAGGCGCTCACGCTGTGAGTCCGCTTGCCCGCGCTACTTGCGGCGCGCTGCTCGCGATGAGTGTATCGATGCCTGCGACGGCGGCACATGCCGACGAGAACTCCGCGGAGCAGGTTGCCGACGCCATGCTAGGCACCTGGGTTGCGGACGATAACCGCTTCGTCGACCGGCGCATCCGGGTACACGCTCCAGCGCTCGGTGCCGTCGTCGTCTATCTGCAGCTCAATCAAGGCGAAGACCGCACCCTCTACCGGCAGCGCATTCTACTGCTCGAGAGCGATCCTGACACGGGCAAGGTCCGTCAGCGCGCCTTCGCCCTGCTCGAACCCGACGCGTTCGTCGATGCAGCTCCGGACCACCCCGGATTCGCCTCTCTGGAATGGGAGGACCTTTCCGCAGGTTTCGACGAAGCTTGCGCCCAGTCGTGGGAAAGGCGCGGCGACGGCTGGTTCGGCTACGTGGACCCCGAGCGCTGCCGCATCCATTCGAAACACGGCGGCGAGATCCGCCGTATCGAGGCGGAAACCTGGATTCGCGGGACCGAACTCAGACTGGCCGAACGAGGTTTCGATGCTGACGGAGAGCGCCAGCTGTTTGGCACGTCTCCCGGCGAGTGGCTGACACTGACTCGCCGGGAGGAGGATCGCGGCGCCGACTAGTGCTCGTGATCGCCGTCGTGATGATGGTGATGATGCGTGCCGTCCGCATGCGTATGGCCCCCGCGCCGCAGCATCGTATCCTCGAAGTCTTCCGGCCCGTGCGGATGGTTGTGCGATTTGTTGACGCACCACTTGTAGAGAATCGGATCCCGACGCGCAAGCCTTGCCGCCGCGCGGTCGTGGTTCTCGTCGGGTGTGCTCCACGGGTTGTAGTGGAAGTGGTTGAAGAGTTTCGAATCCGTGCGGCCAATCGCAATACAGCCCAGCTCGCTCGCGAAGGCCCCGTGGTTGATGTACGGCGGCCGCCAGAAGTAGCCGCCGGTCGGCAGATCGCCGAACTGCATCATCCATGACGTGCCCCACAGGTGATAACCCTCTTCGGCGCAATCGTGATAGGAGATGTTGTCCTGGTGAAAATGCGGCGTCATACAGTACAGGAACGTCATTGCGAACGTCTGCGGGTTGAAGTTCAGGAGCTTGATCATGCAGCCGGAGGCCACTGACGGACTGACCAGGTTGCCGGGCGCCCAGACGATGTCGGCATACGTGTCGACGTCGTGGTAAAGCTCGGTCCGCGACAGCGGATGGTGCTCGTCACTTTCGACAAGACTCGGCTCACCCGTGTTGTACATCATCAGCAGCAGCGCACCCTGCTCGGAGCTGATCGCGGGCATGGAGTAACCGGCGGGTACAAAGAAATAGTGGCCGCGACCGCAGAGCTTGTCGCCAACCTGAATGTTTCCCTCGACGACGATGAACTCCAGCTCGGAGTAGCTGAAGCCCGGCGGCTGGCTGTAGCCGCCGCTCAGCTGCACGGTCATTGTGCACGAACCGATTTCGGTGTCGAGACTCAGCATCTTGTACTGAAAGCCGCTGCCGAAACCCGGCAGCGTCATGTTCTTGAAGTGTACGTCGCGGTCGCAGAAGGGTTCGATGTGTGGTCTTGTCATGATTGGGCTCCCGCTAGTAGACGACTTTGTGTTCGCGATCGGGTTTGACCGGCAGTTCCTCGTCGGGAATCTTGAC
>JANQPG010000056.1 GCA_028289545.1 Woeseiaceae bacterium
AAGAACAGAATTCGGTCGGGGCGTAGCGCAGCCTGGTAGCGCACCACAATGGGGTTGTGGGGGTCGGAGGTTCAAATCCTCTCGCCCCGACCATCTAAACGATAAAGCCGTTGCCTCATTCAGACGGGGCAGCGGTTTTTTTTGTTGCTGCTCTGAAGTGACTGACTGCACCCACGGAAAGGAGACTCTAATGTCGCGTTCTTTGATGTCCATTGGCCTTTTACTCGCTTTGACGGCCGTGAGTGGCAATAGTGTTGGCGAGAACAAGCTGCCCATTCTCGAAGGGCCGTATCTTGGACAGGAGCCACCCGGCTCGACGCCCGAGGTGTTCGCGCCCGGTATCGTTTCAACTGAGCATTGGGAGTACGGCGGCGTATTTACGCCCGATTTGAAAGAGTTCTACTTGCTTAGCAGGGGCGGGAAACACGAAGAGTCCATGTTTGTCGTTTTTCGACAAAAGGAAAACCAATGGTACGAGTCTGTCGTTTCGCCCCGAGTCGGACAGCCGGCGTTCTCTCCCGACGGGATGACCATGTACCTGGGCAAGCGTTACAAGCAGCGTACGGACACCGGGTGGTCGGAGATCAAGGACCTTGGCGCTCCGTTCGAGACGATACGCATCATGCGCCTGACAGTTTCCGCTAAAGGAACCTATGCCTTCGACGAGGCAACGAGTGACGGCAATGGCATTCTTCGATCTTCACGGCTCATCGATGGCAAGCGTGAGGAGCCTAAGCCAATGAGTGAGGCGATTAACGCCGGACGTTGGAGCGCCCACCCGTTCATCGCGCCGGACGAGTCCTATGTGCTGTGGGATACACACAGGGACGACGGATACGGTGACGCCGATATCTATATCAGTTTTCGACAGGAAGACGGTTCATGGGGCCAGGCGATCAACCTGGGCAACGAGATAAACACCAGCGCCGACGAATCGGCTGCGAGCGTAACGCCGGATGGCAAGTACCTGTTCTTCAACAGAGCGAGCAGCGAAGACAACTACGAGAACGTGGATATTTTCTGGGTGGACGCCCAGGTTATCGAGAGTCTCAGGCGCTCTGCCGGATTACCTGGCCACGACAATTGAACTGGCGGCAAAACCCAGTATGCTGTTGAATAGTAACAAGTCTCGGTAGAGCATCCGACGGCGGGAACGCCGCATTTGCCGGGGCGACAAGAAACAGCGGGGAGTGTCGTCATGGCGAAAGTAAAGTGTGGCCTGATCCAGATGAGCCTCAAGGGTGACGGCAGCATGCAACCGGACGAGATCCGGGACCGCATGATCGAAGCGCACATCCCCTTTATCGAGGACGCCGCGAAGCAGGGTGTGCAGGTCCTGTGCTTCCAGGAGGTGTTTACCCAGCCGTACTTCTGCCCGAGCCAGGACCGCAAGTGGTACGCAGCGGCCGAGCAGATCCCCGACGGCTATACCACCCGGCTCATGCAGGAGTATGCGAAGAAACACAGCATGGTCCTGATCGTGCCCATCTACGAGGAACACATGACCGGCGTGTACTACAACACGGCCGCGGTCATTGACGCCGACGGCAGCTATATGGGCAAGTACCGCAAGACACACATTCCGCAGGTCGATCCGGGGTTCTACGAAAAGTTCTTCTTCAAGCCGGGCGACTCCGGATGGCCAGTGTTCGACACGGCGTACCTCAAGCTGGGCGTGTATATCTGCTACGACCGGCATTTCCCGGAAGGCTGGCGCGCCCTGGCGTTGAACGGCGCCGAATACATCGTCAATCCGTCCGCAACAGTAGCGGGTTTGAGCAAATACCTGTGGGAGCTGGAGCAACCCGCGTCCGCCGCGGCCAACGGCGTGTTCATCGGTGCAATTAACCGCGTTGGATCCGAGGAGCCCTGGGCGGAAAGGATGGGCGAGTTCTACGGCTCGAGCTACATCGTGAACCCGCGCGGCACGATCGAGGCGCAGGCCAGTTACGGCGAAGACGAATTGCTGGTGCACGACATCGATCTCGACATGGTGCGCGAGGTCCGCGACACCTGGCAGTTCTTCCGCGACCGCCGCCCCGAGACCTATGGGCTGCTCGTTGACGAGTAAGCGTCCGATCGCAGTCGCCGGAAACCGGGGAGACACGACCTATGCGTGAACCTGTAGCGACCAGCAGCATCCGCAACGTCGGTGAGCTGGTCGAACTCGACGTCGGTGAGGACATTGCATCCAGCCCACGCTTCAACGATGACATCGCACCAACCAGCGCTGCGCAGCGGACCTGGAACAAATGGAACGTCGCCTCGCTATGGGTGGGCATGTCGATCTGCGTTCCGACCTATACATTGGGCGGCGTGCTGACCGCGTATTTCGGGCTGTCCGTGACCGAAGCGCTATGGACCATCCTGATCGCCAACGTCGTGGTCCTGATACCGCTGACCCTGAACGCGTATCCCGGGACACGCTACGGCATACCCTGTCCAGTCGTGTTGCGCTCTTCTTTCGGTATCCTTGGTTCGAACGTGCCGGCGCTGATACGAGCGATCGTCGCCTGCGGCTGGTTCGGCATCCAGACCCTGTTCGGCGGCATAGCCATCCACCTGATGTTGTCGGCGGTTTTTCCGTCCTGGGCGGCCCTTGGTGGTACCGGCGAAGTGTTTGGGTTTTTTATTTTCTGGGTGCTGAACGTCTGGGTAGTGATACGCGGTTCGGAGTCAATCAAACACCTGGAGGCGGCGGCCGCGCCGCTGCTGTTGATCGTGGCGCTCGGGCTCACTTTCTGGGCGTTGCCCAAGGTGTCCATCAGTGAGGTGTTGTCGACGCCCGCGAGCCGTCCGGCAGGGGCGCCCGTATTCGGCTATTTCATGGCCGGACTCACGGCCATGGTCGGCTTCTGGGCAACGCTGTCGCTGAACATACCTGATTTTAGCCGTTATGCGAGGTCGCAGAAGGACCAGGTGCTCGGGCAGATCATCGGTCTGCCGCTGACGATGTTCCTGTTCTCTGGACTGGGTGTGCTGCTGACGGCCGCATCGTTCGAGCTGGTCGGCGAAACCGTGTCCGACCCGATCAACCTGATCGGCCACATCGAAAGCCCGGGCTGGGTCGTGCTGTCGATGCTGATGATCATCCTGGCGACGATCTCTACGAATACCGCAGCCAACATCGTGTCACCGACAAACAGTTTTCAGAACGTCGCGCCCAAGCTCATCAACGAAAACCGCGGGGTGTTGCTGACCGGTCTCATCGGCATCCTGATGATGAGCTGGGAGCTGCTGAAGCGGCTGGGCTGGATCGTCTCGGATGTGAATCTCGAAAGCGTGTACTCGAACTGGCTTATCGGATATTCGAGCCTGTTGGGCCCGATTGCTGGCATCATGATTGTCGACTATTTTTTGATCAGGAAGCAGTCTTACGATCTGCTCGCCATTTATCGCGACAACGCGGGCTACCCGGCCTGGAACAAAGCGGGCTTCCTCGCGTTTTCGATACCCGTAGCGCTGACGATTGTCGCGATTACCACGGGCAGCCTGAGTTGGTTCTATGATTACGGCTGGTTTACCGGCTCGATACTGGGCGGCTTGCTCTACTATTTTGCCGCGCGCACGGCCGGCGGGAGTGAACAATGAGTGTGCTTGTCAAAGGCGGAACGGTTGTCAATGCCGACCGCAGTTTCCGTGCCGACGTACTCTGTGACGACGGCGTGATTCGCGCGGTCGGCGAGAATCAGGACGCTCCCCGGGGGGCGGAGGTGGTTGACGCCGGCGGCCAGTACGTGATGCCCGGTGGTATCGATCCGCATACTCACATGCAGTTGCCGTTCATGGGGACCGTGGCGAGCGACGACTTCTATTCGGGTACGGCGGCCGGGCTGGCCGGCGGCACGACCATGATCATCGACTTCGTCATCCCGGATCCGCAGCAGAACCTGATGGACGCCTACCGGGAATGGCGCGGCTGGGCCGAGAAGGCTGTCGCCGACTATTCGTTCCACGTTGCGGTCACGTGGTGGGACGAGTCGGTGCACAAGGACATGGGTACGCTGGTTCGCGACCACGGCGTCAACAGCTTCAAACACTTCATGGCGTACAAAGGCGCCATCATGGCCGACGACGAGATTCTCGTGAACAGCTTCACGCGGGCGATCGAACTCGGCGCCATCGTCACCGTACATGCCGAAAACGGTGAGCTCGTGTACCGGCTGCAGCAGGAGATTTTCGACAAGGGCATCACTGGCCCGGAAGGTCATCCGCTGTCGCGGCCGCCCGAAGTGGAAGGCGAGGCCGCTAACCGCGCGATACGCATTGCCGAGGTACTCGGTGCACCTCTATACATCGTGCACAACTCCTGCCAGCAGTCGCTGGAGGCGATCACCCGTGCGCGTAACGAAGGCCAACGGGTTTACGGCGAGGTGCTGGCCGGGCATTTGTTGCTCGACGAGTCGGTGTATCGCCATCCGGATTTCGCTACAGCGGCAGCGCACGTCATGAGTCCGCCGTTTCGTTCGAAGGGACACCAGGCAGCGCTCTGGCGAGGTTTGCAGTCGGGTAATCTGCAGACGACGGCTACGGATCACTGTTGTTTTTGCGCAGACCAGAAGGCTGCCGGCAAGGATGACTTCCGGCTGATTCCGAACGGTACGGGCGGCATCGAAAACCGCCTCGAAGTGCTTTGGCATCACGGCGTCGGCACCGGCAAGCTAACCATGAACGAGTTCGTCAAGGTGACGTCGACCAACACGGCGCAGATCTTCAATATCTATCCGCGCAAGGGCAGCATTTCGGTTGGCGCAGACGCAGACATCGTGGTTTGGGACCCGGAGGCGAGCAAGACGATTTCGGCGAAAACGCATCATCAAAACGTCGACTACAACATCTTCGAGGGCATGACCGTGAAAGGCTGTGCCTCGCATACGATCAGCAACGGCAAGATCGTGTTCGCCGACGGCAAGCTGAACGTCGAGCGCGGCGCGGGCCGTTACGTCGACCGTCCGCCGTTTGCGACCTATTACGACGCCCTCAACACACAGGCGCAACTCTCCGAACCCGTGCCGGTAGAACGCTAATGGCTGACGATGCCGCGGACATCGGGAGCGGTCGCCTCGGCGAGGAGGAGCTCAAGCGCGGGTTCTCGGACCTGCACGAGCCGCTGTCGCGTTCGGAAGCGCTGATCGCGGCCGACCGATGTTACTTCTGTTACGACGCACCCTGCACAACCGCTTGTCCGACCGGCATCGACATCCCGGGTTTCATTCAGAAGATCCGCAGCGACAACGTCGAAGGATCGGCGCAGACGATACTGCGCGAAAACATCATGGGCGGTATGTGCGCCCGCGTTTGCCCAACGGAAGTCCTTTGTGAGGAGGCCTGCGTCCGCAACACGCACGAGGAAAAGCCGGTCGAGATCGGCCTGCTGCAGCGGTATGCGACCGACCCGGTACTCGCTTCCGGTAAGCAACTGTTCGAACGAGCGCCTTCGAGCGGCAAGACGGTTGCCGTAGTCGGCGCCGGCCCCGCCGGGCTGTCCTGTGCACACCGGCTGGCAATGCTCGGCCACGATGTGGTCGTGTTCGAACGCAATGACAAGGCCGGCGGCCTGAATGAATACGGCATTGCCGCCTACAAGACCGTCGACGATTTCGCCCGACGCGAAGTCGATTACATCCTGGCCATCGGCGGCATCGAGATCAGGCACGGCGCCGTACTTGGCCGTGACGTGACCCTCGACAGCTTGCGGGAAGACTACGACGCCGTGTTTCTCGGGATTGGGCTCGGCGCCGTCAATGCGCTGGAGATCGACGGCGCCGAAGACGCGGCATTTCAGAACGCCGTGCACTACATTGCGGATCTACGTCAGGCGCAAGACCTTGGTCAGTTACCCGTCGGCCGGCGGGTCGTCGTCATTGGCGGCGGCATGACGGCGATCGACATTGCCGTTCAGAGCAAACGCCTCGGAGCCGAGCGTGTCGATATCGTCTATCGCCGCGGCGCCGAGCAGATGGGCGCGAGCAAATACGAGCAGGACCTCGCCAAAACCGACGGTGTCGTGATCCGCCACTGGGCTCGGCCGTTACATCTGCAGGACGGCGGCGTGAAAGTCGTCGAGTTCGCGGGTACGGCGCTGAACGATACGGGCCGGCTGGAGGACACCGGCGAAACTTTTCGAATAGAGGCGGACGTCGTTTTCAAGGCGATCGGCCAGCGGCTCGCGGACGAGGTGACTAACGATGCGGCGGGCGGTCTGGTCATCAACGGCGGCAAAATTGTTGTCGACGAGACCCAGGCCACGTCGATTCGAGGCGTGTGGGCCGGCGGCGACTGTGTGGGCGGCGGTGATGATCTCACCGTGACGGCCGTACAGCACGGCAAAGTTGCCGCAATCGCAATCGACAAGGCATTGCGCAAATAGTGCGTAAACAGCTGGGGCTCTTGCGGGCCTCGGCGCAAGCAACAGCAGGAGGCGCCCATGGCGAACCTGGCATCAGAATTTCTCGGCATCCGCTCACCCAACCCGTTCTGGCTGGCGTCGGCGCCGCCGACGGACAAGGCGTACAACGTCAACCGCGCGTTCGAAGCGGGCTGGGGCGGTGCAGTCTGGAAAACCCTGGGCGAGGACCCTCCAATCGTCAACGTCAGCGGGCCTCGTTACAGCGCGCTGCACAGCAACGAGCGGCGGGTCATCGGCTTCAACAACATCGAACTCATTACCGACCGGCCGCTTCAGGTTAACCTCGACGAAATGCGCGAGGTCAAACGCAACTGGCCGGATCGCGCATTGGTTGCTTCGGTCATGTTGCCGATGAACGAGCGGGTCTGGGCCAAATACCTGCCGATGATCGAGGACACCGGCATCGACGGCTTCGAGCTCAACTTCGGCTGCCCGCACGGCATGTCCGAACGCGGTATGGGTTCGGCGGTGGGGCAGGTGCCCGAATACATACAGATGGCAACGGAGTGGGCAAAGGCCGCCGCTTCCGTGCCGGTCATCGTCAAGCTCACGCCGAACGTGACGAACATCCTGCCGCCTGCTAAAGCGGCCAAAGACGGCGGCGCGGACGCCGTGTCGCTGATCAACACGATCAACTCGATCATGCGTGTCGACTACGAAACACTGACGATGTACCCAACGACCGACGGCATGGGGACGCACGGGGGGTACTGCGGCGAGGCGGTTAAGCCAATCGCGCTCAACATGGTAGCCGAGATCGCGAGGACAGCCGACACGTCCGCGCTGCCGATCTCCGGCATCGGCGGCGTTACCGACTGGCGCGACGCCGTCGACTTCCTGGCGCTTGGCGCGAGCAACGTACAGGTCTGTACGGCCGCCATGGTGTACGGTTTCAAGATCATCGACGATCTGACCGACGGTCTGAGCCGGTTTCTCGACGGAAAGCACATGAGCTCGGTTACCGAACTCGTCGGCAAGGCTGTCCCGAGCGTCAGCGACTGGCAGTACCTGAACCTGAACTACGTCGAAAAAGCCGTCATTAATCAGGATCTGTGTATCCAATGCGGTCGATGTCACGTTGTCTGCGAGGACACCTCGCATCAGGCGATCACTCAGACGCTAAACGGCAAACGCCACTACGAAGTGATCGACGAGGAGTGTGTAGGCTGCAACCTGTGCGTCAGCGTTTGCCCGGTCGATAACTGCATTACGATGCAGCAGATTGAAAGCGGGATCGATCCGCGCACGCGCGAAGCCATCGACCCCGTAGCGCGTAACTGGACGCAACACCCGAATAATCCGATGCGCAAGGACGATTGACGCGGAAGCGCCAACTTGGCCGTACGCGGTATTGGGAGGGCTGTGCTCCGCGTGTGATCTCAGCGCCAGCGTGCTGTGGCGCGATGTGTCGAAAGGGCTATCCCGCGATATCCGGCGACTTGGTATTAGAGTAGCGAATAGATCAGAACGATCAGAGAGCCGACAAGCAGAATGGCTATTAGCCAGTCGGCGATTCGCTTGAGTCGCAGAGCAAATGGCCCAACGAAAGGAAGCCCGTGGATTCTGGCATCCACCCGCCGATCAACCTCGGCCAGAGCTTCCTTGTCGTCCCGAGGCATGCTGACGGTCGTGTACACGATCCAGCCGACGGCTCCGAGAATAGCCAGCCACAAGAAACTGGGTACGTACACGGCGACAATGAAGATAGCGACGAAGGGACCAAAGGCGCCCGCCAGTACGAGAATGACATCGAGGAAGGAAAGGTTGTCGGGATCGATCTTTCGCGCCATGTCCGTTCCATGTCCGGCAGTTAACGGTACGAAATGATTCAGGCCAGCTGCCGCGCCTCCGGTAATTTGCGGTCCTCGATGCCGAGCAGTATCGGCTGCGCCGTGTCGCGGTAGATATTGACCTTGGCGTTGTAGGCCACGCGCGAGAGGCCGTGTTTGTCCTTGATCTGCAGCCTGCGAATGTTGAATTCGCCGCCGCCCAGGTTTTCGCCGGTCAGATAGCACTTGATCGCCGAAACCCGCTCGCCCGAGAACTCGAGTCCCGAGAGTTTCGACAGGTTGCCCTGCGCGCGCTTCAGGAAGGTCACCGCATCGAGGTGCGCCTGCGTGACTTCGTGCGCCTCAGCCTCGGAGGATAAGTTGGCGAGGAAATCTCCCACGAGGATCTGGCCGGGCAGCGCGGCTTCGATCATCCGGGCGAGTTCGATCGTGACGTCGCCGACGATGAAGTCGTGCATCGTCGGGTTGAGCCCTTCCGCCTGGTGGAATTCGTAGCAGCTGCCGACGTGGAAGCAGGCCCTCAGGCTCGGGACAGCTTTTGACGCCGACTTGCTGCGGGCAATGGCGTTGTCCGCGAGCACTATGTGCATGAAATGGTACAGGTTGACGTTGGCTTCCAGCCCTTCGTCGCGGTTCCAGACGTAAAAACCGTCGCCGCTCGACGAACGCGCGAAATTGATGTTGACGTCCTGGTCGAGCATTTTGGCATGCGCCGAGTTCAGCGAATACGACAGGCTGTTGAGCTGTGTCATTTGCTCGAACGGCGTCAGCAGGCTGAATCCCACGATGTCGAACAGCGTCACGGCGCGGCTGGCGATGTAGTTGATGCCGTAGCGGCGGATCATCTTCTCGATGATCTGGGTTTCGATGCTGTTACCGGTTAGCGCCTCACGCAGCGGGATATAGATGGGCTGGACCTCGAGCAGCCGAGCCACTTTCTGCATTTGCTCGAAGTTGAGCTGACGGTTGCCCGAGATGAGTTCCGTGACGAAGCTGGGGGATACCCGCGGTGGCATATCATCGTTCTGCGGCGACGTGTATTCGGCCACCGCATAGTGGGGCACGACAAGAATCAGGATGCCCTCGTCGAGTGCAGCCCAACTCAGGATCGTGTTCGCGCCAAGCGACCAGTGCGAATGCAGGGCTCTCTCCAGCTGCACGAGATTGCTTCGTTGACGCAGTCCCATCTCCTGCGCCAGACCGGCAAGCTGATCCAGGTAGGGAGAATAGTCAGCGATCCTCCGGATACCGGATTGAGAAATGTCTTCTAGTTCCATGTGATTGCCCGCAGCGACTTTCACACGCGCGTTGTTTCTGCGACAGTGCAGCAGTTGAGAAGTCGTGGTACCGATTAACCCCAAGCTCTTGTTTTTGCTTCGCCGGTGCCTGGACAAAAAGTTAAAGCACTC
>JANQPG010000098.1 GCA_028289545.1 Woeseiaceae bacterium
CGTCAACCAGATGGTGTACAAGCACGCAATTTCGACCGTCGTGCCGTCTCGCAACGTTCGATTGCCGTTGCCGGACGATGCCGCGGACAGCGGAGACTAACCGCCGTCTCAAGACGGGTTTCGGCCCGGCTCCGCGGCGGCGGTACGCATCACCAGGGTTTGTTAATCCCGTTCTAGTAATGCCTGCCGGGCTCGGTTGCAGCCCGGCAAGGCTTGAAGGAGCCCCTGTTGTTTGATCGACCCCAGAGTGGCGAACGCGCCGTTCTGATTCACGCGAGTGCCGCCGGCGTGCCGGACACGGATGAGCAGCAGGAATTCTCGGAGCTTGCACGCTCTGCGGGTGCTGTTGTTGTTGGCGAAGTGCAGAGCGCTCGCCGCCGGCCTGACCCGCGCTACTTCATCGGCGCCGGAAAACTCGAAACGCTGAAACACGCGGTGGATTCCGCGCGCGCCGAACTCGCGATCTGTTCGGCGCCGTTGTCGCCCAGCCAGGAGCGCAATCTGGAGAAGGCGCTCAGGTGTCGGGTGCTGGATCGGGCCGGACTGATTCTCGACATTTTTGCGCAGCGCGCGCAGAGCTTCGAGGGCAAGCTGCAGGTGGAACTGGCACAGCTCAAGCACCTTTCGACGCGCCTCGTGCGCGGCTGGACTCACCTGGAGCGGCAGAAGGGCGGTATCGGCCTGCGCGGGCCGGGTGAAACGCAGCTCGAGACGGACCGTCGTCTCCTTGGTCATCGCATTCGCCAGCTGAACTCGAGACTCGAACAGGTCGATCAGCGGCGAACGCTGAACCGGCAAAATCGGGTACGCGCCGAGATAGCCACGGTTGCGCTTGTCGGTTACACCAACGCGGGCAAGTCGACGCTGTTCAACGCGCTGACCGAAGCAGGCGTCTATGCGCAGGATCAGTTGTTTGCAACGCTTGATCCCACCGTGCGGCGTCTGAGCCTGCCGGATGGGCTGCCGATTGTGCTGGCGGACACCGTGGGTTTTGTAAGGGATTTGCCGCACGAACTGGTAGCGGCGTTTCGCTCGACACTCAAGGAAGCGCGCGAGGCGGATCTGATTCTGCACCTGATCGATGCGAGCGACAGCAATCGCTGGCAGCGGGTGCGTCAGGTCAACTCGGTGCTGAGCCAGCTCGAGGCTGACAAAATCCCGCAAATCCGCGTCTACAACAAAATCGATCGCCTGGATCGCAAGCCCAGACTGACGACCAATCGCGAGGGCGACGGTCGCGCCGTCTGGCTGTCCGCCACGACGGGCGAGGGCATTCCGCTGCTGCTGGAAGCGATGGAAAAGCGCCTCAAACCCGGCTCCGTACGCGGCTGTCTCAGACTGGCGGCCTGTCAGGGCCGGCAGCGCGCGCGGCTTTTTGAGCTCGGCGCCGTGGTAAGCGAGTCCGTGACCGACGACGGCGGCTGGCGGCTCGAGGTGGATATGGCGGAAAGGGACTTGCGGCGCTTCCTGAAGCGTGAAAACCTTGCGCCCGATACTCTGGAACCGCTGCCGGCGGAAAGCCCCGTCACGGCGGCGAACTGAATCGACGACTTAAAGTACGAGTAGACATCCGACTATGGCCTGGAACGAACCTGGAAACGGTAAAGACCCCTGGCAGCGCGGCGACAACAAGCCGACGGACCTGGATCAACTGGTGGCTCGCTGGCAGCAGCGTCTGAGCGGCATGCTTGGCGGCAAGGGAGGTGGCGGTAAACCCGGCGGCGGCAGCATCGCGGGCGGTATTATCCTCGTCGTGCTGTTGCTCGTGGCATGGGCGGTGACCGGCTTCTATCGCGTGGACGAAGCCGAACGCGGTGTCGTGCAGCGTTTCGGCGCCTATACCGAGACGACAATGCCGGGACTTCACTGGCACCTGCCGTTTCCGATCGAGTCGGTAACGCTCGTCAATACGGCCGTCGTCACCGAGTACCAGTACAAGACGGAAATGCTGACCGCCGACGAGCAGTACGTGTTCATCGACATGGTCGTGCAGTACCGGCGCACGGATCCCGTGCTCTACAGTTTCGAAGT
>JANQPG010000005.1 GCA_028289545.1 Woeseiaceae bacterium
ATGGCTAGAATGCACAGCCCGCCGCGGGAATAGCTCAGTTGGTAGAGCGCAACCTTGCCAAGGTTGAGGTCGCCAGTTCGAACCTGGTTTCCCGCTCCAAACGCAAAAGAAGCCGCCTTCGGGCGGCTTTTTTGCGTTTGGAGGAGTCTCGCTTCAGCCACGTTGTGTTTGGTCAGGCAGCAGCCCCGAGATGGCGTCGCTTTTATTGACGCTCTGGTTACCTCACACGGTCTTTTGTCGTGGCGAGGCCGGGAGTTCGTCACTCTTTTATGCTCGGTTTCCCGCTCCAGACACAAAAAAACCGCCTTCCGGCGGTTTTTTTGTGTCTGGACAGGTTGAGCTTCAGCCACGATATGTTCGCCGTCGAGCTCCTCAAGGGCGCCCGGGCATTTGTTTCAAGCGCCACCCGACGACCGGGCTGATACCGTGCAGCAGACGTTCGCATAACTCCTCGAGCGATCCGAAAGTTGGCAGTTGCTTGGGGCCTGTCTGGATGTAGCGGAGCTCAGTAGAGATGTGTAAGTCACTCAACAACTGAAGGATAGCGAGATCCTGCGCCGTCAGAGAAACGTGAGCAGTTACGTCTCGCTTCACGGCTTCGTTCCAGCATATCTGTAGGTCGTGGCCGTATTTCTTCAGATTGGATTTTTCTCCGTCACTCCACAGAATGTAAGCCTTTAAGGCCAACTCTACAGCGTGCGCGACCAAGAACATCGCCGGCATCGATGCTGCTGTTTGGCGGTTTCGCTCTTGGCTTAGCGCATCATCGGCTGCTTGGGCAGCGACGTAGTAATCGTTGGCATAACGAGCCAGCCCAATATGATTGGTCATCTGTGTAGTTGGATTTCGAGTGCAAAAGACGATGTTAGCCTATGCTTCGGTAGCATGCGTTGAGATTAGCTTTGCGGTGCCGAAAGCTAAAAGGCAGCTTGATCAATCCTTGTTGGTTATCAGTCGAACGCAAAAAATAGAGGATGTAAATGGAAATTCGCCGCGTTACTGATACCGACGACCCCGAGCTTGCGGCGCTGGTAGCCAAGTCCGACGAATATCTCAGCGGTCTCTACCCGCCTGAAAGCAACCATGCCGAGCCGCTGGATGCCCTCGTGGCCGACGATGCCGCCTTTTTTGCCGGCTACATCGACAACAAGATCGTGGCGTGTGGGGGACTAAAGGTGCTCGAAGAAGACGTGCGGTTTGGTGAGATAAAGCGAGTGTTTGTCGACGAAAATCATCGGGGTAAGCGTCTGGCGCTTGCGATGATGCGGCACCTGGAAGCCTACCTGCTTGAAAACGGCATTCCCGTTGTTCGGCTGGAAGCAGGCCCGCTGCAGCCCGAAGCACTGAGCTTGTATCGCAGATTGGGGTATCGTGAACGCGGCCCTTTCGGGGACTATCGATTGGATCCGTTGAGTGTGTTCATGGAGAAAGTGCTCGATGTGTGAAGAACGGCCGATCGCGGCACCGGGATTGTAGTGGCCGCCGCCATCAAATTTGTGCTGCTACGCGCTTTACCGGTATCGGGGATGCTGTTCGTGCTGCCGATCGTGGCTTTTTTTCTCGCGCTGAGCGCCGTTTATGTTCTCGATCTCTGGGAAGCGCTGGCCGAGTTGCCTTCAGCGAGGAGGCTGTTCAGGTTCCACACGGCACTTGGTCTCTTCGTGGGCGTTGTTGGGGCCGTGGCGGCCTGCGACGTGCAGAAGCTCATCGCACGGGCTTCGCTGTCCCCGTCCGGCCATTTCCTCGTGTGCTGGCCGGCTTACCTGGGCGCGGCATGGGTTATCTGGAACTGGCACTTCGTTCCGTCGACGTTGGGGCCGACGGCAGTCAGCGGTGCGCACAAGGCAGTGATGTACTCGCTAACCCTCGGGTGGTGCACTGCCCTTGGAGTACACCTGCTGTTGATGTGGACTATTCATCGGGTCAGCGAATCCAGGTCGTCTCGGCGTTCGAACCTACAGAGCGGCGCCTGAAAGCGAGACCCGTGCAGTAGAGGCGGGTATTCCATAATGTGCGAACTAACCGGAATAATCGCGACCTAAGAGCCTATAGTTGCCAGTGCACTCACATATTGCACACGGAGTTGCCATGAGAACCTTAGTTGCCGTCCTGCTGCTCTTCACCGCCAACGCCACGCTGGCGCAGACGACCCGTATTGAGTTCGATAACACGGACTTCGTGGTGACCCCCGCGTTCAACAACGTGCCCTTGTTCAGCTTCGAGATCGAGATCAATCGGCCGCTGGAGCCGGGCGTCTACGACAATCCCGAGCTCGTCCGTGTGTTCTATACGGTGACGGGTGATCTCAACAACACGCCTTCGGGCTTCCCCGCGTTCGAGCTGCAGCGCGAAATCTCCGGCACCGAGTTTTACGATCAGGGCAGCTCCCTCCGGTTCGAGGTCGACGCCAACGCGGTGCTGACGGACGGCGTGCAGGTAGCCGAACTCAGCGGGACGGATATTGTGTTTACGTTCAACGGCCGAGAGATCGACAACGGCCGTTTTCATCCGGCATTGCTGGAGTTGAGAGCCGACGGCACGGGTCTTTTGCAGAATTCCAACAACATCATTTCCAACAGCCCGCTGCAGCAGGTGGATTTCGGCGAGGAGTACATTACCGAGCTGCGTTTCGATGGCGGTAACCTGACGCTCATGACGGCCGTCGATCCGCCGCAGGACGACCCGCCGGCCCTGGTTAGCGGTTCGGGGTCACTGTCGCCGCTGTCGCTACTCCTCATACTGGCCCTGGGTGCGGGGCTTTGGTTGCGCCGCATTCGCCTGGGCTAAACTAGCAGGCCCAGCGGCCGGACAGTCGGGTGCCCGGCGCGTGCTCACAAGAGGTTCCCAGGCTCATGTCTGCAACGACGGTTCGGTTTGTTCTTCCCGCTCTTTTTGCCTCGGCCCTGCTGGCCGCCTGTGGCGGCGACCCATCGCCATCCGGCGAATCAACAGCTGAGTCGTCGTCCGAGGCGCCACCAACCGCCGTCGGAGAGACGTCGGAATACCTGTGGTACATGCAGTCCACGACGCCGGCCGGCACCACGCGGGTGACCCGAACCGGCGACGGCCGGGTCGAGAACGAGTCCTACGTGCACTGGAACAACCGCCGGTGGAAGGTCGACTCCGAACTGCAGCTCGATGACGAGGGCCGCATCGTCGCGCAGAAGATCACGGGCATATCGCCGTTCCAGGCGCCCATTGACGAACAGTTCGGCTACGAGAGCGGCGTGGCGTCGTGGAGCACACCGGGTGAAAGCGGCTCCGTGAAGACCGGCGAGCCCGGTTTCTATCTGCCGAACGAGAGCATTGCATTCGGTGCTCTCGAGGCTTTGGTCCACAAAGCGCTCGAGAACATGGGCAACACGCTGGAGCTCCTGCCCTCGGGTTCGGTTACGGTCGACAAGCTGCGCGATCTGACGGTTGAAGGTCCGGACGGCGAGACTACCTTGTCCCTGTATTCGCTGAACGGAATCGACTTTACGCCCAACTACCTGTGGCTCGACGAAGACATGAAGATTGCCGCGTACGACGTGAGCGGGTATCTCGGCATGTTACCGAAAGGTTGGAGTCCGGACGTGTTGCGGATGATCAGCGAGGTCCAGTCCGAGGAGGCCGGCCGCTACATCGAGTCGCTGGCGGGCGATCTTGCCTACCCGCAGGCGGCGCCGGTGTTGTTCGAGAACGTGCAGCTCGTCGACGTGGCGGCGGGTGTCGTGCTCGATGAACGTCACGTGCTAACCGAGGGCGGCCGGATCACGGAGATATCGGAGGAGCCTATCGAAGCGGGCGGGGCAACGCGTATCGATGCCACGGGCCGCTACCTGGCTCCCGGTCTGTGGGACATGCACGGCCATTTCAGTTTGTCGGATGGCGTGCTGAACATTGCCGGCGGCATTACCAACGTGCGCGACATCGGTTCGGTGCACGACAAGATCATGGAGCTCACGGCCAAACATGATGACGGCACGGTGATCGGTCCCAACACGTTTCGCGCCGGGTTCATGGACGGAGCAGGGCCGTTTGCGTCCGGCTGGGCCGCGGAGACGCTCGAGCAGGCACTCGATCGCGTCGATTTTTATGCAGACAACGGCTACATCCAGGTGAAGCTGTACAGCTCGATCAAACCCGAGTGGGTGGCGCCGATTGCCGAGCGGGCGCACGCGCACGGCATGCGCGTATCGGGCCACATACCGGCGTTCATGTCGGCCGAGCAGGCGATTCGTGCTGGCTACGACGAGATCCAGCACATCAACATGGTGTTTCTCAATTTCCTCGCGGGTGACCGCGAGGACACGCGCAAGCAGCTGCGCTTCATACTGTATGGCGACGCCGCCGGTACGCTCGATCTCGACAGCGACGAAGCGCAGGCGTTTTTTGAGCTCTTGAAGGAAAACGACGTGGTCGTCGACGCAACCGCGGCCATCTTCCAAACCCAGCTGATCCACAAGGCCGGGGCGCCGGATCCGACCTTCGCAGCCGTGATTGATAATCTGCCTTCCAACGTTGCTCGCGGTCTCTACAACCCCGAGATGGACATGCGCGGCAAGGACAAGGAGTGGGCCGAATCGGAACGGCGCCAGGCGGAGATGCTCAAGGCGCTGCACGATCACGGCATACAGATTGTTCCGGGCAGCGACTTTATTGCGGCGTTTACGCTGCATCGTGAACTCGAGGTGTATGTCGAAGCGGGCATCTCCGATGCCGACGTCTTGCGCATGGCCACACTGGACTCGGCGCGGGTAACCGGCGTCGAGGCGAGTAAAGGGTCGGTAGAGGTTGGCAAGGACTCGGATCTTGTGCTGCTGGACTCCAATCCTCTCGATGACATCAGCGCGGTGCGCCGCGCCGTGCTGGTGATGAAAGGCAACACGCTGTACCGGCCCGACGAACTGTACAGCGCCGTTGGTGTCAGACCGTTTGTGGAGTCCGTAGAGCTCCGGCAATAACAAAAAGCACCAACAAGAGGGGGAAGACTCATGGTGAAGATCACGTTGCTGTATGCCGCCGTGCTGGCGGCCATGTCCATTGTGTTGTCGGCGAGGGCCGGCTTTTTCCGCGGCAAGGTCCGCGTGTCCATCCTGTATGGCGACCCGCACAACGCCGAGCTGGCTCAACGCGTGCGCGTGCATCAGAACTTCCTCGAGTATGTGCCGCTGCTGCTGATTCTCATGGGCGGTATCGAACTCTCGGGTGGTAATCCGCTGTTTCTGTACATCGTGGGCACGGTGCTGATCCTCGCGCGGATTGCGCACGCGACGGGCCTCAAGCACGACAACATCGAGCACCCATTGCGGGCGGTGGGCGCGGGTACCACGGCGTTGCTGATGCTGGCTTGTATCGTGTATGCGCTGATACTCACGTTCACCTGAGCCGAGGCGTACGGCCGCGCGCCGGGAAGGTGTTGTGCTGATTCGATTTTTCGGAATTCGCACCTCGAACAGATCGAATTCACAAACGCCCTGATCCGTCAGATCATTCGCGGCTTTGCCGACGACGGAGATCTGGCGCGTGCAGCTAGTCCTCAGATACACATTCGCCGCTCTCTCGATCATGCTGGTTTCTGCGGCTGGCGCCGAGCAGCCGGTCGAAGATGACGAACAAACCGCCTTTTTCAGTGAGCTGTGGCGTTCCGTCGAGCTCACGGGCGACCGCGACGATTTCGAGTTTCCTTTTATCAAGCTGCGCGGCCGCTACCACGGCCAGGCATTTGCCGTCGACGGTGACGGCGGCAATGACAGCGATTGGGAGAACCGGCGCATACGTCTGGGCCTCGACGTCGTGTTTACCGAGAAACTCGAGTTCGCTTTCGACTTCAACATGCGGCGCAACAGCGGCACGCCGCTGTTCGACAACTTCGACTTTATCGCGCTCAACTATGCGTTCAGCGACAACACGGCGCTGTCGATAGGCAAGCTGCGCCGCAACCCGCTGACCCGCGAGGACAGCATGTCCTCGAACCGGATCCTGACCGTCGAGCGGTCGCTCCTGAGTTCGCGCTTTTTTGTCGACAACGTGGGCGGCGTTTTTCTCGTGCACGAGCAGGGCGACTGGGCGTTCGGTGGCGGCGTGCTCTCAGGTAGCACCAGCGACAACCTTGCGCTACCGACACTCGACGGCAGCCTGATGTTCAAGGGTAACGTCGCGCGCAAGATCACCCCCATTACCGAACTCCGGCTGGATTACCTCTACAACCCCGGCGACCCGGACAACACCGACGTCGAGCCGTACCGGCATATCGTGTCGCTGAACTCCTACACGCGCGCCGGCCGCTGGGGGCTCATTACGGATCTCATCTACGCGGACGCGCTGCCCGAAGCGCGCGGCGACCTGTATGGCTTTGTCGTATTGCCGCATTACATGCTCACGAAGCGCCTGCAGCTCGTCGGCCGCTACACGTGGTCCGGCTCGGATACGGATACGGGAATCCGGCTGCTCAATCGCTACGATCGGCGTGCCGTGCCCGAAGGTTTCGAGCTGGGTGATCGGCACCAGGCCGTGTACCTCGGGCTCAACTACTACTTCTATGGCCACAAACTCAAGTTGATGTCAGGGGTCGAGTACACCGATTTCGATAGCGCGAGCGGCAACACCTCCGTACTTACGGCGAACGCGGCGCTGCGCTTTTATTTTTGATCAGGCCGGCTGATCAGGTTCGTCTTGCCGGTTCGGGTGAATTCCACGGCAGCCTCCCGGATGGCGTCCAGCAGAGCCTGTGCCGCCGGCGTCATCGGCCGGCGAGTGTCGGTAATCAGACTGGCGTTCCTGAGTACGGTGGGTTCGTCGATCGGTAGCACTCGGAGGGCGTAGGTCTCCGTGGCCAGCCGGCTTGTAACCAGCGCCGGGGACGACATGACCAGGAAGTCGTTGGCGGCCATGACCTTCATGCCGATGCGGAACGCATCCGAACCGATGAAGCGCCTCGGCGGCGGGAGTTCGGCCGCGGCAAAGGTTTCGACAATGACGTCCACATCCGACGGGCGCGAGTAGGGGATGACCCAGGTCCAGTCCGAGAGATCGGAGAGTTCGAGATCCGGTTTGTCGGTGAGCGGATGTCTCGCGCGGCAGGCAATCACGTCCCTGGAGGAGTACACGGCCTCGGCCGAATAGCCTTCCTTGAGTCCGAAGCCGCCCACGGCCGCGGCCACGAAGTCGAATTCGCCGCTGTACAGACGCGTAATGATCGATTCCGAATACCCTTCGATCAGGTTGATGCGCAGCCCCGGATTCTTGCGATGCAGGTGCGTGACGGCCGCCGCAATGATGTCGCCCGCAAAAGTCTCGCCTATACCGATCGTGATCACGCCGCTCTCGGCGTGTTTCAGGCTACGGATTTCTTCGCGCGCGCGCCGGTCGGCGGCTACCTGGGAGCGGGCGTGGGCAACCAGCGCGTCGCCGTAGGGCGTGAGCTTCGTGATACCGCCCGGACTCCGGTCGAACAGGCGTACGTCGAGTTCTTTCTCGAGACCCGCGAGCGTGGCGCTCAGGGCCTGCTGGGTTAGCCCCAGGCGGCGCGCCGCCGAGACGATCGTGCCTTCGTCGACGACCGCGAGGAAGCGTTCGAGCTGTTTGAGTTCCACGGTTTTGCCCCCTGATTCCGTCGGGCTCATAAAAACAAAAAATATTTGTTATTGACACTGTAAACCTAAGAAATAGAATTTCAAGGCATCAGGGAGCAATCCTTCATCTTTTTTGCATCGAGGTAAGACATGACCGATACGGCGGTTCTCGAAACCACGGCAACACGCGACGAAAAGGCGCGCAAAGCCTTTGTCTCCGCGCTCCGGCGGCACGTTCTGACAAAATCGGCCGATCGCATGCGCGGGCATTACGACACGGTGGCAAAGCCGGCCTTCGAGCAGCTGAACGGCCGTGCGCCCGCCGACGGCCCCGAAGTCCACAGGCTCATGAAAAAGACCCGCGACTTCCGCTTCTACAGCGCCGTGCGCAGCAACGCGCAGGAGATGGTGTTTGGATCGGTCATTCCGACCGTTGATCGGGCGCTCGACACGCTGGCGGAAGACGGTCGTGCTTTAAGAGCCGATACGGCCGGCGTCGGCGGTTCGCTGGAACTGAATCCCGATCTCGAAGTGCCGCGGAACGTGTCGGACATCGAGGTGCACCGTTCGCCGGGCAGCTATCACAGTGAATACACCGACGACGACGTGGCCTCGGGTGTCGTTTACGAGACAGCGATCGAAGTGTTTGCGTTCGGGCAGTTCGGTAAGGACTTCGACGACGTGGGCCAGACGATGGCGCACTACGTGCGCTTTCGCCACCCGGAGCTCGAGCCCGCGCGAATTCTCGACTGCGGCTGCACGGTTGGCATCAACACGGTGCCGTGGAAGCAGACGTTTCCGGAAGCGGAAGTCCACGGTATCGATGTGGCGCCAGGCGTGTTGCGTTACGCAAACGCTCGGGCAACCAAGCTCGGACAGGCCGTGCACTTCAAGCAGATGAACGCAACGGCGCTCGACTACGAAGACGAGTCCTTCGATATCGTCTGTTCGTCCATGTTCCTGCACGAGCTGCCGAACAAGGATATCCGCGGTTACCTCGCCGAGGCCTATCGCGTACTCAAGCCGGGCGGCCTGCTGTGGAACATGGAGCTGCCGCCGAATTCGGCCATGCAGCCCTACGAGAGTTTCTACCTCGACTGGGACAGTTACTACAACAGCGAGCCGTTCTACAAAGGCTTCCGTGACCAGGATTACCGCGAGCTGGTTCGCACGGCGGGTTTTGCGGACGCCGATTTCATCGAGGCGACCGTGCCGCGCTACACGTTCATGGACGAAAGCGACTTCAAGGCGGCGGTCAACAGCCCGACTCGTTTCGACAAACACACCGGCCGCATGGACCCGAAAGGCACGCGCTGGTACGGCTTCGGCGCCTTCAAAAGGGCGCCGCTCAAGGAGGCAAACTGATGTCTGCACGTATTCCACGCATGGCGCAAAGCCGCCGCAATCGGTTCTTCGAGGCGGACGGTATCGACGAACTCGTGTCTATGGTGCTCGAGCTGACGGCCGAGGTTTCGACCTTGCGCGAGCGCCAGTACGTCACCGAGCGCATCATCGAACGACACGGCATTCCGCTTGGTGAGGAGATCGAAGCTTACGCAACCACCGACACTGACGACGCAGCGCTCGGTGCCGACCGTGAGCGGCTCCTGTCCACGGTCATGCGCACGCTCGACGTAATGCCGCGGCCGCTCGAAGAGAACGATCTCGAGGGTGACACGTCGTACGACACGAACGATCGGGAGCGTGCTGCCTAAGCGGCGCTGGTTCAGGCGCTTTCACAGGGCACCGTGTTGTCGTATTGCGCCGCCCTTGGCTAATTACCGGAGATTTTCGTTACTTCTGCGTACTTCCCGTAAAGATGCCAAAAGTCTGCAGTTCTCGTTTCTGGCGACTTTGTTAAGGTCGACGCCTAATCTACCGAGGTATCGAACGATCTGAGCTCGAGTCAGCCGGTCCCTAATCGCCTTTTTCCCATAGGTCTCCGGTTCTTCGAAGGGCTGGACCTCACCTTCGTTGCCAAAACACCAGCCAGACGTGTCGAGAGCGGACCATACGTGGCGAATGGTGTCTCGCTGTCCGCGGCCCAGGAAACGAAACTCTTCAATCGGCCACTCGCTAGTACCCACAGGTCTGCTCCGAATGCTCACGAAATCAAAACGGTCAAGCTCCTTTGAAACCATGTGAGATAGACTCGCATACCCGTCATTAAGGTTGGCTTCAATAAGAACGGCAGGCGGCGACGAGTTCAGCTCAAATAGAGCAACTCTCTTGGATCGGGGGTTGTGTTCTTTGGGGGAGTGTAGTGGCATGGGGCTTTCAACATGCGTAAGGTCCTCAAGGCCCTCCTTCCACCATCTCGAAAGCTGTGAATGAACAGCCTGGATGACCCTCTCCGGCGGGGCGAATGCAATAGTAAATGCTAGGAAATCGATTTCGTCGATAGCGTCTTTCATGCTTAATCATCGTCGATTATTTCGCAGATTGTAACCGCACAACGGTCGTTGCTAGATACTTGATCGAGATGGCGCTGAGAGGATGACGCTCTCCTGTCTACTTCGATGTTGATGTGCGTCTGGTCGAGGTTCATTTGTAGGTCTACTTTGTTGTTGCCCACGATGTTTCCATTCACATCAACTTGGGATTGGTGCTTGCGCACATCGGTCGCGCCCCTGGCTATTCCGGCGTCGGCAAGTTCGTCGAGGCGAGAGTTGTGAAGCGAGCCGCCGTGTGTCCTGCTGTCGATTGGAAGCGGGTTGGGTGCGCGTCTTGCGGCTCTAGTATCTGGTAGGTCAAGGCCGGATGCGAGCTCCGCAATAGCAATGAACTTTTCGAGTCCGCTTGCGCTAGGGTCAGCCAGCGTCGTACCTGCATCGACTATTTCTGCGACCTCATCCTTTACCGCCTTAAACACGTTTCCACGGGCCTTGATCGTCCGACGGATTATCTTTCCTCCGCTTACTATGATCCGAAACACCTTGCCGTCAGGGTCTATTCGATTGATCGGGTCGTTCGCAACATACGCGTAGCGGTTAAAGCTTATCGGGCTGTCGGGCGCGAACGCCATCGGATCATTCGATAAGAACCTCCCTGCTACAGGGTCATAGTATCGTGCCTGCATGTATGCCAACCCGGTTGAGGAGTCGGCGACATGGCCGGTAAAGCCTTCGTCGTTTCTATTTGCGGACGCTTCCGTGATCTTTTCGCCGAAAGGCAGGTAATGCTCGCGCCACAACACACTGCCCGATGTATCTGTCGCCGCGACGGGGGAGCCGAGATGGTCCTTGTGGATATAGGTTATTGTGGAGTTCTTTAGTCGACCAACCGAGACGCCCCCGGCACGCAGGTAGTCGGTTGTCGTGCCGCTCGAGATATTGTCTCGGTACAAGAGGTCGCCGCCCAGTCCATAAACGGAATAGACGGTTTCTCCATTGACGACTTGTTTTGCGCGCCGCAGGTTGCCGTCATACACATAGCTTGCGGAGACGGTGCCCGACATCCCAACAGGCTGGTTGGACAGATCGTAGTCGAATGTCAGCGCCTTGCTGACGGGCACGAAGATGGTTATCGAGCCATCCATGACGATGGGGACCAATATCCGACGATTCTTGCTCGTGACGTTGCCGCGTGCATCGTACGCCAGGGGTTCCCAGTCGCCGCCGGCATTTGTGTCGCGCACGCTCGACAACCGGTTCGAGCTGTCGTAGTCCAGTTCGACTTCGCGCGAGCCGATGTCCTTGCGGCGCAAGTTGCCGAGTGCGTCGTAAGTGTAGGTGGCAGCGCCCCAGGAACCAGTCGCCGATGTCAATCGGCCCACAGCGTCGTAACCGAGGGTGCGGTTGTGGCCGGAGACTGCGAGATCGTCGATCTCCGTCATGAGCCCTGCGGCATCGTAGTCGTAATCGAAACTGATTGCCGTCGTAAAACCATCCTGCACTGCCAGCGTTTTAAGCTGTTGGCGGTTGTTCTGCGTCGTGCTCAGGACATGAGCGTTACCGTAGTGGAGTGTCTTGATATGCTCATTCGGGTGATAAGTCAGGTTGTTTGCGTACGTAACGCCACCCGCTACTACGGAAGTCGGGCGTCCCAGCCCATCGGGATAGTAATCGATCATGCGCGACGCCGGCGTCAGTTGTTGCGCGAGATATCCGTTGCTGTTGTAGTAGTAGGTTGTGTCATAGGTCCGACCGTCGATGCTGAGCTCTTCGCTGGTCAACAGGTCGAGATCGTTGTACGTGTATCGCCAGTCAGTCGTTCCGCGAAGCCTTCGCGTGACGTTGCCGTTGGCATCGTGTTCGATCGTAATATCCGGCGCAGTATCCGGATAATTCACCTGTCTCAGTTGTCCTGTCAGAGTGTAGAGCTGCTGGATTTTTGCGGAGCTTGGCAGCACCGCACAACCGGAGCCAGGAGTCTGTCCGTGAGCAATGCCAATGACCTGGTCGGCGTTGTCGTATTCGTAAAGCGTGTCGTTGGTTTCCGGGACCGAGTGGCGGCAAAGCCGCTGCCGATTGTCGTAGTAGTACTGCTGGCTTTCGTCGACGGTGTAACCGTTTTGAGTGCCGTATTGCCGGGCGTTAGTCAGCTTGCCGTAAATGTCCCGCGTCAACTCGGTCGTTATTCCCAGCGGCTGCTCGATTTTCACGACTGCGCCGTCCTCCGGGCTGCCATAGCCGCTGAACGAGGAGGTGACGACATGACCGAGGGGATCGGTGACCTTCGTACGATTGCCCGACAGGAATTCGTACGTTACGGCGGAAAAGGGTGCAACGGTTTCGGTTTCCGACGTCGTGCGTCCCAGCACGTCGTACACGGTGTCCATGCCGTCTGTCGGGTTGCTGGAAGTTGACGGCCAGGACTGGAAAACGGCGCGGCCGGCAAAATCATATTCTGTTTTGAGGTAGATGCTGCCACCGCCGCCGCTGAGCGCCTGGCGGTGCACAAGCACAGGCTGCGAAAAGCCATCGAAGGTTGTTGTTACCCGCGAGGTTCCCCGGTCTATCGTTTGGATGAGCCCGTTTCCGAGGCTCGAATACGTAATCGTGACGTCGGCCCAGGTACCGGGGTAGTTGATCTCCCTGCGCCACCCCACGTTGTTATAGAGAAAACCGACTGTCGCGCCCCTGGCATCGGTTTCGCTCGTTATCCAGCCGTTGTCATCGACTGTCCGATAGGTCTTTGTGGTATCCGGATTTTCTATTTCCCGCGCGGTGCCCCGGTACCAGTCCCGATAGTAGGTCGTGCGGTTCAGGCCGTCTCTCGACCAGGCCAGCGTACCGGCCAGCGCTCCGGTCGTGTTGTAATCGTAGGTCCTGTCGCGGACTCCAAATCGGTCGGTCCACGCCAGCTGCCCGACGCTGTCGTAGCCATTGCGCTCGAACTCCACGCCGTTGCGGATCGTTGTGACCGGCAGGGCGACGATCCAGTTGGCCGCCAGCGTCGTATAGGTAATCTGTGTCGTCCGGATCCCGGTTGACACGTTGCTGCTCTCGTCTATCTGCAGAGGCGCGCCCCAGCCGTAGTCGGCTGCCTGTTCGTTGCCGTAGTCGTAGTCCGTGATATAGACGTCCGTACCTCGGGTGACGGTCTTCCGGCTCAGGTTTCGCTGTCTTTCATGGACGAGTTCGTTGCTCGTGTCGTTGAAGTCGGCCGCGTCGCCAAAGCGGCCGCCGCCGCCGAAGTCGTAATCAATGATCTCGACGGGCGTCGATTCGCCCTGGTTGAACTTCTCGATTTTGGTGACCAGGCCTTCATGGCGGTCCCACCTTCGATGAACGTGGCGAACAGTCGTGTTGCCGTCGGGGTCTATCGTTGTGCGAGATTTGGTTGACGGCAGTTGCGGCTCACTCCGATAAGAACCGTTGTCCTCATGGTATTGGTAGGTCCAGTTCAGGGTGCCGCCGTTAGGTACGGTCAGCGTCTTGGATGTCACTGCCTTGGAATCGAAGTACTTGCGATACTCGCAATCGTCACACCAGTCCCGCGGCGGGGCATAAGTTCGTCCGTTTCTGATGACGTCGAACGTGAAGGTCCCGCTGACGCCTGACGGATGCTGAATGGTGAGCGGCGGCCTCGAGTTGTCGAATTCGTGTTCCGTGATCCCGCTGGTATCCCCAATCGTCCAGGCGCGCCCGTCGGGCAAGGTGACGGTTTCCAGGCCGAGGCTTCCATAGCCATACGTCCAGGTGCGGCCGTTGGCTGTGGCCGATGCGATTCTCTTGTTAGCGGCAGCCGGGTCTGGTGTGATCGTGATTTCTCGACCGTCGTTGCTGTGTATTCGGGTGGGGATGTGTATCTGTGAGATGATTTGGTATTCGTACCGAACCCAATTGCCGTAGGGGTCTTCGATCAGCGAGGCATAGGCGTCGCCGCTACCCCAGGTTACATCGAAGTGATACTTGATGCCTCGCGGCGAGGTCGCGAGAAATGTACGGTTTGGCCCCACACATTCAACGGTCCAGAAGTCTGCTGTCGTGTAGGCTGCATTCGGCTTAAACGTTCGAACAGAATCGATCTGAACAAAGCGCTTGCGCGATTCGTTGGGTACCGCAATGTAAGCACCGCCCCAATCGTCGTTGTATGAGGGGCTGGGTCTGAAGTCGTCGCAGGTAGCTGCGCCGATGATTCGAGGTATGTCGGTGTACCAGTTACCGAGGCCGGCGCTGCTGGCGGCCCAGCTGTACAACGAAGGCGTTCGCCGCCGCCCGAGCTGAACCGGTAACTCGTTGTTCCCTGGCAGCGCGACGTCAACCACATAAAAAGACAACACGCCGGTATCGACGTCGATGTGATCACCGAGAATTGTATCGCCGGCCACGTTGATCCCCGCTGACGCGTGTTCCCTGACGCGCGTCCACTGGGCGGAGGCCTGCTCGGCCAGTGTGAGTCCGATGAGTATGGCGATCGTGGCTACGGTGAGTTTTCTTTTCATGACATCCTCTCGTTACGCAAGACTTTGCGTCGGGTAGCGAAGACCCAAAAACTTGTCGGGGAAGTTGGCTTACGAGTTCCCGGCGATGATGGGAATTCGATCGCTTAACGACCACAAACTATTCTTCGAGGTGTAACCGGTGGAGCAGTGTCGGGCGATTGTGTCCGGCGTGACCTCGAACAGCGGCGAGAGAGCGCTGGGGCACAACAAGCCCGTGCTAAGTCCAGTCGGGATGACGACTGCCAAGCGAAGCGACGCGTATCCCGGATCAATCTTTTAGATGACGGATCTTGGTCTGTCAAATGTGTAATATACCGATACAAATAGAGCTTGCAATCACAAGTGAACCGATATTTGTAGGTGGCTGCCTTTTTAAGGGCAGGATGACGACGGCTGTATAGTCAGCGGCCGAAAATGCGCTTGGCAGAGCAATGGTCCCGCCGAGTTAGCATCTAGTAGCACAATCAGGAGGTTATCTCGGCATCACCCTGGTGGTTTTGTGGGGGCGCGTAGGGGCTACTTCCTGTCTAAGGTCATGCGCTCGCTCGACGTGATGCCTCGGCCGCTCGAAGAGAACGATCTCGAGGGTGACACGTCGTACGACACGAACGATCGGGAGCGTGCTGCCTGATTCCGCTGCAGGCCGGTTCGTTCGGCGTAGTCGCGCTCCAACCGTGAGACACTACGAAAAGGGCCCTGTCGACGACAGGGCCCTTCTTACTTGATGCCGGTACGACGCCGACAACAAGTTTTGGTGGCTCCCTGTTCTACGGCTCACTCCTGAACCAGGTCACCTTCGGGTAGTTGGACTGGCATCCATCCAACCAGAAGGTAACGGTTGTGTTGGTCGTCTTGGCCGCCAAGAGCATCGCGAATATTTCTTTCTCGTAATCCGTGGCTCTTGCCACATGGTAGAACCCCCCATTCAAACACGAATCGGGGTTCACCATGGCCTCGTTGGTTGTGAAGTAGATACCGCCGCTGCTGTTCACGTGCAAAGACTTGATCGTTTTGTTGCCGACCGTGTAGGCATGAGCTGAAGAAAAACTCACCACACATACGCCAACGATTACGAGCGCGCGTACTATTTTCTGCATTTCCTGCTCCATATTTGTTGATGTTCAGGTTGGGTGACTTTCAGCGAGAAAAGTAGCACAGATACAATAGAAGCAGATGTCGGTGCCAAACACATGCTTTTGAACATCGACGAAAGGGAGTCGCCAGTCACTGGACTCCTGAGTTCCTTTGCTTATCAAGACTCCCGAGGAGAATCTGCGATGAAAAGAGCGCTCTTTTGTACGCTGGTGCTGTCCCTTTCCCTACTGGCTTATCCGGCATCGGCGGGTACCGTTCAGGGTAAGGTGGTCCTGCTGCAGGCCGGACACGGCTACACCCCGGATGACGCTTACGTCCTCGTAAAGTTCGATACCGATGTAACCGGCGGGCCGGCGTGCGCTACCGACGCAACCAGGCTCGCCTTGAACCCGGCAACCGAGGCGGGCAAGGCGATGCTCTCCATGCTGCTTGCCGCCCAGGCCGCCGGGCTGACGGTTGAAGCATTTGGCAGAAACAACTGTGACGTGATGGGATCGGTGCAGGAATCGCTGTCCTACATACGCATCGAATAGGCCAGATTCTGCTCCGCAGAGGGCTCTTTATCGGGTCCGCGTCATTCGACTTGTCCGCGCGTTCGCAGCCGTTCTGCGAGCACCCAGCAAAGTAGCGCCCAGCCCGCGCCGGCGGTCCAGCCGGCAAGGACGTCGGTCGGCCAGTGCACGCCGAGATAGACTCGGCTTAAGCCCACCATCAACGTCAGGAACGCGGCGATCCCGAGCAGATAAGCCTTGAGGTGCAGATTTTGCTGCGCGCTGGCAAGCAGCGCGCCGATGGAAAGGAAGGTAATGGCGGACATCATCGAGTGCCCGCTCGGAAAGCTGCTGGTGTAGACGTAGGAACCGTGCGGTACGAGATCCGGCCGTGGCCGGTCGAAGAGGTTTTTCAGCAAGGTGCTTGCAAGAACGCCAGTAACGACGACCGTCAGCAAATAGCCGGCCAGATGACTTTTCTTTTGCAGAAAAAGAAACAGGGCTGAGGCAAAGGTCAGGAACGTCAGCACGCCGACCCCGCCGAGACCGGTTACGTCTCGCGCCATTTCCTCAACCCACTCAGCCCCGATCGGGTCGGACGTATCGTCAGGCGAGCGAAATGCCAGCAAAAGCGTTGTGTCGATGGAGGCGGTATCGCCTTCCAGCACTTCGTCGGCGATTTCGACGAAGCCCCACATTGCGGCTGCCGCCAGCAGCAGTGCCACGAGCGTGTAGCGCTCGTGGCCGCCAATCCAGGTCAGCAGGCGCTGTGTGCGTCCTGCAGGTTTGCCAGGCTCTTCGATTGCGGCTTCCCCCGATGCCGACGTTCGTTTGTGATGACTTCCGTCCGTCGGGCAACGGTTGTCCGACTCAATCGTACATTATCGCGCAGTCTCTTACGACGGCTCGGTCCTTACCCAGGTTACTCTTGGGTAGATGTCGTTTTCGCATCCGTCCAGGTAAAACCGGATTTTTGTCCCGCTCGTCTGGGCCGCCAGCAGCATTGCGTAGATTTCTTTCTCGTAGCTGGAGTTTCTGGCGACGTGGTACCACGCGTCTTGCGTGCAGGTCTCCGGGTTGACCATCGCCTCGGAAGTTTTGAAGTAGATTCCGCTGGTGCTGTTTACGTGTATGGATTCGATCGTCCTGTTGCTGACCGTATAGGCGTGGGCGGGTGAAAAACCGACGGCAAACACGAATGCAACGACACTGGCGCATATACCTTTCTGCATTTCTGGCTCCCCATTTGTCTAAAAAACGGTTGGTGTATCAGTTTGAGCGTAAGAAGCACACACACAAGGCTACGGAATTCCGAATATATCTATATTTGGAGATATGACTCGCCGGAATACGCGATCCGCGCCTTCGTCGTTGAATTTCACGTTTCCGTGCGCTGGCAACTGACTGGACCCAGCGCACGAGTGGAAGTGCATTCATAACCTTGAGGAGTACACAAAATGAATCGAATGAAATTGGTCGCTGTTGCTCTCGTCCTTGTGTTTGCGGTCTTGCCGACAAAGTCACCTGCGGCGATTGACTGGTACTTCGGCGACGTCCAGCGAATCTACATGTTTAACGGCGGGTTCGTATTGAGGATGAGCACGACCGCGCTGGATGACTGCCTGCATAAATACGTCTACTTTCGCGAAGTGACGCTTCCGGAAAAGACAGTGGACCGGGCGTACTCGATGGCGTTGTCCGCGCAGGCTTCCGGCAAGCAGCTGGGCGTCGTGATCGACAAGGCCATCAACGGCCCGGGCGGTATGTGTGAATCAACCGGTGACGTTGATATTCGGTAGCGAGTGCCTGGGTGTCGGGTTACCCATCGAAATGAACCCCTCTCCGTATTTGCAGGAGAGGGGTTCCATTTGCCCGTATGAATTAACGTCCGATGCGTTGAGCCGCGAAGGCGCCGGCTACCACGTTCGTTCGAAAATCAGCCCGATGATCGGGAATGCCTCATCTTCCTCCTCGATGTTCACGCCGCGTCGCGGATCGAACTCGTTCGAGTTGGCGCTTGGGCCCCCGTAGACGTTAATCACGTCGACAAATGCCACGAGGTCCACGGGCCCCAGCGTGCGGCGATAGTCCACGCGGATGTTCAGCGAGTGATAGTCGTCGAGCCGTTCCGTGTTGTTTGAAATCAGTTCCTTGGAGAAGCGCAGCGGTTGTCCGGGGCCGAGGACGTCCTCGTTGATGATGAATGCGTCGTCGGGCCGTCCATCGGCCCACTTCCAGCGCGCACCGACTTGCCAGCGCTCGTTGATTTCCCAGGTGCCGCCGATCGAGAAGAAGTTCGGACGGTTAAAGTCGGCGTCGTAGTCCCCGGCGCCGTCGTTGTCGTTGTACTGTGCATCGTTGAAGGAATACGTCGCGTTCGCGGACCAACCGTTGTTGAAGAATCGCGACAGCACCACGTCGACACCAAAATTCGTGCCGTCGCCGTCGTTCGTTACACGACCGTTCGTGCGGCCTTCCTCGACGACCAGGTTATCGAGCTGCTGATAGTAGGGTTCGACGAGTAGCTGCCAGTTTCTGCCGAAGTCGCGCTCGAAGCCGATACTGAAATGTGTAATGCGCTCGTTCTCGATCTCAAAGTTGTCGGGGTTGGCGGCGCGCGCAAGATAACGCGGCGATTGGTAGAAGACGCCGGCGGTCGCGGAAATTCGAAGCTCGGGGTTCAGCCGCCAGTTGGCGGCGAGGCGAGGGGAGACGAGCGACTCGCTGGAGAAGCCGTCACGGTCGTAGCGCAAACCCGTGCGCAGATCCCACGCGCCGAAATCGAAGACCTGTTCGGCGTACGCCGTATAGTTGATTTCGTCAGCCTGGAACGCGGAGTCAACGTCTTCGGGCGTGAGTACGATGAAATTCTGACCGTCCGGCCGCGGGTCGGTACTTTCGTAGATGTAGCGCGTCCAGTTTTGCCGCAGCACGGTCGAGTAGTCCACGTCGGTCTGCACGACCCTGAGTCCCGTGCTGAACGGCCCGAAGCGGTTGCGGGTTTCGTAGTCGCTGCGCCAGCCGATCTCGGTTTCCTGCTCACGGATCGTAATGATGTTCTCGTCGACCGGTACGTCTTCGGCGGGTGTGCCTTCGGGGACAAGATCGGGAAACGCCTCGCCCTCGGAGCTGGTCTTGTCGCTGTCGCGTATGTAGATCCGGTTGGTCCACGTACCCGAATCGCCGATCAGCCGCCGCCAGGTGAGCCCCAACAGGCCCAGATCCTGTTCCGCGTTGAGGAGCGCCACGTCTTCGAAGTTCGGCGAGGCAAGGACGTTGTCGATGTCGCGCGTGTAGTCTTCGGGCGCGAGGATGGCGAGCACCTCGAAGCTGTTGTTGGCGTCAATCTCGGTGACGGTCTTTAGGATAAAGTCCGAGAGTTCGGGCTGGCCAATGTCTTCCTCGTCGATCTGTTCGAACACCCGGCCAAAATCGAAGCTGCGTGCGGTCAGGAACAGCGTTGTGTCTTCGTGGAAGCCGCTGGGGCCTTCGTAGCCAACCTCAAAACCCGCAATATCCACGCGCAGGCTGGCGCTGGGCGTCGGGCTGCCGCCCACGACGTCGAGTTTCAGCAGCGACCCGGAGCGGCCACCGTAGGCTGCGCTCCAGCCGCCCGGCGAGAATTCGGCGCCCTGGATCGAGTTGGGTGCGAAGATCGAAAAGCGCCCGCCGCCGCCAATGTCCTCTTCCTCGCCGAGGGTCTGATCGAAGTGCACGACTTTGTCGAACGGCAGGCCGTCGACGAAGATCAGGTTGTCACGCGGCCCGCGGCCACGGACTGAGAAATTCGCAAAATCGCCCGTCGACACCAGGCCAGGCAGTCCGTCGAGCGCGCGCATGACGTCGCTGCCCGCGCCGACGGCGCTGCGCAGTTCTTCGCGGTTCAGATAACTGCCGCTCGCGGCGCCGTACACGTCCGCGCTAACGGCCCGGCCGACGACGACAACCTCTTCGATCGTGGCATCAGCGGCGGCCGTCTCCAGCGTACTCAGTGAGCGCATCTCAAGTCGAACCGGCGTTGTCCGCCGGGCCACGACCCGAACGCTGGGCTCGAGAGCAACGACGAGGCCATCCCCGCTGGCCGTCAGCGAGTACAGGCCGACCTCCAGCTCGCTAAGCCTGACGATACCGTCAGCGTTGCTCGTCGACTGCCGGGTTTTGTCGTCCCGTGAACGGATTTCGACGTTAATGCCGTCCAGCGGCCGGCGCGTTTCGCTGCTGACGATGCGGACTTCGATGGCGCCCTGCGCCGTCTGCGCCTCCGCAATGGCTGCTGGAAGCAGCGTCATGAGTAACAATGTGCTCAGAAGGAGGTACGCTCCGGGGGAGTGGTTGCTCATTGAGGTGACCTGTAGAGTTTGTGTCGCGTGATTTGAAGAGAAACCTGTTTTACGAAACTCAAATCGGCTTTTCAGCAGGCTTTGCACCAACGGTTGACTGTGGAACATCAACGGTTTCGCCCGCCGCTCATGCCTTTTCAGTGTAGTGACGGACCGCGAGCCGGCGGTGACAGAAGCGTGTCGACTTGTTTCCGGATGTGTCCGAGCTTTGTTTCCGCTCGCTCAGTTTTTTGAGAGCTTTTTGTATGAATTCATTCGTCTGTCGCTATCCGTTGATCCTTCTTGCCGCCCTTGCGGGCTGCGCGCACGCGCAGCAATGTGCACCGGAAGAGGGCATTGCTGTGCAGGTGCTGGGTTCCGGCGGACCGATAGCCGACGATGCCCGGGCGTCGACGGGGTATCTCGTCTGGATCGACGGGGAATCGCGGCTGCTCGTCGATGCGGGCGCGGGCATATCGCTTAGATTCGGGGAGGCGGGCGGTCGCTTCGAGGACCTCGACGTCATTGCCCTGAGCCACCTGCACACCGACCATTCGGCCGCGCTGCCGGCGTTGCTCAAATCGGGCAGCTTCTCCGGGAGGCAACGACCGCTGCTGCTGACGGGGCCGGCCGCCGGCGGGCCGTTTCCGAACGTGCTGGACTTTGTAAAGGCCCTGCTCGCGCGAGATGGTGCGTATGGCTATTTGTCGGGGTATCTGGACGGTGAGGGCCGCTTGCCGCTGATGTCCGTGCAGTCGTTTTCGATCGAGTCCGACGAAGGCGTTCAGACTGTGGCCCTGGGAGACCCGGTCGGCTACGAACTCGATGTGCTCTCGGTGCCGCACGGCATTGTGCCGTCGCTCGCGTACCGGGTGCGAGTTCGCGGCCACACGATCGTATTCGGCTCGGACCAGAACGGCAGCAACCCGGCCTTCGTCGACTTTGCTCGCGGCGCGGATTTGCTGGTCATGCACATGCCGATACCCGAGGATGCCGACAGGATTGCGAAGCGCCTGCATGCAACGCCCAGTCAGATTGGGCGGATAGCGGGAGAGGCGGAACCCGAGAGGCTCGTGCTGAGCCACTTCATGCGCAGGAGCCTGCGTTCGCTGGATGCGAACGTCGAGGCGGTGCGCGCGGGGTACTCGGGGAAGGTTGAGCTCGCGGAAGATCTGAGCTGCTTTGTGGTCCCAGGTAACTAGTTAACTAAATGCACGAGCGTAGAAGCCAGGGTCGGAATCGAACCGACTAGCAAATAGCGACAGCCTTTCGGAATGGCGCCGAAACGAACGAAAATAGGGTAGCCCCATGAGCCGGGCTCCGTGATGCACCCTCGGGGATACCGCCAAAGCCGACCGAAGGCACCCACGCCGGCTTCCGCCTTGGGCCAAAATACAAAGGTCCCCTTGCAGGGGGGTATATATCCCTCGCTATCCAACCGGTGTCTAAGGTGCTAACGCCGGAAGACCCATGAGCGGAACTTGTCGTTCCGGCTGTTGACCGAGGCGGACCTTCGCACGTTGAACAAGCCTACCATGAGAGCTTTCTTTTCCGAATGGGAAACACTATCGACAAAAGAGATAACAGTGTATGGCGCGCTATAGAGCCAGATAATAAACTAAGAACGGTATCGATAACTGCGACTAGCGTGCAGGCGCGACGATCTGAAGACGCTGCAATAAAACAGGAACCAAAAGCGTCGCGAATCTGGGGTGACAACGACCGAAATGGTATTCCGCTCGCTGGACTATTTCGCTTAAACCCCTGAAGCCGTCGGAGAACCGTATGATTTATCAGAGTGCCGCCGATTTCGATTAGCGTTGAGGAAAAACCTAGCGATGGAATTTTGGAAGATCGTCATTTCAGGACTACTGGGCGCTATCACGGTGACGCTGGGACACATTGTCTCAAATTACTTCACGAATAAGAGGCATGCAGCTGAACTTCAGTTGCGTCGAAGAGCGGAGACATTGAGTTTCCTAACACCTTTGGCGACAAGACGAATCGAGAGTCTTGAAATGGCGCACGATTTATTACAGAAGGCGATCGAGGAAAAGTCTCTGCAAATCGATGATTATTTGGCGCTTCGTAAATCCTTAGTCTACTTACCGAGCGACCTAAGGCAGGGTGTGTTGAATTCACTGAGGAGTCTGATCAAAACCGTTGAATCAGATACACCTCAATCTGTTGTGGAGGAAATGAAGCAGATTCAAAAGGCTATCGAGGACACGTTGGGTATCTCGCACATAGACCAAGCGATTAAGGAATTGGAGGAAGAATAAAAATGAAGAATGATCCAACTGCACCTGAAGATCTAAGAAGAGAATTGGAGTCTTCTCTTGAAGAAATCGAGAAGATCTCGATAAACCAAGAGCCGCGCACTGCAACGGTACGCTACAATATTCACCCTGACGCGGTTCCTATTTCATCCCTTGAACCGGAGATGTTCGTCCGTCTGATTGCAGAAAAGTTTTCGGCAAGATTCGATGACTCGGAGATACGCCCTTACATTCCTGACGGCGTAGATGTGTCGGCTGGTCAGCTAACCCGTCTCAGTCTGGAGAAGCAGGACAAAGCAAGATTCAAAGGAGGGGTTCTGCGAATAGGCGGAGAAGATAGGATAACCCCGATTGAAAGCATGATGATCGGCAATCAAAACATTGCTGTCACTCTCAGCGGTTCTACGGATGAGGCGGAATATCTCTGCAAGCGACTTTGCATTATTGCGTGGCTGGCTGCTGGATACGATCGCAAGTGGGCAGAGCTCAGGCCTCACGTATCCATGGTTGGGTACACGACAACCACCTTAGCTCAATTGCCTTTCCGGCTGCGAGACTTACTCGCACCTGTGTTGAACGACTATCTAACTACAGTTGTCGATCCTGACGGAGGGATTGGTGCGCAGATGGGCTATCAGTTCATCGACTCCGAACTTCGTGACGAGGCGCTACAACAACGGTTTTCAGTGTCATCGTGCCAATCTATAAAGCTTCGGGTGAACAACTTCGATCGTGTCTCTGGAATCGCCGAAGAATGCGTTCTCGACTTTCTACTCTTCTCCAAGACCGCCGCGAACAGAGGTCTGGTAATGGTCACCTCAGAGCTTCCATCCAGCAAACATGCCAAGCTGGTAGAGGACGTCATCCAGAAACTCAACACGCAGTAGAGGAGGAGGTTAGTGTGCGAGTGCGCTGTTGGCCGAGGGCAAGCAAAGGTCTCAGCATTTCCGCTTCTGGCTGATTGCTGCTGGCTAACCAATTACTTCAAAGCAGCTGCTGAGCGGCCGACTTATGGGCTGAGCTGCTGTCCAGGCAACCGCCCGCAACTAAATTTCCGATGTGGACAAAATTGATATCTCGCCCCTGCTTGGTTGGCCGATCGGTGGCGAGTGTTTTTTCTATGGGATGTATCTGTACCGCCCATCCAGGAGGGGGGGGGGCTTTCAGTATTCGGAGGCTAGGGTCGGAATCGAACCGACGAGCAGCCAGCGACAATCCATCGGAGTGGCACGCCAACGAACGAGAATAGGATAGCCCCGGAAGCTTGGTGTCTCGATGTACCCTCGGGGATACCGCCAAAGCCGACCGAAGGCACCCACGCCGGCTTCCGCCATCCCCTCAAATACGAAAGGCCCCCGTAAAGGGGGCCTTTGGTATTTGGAGGCTAGGGTCGGAATCGAACCGGCGTCCACGGCTTTGCAGGCCGCTGCATAACCACTCTGCCACCTAGCCAAGGGTGTCCGCCGGGGAGCCCGGCTGGAGCGTTCGCGCTTGCGAGTTGGCGAAGTATACAGCCGCGACCGCGTTAATCAATTTTGTCCGAGTCTGTGTCGACGCTATTAGCCCGGC
>JANQPG010000019.1 GCA_028289545.1 Woeseiaceae bacterium
TAGTCTTCGAAGCACCATTTGAGCTGCTTCAGAAGCCCGGGGTCGTCCTCGACAATCAGTAGTTTGCGCGCCAAATCGCCCATTGCTGTCAGCGGCTCCGTTAACGTAATCCGCAATGGTGCCATGACGCCGGCGGATTGTAGAGGTCCGACGTCACAGGTCCCAATGCGCGGCAGGTCCGGCCGGGGTCTGTGCAGGGGTTGGGGAACGGGGCCGCGAGCGTCGCCGTTACAGCGTTCCGGCGGCGCCGGTCAGCCCTCCGTCCACGGGAATCACGACGCCAGTGACGTAGCTGGCGGCGCGCGACGCCAGGTAAATGGCCACACCGGCCATGTCCTCGGGTTCGCCGATACGCCCGAGCGGCACCCCCGCCCTGATTTGCTCGCCGAAGCGGTCGAGCGTCGCCGCCATCATCTTGCTCGGAAACGGCCCCGGCGCAATAGCGTTGGCCGTAATGTGCCGCGCCGCAAGGTGCTGCGCGAGCGTCCGCGTGAGGTGGTGGACGGCTGCTTTCGACGGGCCGTAGGCGTAGTTCGGCAGTCGATTCACGTTGATGCCGTCCACGGAGCCGACGTTGATGATCCGCGCCGGGTCGTCGGACGTGGCCGCGGATTCGAGTGCCGGCAGCAGCGCCTTGGTCAGAAAGAACACGGACTTCACGTTGACGTCCATGACCTTGTCCCAACCCTCCTCCGGGTACTCCTCGAGCGGCTGCCCCCAGGAAGCGCCGGCATTGTTGACGAGGATATCGAGGGACGTTTCACGCGCCTTGAGTTCGCCAGCCAGCTGCTCCACACCCTCCAGCGTGGAAAGGTCTCCGGGCAAGGAAATGCACTCGCCGAGGGCTGACAGGCGTTCAGCCGTCTGATCGCAGGCTTCGGCCTTGCGGGCCGTTATGTAGGTGCGAACCCCGTTGGCCACAAAACCTTCGGCGATCATGGCGCCTATCCCGCGCGATCCGCCGGTGACGACCGCGGTTTTACCCTCGAGGCTAAATAGATTCTGCATGCCTTGCTCCCGTCTCGTTGAGGCGTGCCCGGCGGCAGTCTACCCCGCCTCGAGTATTAGCTTAAGCCGCAATCCACATCGTGATCCGCCTCGGGATCGGCTTGATGACCGATATAGTGGATTATACGTAATGTTATTGACAATCATTCTCATTCCGTTTTAAATAGAGCCATTCTGAGGAAAGACCTGTCCAATGTACGTCTGTATTTGCAACGCCATCACTGACAAGCAAATCCGCCTGGCCGCCTCGCGGGGCGCCACGACGGTCATGGACCTGACGAACGAACTGGGCGTCGCCGCGGGTTGCGGCTCCTGCCGCGAAACGGCGGCGGAGATCCTCTCGGAGCACGAACACCGCAACCGGCGCTTCGAGCCGGTCGTATTCACGCCGGCATCGGCGTAGACGGCTCCATTGAAAGGCTTCTAATTCGCCTTCTCATTCGCACGATTTCTCGGCCTTCCGAAGCTTCGGAAGTGCACGAAAGTTTCCTTTTGTAAATAAATACTTAGCTACACTTGCGTGTAGTGTCGGCGCCGCTATGATGCGCGCTGACAAATCGAACCCCAGCCCTCACGGAGTGAAGAATGAAAGGCGACGTCAAGGTCATCGAACATCTCAACAAAGTACTCAAGAACGAGCTCACGGCCATCAACCAGTATTTTCTGCACTCGCGCATGTTGAAGGACTGGGGCCTCAACAAGCTGGGCGACTACGAATACGGTGAGTCGATCGACGAAATGAAACACGCCGACACGATCATCGAACGCATCCTGTTCCTCGAAGGGCTGCCCAACCTTCAGGACCTGGGACGCTTGAGAATCGGCGAAACGGTCCCCGAGATTCTAAAAGCAGACCTTGCGATGGAGCTGGACGCCATTCCCGACCTGCGCGAGGGTATTGCCCACTGCGAAGAGGTGCGCGATTACGCTACGCGCGAGATTTTCGACAGCATTCTGGTGTCGGAGGAGGAACACGTGGATTTCCTCGAGACCCAACTTGGGCTGATTGCCAAACTCGGCGAACAGAACTACCTGCAAAGCCAGCAATAGACTGCCTGACGATACGCACGACGCTGCAGTCGACAACGGTCGTCAACGGGACAAAAAGGCCCCGCTCTCACGCGGGGCCTTTTTTTGTCCGGCCGGCGCTTCTACTGCACCGTGCGGGTCGCCGTATTCGAGAATCCGCTTTCGACACCCACCGAGTTCAGCGCCGTCGCCACAAACTCGTAGTCGCCGGGCGGCAGGTTCTCAACGACGTAACTCGAAACGCCGGGGTTGTTGATCGTCACCGATTGCGGATACACACCTCCGCCGGTGCCCCAGTAGATCCGGTAACCGGCCAGGTCGGTCAGCGGAGAGCCGTCGGTATTCTGTGTCGGCGGCGTCCAGGTCAGCGTAACCGAACCCAGGGCTACGGCCATGACCTCGATACTGAACGGCCCCAGTTCAGCACTGGCTGCGCCGTCGCTCACCGTAATGCGAATGCCGTTGTAATTGCCGACGTCGCCCGCTTGCGGGGTCCCGCTGATACGTCCCGTTGTGTTGTCGAAACTTGCCCACGACGGCAGGTTCGCCACGCTGAAGCTCAGCGTGTCGTTGTCGGGGTCTGAGGCTGTCGGAGTAAACGTATAGGCCGAACCGGCGAGAACACTGGCCGGCGGCGTGCCGCCGATCGTCGGTGCTTCGTTTGGCGCAGCGGTTACCTCAATCGAAAAAGCCGCAAGGCTGGCCGTCAGTGCGCCATCGCTGACGCTGATCAGAATGTTGGCGTAGCTGCCGACATCCCCCGCGGCCGGCGTACCCGACAGACGACCTGTCGAGGTATCGAACGCAGCCCATTGCGGTCGGTTTTGAATGCTGAACGTCAGTGTGTCGCCGTCCGGGTCCGAGGCTATCGGCGTAAACTCGTAGGCTGCACCGGCTGTGACCGACGCCGCCGGCGTGCCCGAGATTGTCGGCGCGCCGTTACTGTTCGACGCCGTCACCGTAATCGAGAACGGGGTGAGTGCGGCGTTCGCCATTCCGTCACTGACGGTGATCCGAATATTGTCGTAGTTGCCGACGTCGCCTGCGACCGGTGTGCCGGACAGACGACCCGTCGAAGCATCAAAACTTGCCCACTGAGGCCGGTTCTGAATGGCGAAGGTCAGCGCATCGCCATCCGCGTCCGATGCGGTCGGCGTAAAATCGTACGACGCGCCAACCATCACGGATGCTGGCGGAGTGCCGGATACTGTCGGCGCCGTATTGGACATCACGACCGTAATCGAGAATGACGGCAGCGCAGTTTCCGCCTGCCCGTCGCTGACGCTGATTCGGATGTTGTCGTAGGCGCCGACGTCCCCCGCCGACGGGATGCCCGTCAACGCACCGGTCACGGCGTCGAAACTTGCCCAGCCCGGCAAGCCGGCGACGGCGAAGCTGAGCGCGTCCGCGTCGGGATCGATCGCGTCCGGAGTAAACGAATAGTTGTTGCCGACAACCACCGAAGTCGGCGGAGTGCCCGCAATGCTCGGCGGCTGATTGCCCACCGGAATGCTGGTCTGCCGTTCACGCGCTACGCGGTTTACGAGCTCTAGCAGCGACTCGTTGCCGGATGCCACGGCCGCAACGCTCGTATCGAGAATGGTTGCCGCGCGCGCCGGAAGCAACGCGCGAACCAGGCCGGCATCCATCCCTTCCTGCAATCCGGAAGCGGAGTCAAGCAAGCCGACCAGCTCGTCGTCGCCCGACACGGCGTGCGCTGCAACGAGCCCGACGCGCGTCGAGCCGATCATCGCCTGCGTCGCGGTCAGCTCGGCGAGCGATGGCGATGCCGGCGATGGCGACACCTCTGCGATTGCGGACTCGATGGTTGCCATTGCGTTGACGCCGTTGACGCGCAGCTCACCGCGAAGTGTTTCTGCGAGAATCTGCGCGAACAGGAGATTGCTCAGCGCAGCAACGCGCGTATTGGCACGCGGGCCGCCGCGACCGTCAATCACACCGTCCGTCAAGTCCGCGGCAATCGCGCCTAGAATCTGGTCGCCGTCCATGGCGAGACTTGCTCCATTCATTTCGATTTGCACGCGGCGAATCAGCTCACCGACGGTTTCCGATGCCCGCACAATCTCCGCTATGTTTGACGAGCCAATCGGCTGCGTAGTGACTCCGCCGTTCGCAAGACTAGTGAGGCCACCATTCAACTCCTGAACGACAATATCCATCGCCGACGTGTAGTTCGCCTGCGTCAGGCCACCCAGATCGTTTGCGGCCTCAACCGCAATGGTTGTAAACGGGTTAACGTTGACCGTGGCGTCGCGGTTCGAGGCAAACAACGCGGACTGAAGCAAGAAATCCGGCGCCGCATTCGTAACGAGATCCGTTCCGCCGTTTGCGGTTACCCTGAGCGGCACCTGCGCGGTATCCGCGTTCAAGGAAATGCGATAACCGGCGGAGCCGTCGCTCAGGAATTGGGCGAGCAACGCTCCATCCGAGCCAAGCACCTGCATGTCCGCGCCGACAACGGGTCCGTCGCCGACGCTACCGCTGACGTCGAACGTGACGCTTGTGGGTTCGTCGACGCTTGCGCTTTCGCCGTCGGACAAACAACCGGAGAGCACCAGTGCTGAGCAAGCCAGCACCGGAATGCGAGAAATTGTGGATATATACGGTCGCACCGGAAACTCCTGATATCAGGTTGAGGTGCAAACCAATCTCCAGGTAACGCCTGCTGCGGCGGCCGCGACGTTATGTCATTCATAACGCCGGTATCAGCTCGCTGTTGCTTGAGGCACTAACTGGTGCCCGCAAACAAGAACAGATTCACTTTCTGGCAGCCCCGCTGTCGTAGGAATGATGCGTCCGAATCAAACCCGTAGACCGGTAGCTTTGCGTCACAATCTTTCGATTGGTTTGCCCTTTTCAGCGTGTTTCTTCCCTGAGCTAAAACGCATGCTCCATGCAT
>JANQPG010000028.1 GCA_028289545.1 Woeseiaceae bacterium
GTCTGCCCTCGTTGACCGCTTGAGTACCCCTCCGCGGACACAAGCCGGCTATTGTCTAATCGGCACCGCCGACTGTCAATAACTTATGGCCTGTGATCGGTCGATTTCCCGCGCTTGTACGCGGTATCCCCGCGGCAGCCCGTGAGGGCTGCACCGTTGGCCCCATGTGGGTCCGCGCGGGCGCGCAATGATAGGGTGCCTGGCCCCGGAATATCAACGCTTTTTTTACCGCCAGGCGCCTGTTCACGGGAACCGCTTTGTCCCGCTGCCGGCGTTAGCCGGAGTGGAACGCCCAGTGCCAGGGCTCGTAGGCCAGGCCATGAGGGTTGTCGCGAGGGTAGCTGAGGGAGAAACCGTATTGGCCGGCGTTGCTGTTGAGCCACGCAAAGCCTTGAGATTGCTCGAATTCTTCGGTTAGAGGCCGAGATCCAGGGCTGGCAATATCGATGGCCCGGCCGGTGTGGTGTTCGCTGAATCCGGGTGCGGCGTTTACGCGCAGGATCGCCTCGATCGACTGTCCTGCGTTGAGCTTCTTGCGGATCAGGCGGGCCTGGTACTCGTAGGAGCGGAACCCCGAGACCAGCAGCAGGCTGATTCCGTCGTCCGCGGCTGCGGCCGCCATTGCCTGCCAGGACTCGAGCGCGACGGGCAGAAGCTCGACCTGCCGGCCAATCAGATTAGGACCGGCTTCGGCCAGTTCAGTGGCCTCGTCGAAGGCCGGCAAGCCCGTAACGGCGGCATAGTCCGCGGGGATACCGAGTTCGCTGTGGAGTTCGCGTAGCATACGGGCCCGGATTGTCCCACAAGCCGACCCGACGGAGAACGATCTCAAGGTGAATAAAGACCCTCTTTCCAAAGACAAGCTGTTCGAGGCGCAAACGTTCGAAGGCGAACCGTTCCGCTTCAACTCGGCAGTGGCCGAGGTTTTCCCGGACATGCTCAGGCGCTCGATTCCAGGCTACGAGGCCTCGCTCGAAGCGATAGGCGCATTGGCGGCGCGCTTCGTGACGGACAATTCCCAATGCTACGACCTGGGCTGTTCGCTGGGCGCCGCGGCGCTCGCCATGCGGCAGGGCGCGCGGGCCAGCGGCGTACGCATAGTAGCCGTCGACAACTCCGAGGCCATGATCGAGCGCTGCCGCGATATTGTCGCGAGCGACGCGGGCTCCGGCGCAAACTCCGGCGACCCCACGCCCGATGTCGACGTCATGCTGGGCGACATTCGCGAGGTCGAGATCGAAAACGCTTCAATGGTAGTGCTCAACTACACGCTGCAGTTCCTGGAACTCGAGGACCGCGACGCATTGATGGCGCGGGTCTTCGACGGCCTGCGCGCGGGTGGGCTGCTCGTACTGGGCGAAAAAGTCGTCGACGAAGATCCGCGCATGGAGGCATTGCTCGTCGATCTTTACTACGAGCACAAGCGCCGTAACGATTACAGCGCGCTCGAGATCGCGAGGAAACGCGCCGCTCTCGACAACGTGCTGATTCCCGAAACCGTCACGATGCATCGCCGGCGGCTGACCGCGGCAGGTTTCGCCAACATTGCCGTGTGGTTCCGCTACTTCAACTTCGTTTCGATCGTGGCCGTCAAACCCTGAGGGTCCCGTGACTACCTCATGATTGCCGACACTCAAATCCATGCTGCGCTCGAGGCGTTTGGCCTTGGCGACTGGACCGATATGGCGGTTGCCGCAGTGGGCAAACGACTGGCCCCGGACGCCCACGGCGACCTGCCCCGCTGGCAGTCGGCGCTCCGGGCGCTGAGTGCCGCTGGAGACGATCCCGCAGGAATCGAGGCGGCGCTCAAACAGCTTTCGCCGTGGCGCAAGGGTCCGTTTACGCTAGGTCCGGTGCGTGTCGACAGTGAATGGCAAAGTCAGCGCAAATGGCAGCGCGTGCGACCGGCCATTGCCAGCCTCGAGGGCCGGCAGATCCTGGACGTCGGGTGCGGTAACGGCTACTACGCTCTCGAAATGCTCAAGGACGGCGCCGCGCGGGTGCTCGGCATCGACCCCACAGTGCTGTTTGTCATGCAGTTCCTTGCCGTGCAGCATTTTCTTGACCAGTCGCGGGCGCTGATACTGCCGCTCAGGCTCGAGGAACTGCCGCTGCCGGTCCAAGTGTTCGATACGACGTTCTCGATGGGCGTTCTCTACCATCGCCGCGCACCGCTCGAACATCTGGCGGAGCTCCGACAGACTCTCAGGCCCGGCGGGCAGCTGGTACTCGAAACCCTGTATCTGCCGGGTGACGGGGCATTTGCACGGACTCCGCCGGGACGCTACGCCCGGATGCGCAACGTCTGGCTGCTTCCGTCCGTCGACGAACTCCTGGTTTGGCTTGGTAGGACAGGCTTCCGCGATATGGAGATCGTCGATCGCTCCGTCACGGATACGTCGGAGCAACGGCGGACGGAGTGGATGTGCTTCGACTCGCTCGAGAGCGCGCTCGATCCTGAGGACAACTCGCTGACCGTCGAAGGCTGGCCGCGCCCCCATCGAATCGTTGTGACGGCAACCGCCCCCTGATTACACCTTTGCCGGTATCGCTCGCTTTCGGTTGACGTGACGGACCCACTTCTATAATTTCTGTCATGTCAGAAATTATAGAAGTGTTTGCCGCGATGAAAATGACGCCACCCGTGGAACAGTACGTGCTGCACTGGGGTGAAATGGGCACACGCTGGGGCACCAATCGCACAGTCGCTCAAATCCAGGCACTGCTGTATCTGTCTCCAGAGCCGCTCCGGGCGGATCAGATCTGCGAATTACTGTCCGTCGCCCGCTCCAACGTCAGCACGAGCATCCGCGAGCTGCAAAGCTATGGCCTCGTGCGCATGACGCACGTATTTGGCGACCGCCGGGACTATTTCGAGTCCATACACGACGTCTGGGAGCTGTTCAGGGTGATCATCGAGCAGCGCAAGCAGCGTGAGCTCAATCCCACGCTGTCGATGCTGCGCCGCTGTGCGGAAGAACTCGACGGAGACAACGAAACCGACCCCGTCACCGCAAAACGCATCACGAACATGCTGGCTTTCGTCGAAACCACGAGCGATTGGTACGAAGATATCCGCGAGGTGCCATCGTCCACGTTGACCAAACTCATGAAACTCGGCAAGGGCATCACCCGCCTCGTCGGTAAGCCGGCGCAAAAACGCGCCAGCTGAGCCGACACTCGTTACACCCGCAACGACTCAGCACACAAGAGGCGCCGCTAAAAGAATCGCTTCGATGCTCGCGAAACGAACGTGCTTTAGTCGAAAGACGCCGTGTCGATGCAGGCTTCGGAGGCCGTCACGGAGGCCGACGAGGATTCGCTGAGAAACCAGACCGAGCCGTTCTTGGTGCCGGTGCTCCCGCCGCCGTTGAGCGTATTTGCCGGCCTCAGGAAGTAGCCGCCCGGGAGATAGTCGCCGGTCTTGACCTCACCTTCGAAACACTCGCTGATCGTGTGCGCGCCGCTGACGAGGTATCCCTCACGCGTTGCCGTGGAACTTGTCCAGACAGCCTCGGCCTCGGCGGTGGTTTTCAGAAGCCACGTACGCGCGCCGCTGCCGGGATCCGATCTCAATATGTACTGGCTTACGCCCGGCGCTATCTCCTGCCAGCGGGTTTCGACGCCGTCGAGAATCAGCGGCGAGCGGATGACCGCGGTCGGATCCTGACCGCTCAGGAAATAGAGGATCTGTGCGCCCGGGTTCGATGCAAGGCGGAACCCGAGACTGCCCGAGGGCAGATAGGCGTAGCCTCCGGGAATCAGCTTGATGTCGCCGACGCTCACTTCGCCCTCGAGCACGAACAGCTCGACCGTTGCATCGGGAACACCGCCGGTTGTCCCCGACCAGCTCGGCGGCAGGTTGACGCGATAGCGGCCGGTACGGGTTGAGTAGTCCTCGATATAGCGCTTGGCCCGAGTGCCGGGCAGCGTAGCGAGGAACACGTCGGACAACTCGTCGGTCTGAACAAACGCCGGGTACGGCAGTTTTGGCGGACTGGTGGAGCACCCCGCAATGCCTGCCGAAACGCTCAGCAAAACAGCCAACGGCAGTGGCAATCTCAGTGCAATACGCATGGCCCAGAATACTCCGCGAGTAGGTACGGTCGGCGAAGCCTAGCAGAATCGATCCCGGCAAGCGGCACGAAAAAAGCCGCCCAGAAACTGGGCGGCACAGTAAGCGGAAAATAGCTCAGACCCAACGTTCGGGCGTGCAGTGAGCGGGTATCAAAACTTCCTGTAGAGATGATCCCCCTTACGCTCAGACCGTTCGGAAACACAACACTTCGTCGATAGCACTGGCAGGTATTCAGAATCGCTGCCCGGGTAAGGTGACGTGTTGAGAGGTGGCACGATCACCTGCTGTCGATTCATGCGTCCGGCATGGTGTTCTGTTTACGTGTCCGAAGCACCTTATCTCCGTGCGTACCGTTTGGTACGGCTGAGAATGCTACTACATCTAGTGTTCAAAGGCGAGACAATCACAATATCTATGTTGCGCCGAAAAGCGACGACGACCAACAGCAGATCAGGTAGGCTCGGCCGCGGTAGTTTGTGCACAAATAAGAAAAGGAGCGACGTTTGAACGATGCGCTTGGCGGCCGTGGCCGCAGCCGGCACCAAACCATTGGGCTCTACCTGGGCCCGGCTCTGGCATTGCTGATGCTGCTGATCGGACCGCCGGACGGACTCGACACAATCGCCTGGCGCACTGCAGCTGTCGGCGTGCTGATGGCCACCTGGTGGGCAACGGAGGCGCTACCCATCGCGGTCACGGCCTTTCTGCCGATCGTGTTGTTCCCCTGGTTCGAAATCAGCACGATTCAGGAGGCGACAGCCCCTTACTCCAACAAAGTTATCTACCTGTTCCTCGGCGGTTTTATCGTTGCCTTTGCGATGCAGCGATGGAACCTGCACCGGCGTATTGCGCTCAACGTACTGCGCGTGGCGGGCAGCAACGGCCGCTCACTCATCGGCGGTTTTATGCTGGCGGCAGCGCTGCTCAGCATGTGGGTCATGAACACGTCGACGACAATGATGCTGCTGCCGATCGCCATATCGATCATTACGGTCATCAACAAGTCGGTCGGCACGCTCGACGACAAGGCGCGCAACGACTTCCAGCACGCACTGCTGTTGGGTGTCGCTTACGGCGCAACAATCGGCGGCATCTCCACCTTGGTCGGCACGGCGCCGAACGCCATGCTCGCGGCGTTCATGCAGGACAACTACGACACGCAGATCGATTTTGCGCGCTGGATGCTCGTGGGCATCCCCCTGAGCGCCGTGATGCTGCCGCTCGCCTGGCTCACGCTGACGCGCTTCGTTTTTAACGTCGATTTCGAGACCTCCGGCGAGGGCCGGGCGGAGCTCGAGCGCATGCGGCTCGATATGGGCGCCATGACCACGCCGGAAAAACGCGTCGCCGCCGTTTTCCTGATGATGGCGCTGGCGTGGATCACGCGTCCGCTGCTGGCCGACGTGCCGGGCTTGGGCGCTATCGACGACTCGGGCATTGCCATGGCGGGCGCCGTGGCCCTGTTCCTGATTGCGAGCGGTGACAAGAGCGACCCGGTGCTGTTGCGCTGGGAATATGCGGAACGGCTGCCCTGGAGTGTCCTCATTCTGTTCGGTGGAGGCTTGAGCCTCGCCGGGGCCGTGCAGCGCACCGGACTCGCCGAATGGATCGGCTTGAGCCTGCAGACGCTGGGCACGCTGCCGCTCGTTCTGCTCGTCATGGCGGCCGCCGCGATGATCATCTTCCTGACCGAACTGACCAGCAACATCGCAACGACGGCGACGTTTTTGCCTGTCGTGGGCGCCATCGCCATCGAAGCGGGCATCAACCCCATTGTTCTGACCGTGCCGGTCACGCTCGCCGCAAGCTGTGCCTTCATGCTGCCGGTTGCCACGCCGCCGAACGCGATCGTGTTCGGCTCGGGGCTCTTGTCGATACCGCGAATGGTGCGCGCCGGTTTTGCGCTGAACCTCATTGCGATTGTGCTGGTGACGGCGGTCGCCGTCGGCATTGCGCCCAGGATCCTGTAACGGGCGGTCGCGAAGGGGCTGCGAACGACAGGCGCTACCCAGATCCGGACAAGGTAAACAGCCGCTGACTGTGCTCCGCTTCGAGCCTGAGCAACAGCGCCTTGGCGTCGAGCCCCCCGCCGAAACCCGTAAGCTGCCCGCCGCTGCCGACGACCCGATGGCAGGGAATCAATATCGGCAGCGGATTCCGGCCGTTGGCGGCGCCGACGGCCCTGACGGCTTTCGGCCGGCCAATGCGCACGGCAATCTCGCCGTAGCTCGTGGTTTCGCCATAAGGAATTTTCAGGAGTTCGTCGAGCACCTGCCGTTGGAAGTCAGTGCCCGACGGCAGCAACGGCAAATCGAATTGTGTCCGCTCGCCGCGGAAGTACTCGTCGAGCTGTGCTCTCGCCGCCGTGAACGGTTGCTCGTTGAATATCCACTCCGGTTCGGGATCCCGGCGCATTTTGCCTTCCGGAAAACTGAGGCAGCGAAGCCCTTCGTCGTCGCCCGCCAGCAGCAGGTCGCCGAGCGGCGACCCGACGTGACAATAGTACATACTCATCCTCCAGCCCCCGTTTGAGTCCACAGCAGCATGGAAGCGTAACTTCGCCAAGGCCGCCAGCGCTCTGCCCGCGCGAGCACATCGGACGCCGAGGGCTTCGCACCATCCGGCCCGGCCAGTGCTTTCAGAATGCCCAGATCCGAGGCCGGGAACGCATCCGGGTCTTTGAACGCGCGCAGCAGCGCATACTCGGCCGTCCAGTTGCCGATACCCTTGATGGTGGTGAACGCCTTCAGGAAATCCTCGCGCGGCTCGGTTGGATCAAGACTGAGCTCACCCGAGGACACGGCGGCGGCAACGCGGCGTATCGTTGCAGCGCGCGAACGAATGATGCCCAGGTTCTCGAGGCGCGCCCGCTTCAATCGCTCGGGCGCGGGGAACGTGACGGCAAGACCGCTGCGCTCACGGCCGGCGTCGCCCAGCGGCTCTCCGTAGCGAAGGGCAATACGCCCGGCCAGCGTCGTTGCCGCTTTCACGGAGACCTGTTGACCCAGGATCGCACGAACGATGTGTTCGAAACGATCCCAAACACCGGGCACGCGAATGCCGGGGCGCGCATCAAGCGCTGCAGCCAGGCGCTTGTCGGCGGCGAGCGCCCGACTAATCTCGTCGATTGGCGCGTCGACGTCGAAGACCTCCTTCACGCGCTGTACGACCCCGAGCAGATCAGCCGGTGCTATCTCGTTCAGTGTGACCTCTAGTTCGCCGTCTTTATCGGTCAGCTCGACCGTGCCGACGCCCGAAGACGTGCGAATCGCTCGGCGATACATTTGTTGATCGACACTCTCGACGCCATCCAGCACTCGCGCTGCAAAAAACCGGCACAGCGCGGACCAGTCATACGGTCGCCGGTACGGAAGACGCAACGTCAGGCCGCTGGTCGCCTGCCCTTTACCGCGCCGTTTGCGCAGTTCGCTCGGCGATCGCTGCCAGGCCTTCCGGATAGCGTCGTTGAAACGGCGTGTACTGCCGTAACCCGCGGCCACGGCTATTTCAGCCATCGGCAATGCGGTTTGATCGATCAGCTTCTTCGCGAAGTGCAGCCGCTGCGTGTGCGCAACCGCCTGCGGGCTCGCGCCGAGGTGTCGCACAAACAGTCGGCGCAGGTGGCGTCCGGTCACACCCAGGCGCTCGGCGAGCTGTTCCATCCCGGCTTGATCGAGCGCCCCCTCTTCGATCAACTTCAGGCCGCGGCTCACGGTTGTCGACGTACCGTTCCATGCCGGACTGCCCGGCGCACACTCGGGGCGGCAGCGCAGGCACGGCCTGAAGCCTGCCTCGCCGGCCGCGGCAGCCGTCGAAAAGAACAGCACGTTCTTGAGACGAGGTGGAACCGCCGGGCACACGGGCCGGCAATAGATTCCCGTCGTCTTTACACCAATGTAGAAACGGCCGTCGAAGCGACGGTCCCGCGACAGCATGGCGCGTTCGTAGACGGAAGAGTCCTGATCAGAAGGCATAGGCCAAGTATACGCCTCAGCCGGAACCCGACTGGCCAGAATCGGACCTCTACGTAGAGAAAAAAATGCGGGCGCGGCTTTGCGCAGCGCCCGCAGCGGGCCGGGGAGAGCCCTTGAAGGGCCGGCGGGGGGAGACCGGCCCTTGTATTGCACTTTACTTCCTTGCAAAAGCCGACTCGTGAGACCGGCCCTTGTATTGCACTTTACTTCCTTGCAAAAGCCGATTCGTGAGACCGGCCCTTGTATTGCACTTTGTCGGCTTGAAGAAGCCAGTTACTAGGACCGGCTTATTCATGCATTTATTACACGTTTGCCTTACGCGGCGTTGCGACGACCGATGATGCCGCGCTCCTCGAGCCACGCTTCCAGGTCGTCGGCACCGCCGATCCGCTGGCCGTCGACGAACACCTGCGGGAACGTCAGCGCTTCGGACACTGCCCGCAGACCGCGGTCGGTGTAGTCGCGATTCAGCACCAGCTCCTCGTATTCGATACCGGCATCGAACAACAGCCCCTTGGCCTTCGCACAATGCGGGCAGCCGGGACGGCTGAATACGGCCACGTCGAAGGGCGATTCCGCTTCCGGATTCAAATACTTGAGCATCGTGTCAGCGTCCGACACCTGGAACGGGTCGCCGGGCTCATCGGGTTCGATGAACATTTTCTCGACGACACCGTCGCGGACGAGCATCGAGTAGCGCCAGGAGCGTTTGCCGAAGCCCAGGTCTTCCTTACCGACCAGGAGGCCCATACCGTCCGAGAAGTCGCCGTTGCCGTCGGGCAGGAAAGTCACCCGATCCGCGTTTTGGGAACGCTTCCATTCGTCCATGACAAATGCGTCGTTGACCGATACGCAAATGACTTCATCGACGCCGTTGGCTTTGAACAGCGGCTGCAGTTGGTTGTAGCGCGGCACGTGAGCCGAGCTGCAGGTCGGCGTGAATGCGCCCGGCAGCGAGAAGACCACAACGGTCTTGCCCGCAAACACGTCGTCCGAACTCAGATCGACCCAGTCGTGGTCCTTGCGGGTCTTGAACGTCACGTCCGGGACGCGCTTTCCTTCGATATTAGCGAACACTCTCAAATCTCCATAAGTCTATTGGTAAAAAAGCTCAGGCCAGCATGCTGCGAAGCATCCAGGCGTTCTTCTCGTGAATCTGCATGCGCTGCGTCAGAAGATCCGCGGTGGGTTCGTCGCCGGCAGCCTCGGCTGCGGTGAAAACCTGGCGGGCCGTGCGCACAACCGCCTCCTGGCCCGTGACCAGTTCGCGGATCATGTCTTCGGCGGACTCGTCGCCGGCGCCCTCGCTGATGCTCGTGAGCTTTGCGTAGGCCGCGTAGGAACCCGGCGCCTTGACGCCAAGTGCCCGAATACGTTCGGCAATTTCGTCCACGGCTGTCGCCAGCTCGGTATAGTGCTGCTCGAACATGAGGTGCAGCGTGTTGAACAGCGGCCCTTCGACGTTCCAGTGGTAGTTGTGAGTTTTCAGGTACAGCGTGTAGCTGTCGGCCAGTAACTGCGAGAGACCGGAGGCAATCTTTTCACGGTCTTCCGCGCTGATTCCTATATTCAGTTCCATAGCGTTATCTCCTCATTTGCGGACTATTGTAGGGTTGCGCTTTCCTGAAATAAAATGCTTTATTTCGGACACAATATTCTATTATTTAGATCATCATGCACTCCTCCAAGCTGCCCTCCACCAAACAGCTGCGCTACTTTGTCGCGCTCGCCGAACACGGCCATTTTGGTCGTGCCGCGGAAGCCTCGTTCGTCTCGCAGTCCGCTTTCTCCAACGCTATCCGTGAGCTCGAAACGCTCCTCGACGCTCAGCTCGTGGACCGCACGAACCGCAACGTCACGATCACGGCGCTCGGCCAGCAAATCGCCGTACAAGCACGGCTTTGCCTGCAGGACGTACAAACCCTCGTCGAAATGGCCGCCGGCCAGCACATACCGCTGACCGGCGAACTCAGGCTTGGCGTAATACCCACCATTGCGCCGTTTATTCTGCCAAAAACCCTGCCGCGGCTGCGACGCGCTTACCCCAAGCTCAAGCTGTTCCTGACCGAGGATCAGACGCAGCGGATCGTGGAACGCATGATGGACGGCGAACTGGACGTGCTGCTTCTGGCGTTGCCGTGGCCCGTGCGCGGCGTCGACGAGTTGCCGCTTTTCAGGGATCGCTTTTGCCTCGCCTATCGCCAGGGTACACCGCGGGTCGACCCCGAAAACTACCGTTTCAGCCGGCTCGATGCTGACAGCGTTTTGTTACTGGAAGACGGACACTGCCTGCGGGATCACGCGCTGGCGGCCTGCAAGATCAGGAACACTCAGAAACTCAGGAGTTTCGCCGCCTCGAGCCTGCTGACGCTCGTCGAAATGGTAGACGCGGATCTGGGCATCAGCTTCCTGCCGGAAATGGCGTCGGGTTCGGCATTGCTCAAGAACACTCGGGTGAAACTGAAGCCGCTCGAAGATTCCAGCTACCGCACGATCGGTCTTGCGTGGCGCAAAGGCTCGCGACGGGTAGAGGAGTTCGAGCTCCTGGGTCGGTTTTTCAGCGAGAATCGCTAGCCCAGGTCGCGTCTTTTATGGCGCGATCCGTTTGGCCGCGTCTCACTATCGACTAGCCTTTTTGCGCGCGGCGCGGTTCGAGCAGTATCGGCATGGTCCGCATCACCGGCAGCTCCGTGGGCCGGCCGACAAAGTAGCCCTGCACCATGTCGACGCCCAGCTCTGTCAGGAGAGTCAGCGTTTCGGCGTCCTGCACGTATTCAGCCACCGTTTGCATGCCCGCTTCCCTGCCGACTTCAGCAATCAGCCGGATCATCTTCTGATCGACCGGTTGCTGCGGAAGGTCGCGAACGAAGGTGCCGTCGATCTTGATGTAGTCGAACTTCAGCTGCTGCAGGTAACTGAAGGAACTGTACCCCGTGCCAAAGTCGTCAAGCGCAAACTGACAGCCCAGCTCGCGCAGACCGGCAATCTGCTTGTCGACATGCAGCGGGCGGCGGATCGCCAGGCTCTCCGTCACTTCGAAGATGATTCGCTCCGGCGGCACGGAGTACTTCGCGAACATCCTCTCGACGTACGCCGCCAGGTCTTCGTTTTCGAAGGCGTGCGCTGACAGGTTGATCGAGAAGCTGAGTTTCTCGTCGGCGGCAACATACTTCTCATAGGCCATTGCGGCGTGGCGAATGACCCAGAAGTCGATTTCGCTCATCAGCCCAAAGCGCGCCGCCGACGGCAGGAAGGCATCGGGGGACACGATCTCACCGGTATCCGAGACCAGGCGTATCAGCAGCTCGTGGTGTGTCGTCTCCCCGCTATCGATTCGGTTGATCGGCTGAAAACGCAGCACAAAACGATCTTCGTCGATGGCCGTTCTCAAACTGTTCATCCAGCCGACATCGGTGCGCTGGCGGCGATCGGCAATGTTCGATTCCGTAAACGCCACCATGCGATTTCGACCGGCCTGTTTGGCTTCGCGGCAGGCCAGATCCGCCTGATGAAGGAGCTCGTCGGTGTGCAGGTTGTCACCGCTAATGAGCGTCATGCCAATACTGCAGTGGACGTAGAAAACCCGCCCGTCCTCGACATGCGCCATGCGTCGCATGTTGTTCAGGATCTGCTCGGCAAGCGCTTCGGCGCCCTCCTGATCGGTGTGCCGCGCGAGGACAACAAACTCGTCGCCGCCGAAACGCGCGACGATGTCGCTCATGCCGACGCTGCGGCGCAGCTCGTCCGCCACCTTACACAGCAGGCGGTCCCCAGCCGGGTGACCGCAGGCGTCGTTGATGTACTTGAACTGGTCGAGATCGATGAACAGCAGCGCACTACTGTGCCTGTGTCGCATGACCTTGATCGCCTCCCGCTTCAGTACTTCGAGGAATCGGCGACGATTATAGACACCGGTCAGGCTATCGTGATGGGCCAGCTCGCGAAGCCGCGAGTCGCGTTCGCCAAGCGCCGCCACGGTGGTCTGCAGAGCGTCGACGATATCGGACATTTCCGTGTGGCGCGCAGGCTTGAACTGAACGTTGAGATCGCCTAGCGCAAGATCCCGGATCGGCTGCTCCAGATCCGATACCGAACGCAGCGCTCTGCGCAGCACGTACCGGCCGTAGAAACCGAGTGCGATCAACAACAGCAGGAGCACGGCAACCGCGGCGCGCATGTTGCCGAGCAGCCGGTCGTGGAAAACCGCGAAGTCGAGCTCAATGGCAATGAAACCCAGCAGTTCGACGTTCGGCGCACCGGCGCTGCTCAGCGGATTGTCCGAGAACAGCACCTCTTCGGCCAGCGATTCCGACCAGACGGGCGCCAGGATTTCGAAGCGCCGCGGGTTCAGCACGCCGCCCACCATCATGTAAGGTCGCTCGGTACCGATGATCTCGCTCGCCGATTTCAGCTTGCGCGCGCTCAACTGCTGATCGACCTCGACTTCGGTCTCGGCGCCAAACGCAAATTCAGCTTGCCCATCCTTCGAGTAATAGTGGACGTTCCGGATCTCGGGATAACGTTCCACGTAGGCATCGATACGCAGGAGGGCGTCGTCGTCGTTTGTCAAATACAACGGCGAAGCCAGCTCGTTCAATTCATTGGTCCACTGCAGCGCCCAGCGACTGTAGTTGTCCTTGAGCACCCACTGACCGCCCCAGTACAAACCGGCGACAGCGAGCGAACCCGCCAGTGCGGCCGACACCAGCTGGATCGTCAGGATCTCGTTCACGAGCCCGCGCTTGCCGGGCCGATCGCAAAAACGGCGCCATTGCCGGCTCAGCACACGGCGCAGCAAGCGCAGCCTTACGGATAGTGCTCTCATTGCGCTCTCACGATGCCGGGTTCCGCAGTGACGACGCGCACTTCTTTCAAGGCCGTCAGCGACGGCACCGACTCAACACCGCTCACATGAATCCGATCGATGATGTCCGCTATAGCGGCGGCCACGTCGCTAGCCACGCTCGACAGGCTCAAAGACGCTCCGAGTTTCAGCATCCCGTCGTTCTGGGCCGCAATGCGGACCTTCTGCCTCGACGCAATGGCGCCCATCTCGGTGAGGATTCGCGCACTCAGGATACGGCTGTCGGGAAACAACCAGAATCCGTCGATGTCGCGACTCATGCGGCGAAACGTGTACAACGTTTCCTGATCCGACGACGATACGTGCACATGCAATTCGACATTGTGCGTATCCGCCGCGGCGCGCGCCTCGGCAAGCAGCGCATCGTGACCTTCTCCGATGATAAGCCCGATGGATCGAACGCCGGGGTCGTGCGCGAGCCATTCCTCGAGCTGTAGCTCGAGCGGCGCGTAAGCGGCAACGGCTCTGGAGTGTTCGCCGAGCAGAGGAAAGGCGTGATAGTTGAACACCTGGCTGAATACGACGGGTGCATCCGCCATCGCCACGGCCGTGCGCGCGGCGCGCAGACCAATCGCCACAACGGCGCTGGTGCCCGCGTCGTTGACCTGACGAATGACGCTGACAGGCGACGCCGGACTTCCCTGCAGATCGTAGATAGCCGCATCTTCGTAAAGCAGACGAAGCGCGGCAGCGACATCCGCGTAGGCCGGCTGCCGCCCCGATACAATGATCGTTATCGGCTGCGCCGGCTCGGGTTCCGGCACCAGTTGGGGTCTCGGCCGTGGTTTAGGAACGCTCGCCTGCGTTTCGGGCTCGCTGTTTTCGGAGACGTCTTCAACAACATCGGGCACCGGCTCATCCGTGGGCATCACGGGCGACGCCGTGCAGCCAACACAAAGCGCGGCCAGCGCCGCCAGCACTGCCGCTGTCCCTGCCCTTGAACTCATCCTAAGCGCACCCTTATGAAGGAGAAGGTCCCCGTTGCGATTCGATCGCCGGCGAACTCACGGTGCCGTGACCGAACTTGCCTTGTATAGCAAATACGACCGTGCGTGGCTGCCGACCAGATCGTTGATTTGACTTTGCTTTTGTGGCGGCCCCAAAACGGCGCACACAGGGGGACTACGCACCGCATCCTGTCGCGAAACGGCGATTGCCTGGATTATGTAAAGGGAAGTGCGCTACCGGGCGACGTTGAAGCGCGTCTGCCGATAACGAGGCTCTTCAATTTCCTCGAAAATGGCGTAAGCGAAGTCTTCGCGGGAGATCCCGGACGGAGTTCCGTCGGGGTCACGCAGCAACTCGTCGCCGCCCCAGCGAACACGCCCGGTACGACCCTCGAGCCTCAGGCCGTTCGGCGGTGTAGCGATTGTCCAGTCGATCGTCGACGCGCGAAATGCATCGAGCGCAATCTTGTGTCCCTCGAACATGGGCCGATTGGGGTGATCGTCCCGCACGCGGCCCAGTTCGAGCAGGCTTTTGCCGTCTTCGTAGATCAGCGTAAACAGATTGCCGACAAAAATAAGACGCGGGCCGTCTTCGCCCATAGGGGTCAGCACGTCAATCAGCGATTCCGCCGCCGTTGCCGCAATGTAGTTCGCCGGGTTGCTGTCGGTTGGCGTGCCGCCTACGGAGACGATCACCGTATCGAAGCCGGACACAAGACGTCGCGTTGCATCGCGATCGAGTATGTCCGAAACCACAATGTCGATGCGGCCTTTGTAAGCATCGAGCCGCGACGGGTTGCGTGTGACGCCGCTGACCTCGTAGCCACGCATGAGCGCCTCGTCGACAATCTTGTTGCCGATGCGCCCGCTGGCGCCGTAGATCAGTACCCGGGGGGATTCGGCATCGCCGGCTCCGGGCGATTCGCCGGCGTCCGCCGCATAACTTGTCGACAGCGCAATAAGCAGGATCTGCAACGTGCAAAGCATTCGAAACATCAAGACACACCTCAGCGGGGGAACCCGGGATCTCAGACGATACCCCGGGTTTGACCGACCCTCCGATAGTAGTTCGAAACGCTTTGTCGCAGAAGCGGAGCGCTTTATCGCATGCCGCTCGTCAGCGACAAACTCGTGCCGCCGGCCGCCGGTTTGAGGTCCGAATGCAGAATCTGCACCACCACCGAGTCGGAATCGGCGGCAAGCACCTCACCCGCCAGGGCACGTATCTCCTCCAGCGTGGTCGCGCGGAGCGTTTCCTCCCACGTCAGGTGCTGCTCGATGCCGCGGCGCTCGCTCTGCGCATCCTGGAGCACCCGAATCCAATATCGATTCGAGTGCCGGCTGTCGTCGAGATCTTCCAGTATCGGCGTCATCGCGCGCGCGAGATCGTCCTCGCTTATATTGCCTGCCCCCATGGACGCCGCCACGTCGGCAATTCGCTGTTGAGTGGCATCGACAACCTCGGGCGGCACTTCGAGCGAGACGCGCAGGTATCCATAGCCCGGCGCGACGTCGTCGCCGTGCACGGCCACGCCCGGCGAATAGGTTACGGCCGCGTCCTCGCGGATTTCAGACACCATCTTGTGCTGCACGATGGCGCGCAGCACGCGCATACGCGCGGCGACCCTTGGATCCAGCGCGTCAGGCCCGGACCAGAACATCTGCAGCAGCGCCTGGTCGGCCTCGCCCTCGTGCCAGTAAGTGACAACCTCGCTCAAGTCGCCCGGAAACTCGAGTTTCGCCATTTCGGGATACTTGCCGCGTTTGCCGGGGCGCTCCGGCAGCGCGCCGAACGTCGCGGCAACCGCCGATTCGATCTCGTCGAGGGTCGCGTCGCCAACCACCGTCATTTCTATGGCGCCGGCGGTTAGCTGCGCGCGCAGCCAGGGCTCAGCTTCCTCGTAGGAGGGTGACAGGAAATTGTCGAGATCGTCAAAACCGAAGCGCCGGTCGCCGGAGCGAATCAGGCGTGGCACTTCTTTGGAAGCCACGCCCGTCGGGGTCGAATCGTGAGTGTCATACCACGCCCGCATCTTCTTCTTGTAGCGCTCCCCGGCATCGCGGCGCAGGCCCGGTCGAACGGCGTACTCGGCCAACAGCCTCAAAAGCGGCTCGAGGGCATCGGACTTGCCGGCGCCGCTCAGCAGTATGGAATCCGAATCGCGATCGAAGAACAGCCTGAGGTTAAAGCCCTGCTGCGACGCATAGGTCGTCACATCGAGACTCTCAAAGTCCTCCACGCCACCGTGCATCAGCAGGTTCAGCGCAAAGCGCCGCAGACCCTCATCCTTGCGCGGCAGCGACAGCGCTCCATCGCCGACTCGAACGACAACCTGTACTTGTTTATCCGCGAAGTCGGTCGACTTCACGTTGAGCCGGACGTTGTTGGCGAAGGTGACGTAGTGCACGTCCAGCGCGTCGTCGGTGATGCGCGCGACCGTCTCACCGGGCTCACCAAGAGATTCGAAAGCGACGGTCGTCGTCGACTCTTCGAAAGGCTCGACGACCCGTTGCCGGCTCTGGACGATCGCGGCGCGGGTTTTGCCGACCACGTTTTCGATGGATTCGCTCGACGCGACAAACGTCGACAGCGATTCACCGTCATTCCAGCGCTCGCGGAACGCCGCATTGACTTCTTCCAACGTCACGCTGTCTGAGAACCTGTTGAACAGCGCCAGGCGATCGTCAGCGTGCATGACGACGCGCTCGTTTCCGTAGTCCGAAACGATGCGGTCGACCACGCCGTTGCCGAAACGGCCGTGTGTCGGTTGCGTGTCGGAACGCTCGGCCCGCGCCTCGGCGGAGGTGCGTAGCCGGGCAAACTGCCGGTCGAACTCCGCTTGGGTAAACCCGTGCTCGAGGGCTCGGCGCAGCTCCCGCTCCGCCGCGCCGATGGCTTCCTCCCAGTCTTCGGGCTGGCTGCCGACGCGCACGGATGCATAGCTGGCTACGCCGGAATAGTCGTTGCTGGTCGCCGATCCGTTCAACAGCACACTATCCGGCTCGTCACTCAGCTTTCTCAATCTGTGGCTCAGCATCAAATCTCCGACGCCGCTGACGAGCCGCGCTCGCCGGCGCTCCGAAGTGTCGGCCTGTTCCTCGAACGGCATCAGGTTGGCCAGCGTAATCATCAACATCGTTTCGGGATCGTGGTGATACACGACCTTCCCGGGCTCGATGACGGCCGCTGCCGCTTTTGCGATCGGTGCTGGCTCCGTGTCGGGCCGCCAGTCGCCGAACGTGGCCTCAATGCGCTCGATCACCGCATCCGGATCGACGTCGCCGACAAAAACCAGGAACGCCTTCTCGGGATGATAGTGCGCTTCATAGAACTCGCGCATTTGCTCAGCGTTGATGCTGTTGATCGTCTCTTCCGTACCGATGGGAAGCTGTTCGAGCAGACCGGAGCCGCTCGCGAAGAACTCGATCTGCGCCAGCAGGAGCCTGAACGGGGTCGTGTTGCGCGTGCGCTTCTCCGCGAGAATGATGCCGCGCTCGCGATCGATCGCTCCCTGATCCAGGGTCAGCTTGTCGGCGGTTTCGCGGAACAGCATGAACGCCTCGTCAATGACTGCGTCATCGACGTTCGGCAGATTCAGCTTGTAGACGGTTTCGTCGAAACCCGTGTGGGCGTTCGTGTCGGCACCGAAGGACAGGCCGAATCGTTCGAGGCGCGGCAGCAGCTCGCCTTCCGGGATGTTTTCCGACCCGTTGAACGCCATGTGCTCGAGATAATGCGCAATGCCGCGAACCTCGGGTGACTCATCGAGCGATCCCACGGCGAACCGCAAACGCATGGACGCCGTCCCCGGCGGCGTATCGTTATGGCGAACGGCGTAGCGCAGGCCGTTGTCCAATTCTCCGTAGATGATTCTGCTGTCGACGGGCAGGTCGCTTTGCTCATGGGCAAACGCCGGGCGCTCAAATTCTTTACCATGTGCAAAAGATGCCTGCAGCACGCAGGCTGCACTCGCTAGAAACAAGAAGAGAACCACCGTTTGTCGATACAACATCGCTACCGCTGCCTCCGAAACAATTCAACGTATTCCTCAATAGACGCAAGTGGTCCGAAAGACCTCAACCGGGTTTTCAGCGAATTGGCTCGATTCGCAAAAACACCGGAGGTGTTCGGCTGGGCTTACGTCGGAGTTGTTGAAGCGCACAGCTAATTGAGCGCACGGACAACTCGTTTCGGGGGAAACCAGCATGCCAACAACCAGAACGATCCTGACCGGCCTTTTGGTCGCATTTTCCTTCACTGTAACCGGTTCGCCGCTGTTTGCAGCAGATGACGATCTTGCGACCGTATTGAACCGGGTCGCCGGCGAGGCGGATGTCGAGATTCTGTTCTCGCCCGATGTCGTCGCGGAGAAGCACCCGGGCTCGATGGAGACCGAAGGCTCGCCGGAGGTGGTCCTCGAACGCGTCCTCGAAGGCACGGGGCTCACAGCTGAGCAAACCAGCCCGAACGTCTATGTGGTTCGAAATACGCAAACGGATGAGCGGCAGCCTCGTACGACGGCCGTGGAAGACACGTCGGCCGGCGGCGCTCGAGAAACGGAAACCACGGGTATCGGCTCGATCGAAGGCCGCGTCGTCGACAGCCTCTCGGGCACTGGACTCGCGGGCGCCGTCGTCAGGATCGCGGGCACAGACATCAGCACGACCACCGACCAGCGCGGTTTTTTCCGCTTCGGCGCAGTCGCCAGCGGCCGTCTCGACGTCGAGGTGGAGTACATCGGCGCTGACGCGCAAAGCAAACCCGTCATGCTGTTCGCCAACCAGACCGTAGTCGCCGATTTCACGATGAACCTCGGCGAACGTGACACGATCTACGTTTACGGCAACCGCTCGTCGTTCCTGCAGGCGCTCAACCAGCAGCGTAACGCGGAGAACAACAAGACCGTCGTCTCGGCGGACCTGCTCGGGACGTTTCCGGCGGAGACAGTTGCAGAAGCGCTGCGGCGGGTGCCGGGCGTTACCTTCACGCGCGACCTCGATACCGGAGAAGGCAACAAGGTATCGGTGCGCGGCATTACGTCCGAAGGCATCAATCTGCAGGTCAACGGCATCCAGCTCCAGGGCACGGGTATCGAGCGCGCCGTGGACCTGACCGGCTTCCTCGCCGACAACATATCGCAGATCACGATTCAGAAAAGCCTGCTGCCCGAGTTCGAAGCGACGGGTAACGGCGGTCTCATCGAGATCGAGACCAAGAGTGCGCTCGACTACGGCGAACGTCATCTGAGTTTCGGCGTCGAGCGCGAGTTCAGCGGCATTGACGAGTTCGGTGACGAAACACAATACAACGGCTCGGGCGTCATACAGTTGTCCGATACGTTTGCTGTCGGCCTGAACGCGCAGTTCCGCACGACTGAACGCAGCAACGTAAATACAGACTACTCGAGTATCGTAGCCCCGGTGTTGCCGGATGGCTTCACGAGCCTGTTCTTTCTCCCTTTTACGTTCAACTACCCGTTCGATCCGGGACTCGATGAGCGGCTGGTAACGAACGCCAATTACCTGTTCCGGGATGTCGAAAGCGACAATACCAACGGCTCCGTGTTTGCCGCATGGGATATCGGGGACTCGACCCGGCTCAGGGCAGAGTACACGCGCATAGAAACTGACGGTGTATTCAGAGTCCAACGGTCGACAAATCAGGCGCTAACCGGGGCGTTGACGATGCCAATCCCCGAACTTGGCGGAGAAGAGCGCCGGCGCAGCTATATTCGCGCGCTCCGGCCGACGAACGGCATCAACGAAACGGATCAGACCACCACAACAGACGTTCTGAGTCTGCGTGGCGAGTCTGCCTTCAACCGATGGACGTTCACGTACGATCTGGGTTACACGCGGTCGGAGAACGAGAGTCTGGAATACTCGATCAACACGCTTTCCGATCAGAACACCGATGTGTTCAATCTGTTTGATTCGAACTCCTACATCGTCAACCCCGACGGAAACGGGGTCGATCGTATTGTTGGCGGTGCGTTCAATTCGGTTGGGGACCGAATCCCCGCAATTGCGCTCAGTAACGCCGGCCGCAGTTTCCTGCTGAACCCGGACACCTACTACATAGCGTCCGCCATCGAAAGACAGAGAAGTAATGAAACCGAGAACGCGTCACTGAGGTTCAAAGCTCAGTATGACTTCGCCGGCGAACGGCTGCGCAACGTCAAGTTCGGTGTTCAATACAACGACGTCGAGCGGCTCAATTCCGACGACGTGCTATCGAACGCCAATATCCCGACGGCGCGGAGTTTTTCGCGGCTGGCGGCTACCCGCCAGTTCCTGAGCGACTTCTCCGGGAATCCGTTCTTCGTGCGCAACCTTGGCCTTATCGGCGCGGGTGACACGTCGGCTGCGTTTCTGCGAGCGGGCACGGCGCGCTCTTTGTTTGAACAGGTCGCGGCGTTCGAGGCAGCGAATCCGGGTTCTTATCGGGTGACCGACAACCTGGTCTCGCCGGAAGAAAGTGCGGGCGCAATCTCCAGCGCCAAGACCACGGAAGAAACCCTGGCCACCTTTATCCAGAGTGAAATCAACCTCGGCAACTTCACGATGACGGGCGGCGTGCGTGTCGAACTGGTCGACTACGTCGGCAGCGCAATCAGTTCGCCCAGCGTTCGCACCGATGCCGGCGTTGCGATCGACCGGAGCGTGCTTGTCGACGCTGGGTATGTCCAGGTGTTCGACAACACCGGTTCGACGGAGAAGTTTCTTCCCAGCCTCGTGGCTACGTGGAGACCCAGTGAACAATGGGTAGGACGATTTGCTTACAACCGCACGGTATTCAACCCGCCCATCTCGGCGATTAATCGCCCGCAACAGTTTTTTATCGACCTTCGACCCACACAGAATCGCGCTACGATCCGCGAGGGCAACCCTGATCTCGAACAGACGGTCAACGACAACTTCGAACTCGGTATGGAGTATTACTTCGTTGACCGCCCGGCCTACGTGAAAGCCGCTGTCTTCTACAAAGACATCAAGGACAACATCACCAACGTAAGCCTTGCCGACCAACCGGCGGACATCGAGGCGCGGGTACGGGAGTTCCTGACCCCGCTGGAAGCCGACTCGCCCGGGCTGCTCGCCGGCCTGAATGCCGACACCGAATATCTGCTGCAGAGACCCGAAAACGGCGACGGCGGTGAGATCTACGGTATGGAATTCGAAGGCGCGATCAACCTGGATTTCTTTCCTGACTCGTGGCCTGACTTCCTCGAGAACATTCAGCTCCTCGCTAACGTCACCTGGACTGACGCCGAGTTTCCAACGCTCGTTTCAGCGCGCAACGAGGATGGCGATCTGTTCCAGCTGGAGCTCGATCGCCCGCTCGCGGAACAATCCGAGTGGGCGCGCAATTTTTCGATTGCCTACGAGAGCGGCGGGTTTAGCGGAAGGCTGCTGTACACCTATCAGTCCGAGCGCGTCACGACGTATGACGAGTTCAACCTCAACACGATTGTTCCCGACGTCGAAACGCTCGACCTCATTTCGACGTACAACTTCGAGTGGAACGGCGCGCGCTACACGCTATTCCTTGAAGCGGACAACCTGTTGAACGACCGCCAGGACGGCAACGTGTTCAGGGGAACGGGCTCGTTCGGCGGCGAAGGTTCCCCGGACTTCTTCTTCCCGAACAGCCTGCTCTTTGACGGCGGACGCACCTTCACGTTCGGCATCAAGGCATCGTTCTAGTTGCAACGATGGCAACGGGAGTCACCAACAGTCCAGGTTTGGCCGCGAAGTAACCCATGACACGAAGTATTAACGACACAACGTGTGCGCAGCACAACGACGAGTGGCTCGAGCAGATCGTCGCCGAGTTCTCTCGTCCGCTGCGCGGCTATTTCCGTCGTCGGGTCCGTTCCGTTGCTGATGCCGACGATCTGGTGCAGGATGTGTTTACGCGACTGTCGAAGCTGGACAACCCAGCGGAGATCGACAACGCAGCGGCTTATGTGTTCAGTATCGCGGCCAACCTGCTCAGGGATCGAGCGCGGCGCGCCGGTGCGCGCCTGGCGGATAGCCACGAGCCTTACGATGAGGCGGAGCACGGCTCCGGCAGACGCGAAACGCCGGAGATTCGTGCTATTGCCCGCGAAGATCTGGACGCCGTGGCGCGCGTGATCGCCTCGCTGCCGACGAAAACCCGGACCGTGTTCCTGCTGCATCGCTTCGACGGTCTCAAGTATCGGGAAATTGCCGAAGTGACCGGTAGCGCGGTCAGCACGGTCGAAAAGCACATGATTGCGGCGCTGGCCGCGTTGTCGAAAAACGTCAAAGGTGATGTTCGATGACTGAGCGTCTCAGACTTCCGGAGTCCGGGCTTCCCGAACAAGCGGCGTACTGGTTTACGCGGCTGCGCGACGAGGAGTGCCCGGTCGCAACCCGCAAGGCGTTCCAGCTGTGGCTGGACGAAGATGCTTCGCACCGTGAGGCGTTTCGACGGGTCGAGTATGCGTGGCAGGCCGCCGCGGGCGTGGAACACGAGCCGGCCATGATCGGCTTGCGGCACGCCGCCATTCGCAAGAGCGTGAAGCCGCGATGGCGGCCGCGGTACGCCTATGCCGCTGCGGCTGCGATCGTCGTGTTGATCACCACGCTGCTGTTCATCGACCCCGCCGAGGTCGAAGTGCCGGCTACGGATCTTGCTCAGGCGACAACTCAGCCTGCCGCCGCCTCTTCAACCGGCAGGATCATTGAAACCGCCATTGGCGAACGTTCGACGTTTGAACTCAGCGACGGCTCGAGCGTGCATCTCAGCACCGCAACCAAACTCAAGGTCATGTTCTCGGCGGATCGCCGCGACATCATGCTGCTCGAGGGACAGGCACTGTTCGAAGTCGCGCACGATGCCGGCCGACCGTTTGTGGTGTTCGCTGGAGACCGGCGCATTACGGCGCTCGGCACGCAGTTCGAAGTGCGCCTCGATCGCAGGGAAGTCGCCGTCACGCTCATCGAAGGCAAGGTCGAAGTGGCCGATCTGACCGTCGGCGCGACCGGCGAGGTGGCCACCGTACCGCAATCCATCGAACTGACGGCCGGACAACGCGTCGACGGTGACCTCGGTCAGGCTCACGACGTCAGCCAGGACGACCTGTCGCGAGCGCTCAGCTGGCGCCAGGGCCGTCTGGACTTCAAGAACGAGACGCTCGCCGATGTGATTTACGAAATCAATCGTTATTCAATCGACCAGGTGCGCCTCGCCGAACCGGAACTCGGCCAGCTGCGAGTCAGCGGCAGCTTCAAAGCCGGTTCGGTGGAAGGTTTTGTGTCAGCCCTGACCGCAGTGTACCCGCTGGAATCGACGACTCAGATGGCAAGTTCTGGCGCGCTGGATCTTGTCGTGCGCGCGCAGGATCGCCGCTAAACCGAACGAGCGGCGGGCGGCAACTCCACGCCTCAAGGGCCGATGCTCTCCAGCGGATCGACCCCCAACGCCTGCAGAATACTGATCGAGGCAAACATCCCGTCACGCCAGTTGTTTACGCGCCGCTGCTGCACCTGCAGCAGGTTCTGTTGCTCGCGAATGAGATCGAACGCCGTCGCGTCGCCCGTCTGATAAAGAATTCGCGTCGTCTCGGTCACTCGCGCCTGCGCCGCTGCCTGGCGCTCCTGAATCTCGATCTGCAGCGTGTTTTCGTACTGATCGTTGAGCGCGTTCTCGATTTCGCTGAGCGCGTTGATGATCGAGTCCTCGTAGGCGAGGATCGCCTGTTCCCGGATGATCTCGCTCTGCCGTATGTTGCGATCTCGAAAGCCGTTGTCGAACAGCAGCGTGCTCAGGCTGGCGCCAATGTTCGACGCGAGCGACTCTCCGGACAGCAGGTCGCTCAGGCTGCCGGCGCTCGAAGAGGCGCTCGCCGATGCGTTCAGGCTCGGCAACCACGCCGTGCGGGCGTTTTCGACGGACAGGTTCGCGCTGCGTATCGCGCGTTCCGCAATCCGCAAATCGGGTCGATTTCGCAGCAGTTCGGCGGGCGCCGCGGGATCGAGGCGCGGAATACGGGTTTCGACGAACGGCACCGGTGACAAACTGAACTGCTGTAAGGGTTTCCCAAGCAATGCGGCCAGCACCTGTGCGTTGGACTGCCTTACGATGCGGGCTCGCTCAATATCGCTTCGCAGCGTTTCGATACGTACATCGAGTTGATCGAGCGGCTGCCGTGTGATGGTGCCGGCCCGCAAATTGACTTCCGTGAGGCGGCGCTGCTCGCCGAGTATGCTGAGCTGCTCCTGCTGCAGCCGAATCGCTTCGTCCTGCTGGCGAATGCTGAAATAGCGTCGGGCAACCAGCGCGGCAATCGAAATACGCGCCGATTGCAGTCCGTCCTCGCTGTTCGTCACCGCCAGCATCTGTCGCTCGACGTCGTTGCCGACTTCCCGCCAGAGATCCACTTCGTAGCTTGCGACACCCGAAAACCCGTAGGTCCGTACAGTACTTGCGTCCCGGCTCCGGCTGACGCTTGCGTTCGGGCCGGTCAGTGTGAGCACGGGGAACAACCGCGTGCGAGCCGCCTCGAGATTGATCCGGGTTGCTTCGACGGACAGACGCTGCCGCTCGAGTAGCAGGTTGCTCTGCAGCGCTTCCACAATGAGCTCGGTCAGCACCGGGTCGTCGAAAGAATCCCAAGCCAGCGTTGCCGAGTCGTCGAACCGGAAGCGGTCGATGAACGCACCGTCCTCGAGCTCGCCGGCAATGCCCGCCGCATCGGTCCGGGACGGGAACGGCACACAAGCCGCGTTTAACCCAAGTACGGCCACGAGCACGGTCATCGTCGCAGCACGCACTACGATTCCTCCGCGGTCTGCTCGGCGCGCCGGAATTTGACCAGGACATCCTGTCCCAGGCGCAACGGAATATCGCCGACATTTACGATCACCTCTATGGTCGCCACCTTGGCGTTCGGGGTGTTGCCCTGCGGCGGTTGCAGCACCGAGGAAAACACCTCGGCGACATTCGTCACCGTTCCCTGGTAAGTCTCTTCGCCGCCGCTGAGCCGGCTGACGTCGACAAGCTGACCCAAATGAACGAGATCCGCATCCGCCTCGCTCAAGCCCACGCGAATTGTCTTGTCACGATCCGGCTTGATGAGTATTGCGGTCGAGACGTTCTGCGCCGATACGCCCGAGCCGGGCGAAATGTCGACCTTGATCACGGTGCCGTCGACCGGCGCCCGGAGTTCGCGTTGTTCGAGCTGAAAACGGGCGGTTGCCACCTGGGCTTCGCTTCGCGCCACGTCGTTGTAGCTGGTTTCGAGCGCCAGCTCGCTCCGCCGCACGTTATCGAGCTGATTCTGGTGCTGCTCCTCCGATATGGCGTCCTGCGACCGCTGCAGGCGGCCGCGATCCGCTTCTCTCCGGAAGATCTCCAGATCGAGCCTCGCGCGCTCGCGCTGGATACGCGCATTTTCGAGCGCGATCTCCGCGTTCGTGAGCGCAATCCGCTCGTCCCGGTCGTCCTGAACGGCAAGCAGCTGCCCGGCAGTCACCCGTTCCCCCTCGCTAACCAGCACGTCCCGAAACACGCCGGTGGCGCCTGCGGACAGCCGGACCAGGCCACCTTCGATGTCGATCATGCCCCGCGTCGTAATGAGATAGTCGGAAGGTGGCATTTTTATGAGTGTCGACTGTATCTTCGAACCGCCCGCAAGGTTGACGCTGAAGGCGGCGTAAGACAGGGCCGCCAGCACCAGGAGGCCGAGCAACCAGGTCCAGACGGATTTTGCATACTTAGCTACAGGTCTCACAGCGTTCCCTCTTTGCTTGGCTCTTGTTGCCTTGTTTGCTGTTGCTGAGTGGCCGATCGCGGGTTGTCGGCGGGTTGGTCAATATCAGCGACAATCCTGCCGTCGGCAATCCTGAGCACGCGATCGGCAAACGGCATCAGGCGCTCGTCGTGCGTTACACACAGGATCATTGCGTTGCGCTCATGGGCCGTTCGCTGGAGCAGGCGGGCGACGACAGCGCCGTTTTCGCTATCGAGCGCCGAGGTCGGTTCGTCGCAAAAGATGAGATACGGGTCCTTGGCCAGCATGCGCGCGATGGCAACCCGCTGGTTCTGCCCGCCCGACATTTCACCCGGCAGCGAATCTTCGCGATCGGCCAGCCCCACTTCGGCGAGTACCGCCGCCGCCTTTTCCACCGCCTCGGTGCGCGATACCCCAACGTAAGTCAGCGGTATGGCGATCTGCTGCAGCGCCGTGAGCGAAGGAAACAGGCCGCCGGACTGAAATACAAACCCGCAGTACTCGCGCCGGAACTGGTTCAGACGGCGTTCCGGAAGCGACCAGAGCGATTCACCCCTGAACAAAACGTCGCCGGCACTCGGTGCCTGCAGTCCGCCGAGTGCCGATATGAACGTCGACTTACCGGACCCCGACGGCCCCATCAGCAAGGTCATTTCGCCCTCGCGCAACTCGATGTCGACCGAGTCCAGCGCAACAACGGTGGCTCCGCCCTGTTCGAAGGTCTTGCAAAGCGCGCTGGTCTCGATCGCAATCGACGCCATCAGCGCAGCAGCTCCACGGGCTTGACCGTAAAAGCAAACCGCAGGCACAACACACCTGCTATTAGCGAGACGGTCAGCAAGCAAAGCGATATCCAGAGGACCGCGTCCCAGGAAATCAGCATATCGAGGCCCAGATAGGAAAAGACGGCCTGGACGGTAAAGCCGGCCGTCACCGCCAGTACGGCACTGAGCAGACCGACCCAGAACGCAAGCTCCATCGTGACGGCTGCAATACGCCACTGACCGACGCCCAGTGCCCGCAGCGTGCCGAACTGGGTGCGCAGCGCGGTAATGGCCGAGCGCAGCGTCTGTGCGGTAATGATGATTGCAATCAGGACAATGAACGCAGCGACCAGTATGACCGTTCGCAGCAGCGTCTCCGAACGCAGGAACCTCCTCGACATGTCAGTTAAATATTGCTCGGGTCGGAGGGCTTCGGCCGAGCGCCGCTTGAGCCATGGCGTCAACTCGGCGATCGTCGAATCGATCTGCTGCGGGTCCTTGACGCGCAGCAGGATCGCGCGCGGAGTGCTGAACCCCCGGGCATTCTGCGGGTGGAAGGTCTCAACGGTTCTACGCGAGATCATGACGTTGGCCTCGTCATCGAATGTAGCGGAGAACAGGCCGACAACTTGCAGCGTCGAGCCGTTGAAGCTGAACTGCGAACCCAGTGAATAACCTGTTTCAGCCGCAAGCGAATCCGATACGAGCGCCGTGCCGGGCACGTCGAGCAGCGGCTTCGCGGCAGGGTCGAGAGTTTGCGGAAACGTCATCGAATCGGGAGCCGCATTGACGACAATCGCTTTGAGATCCGTCTCCCTGGGATCGCCAGGCGGCGGATTCCTATCGGTGATCAGTATCCTGAAGAAGCCTTCCGCCATATCGATGTTGGGGTGTATGTAGAAGTTCTCCGCACCGACGTTTCGGATAATACCGAACCCGAACCGGCCAGGGATCCCACGCACGATGATGTCCGTATCGAGTTCCCGCTCGAAGGCCGTGAGTTTTTGCCACGAAGCACTGATCAAACCCGCCTGCAGGTAAAAAAGCACTCCCGTAAGCGCAACGACAAGGACCGCGGCGAGGTAACGCCGCCACTCATGGCCAATCGTTATGCGCGCTAGCGACATGGATACTGGCAGTGACTATCGACTGACATGCTGGATCCGATACCGATACCTGCTACTGGAACTACTGAGATGCACGTAGCGCGAACAAAGACGCAAACGCCAACGAGCCCGGATGCACTCATTCCTTATATAGACGCAGCGAAGTCACGTTACCTCCAATCAGCATGATTGCCGACACGTGGAGAAACGAGTTCTCGGGGCAATAAACGACATGGACCCCAGGGAAGGGTCATCACCCACGTTGCAAGGGTAACGAATTAGTGTCCTGGAAGCCTTCTGCGCTGAGGAGAAAACCGGAACACGACGAGCAACGCCAGGAGCCACATTGCGGTCCCGCCGCCGCCAGACGATACGTCCGGTGACGGAGGCGAAGGCGCGGGTGGAGGCGGCGCTGGGTCCGCCCCGGGGTTCGCAATGGCCGTGTTCGACACAGCAGATCGATCGGCGCCTTTCAAGGTCCGCAGACGGTAGCGGTATTGTGTTGCCGCCAGCGCGCTGGCGTCGGTGTACGACTCGGTATTGGCCGCCAAACTGGCGAGCACCGAATACGTGGTTCCGGCGTTGTCGGACCGCAATACCTCGTAACCGGTCTCACCCGCCGAACGATCCTGCCACGCCAACGTGACCGCGCCGCTTGCCGCATCGACGCTCGACGACAAGTGTGTCGGCGTTACGAAACCGCATTCGCCGACGTCGAGCAGGAAATAGAGACCGCAGTCCGTCGTAAACACTCGGGAGGTATGCCCGATACCGGGACTAACGGCCAGCACATGTGTGTCGTGTACGCTCTCACCAAAGGCGTCGCGCAGATGATGATAGTAAACCGTTGCGCGCTCGAGTCGCTGGGCGCCCTGCAGGTTGGCTTCGCAGGACCGGTCCAGCGACGACGAACTGGCGTCGTTGTCGAGCTCTCCCATGAGATAACGAACGTCGCGCAACGGATATTGAGTACGAACCTGATCGGCGCCGCCGGCGGCCGTTACGTAGCTATTGAGGCCACTGCTCAATCCGTAGCGGTATTCATCGTAGTCGGGGCACTGCGTGCTATCGGGTACGGCAAATTCTTCGACCGAACCGGTAATTCGACGCCGGTTGTTCATATAGACCGTCGAAGACGGATTTGAAGGCACGTAGCGAACTCGAATGCCCGTCACCAGAGCCTCAAGGTCCTGCTGCAGCCGGCTCGCCGCCGCAAATCGCTGTGCATACTGTCCACCCGCCGAGTGACCGGCAATAACGACGTCGGACACGAGTGGGTTATTACTGACCAATTCGCGCACGACGCGATCGACGACTTCGAAGGAGCTGATGCGCCCAAGCCCGTTGTCTCGGGACAGATCACCCTGCCGCCAGCCGCCGGACCAGAACAGCACTTCGGGGCCCAGCGCATTGGCCGTAATGTCGTCCTCGACCAGAAACTGCGGCGCAAATACGAGCGTTTCGGTATCGAGACCTCGCGTCAGCACTTCCTCCATGACGCGCTCGAACGTAATGTTGGTGCGCGAAGCGCCGTGAACCAGAACAATGACACGTCGGATGTCGTTGCCGGCGATCGCCAGATCGTGGTTGCTTGCGAAATAGGCCGTGCGGACGTTGCCGTCGACGAGTACGTCCGTTTGCTGGGAGAACAGAGTCTGTGCGTCGCCCCGTTCCAGGAAAGTCAGACCAATCAGCAACACGGCCAGACCTGAGATACCGCGCATCCGTTCACGCAGGCAGCCTGCGCGCCAACCGTAACCGATAACCACGATGCATCCTTTGCTGCCGACGGCAACATGAAGAATCACGATACAAGAGCGCGGTAGTGTGACTGGCCGTCGAACAGTGGGCGAATCCAATTCGGAATGCAGATATTCCGAATGTGCATCACAAAGATGCGACGCGATACCGACACCAAGCTTTGCTGCTCTCATCGTAGTCGTCAGACACGGGGCGCCGATGTGGTCACGGGTATCCTATTGCACGGGGTCCGGTGCTTAGGTTGATAGCAGATTCTCGAACGGCTTTCGCTGTTTCCACCTATACGTACGAAAATCGCGTTGATCCGTCGACAATATGCGGCCGTGTCCCAGGTGCTCTGCGAGCACGACAAGCGACGCGTCTGCCAGATCCATGGGCAAGTCCGCGTACTTCTTCATGTAGCGCTGAATATCGGATGCGTGCTCTTGAGTCAGATCGAAAACGTCGAAGGCGCTCTCAGCGTAATTCTGCATCAGTTTTTGTTGAGCCGGGCCGCCGACATGTCGCAGCAACAAATGACAGGTTTCGGCAAGAACCGGCCATGTCGTGATTAGCCTCTCGCCGAGTTCCCCGAGCACGGCTGCGGCATCAGTGTGATGGCGATCGTTGCGGTTGGCCAGAGCCAACCAAAACCCGGTATCAGCGATCACCATGCTTGGATCGTATCGATGTATCCAACTGATCTTTGTAGATTACCGACAGGTCTTTCGGCCCATCCGCGCAACCGACGAAACCGGACTCCATCAGCAAATCCCTCGATTTCCCTTCGCTACGCTGAACGCGCTCATAAAGAGCATCGATCGCCTGCTTGATAATGTTACTCACTGTCAGGTCGGTCGCACGCATCAGGTACTCCAGCTTACGTTTGTGATCTTCATCGAGCCGTGCGTTGATTCGCATCTGGCGGGCACTCTGTCCAGTTGTCATACAAGCGTATGACAACTGGGTGATGAACACAAGAATGCACCGCAAACTCGAATAAATCGAAACCCGTTTTGGTTCAAAACGGACAATAATGCTCCGGCCTTCAGCCAACTCCGCCCAAAAAAAGGCCGGAGCCCCGCAGGGCTCCGGCCAGCATGGCTTACCAAAGTATCTGCTTACAGCGCGCCGTTCTCCCAGGGGCCCGTGATCGCAAAGGTCACGCCGGGCGACTGGATGTTGACGAACAGCCAGCGGCCGTAGAACGTGGCACCCGCCCATTCGCGGCTCGTGAACGAGCGCGAGCTGCCGTCTTCCGGCAGGGTATCCCACCAGTAGTCGCGTGCTCCCGGGAAGGAGTCATTGATGACGTCCAGATCGTAGTTGCACAGCTCCATGCGATTCTCGGCGAAGGGGAAGGTAGCGCCGTCCTGGGTCAGACCGACGAGGCGCTTCGGATTCGAGCCGCCGTCTTCGCACATCAGGATTGCGCCGCGCGGGCTGGCTGCAATGTTGTCCGGTGCGTCGACCTGGCCCACGGCGTCCGTCGATTCGAACAGCAGTGTGCAGGTTTCGCGACGCGGATCGTAGCAGAAGATCTGTCCCAGGCTGGCGAGGCCGCCGTCCGTCGACACGAAGTAGATCTTGCCCTGATCTTCCCAGCAACCTTCGCCGCGCGAGATGATCGCGGCATCCGACGCCTGGTCGAAGCAGCGCGCTTCCTTCGCGTCGGGATCGGGCACTTCCTGCCAGGTCACTTTCCACGTCGTGCCCTGCGGTGCGCCGCCGTTGTTGGTATCGAGGCGAGGCACGCCGTCGAGGACCATGGCGTACAGCTTGCCGTCGATTTTGCCCGGGTTGAGCCGGCCGTAGGCGCCGTTCGGCACGTACTTGTAGAACGCCGAGGGGCGCGCGTCTTCGGTCTGGTAGATGATGCCGGTCGCGACGTCGACGGCGCAGGCCTCGTGAGAAAAGCGTCCCATGCCGCGGATCGGCTGCGCGTTCGTGCGGCCAAAACCTTTGACCTCGAATGCATAGCCGTGGTTGTAACCGGTAAAGGTCTCTTGACCGCTCGGCGGCTGGTTCCACGCGTGGAAGGTCTCCTCACAGGTAATCCACGTACCCCACGGCGTCGGTCCGCCGGCACAGTTACGGATCGTGCCGCCCTGGCTGTTCCAGGACGCTAGAAACTCGCCAATACGGGTGTCGAACAACATGTTCGTGCAGCCGCCGAACTGCTCGGGGTTGTAGGTGCCGCGCTTGTTGTAAGCGGGCGACGAAGGTGAGCTTTCACCGCGCGACAGCTCGTGGTTGCGGACCATAACGATGCGCTGGTTGCGCGCCGCCACAACGGCCATGCCGTCGTGGTCGGTCGGCGTCGGCAGGCCGTCGTCTTGGATGTAGCCGGTCCAGCCGAAGGACTTGTAGGTAAAACCTTCCGGTAGTGCCAGCAGCGGCAGGCCGGTTTGCAGATCCGGTGTGACGACCAGCGGACCGTAGTCGTTGGAGTACGGCACGTGACCGGCGTTGGCATTGCTGGCCAGCGCGGCAAACGCCGTGCTCGCCGCAACCGTGCTGCCGCCTTTGACGAACTGACGGCGGTTGATGACCGGTTGCGCGCCCTCGAGTGACGCCCAGATACTCTCGAGTTTTTCTGTCATGACTTCCCCTTTTGTTCTTGCAGGTAGTGACTTGCGGGTGGTGTTGTGCGTTAGCGGGCACCAAGGTAGGGGAGATAAATGACATAAGCCGGAAGCCGCGGTCACGAGCGTGTCACTATCGCGTGAGCGGTTTGCTACGATCGTGTTCCGCGCCTGTTTTGCTCGCGTAAACGCAGTGTTACGCCGGGCTCATTGCGCTCGCAATGCCGCTTCCCGCGCTTTGGCTTCGGTGTCCGATTTCGTCCAGACGATCATCCAGATGGATATCTCGTAGAGCAGGACAATGGGCGTCCCGAGCGCTATCTGTGAGATCAGATCGGGTGGCGTAATGAGCGCGGCGAGGAGGAACGCCGCTACGATCGCGTACTTGCGATAGCGGCGCAGTGTATCGGCCGACACGAGGCCCACCTTGGCGAGCACGAGCAGCAACACGGGCAGCTCGAAACTCAGCCCGAAGGCCAGGATCAGCCGCGTCGCCAATGACAGGTACTCGCTGACCCGCGCCTCGAGTTCGACGGCTACCCCGCCCGCCATGCCCGGGTTCTCGAAGCCCAGGAAAAAGCCCCAGGCGAGCGGGAAGATGCCGTAAAAGGCCAGCGCGGCGCCCAGTGCGAACAACACGGGTGTCGCCGCAAACGCCGGCCACAGCGAGCGTCGTTCGTGCTCGTACATCCCCGGCGCCAGAAATTTCCACACCTGGTTGAGTACAAACGGCAGTACGACGCATGCGGCCGCAAAGAACGCAAGCTTGATGTAGGTGAAGAAGGCTTCGTGCAGACCGGTATAGATCATGCGGCGATCTTCACTATCGCCGAACGCCTCTACGAGAGGCTGAGTCAGAAACCCGAACAGGTAGTCGGCGAAGTAGTAAGCAACGATAAACGCAACCAGAAACAGACCGAGACAATACAGCAGGCGACGGCGCAGCTCGGTCAGATGCGCAAGCAGCGGCGCCTTGCTGGCATCGATGTCCGCGGCTTGTGTGCTCATTCTGCCGCCTTGCCGGCGGTTGTCCCGGCGGCCTCAGCCGTCTCCGCTGTCTCTGCAAGGCTGTCGCGATAATCCTGCTGCGCTTTGGCAACGGCGCTGCGTACCCTGCGGTATTTTTCGGCCGTCTCTTCAGGATCGCCGTGCGGTTGGATCGAGTCACGAAGGGTCTGGATTTCCTCCGGCAGGAATTCGAGCCAGCCCGGTTTTGCGGGCGACGGATTGTCAGCGAGGTCAATTTCACGCTCGAGCTGCGCAACACCGCCAATGACATCCTGGTACATGCGGCGCAGGCGGCCGAACACTTCGCCGGCTCCGCGAATCACGCGCGGCAAATCGCGTGGGCCGATAATCAACAGGGCGAGCACGCCGACAAACAGCAGCTCGATCGAACTCAAGCCAAACACGGTCTTATCGTCTTATTCGACTATGGCCTTATTCGGCGCGCGAGCCGGCTGCCTGTGTCGTCTCGGCCGTTGCCGACGGCGGCGCCTGTTCCAACACCTTGTCGGTTGCGGGCTCATCGGCCGGCGTGTCCTTGATCCCCTGCCGGAAGCTCTTGATGCCGTCGGCCAGATCCGTCATGAGTCCGGAAAGTTTGCCGCGGCCGAACAGCAGGATGACGAGAATGGCGACAACGGCAAGCTGCCAGATACTTAAGCCCATGGTTCGCTCCTTGGTTTTGGAGACGTAGCATCCCACCGCGATGTGACGACATTGTGATGTTTCGAAGCGAGTCCCGAAACCTTACAGAAACCTGAAGGACGCCGCCGTGTCATTAGCGGCAACTACGTTCCCTGCATGAGCAAAACAACCCTGCTGATTTGCGCTGCAACGCTGTTGATTGTGACGGGCCTTGCCCTCGGCACTCGCTCTGGAATGCCAACACCCGTCGATCGGTCTCCGTCGGGGACAGCCGAAAGCACAGCTCGGATCAGCACTGAACAAGCGCCGAGTATCGGACGCGAGCAACACACACAGACGCCGTATGCGCCCGACACCGATGCGCGCGCGAACAACGTCGCAACAACGCCCGGAATGCTTGTCACTGCTACGCCCGCCGCCAACGTCGGAACATCAGGAGCCCACCCGGCGATGCCTTGGGCCGATCGTGACGAACGGGAAGTCGCCGGAGAGATTGAGAGCAACGCGGAGCGCGCAAACGGTGTGCCCGCTCTACCGTCGCCATCGTATGCGGAAATGCAGCGTCTCTACGAACTCGTTCCGGAGCTGGCGGAAGACACCGCCACCGAAGAGGCCGATCTCGAAGAACTCGTCGACGATCCGAGTCTCAGACCGTTGCCCCCGGGAACCGCCCCCAGGCCGGGTGTGTATTTCGAACCTGAAGAAGACCAACGGGACTAGGATCGAAGCGTTTGGCCGGGTCGAGTGTCGCGTCGCGGCATCGAGCGAGTCGCGTAGAGCACGTATGGCCTACATAACGACCGCTTGCTAGTATTGAGCGCACAATAACAAGATCGGGGATCTGGCAACCGTGCCTTTCGCTCGCATCTGGCTGACCCTGCTAGCCGCAGCGCTCTCGACTACGGGCTGTAGCACGGCTACCGTACGCACTGCACCGGGCGCACTCGATCAGTTGACGGCCGATCACGGCTTGCTGGTATTGCGAGCGCTCGACCTCGGCAAAGGTATGCCGTTGAGTCACGCGCATTTTCGACGCGCGGATGACAGGCGCATGCATGGCGAAACGTCACTCTACCCTACCTTTCAAGTCATCGACCGGGCCACGGTCACTGGACACGGGTGATCGCAGAGGACATGCCCGATGATTACTGCACTCACGTATTCCCCAGCGGACGGGACGACATACTGATCATCGGCTGCAGCGGCACGAGCGGCCGGCTATATGAGTACGACATTGCCGAACGCACTTGCACCCTGGTGCGCGAGCCGTCGGCGTTTTGGGAACAGCCGGAGGCGTCTGCACGCAGTATGGACCAACAATGAATCGACTGTTTAACCGACTGGTACTCTTGATGATGCTGGCCTCGTTTGGCGGCTGTGTGCACGTCGATGTAGCGCTGCTGCCCGATGCCAAGATGCTGACGGAACTGCCGCCGGAACACGGAGTTTTAGCCGTGCGCGTCGTCGATCTCGGTCATGGGCGGCCGTTCAGCCACCTGACCGTCGCTTCTACCGACAGCGAGAACAAGCGCCGCAGTAAGCCTCAACGCTTCGGCACTCAGCACATCGATGAGTTCGGCGTTTCGATGTTCATTGGTGTCGTTCGGGCGGGGCACTATTCGCTTGCGGACCTGTTCGGCGCCGGCCCGCTTCTCGGTTCGGGGGGCAGCCGGCGAATCGCCGGCGATGCCTTGGGAACCTTCACCGTCGAAGCAGCCGGACTGACGCAGTTGGGCACAATCTATTATTACCCCCAACCGCAGGCAGACGGTCACCGTGATGTATTGACGCGAAGCGATCTTCTTCCGGGTTTGGAAGCGCTGCTGGAAACGGAATACAGCGTGCTTCTGCCCTCGCTCGAGAACGTCGGCTCACCGCTGGGGTGGCTGCCGGACAGTCTCGCGAATCGGCGCCTCGACATCTACAGGGCCGCCGCACAAAACCCGATTGCGTTCGATCGCGCTGTCGCGTTCGACGACGAAGTCGTCATCCTGTCGCGCGCGGGAGCCCTGCTCAGGCAGGGCAGGGACGGACGTTGGACTACCGTTCAGCTGGATACCGATACGCCCGTCGCCACTTTCGACAAAAACAAACACAACGACGCCGTCGCAACCAGCAGCGATGGAAAGCTCTTTATCAGGATGGCCGATACCGAAGGCTGGCAGACCATTACAAGCCCCGCTGTAGACGGCAGATTCGTCGCCGCCATGTTTGGCGACGACAATGTCGTACGCGCGTTTCTCGCGCACCGCGACACCCTCTCAATTGTCGAGCGCCATAAAGATGCGGGCACTGAATGGCAGGTTCGAAAGGTCTTCCGCAAGGGTGGGGGCTGGAACGAATTTGATCCCGATCGAGACACGCGAAGTGTTGCGGACGTGAGCGGCAAGCCCTCCTACAAGCCGTTGACCGGGCTCTCGTTCGCCAACAAGGGGCACATGCTGCTGTTTACGGTGCAGCGGCAAACCTACTCGTTCGATGAACGGTCGGGCAATGTTGAGCGCGTGACCCACTTGGTAAGGGGCGTGCGAGCCGCCGTCAACGGAGAAGCCTGGACGATCGCAGGGCACGTGCCTTACGTTCCGCTCGTCACCAACCCGCCGCCGGTCGTCCCGTACTGGTCTGAGGAAACCGACAGCCACTGGCGCGTGTTAACCGGGCGGTTCAACCGATGTCCCGGAGAAACCAACAAGGCGAGAAGCACACACTGCGCAGACAACAGGACCCGGAAATACGGTGCCCTGCGTCATTCGGCACCGCCGTTACTCACCGAAGACGGTGTGTTCTACAGCATTATGATTACCGCTGACATGGAGAGTGCCGCTTCGATCAGCCCGGTGACTTTAAAGCTCGCAATGTTCATGCCGCCGGTCTGGTTGCAGGACAAACCGCACTATCTGAGCCACCGGCTAGCAGACGGGAAAAACTGGTCAAGGATCACCATTGCGGAGGGACTGCCGGCCGGATGCAACAAAGTGTTCCCGAGCAGTCGAGATGGCACGCTGATCATCGGCTGCAGCGGCACGAGCGGCCGGCTCTACGAGTACAGCATTGAGCAAGGCACCTACACCCTGGTGCACGAGCCGGGGGCGTTCCGGGCGCCTTCGGAAGCATCCGCCGCGGGTGCGAATTGATCAGTCCGAAGTCCGTTGGGGATCGGCTTCGGGCTCGCGCACATAGTACGCACCGCGATACTGGAAGCCGTTCACAACACCGTCCTCGTCCTCGACGAAGCGGCCCAGGGTTCCACGGTAGGGCGTCAGCTCCATGCGAACCGTACCGTCCTCGCGGTAAGTGATTCGCGATGACAGGTTGCCGAATGCGGCTTTGAGCTCACCGTCCGACATGCTGAACTCGATCTCTCCGAAATCTTTGTTGCGATAACTGCCCGCGTAGCGAGCCTCGTCGGCGGGTGCCCGCCGCGGCCTCTCGGGCGGGGTTTTGCCCGCCATAGGTCGGATCGACTCGACAATCCTGGCAATCTCAGTTCTTGCCTTGGCCTCGGGTTGTTCGACACCGGCCGCAAGATCGTAGATGTAGTTCGCCACGAGATCGGGCAAGTGAAAACCCGGACGCGATGCGTCGTTGATCATCACGGCCACACCGATCTCGAGTTCGGGCACAAACGACGCGTGCGCACGGTAACCCGAATAGGAGCCGAAATGCTGGTACATCCTCCTCCCATCGTATTCGGCCTCGTACCAGCCGAGCCCGTAGCGCTTACGGCGGTAGGTATAGAACGTCATGTCGAGTTCGGCGTTCGCGGCCCGGGTGCTGTTCACTAGACCGGGAGCAAAGACTTGCCGGCCGTCTATCCGCCCGTCGCTCAATTGCAGCATGAGCCATCGCGCGAGGTCATTGGCCGTCGAAAAATGGCCACCGGCGGCATGCATCGTGTTGTCCCGCTTCGCCAGCGGAAACGTATTCTTGACACCGAGCCAGGAGTGCGGCTTCGCGTAGTCGTCAGCGAGCGCGGATACCCATGCCGTTGTCGAATCCATGCCCGCGGGACTCAGCACCTCGTCCTCGACTATGTCCTTCCAGCTCTTACCGAAGCGTTGCTCCAGGACAATTCCGGCAATGACGTAGCCCGTGTTCGAGTAGTTGAACGTCGCGTCACCCTCTTCCTTGCGCATGTTGGTCACGATATCCATGAGTATGGCCGGCGTGTAATCCCCGGAATACGCAGTACGCCACGACAGCGCGCTTCCTTCGAGCCCGTGGCTGTGCGACAACAGTCGGCGCAGACTGCTTGCGCCCGCCGGTGTGCCGTTGAGCGTCGGCAAGTACTCTTCGATGGCGACGTCCAGGTCGAGCAACCCCTTGTTCGCCAGCGACGCAACGGCCAGGCCCGTCATCGACTTGGTCAGCGACGCAACGTAAACCTGAGTGTCGGCGTCCATCGGCTCGCCATTGGCCGGATCGGCAAATCCGTAGCCCCTCACAAGCAGTATCGCGTCCGGACTGGTGACAGCAACCGAATAACCGGGTACGACGTCGAGCACTTCCATGAGTTCGCTCATGAAGGTATCGATCCTGGCCTCGATGACGCTGGGCTTGTTGTCGGCCACGGTTTCGGTTGCCGCGAGCAACAGCAATGAGACAACAACAAGCTGTGCGAAGATACAGCCCCTCGCGGCCGCCGCTGGATTTCTCATCACCACACACGCTCCCTGTTCGTCTCTTCAGAGTGGATGCGGCTCAGGAGCTTTTGGTTGCGAGAAAGGCTTCGGCGGCACAGCCTGCTACGCGCCGGAGGACTTCCTCGCGATCAAAAACAGCGCTGCCTTGGGTTTGGGCTGCCAGTCATGCTCAATGGTAAAACCGGCATCGCGTACGCTTTTGCGCAGTTCATCAGTCGTAAACACGCGGACCAGCGGAAACAGTCCCAGCGCCTTTCCGACGGGACCCACCCACCGGAACCAGCCGTGCTTGTCGCCGAGGCACATAGTGCTCGACACGAGCACGCCGCCGGGCTTAAGCAGGCGATTCAAGAGCCGTAGCGCCGCGTCCCTGTCTTCGAGCAAATGCAGGATGCTGTGCGCCATGACGACGTCGAACGATTCCGCCGGCTCATCGAGTGCCTCGACGGTCGAGCGTCGGAACTCGACGTTGCCGACGCCCGCCGCCTCAGCCTTGGCGCGGGCTATGTCCAGCATGCCGTCTGACAGATCCGTGGCGAGAATTGTGCCCGCATGGGGTGCATGCGCAATGGCGGTAGAGCCCGTACCGCAACCGACTTCGAGCACGCGCGAATCGGCGTTGAAGTACTCGCGGGTTTTCTCGAGCTTGGTCTGATAGGCCGCCTCGTCCGCGACCGGACGTTTTGCGTAACCCGCCGCGTGGCGGTCCCAGAATCGACTTGCGTCAGCCATGATGTTGTTTCCGTGTCAGATGTTTCGTGTCAGATGATCTCGCGCATCTTAGTCATGCGTTTTTTAATATAGAATGCCCCAATATTCATATTGAGTATGCATTTTTGCATGGATTGGCGATCCGTACAGTTCGACTGGAACCGCGCCCGGGCGTTTCTCGTCACGGCCGAGGAAGGCTCACTCTCCGCCGCCGCGCGAGCGCTCGACATGACTCAGCCCACACTGGGCCGCCAGGTTGCAGCTCTTGAACGCGAACTCGGCGTTGCGCTGTTCGAGCGTGGGCCTCGCGGCTTGGAGCTGACGCCCGCAGGCCTTGCGCTCGTCGATCACGTGCGCGACATGGGCAACGCCGCGAGCCGGCTGTCGCTGTCCGCGTCGGGACGCTCGTCGTCGATCGAAGGCAGCATCTGCATTACAGCCGCCGAAGCACTGGCCGTTTACCTGTTGCCGCCGATTGTTACCGAGCTGCGCCTCGAGGAACCGCTGATCGACGTCGAGATCATTGCCTCGAACGATAGCAGTGATCTCAAGCGCCGCGAGGCGGACATCGCCATACGCTCCTATCGCCCAACCCAGTCCGATCTCGTCGCGAGAAAACTCGCCGATATGTCGGCCTACCTGTACGCCTCTCCGGATTACCTGGAGCGCATCGGCCATCCGAAGTGCGCTGCCGATCTTTCGAACGCTGAGTTCATCGGCTTCGATCGCTCGGCGCTGTTGGTCGATGCTTACAGCGAAATCGGAGTCGAACTCAGCCAGAAGAACTTCCCGCTGATTACCGAAAGCCATCTCGTGCACTGGGAGCTCGTTAAAAGCGGTGCGGGAATTGGCGTCATGCCCGATTTGCTCGGCGACGCGGAAGACCGCGTCGTCCGTGTCCTTCCGAACGCAAAACCTTTAATGAGCGCGCTGTGGCTTGCGGCACATCGCGAACTCAAGACCAGCCGGCGGGTTCGCACCGTGTTCGAATTCCTCGCTAACGCACTCAACGAGCGGCTCGGCAAGTCGGCGGCCTGAGCTTCGGGCAACAGCTTCAAGTACTACAGAGACTGCCCGTCCTTCACGCGATAGCGGATCGCGCGAATCGCACTAAAGTCCTCGAGCGGATTCCCGGCGAATGCGATGAAGCTGGCTTCGCAGCCCACATCGAGGCAGCCCACGCGCCGATCCGGGAAAATGACTCTGGGCGTATCCATGGTCGCCATGCGCAGCATGTCCGATGGTTTGAAAAAGCCTTTCTCGACACCCGCAACAAGACCCTCGGTCAGCATCGAGCCGTAGGCATTGGTTGCAACGACGAGGGTAGCGCCCGCCGCCCGCAGCTTCGCCACGTTTTGCCGCTCCCAGTCGACAATCTTGGCGGGGCGATTCTTCTGCCATTCGGTGGTGATCAGCGTGCCGACCGCGCCAACGCGCGCCGCCGTTTCCGCGTCCGCCGTCGATAGCAAACACTCGTCGGCCGTGCTGACGTCGTAGTAAATGCTCGACGGATCGCTCTCCGTGTCCTGATAACACGGCAGGTGGGTCACGATATCCGCCTGCACCGAAAGGCTCGCGCGAAAGTCGTCAACGCTCGAAACGGCAACGGCGAGCCTTAGCCCCGCCTCCTCCGTCAACCGCGCGATCGCGGGCAGCAACCCGGGATCGACACCGCCGCCCGGCCCCCATTTGCCCCAGCCCTCGGCGTAACGCTCGCTGTGCCGCAGATACACCTTTACGTGGTCCGGCTCGTTCGACAACAGCAGCGCCAGTTTTCGCGTGACGTCCTCCTCACTTTCCACGACGTAGTACGCGTTGTCGGCATAGCGGCTCCCTGCGTGTATCTCGTTGGCGCGGGCAACCTGCTCTTCGTAGCTGCGAATATTCAGCGCGAGCGCCTCATAGATTTCAGCGGGGTGGCTTTCGGGTCCCGTGAGTCCACCCAGCGATGTCGCCACGTCGATATTGCCGGGTCCGCGCAGACGGTCGCGAATCTCGAGTACGCCGCTGGTCGGCGCCGTCATCGTCATGGCATAGAAAGCGCCGCTCTCGATACCCATGGTGCGGTGCCAGCCCAGGGTGAAAGGGCCGTCGAAATGGTGCGTGTGGGCATCGCCGAACGGCGAGGTGATAAAGCTGCCTTCGAGATCGATCGTCTGGTCGGGCCGATCCGTACAGCGGACAATCTGCTTGCCGGCAACGCAGATATTGCGGCTCACGAAGCGGCGACCGTCGAAGACCCGAGCACCCGTGAACGCCGTTACCGGGCCTTCGATCAAGGACTCTTCGGCAACGGCCTCGACGAAGTTCGGGTCGTCTGTGGCCGTGTACGGCGCGCAAGCGCTCGCCAACAGGCTGCTCGCCGTGAGCGCCATGAGTTTCAGTGTCATCTTTTCCTCGGGATTTCGTGCGCGATCGTCGTGGCTTCTGGTTTTCGTTTGCACAGGGTGTAGCTCAGCTTCGTTTGCGCCTAGAGCGGTACATCTTTGATGCCGCGCGAACGCAATACGTTGATTCACGAACCCTTTTCGCTCAAAGTGTCAGGAACAAGAAACAGAGGGGACGGCGGCCATGAACGAACCCGACGTCGATCTCGGTCAACGAAACATCATTGGCGGCCTCGATCGCATCGTCACCAACCTGGGGCTGGCGCTTGTCGCCGCGGTGGTGACGCTGTTCGTTGCGATTGTGCAGCCGTGGCGCCTTGCCCGTCTGCTCGAGAGCGACGAGCCCGAAGGCCGCGACGGCGTTTTGCTGAGCCCCGGCGCCTACCTGCCGCTGTCGCTGGCCATCGTGCTGATTGCGGCCGCGACCGTCACGACGGCCGAGACGCTGGAGGCCAATCAGGGCTTCATCGGTCCCACCTTGGCCGTTGCGGTCGCAACGGCCATTGGCGAAGGAGACTTGTGGAAAACCCTCTCGATCGTTTTGCCGATATACGGCTACGCCGTGTGTTTCGGCGTCGTAGGCGTACTACTGACTCGCTGGGCCGGCCCCTGGTGGACGCTGCGCACCAGCTTGCGGGCGGCGTTCTATCAACTGGCGACCGTCATTTGCTGGATCGTGCTGTCGAGCGCCGCCATTGACGCCGTTCGCGCGACCGGCGCTCATGACGGCACCTGGCGACTGCTTTACATGCTCAACACGATTCCGATCGTCGGCCTGTCGCTGTGGATGTACTTCTGGTTTTTCGAAAGCGACGACGCAACCTCGACCGGCCGCGCGGTCCTGTTGGCGCTCGCCATGGGCGCCCTCATGATGGCGTTCTTCGCCGGAGTCAGCGCGCTGGTGTTCTAGCGCTGTCTGTATTTCGTATTGGGTATTGGCTTCGGCTCTCGCGTCCTTCCCGAGCAATGAGGGTCGAGGCCGCCGTCTCGCACAGCCTCGACTGTCCTCTTGCAAACGCCGCCCTGCCTATGGCGTCGGCTCCGGGTCGCGTACGAGCAGGACGTAATTCTGCGCCTGGGTCTTGTTGTCCACGACGTTGACGCCGGCCGTAATGTCGACGGATGCCACTTCGTCGATTTTGAGGTAGGTCGTCGACGTCCAGAACCGCGATCCCGGAATCTCTGGAAACACGGTCAGGTTCATTGCCGGGTCGAAGCACTTGTACTCCATGATCGACATGAGTTCTTTGACGGTAGGCAACCGCCAGTTTTCGTCGACGAACGCAAAGGCGTCCACCCATGGCATTTGTGACGCCTGCTCCCCGGGCTCGCAGGTATCGTCTTCGGGATAATCGTCGGTCCCCTTATTGTCGATGCTGTAACCCACCGGGCAACGCTGCCAGTACAGCAGGGTTCTCAAGTCCCGCGCCGTGCCGTTGCCGTTAATCTCGAAGCGGTTCACGGGTGTTACGCTGTTGATGCGCGAACTGCAAACCTGTTCGGCGTACGCGCCGCTCGTTGCCGCCAACAACGCTATCAGGCTAAGTGTTTTGATTCGCATGAATATCTCCTAATCTCAATCGGTTTCGGTCCCCGTCGCGTGCTTATCGCCGGCGGAGCATCAGGTCGCCACCGCCCCGGACCAGCCTGACACCCGCCGTCGAGGACTTGCCCGTCGTGTAGACGTCGGTGCCGGCGCTGCCGTACTGGATCAACCACGCTTCGCCCACTCCGGTGGCCGCCGGCGTGCCGGTCCAGTAGTAACCCACATGCGGCCAGAACAGGTTATCGAGCCCGTTGGCCTGGTCCGCGGCAACAATGCCCGCCATGTTGGCAATGTCGAAAGCCTCGGCCACGCTGGGCAGGCGCCAATCGTCGAAACCGCAGTGGTTCGCAGCGTTCAGCGCGTCGACGTAGCTCTGCGTGTCGCAGCCGACACCGCTTGCGCAGGCGCCGCCCGTGCCCGTGCCGGCGTCGCCGCCGTCGTTGACGCCGTTCGGGCGAAACCAGCTATAGGTATCGTTGTAATAGCGCAGGTCACCCTGGGTGAAACTCTTGATCTCCCAGACCAGCGACGTGGTCTCGTCGACCAGGCAGCCGTAGTTCAGGGCGTCGATCGGCAGCGCCGTCCCGTCCACGTCGAGCTTGGAAAACGAAAACCCGACGTCGCCATCGCTTTGATCGGGGAACTGGACGTCGCGGCCCGTTTCGGCATCCTGCTGCGGCAGGCCGTTGACCGGGCAGCTGAGCGCCGTCGTCACTTCGTCGGCGCAGAAGCGCACGGCCGTGTCGTTGAGCGCCAGGTAACTGTCGCTGGCGTCGTCGTCTTCGATACGAATCCTGAATGTCGTTTCCGGATTGGGCAGGTGCAGACCCGTTGCCGCACTCAGTTCGACGGTAATGTCCTCGTCGTTTTCGACTTCTTCGTCGCCGAGGATCACGACATCGAACTCGACGAACTCGGCGTTGGCGGGCACCGTCAGCACACCCTCGTCACCCAGGAAGTCGCTGCCGGCCACGGCCGTATCGCTGCCGACGAAGTACTCGATCGACCCGGCGGCCGGTATCGGCCGGTCCAGCTCGAGCCGCACGGTCAGCCTGCTTTCGATCGGATCACCGCTGACGAACAGATCACGCTCGAGCACTCCAAAATCCGGAACCACTTGCAGAATGGGTTCGTCATCGTTGATCTCGCCGATCGCGAGACCGTCAGCGAGGTGCACGTCCGTGGGGTGATCGGTGATGCGCACGCGGACGAACTCGTAGAGCTCCGCGTCACCGTCGCCAAATAGGGTGACGGGGATAACCGTCTGCGTGGTGCCCGCCGGTATGTCGACCGAGCCCGTTTCGAGCAGCACGTCCTGGGCGTCCGCCGAACCCGGCAGCACCTCGTACGCCACGAATGCGTCGTTATCGAGCGGACGGGACAGTACAAGCGGGAACTGAAGTTGCGGCTGCTCGCCCGGCCTGCCCTCGTCGCCCTGCGTGTCGTACAGACTAAGCTGCGGACGCTGCAGTCTCGGACTCTCCAGGTCGCGGACCAGCCGTACGTTCAAGGTCTCGTCGCGCCCTTCCGGCGACACGTCGCTGATCTCAAAGCCGACGCTCCAGCTCTCGTCACCGTCCAATGCGTTGAACGGCGTCGAACTCCAGAACCGTCCGGGCGGCGTGTCGGGAAATTTGTCCTCGGCAATCGACCGGGACTGTCCCCGAGACAGTCGAATCGAGTTCAGTTCTTTAACGTTGGGCAGCCGCCAGTCCGAATAGCCGGCGTAGCTGCCGCTTGCCGCCGCCAGCGCCGACTGCCAGTCGAAGCCGGTATCGGCGGAAACGATGCAGCGATCGTCCACTGTATCGAACGCCGTACCGCCGTCGTCGTGGGCGTAGCCCAACGGGCAGGACATCCACATCAGGCCGGTCGCCTCGTCGGCAATGGCCGCCACGCCGTCGGGCAGGTAACGCTGCGGGTCGCGCGCCGCTGCGCTGACAACGGGCTGCATGGCGACAGGCTCGTCGGTCGTAATCAGGTTGTCGAGGCCGGAGCCCGGATCGAGGGGGTCGCCGAAAAAGGCCTCGGCGCGCTGCTCTACGCCGTCCTCACCCACCTGGGCCTGCACAATGTAGGAGATGCTGTACAGGTCGCCGGGATCGATCCCGAAGTCCTGGAGCCTGATCTCCTCTTCGTACTCACCTATGTCGTAACGTTCGCCGACGAGGCGGCCGATGCCCTGTTTGCAGAGGTCGCCAACTCCGGTCTGCGAGCGGCAGGATGCCGCCGTCGTGACAAGCTTTGTCCGCTTGCCGGTCAGCAGCAGCGGGTGTATCGGTTCGCCGTCCTTGACAAGGAACTCCACACCTGTTGCATAGGCCCTGAAGCGCATGGGTTGAGTCCGATCGCCCGCCAGGCCCCTCAGCACGGTCTCGAAGAGGAGGATCTTATGCAGATCTTCCGTATCGTTTTCGTGGGTAATGAGCGTAACGACAAATTGCATGCGCGCGAACGGCAACTTGTCCGGCTCGGTGTTGCTGCCAAAACGCAGGTACTCACCGCGCCTGCTCAGCAATTCGCCGAGACCGCTGCGCTCCGCTATGAGCTGGATATGGCTCTCGTTGATAAAAAAGCTGGGATTGTCGCCAGTGCCGCGGCGAAACGTCCTCTGCCACATGAGCAGCTGCAAACCCGAGGCGGCCCGTTGTTCGCCAAGCTCGACGCCGGTTTTAGCACTTGCGCGGACGCGGCCGTCCTCGTTGACGAAATAGCGCATTCCAAACTCCGGATCCTGCAATGAGAACGGTGCATCCCAGGCGCCGGGCCGATAGTTCTCTTGCGGCAGGTCCTCGGCATCCCAGCCAATACGGACGTCGGGGTCATAGAAAGCCTCTTCCAAGCCCGTCCAACGGGTTACCGCTTTGGCGCTGACCTCGTTCTCTTCCGCCGCCCAGACAACGCTAACAGTGGTCGTCATCCCCAACAGGCAAACGATCAGGCAGGCCATCGGCATACGCCGGAAAGTCTTTTGTCTGAATACCCTTGTACTCATGGTCAGTCACCTCCTCGAACCAACCGGACAGCCAGCGGCTGATCGTGGCCCATTGCGCGAATTTCGCCGTGGCGGAAGCCGACAAACTCAGCCTCGCCGGGAACGGACGAAGGCGTTGCGCTCCAGTAGAGATCCGCCTCCGCGTTAGGAAAAAACGTGCCGTCGATGGCGGCGCCGCCGGACTCGTAGTGCACGATCGACTGCAGCTCCGCCGAACTCGGCAGGCGCCAGTCGTCGAAACCGCACAGGCCGGCCTCGTTCACTTCCCTGACGTACTTCTCGGTATCGCAGCGCCCGCGCGTTTCGCATTCGCCGACATCCTCGAAACCCTGTACGGGCGACACGCGCGTCGAATACCAGGAGTAGGTCCACTGCCGGTCACGCAAACCGGCATCGCCGGTCTTGATCTCCCAGACGCGCTGAGTGACCTCGTCGCGTACGCAAGTCCAGGGTGTCGTCGCGTAGTCCACGGATTGGTCAGCGAGCGGCGAGCCGTCAGCGCCAAGCTTCGTAAACGAAAATCCGCGCACGCCGTCCGTGTCGTCGAAGTCCATGGGGTCGCGGCCGCTCGCACCGTCCTGGTTCGGGTAGTCGGCAACAATGTCTGGGGAAGAACAATCGAGCCCACGTTCGGTTGCCGTTGCGCAGCTGGTCGCGCCCGTGTCGTTGAGTGCGGGTGCATCACCGGTCGGCGGTGCAACCTGGTCGCTGGCTTCGATCGTCACGGTTGCGCCGGTCTGTGCGCCGAGGGCCAGCCCGCCGGTCGGGTTGCCGAGCCTGACGACAAAACTTTCGTCCGGCTCGGCATCCACGTCGTCGACTATGCTGACGGTGATCGACCGCGGCGCCGTGTCGCCGTCGGCAAAGCTGACCACTGCCGGGTCGATCGATGCATCGCCCGTATCCGCCGTCCCGCTTTCGAACAGGATGTCGACCGTGACGTCGCCGGCGCTGCCGTTGCTACGGGTAACGGTCAGCGTGGCGGCGCCTGCAGCCTCGGCAACGGACAGCGTGCCGGGCTCGAGCGAAACCTCCCCTGCCGAGGGTGGCGGGGGCGGAGGCGGGGGTGGCGGTGAAATCGGCGGCGTATCGCCGCCTCCACCACCGCCCGACGAGCAGGCCGACGTCAGCACAACGGCCATGAGTACGGTTATGAAGCGCATAGCTAAGCCTCTGAGTGAAAAGGGTCTGATGTATACTGGCCGCGCAGCTTTGGATCGGCCGTTACCGGGGAATACAGTGGCCGCGGAAAAAAGGGATCACCCGACAGACAATTTCTCGCGAGCCGGCGGTCGGCAGGTACTCCATGGATGACCCGGCCGATCCTTCGATCACTCAGCTTCTCGCACGCTCGAGCACGGGTGACGATCGCGCCGCCGACGAGCTGTACCGCTTCGTCTACGCACACCTGCGCAAGCTGGCGCACGCGCAGCGGCGCAACTGGCTCGGCAACGAAACGCTGGGCACGACCGCGCTCGTCAACGAGCTGTATCTGAAACTCTCGTCCGGCAGCGACTTCGCCAGCCGCGCACATTTTTTTGCGACGGCATCGCGCGCGATCCGGCACATCCTCGTCAACTACGCCGTCGAACAACGACGGGCCAAGCGTGGTGGTTCGAAGCTGCGGGTGCCGCTCGACGACATCGAGGTCGGCTCCGATCTATCGGCCACGGAACTGATCGATCTCGAGGAGGCCGTTGCGGCTATCGAAGCTGAAAATCCACGCCGTGCGCGCATTGTCGAGTGCCGCCTGTTCGGCGGTATGAGCGTCGAGGAAACGGCGGCCGCAATCGGCGTGTCGACGGCCACGATCAAGCGCGAATGGCGGGTGGCAAAAGCTCGACTTGCATCGAGGCTTGATGCGGACTGATCCCGAATTGCGCTGAATGCGGTAACAGGTATGAGGAGACCAAGCATGCCGGAGCCGACATGACTGACGACAAGACCAGCCTGCGCGAAGCGGCGGAAGCCCTGTTTCTCGAACTGTGCGATCTCCCCGAGGCCGATCGCGGGCACAAGCTCGACGCCGCCACCGAGGGCAAACCCGAGTTGCGCCGTCACGTCGAGCGCATGCTGGCGGCCGATGCCAGGGCCGACGACGTGCTGTCGGACTGGTCCGACCGGCTCAACGTGCAGGTGTCGAAGCTCGCCACCGCAAAAGAGGAACTCGAGGGCAGCACCTGCGGCAACTACACCTTGCTGCGCCATATCGACTCCGGAGGCATGGGCGACGTTTGGCTGGCGAAACGCAGCGACGGGCGATTCGAAGGGCAGTTCGCCGTAAAACTCCTGCGCCGGCACTCGCCCGCCAGCGTCGACAGTCTGCGCTTCGAGCAAGAAGGCCGCTTGCTGGCGCGGCTGACCCACCCGAACATTGCGCGGCTGATCGACGCCGGAACGGCCGACGAACGACCTTTTCTCGTCATCGAGTACATCGACGGTGTCGACATCGACCAGTATTGCGATCGCCACCGGCTCGGCGTCGACGCTCGTATCCGGCTGTTCCTCGACGTGCTCGAAGGCGTTGCGCACGCGCACGCCAATCTGGTCCTGCATCGCGACCTGAAACCGGGCAACATTCTGGTCACCAGTGACGGCCGCGTGAAGCTGCTCGATTTTGGCATCGCCAAGCTGTTGGACGAGCATGACGCACGCAACGAAAAACACGCGCCTTCGATAACCCAGGTGTTCGGCCAGGTTTTGACGCCGGACTACGCCGCGCCCGAACAGCTCGCCGCAAAACCGATCGGCACGGCGACCGACATTTTTGCGCTCGGCATGGTGCTGTACGTGTTGCTCACGGGTGTGAACCCCAGGAGCGAAGACGCCTCGGGCGATGCGCTGAAGTGGGCAAAAAAGCGCATGCCGCGCGCTTCGCACCAGCTGGACCGAAAACACTCGATTACGCGCCGCCACCTGGAAGGTGATCTCGACAACATTCTCGACAAGGCGCTCGCACCCGATGCGGAGGACCGCTACCGCTCGGTGGCGGAGCTTCGCGACGACCTCGGCCGCTATCTCGAACACCTTCCGGTCTCGGCCCGCCCACCCACGCTGAGTTATCGAACGGCCAAGTTCCTGCGGCGCTACCGCGGCGGCGTCGCGCTAACCTTCCTGTTTGTGCTCGGACTCGCAATAGCTGCAATCGTTGCGGTGACGCAGCGCCTCGAGGCGGAACGGCAACGGGACTACGCAATTTATCAGCAACAACGCGCGGAGACGTCGAGCGAATTGCTCGTGCGCATGCTGAACGACACCGCCGTCAACAGTCCCGATACGACGGTCGTGGAGGCATTCGAGCGCAGCGCCGCAACGCTCGACCTGCAGCCACCGACCAACGAGCGTTTCGCGGCCCGCCTGTATTTCGATCTGTCGCGCGGCTTCGAATCGCTGGACGCCGACGACCTGGAACTGGAGTATGGCGAGCGCGCCGAACAGTCCGCCCGCACAAGCGGCGACGACGACGTGCTGGCCGCCGTGCTGTGTCAACGGGCGCGTGATTTCAACGAAACCTCCGCAAACGAGGCCGCACGCGTTTACGAGCAGGCCCGTGAAGTCGTGGAGCGGAGCGACCTGTTGTCACCCCAGACCCGCGTCGCCTGTGCCCGGGCCGAGACACTCATGCTCGCCAACGACGGCCAGCGGGAGGCCGCTGTCGAACGATTGATAGCAACGCTCGACGAACTCATGGCATCGCCGATCCGGTCACATGCTGCCGAGTTGCGCCTGCTCAACGAGATCGGCGCACAGCTGTATCGTCTCGGGCGCCTCGAGGACGTCGCGCACTACAACGGTGTGCTACTCGAACGTCTGGCCGAAACGGGCAGAATGGCGACCGAGGGCGGCATCGTTACGCAAGCCAACCAGTCCGCCATACTGGGTGAATTTGGCGAGCTTCTGCCGGCTCGACAGGCAATGGAAGCGGTGGTCGAAGTCACAGGAGAATCGCCGAAACAAAAAGATATGCTGCGTATGCTCGCAGCGTCGCATCTGCGCCTTGGTGAAACCGAAGCGGCCGTCGGGATTTATGAAGAACTGCTGGCTGACCCCACCCCCCTGTCAGCAAGGACAACCGCGGTACTCAAGATGGGGCTGGCGCGTGGCCAGCTCCTGAGCGGCAACGTTGCCGGCGTCGACGTGCTGCTCGGCGAAGCCGAAGCGGTGTTTGCCGAATCCCCTGCACACCACGCCCGCTACCTGACCTGGCTTGCGCGGCTGCGCGCGGAACGCGCCGCGCTTGTGGGCGACGTTGCAACGGCTCGGCAGATTCTCGATACCAGCCTGACCGAGGCCGGTTATCCGGCCGACAAGACGTATCGCTACCTCGCGACCCTGCTCGAGTCGGCGCCGGAGATGGCGCTGCTGGCCGGCGACGCCGAATACGGTTTGCAGCTGGCCGAAGACCTGCTGGAGATCGCGTCGCGCCGCGCACGCAGACCGGCCGACAGCGCCGACGTCGGCAGGGCCCATATGCTGGCGGCACGCGCCTTGCTGACGCTAGACCGTCGTGACGAGGCGGGGGACCACTTGGAGCACGCAATCGAATCCCTGTCCAACGGTCTTGGACCGGGGCACCCGGAAACGCGCCGCGCCGAGACCCTGCACCGCAACCAGGGTGGATGAGCCAACCGGCCGATAAGGCGCTCCCGAGAATCCCATTTCAGACTGCGGTGCCCGCTGTTGAGGCAGCTTGTCGCAAGACTGGCGGCCGTTTGTCGTCACGGGCGCGCCGGCTCCTGTGCTAGTTTGTTCGTACCTGACGGGAACCGCAGTGTGGATTTCATGACAGCAGATACCAGAGTCGATCCGGCCAACCTCCGGCTGATGCGCAAGACAAGGCACCTGACGCAGGAAGAACTGTCCATCGCTGCGGGACTCAGCCTCAGAACGGTACAGCGGGCTGAGCGTGATGGCAGCATCTCTTTCTCGACCTTAAAATCGCTGGCCGCCGCGTTCGAAGTCGACGCAGAAGATCTCGAAGCAAGGCCGGAACAGACGTCCCAACCCGGGCTGCTCGCCGGACTCGCGTGTGGCCTGGCCGGTGTTTTGCTCGGCGGCGCCTTTTCCCTCCGGGGACAACTGACCGGTCTCACGACGGGCACGATGACGGCTACCGAATTCGGATGGTCGGCCGGTCTGACCGGAGCAGCTCTTGGTCTTGCTTGCGCTCTGCTTGGACTTACGTATCAGCGTTACAGGCGACGCAACCCGTGGAAACAGCCGGAAGAACGGGCAGCGTCGAATAGCCGGAGCTAGTGCTCACCCTTCAGCGCCCTTCCAGCACCGAGCGCATCAGCTCTGAGAAGTTCGTGTCGGGCTGCTCCTCGCTGAGCGCTTCCAGAACGGACTGCTGGTTTCGCTCCGGCTGATTCTGACTGGCCTTGACCTTGCCTTCGATGCGCTCGATTCGAACCTCGAGGCCAACAATCGCTTTACGCAATGCACGGGTGTACGCAGCCGGCGCATCCGTAACGGCCCAGGGTTCGTTGCGCGACTGCTCGTGCTGTGCCGTCAGTCGCTCGATTTGATCGGCAACCCACTCTTCGTCGTCCACCGCGCAAACCTGACCGTGCACGTGGACAACCGCGTAGTTCCAGGTCGGCACGACCTTGCCGTGCTCCGGCTTGGTGGCGTACCACGATGGCGAGACGTAGCCGTCCGGACCGTTGAAGATCACGAGGCACGCTCGCGCGGAATCGAGAGCCGCACTCAGGGGATTGGCGCGGGGTATGTGCGCGCGAAGCGAATCGTGTTCGACACCGGAGTCGCCCTCGCAGTACACAAAGGGAATATGGTTGGCGATCAGTCCCTCATCGGTATGAATGATGAGCGCGCCCAGCGAGGCACGCCTGATCAGCGCCAGCTGTTTGCTGCGGTTGTTCTCCGCGAAGTCTTTGGGTACGTGCAAGATGATCTCCGGGACGGTGACGACTCGCCGGAAGGCGGAAGCCCGGACTAGCTTACCGCAAGCGTAGGTAGGTAGATAAACCTAGGTTCTTTCGAGCGCATTGCTGCTATTTTTCCGGGCCAAAGTTCGTACCGTTGGACAGACAATGAGCGCTGCACTTGCAGGCAGGGACGCGCCCGTAACCCGAACGGAGAAGGACAACCGGGTGCGCGCCTGGGTCCGCTGGGCCATGGAACAGATCATGGCGGACTTCAACCGCTCCGCCGACACACACCTCATCAAGGTTTTGCTGCCGGCGTTCCCGGATATTCCCCTGTATCTGAAGGACGAGTCTACACATCCGTCCGGCAGCCTCAAACACCGCCTTGCGCGTTCGCTGTTTCTGTACGGACTCTGCAACGGCCGGATTGGGCCTGAAACGACGATCATCGAATCTTCGTCCGGTTCGACCGCCGTTTCCGAGGCCTATTTTGCGAAGCTGTTGGGGCTCAGATTTATTGCCGTGGTGCCGATCGGCACGGCACCCGAGAAGCTCAACCAGATTCGCTTCTTTGGCGGAACGATCGAAGAGACCGCGTTTTACAACGTGTATCAGCGCGCCGAGTCGCTGGCAGACGAGCTCGACGGCCACTACATGGATCAGTTTACCTATGCCGAGCGCGCTACCGACTGGCGCGGCAACAACAACATTGCCGACAGCCTGTTTTCGCAAATGGCGCGCGAAGCGCATGCCGTCCCCGACTGGGTCGTCATGAGCGCAGGCACGGGCGGCACTTCCGCCACCTTGGGCCGTTACGTGCGGTACCGGCCCGAGCTGGTGGAACGAACCCGCATCTGCGTCGTGGACCCGGAGAACTCCGTGTTCTACGATAGCTTTACCAGCGGCAACGAGAGGCTGGAGATCGATGCGAGTTCGCGCATCGAAGGCATAGGCCGTCCGCAGGTCGAGGCCTCGTTCCTGCCCGAGGTCATCGACCGTATGCTTAAAGTACCCGACGCCGCTTCGATCGCAACCATCCACTGGCTGGAGTCGGTACTCGGCCGCAAGTGCGGCGGCTCTACCGGCACCAACGTTTACGGCGCCCTGACGCTCATGGCCGAAATGCGGCAGGAGGGCCGAGAGGGTTCCGTCGCGACGTTGATTTGCGACGGCGGCGAACGCTATCTCAGCAGCTACTACGATCCGGCGTGGATCGAAGCGGAGGAACTCGAGCTACAGCCGTATCTCGACGAACTAGAAGCCGTCACGGGTACGCGAGCGCAGCAATGTACAACATGATCATTCTCGCCGGGTTTCTTTTCGTCTGGTTCGGCATTGCAATGCTGATACTGCATCGTTTCTTCCGGTTGCAGAAAGGCTCGTCGAAATACGTTCAGGCAGCGATAAATGCGTTATGGGCAGCCCTGTTGCTGGGCCCCGGACTGATTGGTGGCGAAGGCTTCGGACTGCCCGGACCCACTTTCCTTGCGCTACTAGCCATCTGGACCGCCGGCGGCCAGTTCCACAGCTACGTTTACGGCGGAGCCGCGATCGGCTACGTCGTGTTCCTGGTGTACTTCTTGATTCGCTACCGCTTCGAAGAGCCGGTAGAGCCCCCGCCGGTTGGCTAGGTTCGCGCCGACACTATCGCGACTCCAGTCCGGCCAGAAGCTCGCCTGGATCGTCGTGTTTATCCGTGACCAAAGTCAAGAGAGTCTGCGTCAGATCTTTGCCAACCCAGGGCGTGGCATAGCTCAGGAACTTCGGTGACGTCCAGGGCTCGTCGCTGGCGTTGCCGGCAATCAGTGCCGACCAGAAGCTGGACAGATCTTGCCGCTCGCCGCTGCGAGTACGGATCGCGTTGTCCACGGCGAGAAACATCAGCAACCCGCAATCGTAGTAGCCCGAAAACTCTCCCCGATCGGCAGCCTCGGCGAGCGGCCCTTTGCCGAGCGCCTCACGACAAGCTTCGACAGATCGGCGGCGGCGTTCGTCGAGGTAGGCTGTCGGCACAAGACCCAGACTCTCGAGAGCAAGGTAGGCAAACGCTTCGGCGGAGCCTTCGTGTATCCAGGACGCATCACGAGTGCCTGAAACGCCGTGCTGAAACAGGTGGGAAGCTTCGTGCGCAAAAAACCAGAGTATGTCCTCGGCCGTCCCGCCCGTTGCGTCGGTTTCGCGCCAGACCGAACCGTAAAAGTGCATGAAGATCTGATCGGGCAGCGTGCCACCCTGATGCCCGTATCCGTGCGCATAGTCGGGATCATACGACGCATACAGCATGGGTCGCCTTACGAGCGGCGGCAGCTTTTGCTCGAAATACGCCATAATTTTCGGCAAAGACTCCGACATCGGACCGCTTATCTCGAGCGGCAAACCGGGATCTACAACCTGTATGAAACTGCTGTCGGCGGCCGGCTGCGCCGAGCCCAGATAGATCTTCGTGCCGTCGCTTGTATCGAGCCAGTCTGCCGAGCGCTCGTATCGATTGCCGCTCAACAGTATGTGCACGTCGGTCGGCACCCGGATCCGCATGGACCAGGGTCCCTCACAGTCCTCTCCGTCCTTGCGGGCGCCGACCGGGCAAACTTGAAATCTGCCGCTGTGAATCAGGAGCCCACCATCGCTGAACGGCGAGAAAGCGGCGTAGTCTTTCGGCAGCGGCCTGTAGGCTGCCGGAACAATCAATTCCGCTGTCGAGAAACGGCCGCCATCAACGCGGCGGACCCACTCCTTGCCGTCTTCGCGGACGATCTCGAAATCGGCCGATGCGGTGCGCCAGTGCGCGCTGCGCGAGTCGTCCGGATTGCGGGCGAACACCATGGCGGTCGTTGCCCGCGCGAAGCGGTAACTCACATCGAGTCGCCGTCCGTCCGCAGAGAGTTCCAGTACAACCCCATCCCGCTGCGCTGTCGACGCGCAGCCGACCAGTTGCAGCGTCACGAGAACCGTCATCAGCAGCCGTGGCAGGGTGTTGCTCAGCATTCCCGCGCGTCCTTTCCGCGTCCGAACTCCAATCGCATCAACAATGCAAACGGGACCCGAATCAAAAAAGGGTCAAAGCGATTGCCGGGTGTCCGGGCCGCAGCGGCCGCTAGTTATTCACGTCCCACCTGCCGATCCGCATTTCTTCCTCGCCTCCCACGCCCAAACGGCGGCTTGCCCAAAACCGACCCTGCGATGAGTCGTGCGAGGACGAGAAATGGCAACGCACCTCGAACATGTCTTTAAGGCCCTGCGAGTAAAGCGGCGGTACTGAAGGGTCTTCGTAGCCCTTGTGCAAGAACAAGTTGGGCAGACTCTTTATCAGCCAGATAGTCATCTGCATCGTTGCATTGCTGCAACCTTCCGCCATTTGCGCTTCGGTGGGTTCGTCGTGCATTGCGGAGATCGTCACGTAGATCTTGCCGGCCTGGTCGTCGTAATGCGAACTCACTTCCGCTCGAAAGAGCTTCATCTTGTCGCCGTCCGTCCAATGCAACCCCACTCTTTGCTCGAACTCGTTGGTGAGGTTCTCGAGCCGCAGCATCCCCACATCAAGGAGTGTTGCGGGCTCGTTGATCAGGTATTGCTCCACCGCATCGGCATTCGCATTCACCAGCGTTGGAAAGAGCAGGAAAACGATCAGCTTTTTCATCTCGACACCTCCGCACTCGGTCACACAGCCAGAAAGGCTCAAGTCTAGCGCAGAGGCGCAACCGGTTACGCGGCCGCCCCGGATTCTTTTTCGCTCAGAAACTGAAATCCAACTGATCGAGAACCGCCGATATCAGCATCACGAACAGGAGCGCGAAGAACACGACGGTCAGGAACTGAAAGGTGATGGCCAGGCCGCCCAGACCCGCGCCGACGAACGCCGGGCGCAGCCTCTCGTGCCTCAGGAAACCGATCACGGCCATCAGTACGGCCAGCACGGCCAGGGCAATAAACGAATAAGTCAGATAGTCGTCCAGCGTTCGAGACCGCGTGGTATCACGCGCTTCGTACTCTTCGCCCTTGAGGGCAGCCACCGTCGCGTCGCGGATGTCCGCGGCCTTGTCGGCAATGGAGACCTCGATGGGCGGCGGGGGATCGATGGGCCCCGCAAAAAAGTGCCCCACGACAGCCGCGAAAGACAAGAAGCCAAGGACTACCGCCGCAATGCCGAAGGTCGAGGTTTGAGTTGTGCTGTGGTTCATCTGGAGCTACCCGGTCGTTTGTTCGTGCCTGTTATTAGACTGAGTATAGCCCAGGTCCTCGTCAGCAGCCCTCCGCGCCTTCAGGCGCGGCCTTGTGCCCGGCGCCCCTGTTCCGGAAACTGCGTCAGCGGTAGAAGATATGGCTACCCACCTGCGCGGTCCTTACCCGTTTGCGCTTCCAGGGGTAGCCTATGCTGGTCGCGTGATAGAACAGGCTGCTATCGGTGAGGTCCGGGGGCGGATCGCTCAACAGCTGTTCCGCAACGGCCAGCGATGCCTGCCAGCTTCTGCCGTCGCGAGGCCGGTCGCTGCGACCGTCGCACCACCAGGAGAACTGGCACGGCGGGCGTTCGCCGCCTTCGAACACCACGGCGCAGACGGTATTCGGGAAGTGATGGCTGTCAATGCGGTTCAGCACAACCCAGCCGACCGCAAGCATACCTTCACGCCCCTCGCCGCGGGCCTCCCAGTACAGGTTGAGCGCCATGCACTCGAGTTCGCGTTGTGAAATCTGTGGCGCCGGACGAGCGTCGCTTGCCGCAGGGGCGGAACTGGTCGCGTGACTGGCACACGCCCCGAGCGACAGCACGGACAACACAGTTGTAATTTGCAATACGAATCCTTTCATTTTGCCACCTCGCAACAACAGCAGCACCCGAACGCAATCCGGGCTCTCTGACAGTAAGCCTGGACGCAAACAGCTGAACGGGTGCTGAAACGGTTTGGTGATAGTCCCTGACGGTTGGTACTCCCCTGATTTCGATCCGATTCTCCTGAGTCGGCGGCTGGCGGTCAGCGGCCACCCGCGCGCGCAATGAGCGCCTCTGCAGCGGCCCGGGCTGCGCTGTCGCCGCCAGCCAGACGCAACGCCTTCCGGCCAAGCGCCAGCGCCTGCTCCAGATCCCCTTCCGCGAGGCGTACGTTGCCGAGTTCGGTCCACCAGCGACTGTTGCGCGGTTCGATACGCAGCGCACGCTCGATCGATGCCGCGGCCTTCCCAGTGTCCCCTGCGGCCAGCTCCGCGCGACCCTCAGCGACCAGCATGGCGCCGGCGGAAGCTGCGCCGCTCGGCGCCTCGCCGATCTCGCCTGTGGTTTCCGGAGTGCGCTCGACCTGCGGCTCGGTGTCCTGAGGCAACATCGGGTTGTACGCGCAGGCGGAGACGCTCGCGACCAGCAGCAGCAATAGCGTGTGTCTCAACATTAGCGATCTCCCAGTCCTTCCAGCCAGCCGCGCACGGTGACGCCTATCCCACAGGCACGGCGTGGCACGTTTGCGTCGGGCGGCACCGGCAGCAACACCGCGTCGCCGCAGCCACGCCGCGTCAGCAAGCCCGATTCGTAGTCGACCCAGCTGGGCTCCAGCGAGTCGCCCAGAAGCGGATCGAAGCTGGCCGTGGTCGGCAAGCCGGCAACAATCGGCGCCCAGACGGTGAGCGCGCCAGCCGAGCCCGTCAGGCCCGTTGTCGTGTTGTCGTCGCGGCCTATCCAGACGACGGCCAGATGATCCTGCGTAAAACCGGCAAACCAGCTGTCCTTGAAGTCGTCGGATGTTCCGGTCTTGCCTGCCGCAACCAGGTTGGGAGGCAGCCAGCGGTGCGCGCTGCGGCCGGTGCCCCGATCGACCGCCTGCACGAGCGCCTGGTTCAGCTGGTAAACGGCATCCGCCTCGGCCGCCGCGCGGATACGCAGCGGATAGCGCTTGAGTGCCTCGCCGTTGGCGTCGGTCACTGAGCGCACGGCGCGTAACGGCACGCGGTCGCCGCCATTGGCCAGGCTGTTGTACAACTGCGTAACCTCAAACGGCGACAACTCCACGGCGCCCAGCAACAGCGCCGGATACACGGCCGGCACGGCATCGAGGCCAAGCCTTTCGAACAACGCGGCAACGCGCTCGACCCCGACGTCCAGACCCAGCCGTACGGTCGCCTGGTTGTAGGATTCGGCGAGGGCGCGCACAAAAGACACCTCGCCGTGCGATTCCAGCGAAAAGTTTTGCGGCGACCAGACCGTACCGTCCGGCATATCGACATCGATCGCTTCGTCGCGTAAGGGACTCGCCAGCGTGTATTCGCCGGATTCGAGCGCGGCGAGATACACGAGCGGCTTGATGAGCGACCCGACGGGGCGTTTTGCATCCAGCGCGCGATTGAAGTCGCCCGGCGCCGCGTTCTCGCCACCCACGAGCGCCACGACGTCACCGGTCATAGGTCGGCTAACAACGACGGCACCCTCGAGCGGACTTTCTTCCGCCGCCGATTCGGATAGCTCCGCCTCCGACAGTGCCGGGTCGGGAGTATCCGTGCCGGGCATCGCCGCAAGGCGCGTCAGACCCAGCGCGAGTTCGCGCTCGGCGTTGGCCTGTATCGTGACGTCGAGGTTCGTAAATACCCGCAGTCCCTGTGTGGCAAGGTCTTCCGGCGAGTAGTCGTCGCCGAGCTGCGCGCGCACCAGATCGAGATACGCCGGTTGATAACGCAACGCCATGCCGGCACGCGCCGTGACCCCCAGCGCCTCTTCGCGGGCTTCATTCGCTGTGTCCTCGTGCAGGACACCCTGTGCCGCCAGCGTCGTCAACACCCAGTTACGGCGTTCGATGGCACGTTCAGGCTGCCGCCGAGGGTCGTAGAACGACGGCCCCTTGACGATGGCAACGAGTAACGCCATTTCGTGCGCGGCAAGTCGGTCCAGGGGCTTGGCGAAGTAGAACTCGCTGGCGAGACCGAAGCCATGAATGGCCCGCGTGCCCTGCTGGCCGAGGTAAATCTCATTGACGTAGGCGTGCAGCAAAACGTCCTTGTCGTAGCGGAGCTCCAGCGCCACGGCCATGATCGCCTCACGGAACTTGCGACTGAACGTTCGGCGGCCGTCGAGGAAGTAACTCTTGACGAGCTGTTGCGTCAGCGTGCTCCCGCCTTGCCGTACCTCGCCATGCCGAAGGTTGACGATGGCGGCGCGCAAAATCGCAGCAAAGTCCAGCCCATGATGACGATCGAACTTGCGATCTTCGATCGCCTTGAGCGCCTCGATCAGCGACGGTGGAATCGCATCCGGTTCGATCAGGACGCGGTCTTCGTGATGGGCCTTGAACACGCTGCCAACGCGCAAAGGCTCGAGACGGACCAACGGTACCAGAGCGCCGGTTGCGTCCACGATCGAAGCAATGCGTTGTCTGTCGAATGTGATCCTCAGTTGCCGCGACGGCTCTTCACCATCCCAAAACGGAAACGATCGCGTCCATATTTCGAGTTCGCCGGACGTCGCGGAGAATTCACCGGGCCGCTCCAGCACGGGTACCTGCTGGTGGCCGGTTTGCGCAAGCGTCGCCGCGAGCGTTTCTTCGTCGAGCTCAAGCCCAACGTACAGCTCAATCGGCGCAGCATAGACGTGGGCAGGGACGTCCCAGTGCCTGTCCTCGAAAGCCCGGACGACGTAGACGCCTTGCGAGACGGAATAAAAAACAAGAACCGCCAGCACCAGCAGCGCAAGGGATCGCTTTGGCGCGCGCTGGAATCGCCGGCGCGCCGATCTCCACAAGTGAGTCATTCGCTCTTTGTTCATTGCCGATCGGCTCCAATCCTCACAGCGGTGTCCGTATCGCTCGGACACGAAGGCCCGCTCGCCGCACAACAGCCGTTTTTCCGGAACGATTATCCGGGGCTATCGCGCGTACGATGTTTGCCTGGGAAGCGTCGATGGTAGAGAGAGGCGCGGCAGCAATCGAGTCTTCAGAATCGGAAAACACCATATCTGAGCCGCCGCGCCGCTAGTCGACTGAAATGTCGGCTGTTATCGTGACGCTGGCGACTGTCGCCGTTTGGCAACAGTACGGAAAACCCACGAACCGCGTGCGCAAGGGTCCGTTCAGGTTCACGGCAAATCCTTGCTCTCCTCAAACCCCAGCGCCGCAGGACTCGAAGGTTTTTAGTGAGAAGCGAAGGGCGTCGCTCGGATGCGGTAGACGTCCGTCCAGTTTTCGCCGCCGTCGAACGACCACTGCTGCACCCACGACCATCCGCCCTCGTCAGGCACAAAGAAAATGATGCGCCGCGGCTGCGGCTGTTCGGGCTTCAGTATGTCCATGACGATGTTGCCGTCATCATCCTGCTTTGCCGCAATGTGCATCAGTCCGTTGAGACCCTGGGCAGCCCAGACAATCTCCCAGGCTTCGGTGTCCGGGTTATAGGTTCTGAGGTTCGTGCCATAGCCGCCGCCGTTAGGCATCCAGAAATCCTGCACGGCGGTGCCGTCGCCAATACATTCGAACACCCAGCGGGCCCCCTTTCCGGGACCCCAGCCGCTGCCGTCCTGTGCAAGCGCTTCGTCCTCGATCTTCCAATCGCCGACGTAGCGACCAAATTGCGCCATCGGACCTTCCATGCAGTCGTTGGCGGCGGCGATGGGCGCAACGAGGCCCAGGATGGCACCGGCGAGTACCTTCACGTAGCGTGTATTCATTGTTCCCCCTTATTAGCCGAGTCTTGTTATTGCTTGTTCTCGTGGCTTTTTTGATCGGTCTGCCCGCTGAAAGTTCGGCCGCTCGACGGTTCAGCTTGAGCAAAACGCGCGGTGTACGAATAATCCTTACATGGCCGACTCGAAGTACCAGGACATCTACCCGTCCGCGCCACTCCTGAACAGCGCGGACCGGCCCCGCGCAAGCGCCGCGGAACTGCTCACGCTGGAATACTTCGAGGCCGAGCCGGGCTCCATGCCGACGCAGATTTTCGATCAGCATCATATTCTGCTCAATCTGAAGGAAGAGCCGCATCGCGTGGAAAACTGGCGCGACGGCGAACACCGCGACTTCACCTATCGCAAGAACGAAATTGTCGTGACGCCCGCCGGGGTGGAAAGCGGCTGGCGCTGGCACATCACGTCCAGCGTCATTGTGGTGACTCTGGATCCGGCCAAGTTCGAACGCTTCGCGCAAACGGAAGTTGGGATTCTGTTGGCGGACGAGCAACTCGAATCGCTGCCGCAGTTCGAGGACGCCGACATTTGCCACGCCGGCGTCATGCTGAAAGACGCACTGGCAAGCCGCGAGCAGGGTTCCGATTTGATCTTCGAAAGCCTCGCACGGGTGTTTCTTGTCAAACTCATCCAGAAGTACGGGCTCAAGGAAGCGGACTACGCCTTCTCGAGGAGCTTCACTGCCGAGCACTACCGGCGGGTGCTGGACTTCGTGTCGCAGCGGTACGGTGAGGTCATACGCGTCGAAGACATGGCGCGCGAGGCGGCGCTCAGCCCGTCGCATTTCGCACAGTTGTTCAAGCAGACCATCGGCCTGAGCCCCATGCAGTTCGTCATGACCTACCGTGTCGAGCAGGCCAGGAAGCGGCTTGCGGAACGCGATACGCCGCTAATCGACATTGCACTTGCCTGCGGCTTCTCCGATCAGGCCCATTTTTCCCGGCAATTCAAACAGATAGAGGGGGAAACGCCGAGCAAATACCGCGCCCGGCTGCTCGCCTGACGACTTCGGGCCTCCCGCAGAATTCTTCAAAAGCTTCGCAGGCTCGTACAAGAGCACATCGGTCCCCATCCGCACAATGGGTCTCAGATTTCACCATTCACCTGAGGAAATACCGATGAAAAATTTGCTTGCAACAACGGCGGTCGCCGTCACCCTGATTTCCCACTCCGCCGAAGGCGCGACGAAAAAGCGTGTGTCGTTCGAGAGCGCCGGGCAAACGCTTGCGGGCGATCTCTATTTGCCCGACACCTACAAAGAGGGCGACCAACTGCCCGGCGTTGTCGTCACCGGAGCGTGGACGACCGTAAAGGAACAGATGGCCGGCACGTACGCCGCCGAACTGGCCGACCGGGGTTATGCGGCGCTGGCGTTCGACTTTCGCGGCTGGGGCCAATCCCCCGATACAGTCCAGTTCCTGGAAGATCCGGCGCGCAAGACCCAGGACATCAACGCCGCGATCAACTACCTTGCGACTCGCCCGGAAATCGACGCGGACAGAATTGGCGGCCTCGGGATCTGCGCATCGGCCGGCTACATGAGCGACGCGACACTCGAGAACGCGAACGTCAGGAGCCTGGCGCTGGTTGCGCCGTGGCTGCATGACGCGGGGATTGTGGAAGCGGTCTATGGCGGTGCCGAAGGTGTATCCGGGCTGATCGGCGCTGGTCGCGACGCCGCACAGGCCGACGAGCCCGTGATTCTCGAAGCCGCAAGCCTCACGAACGAAGACGCCCTGATGTACCAGGCGCCCTACTACACGGAAACGGATCGCGGCCTGATTCCCGAGTACGACAACCAGTTCAACGTTGCCTCCTGGGAAGGCTGGCTGACCTATGACGCGCTGCAGACGGCGGACAAACTCGAGAAACCGACACTGCTGGTCCACTCGGAGGCTGCCGCTATCCCACAGGGCGCGCACCAGTACGCGGAGCGTATGGGCAACAACGCCACGGCCATCTGGCTGGACGACGTAACGCAGTTCGACTTCTACGACGCTCCGAATGCCGTCAAAACGTCAGCCGATGCCGTATCCGATCATTTTGCACGCACTCTCAAACAAGGGGATCGGCCGTGAACCGTTCAATCAGAGGACTCATCGTCATGACTGTACTGACCGCGCAACCCGTAACGGCCGCCGCCAACGTAACGGACGTCGCCGCCATCGAAACGATCGTCGAAAGCGTCGCTGTACTGGCCGACAGCGGCAACTTCGAGTCGCTGGAAAAGCTCTATGCCGACGAAATCCACGTGGACTACACGTCGCTGTCGGGCGGAGCGCCGGAACTCAAGAGCCCACAGGCGCTCATGACCGAGTGGGCCGCCGTCCTCCCCGGTTTCGACCGTACCCGCCACAACATCTCGAACATCGAGGTAGCGTTATCGGGGAGGCAGGCAACGGCAACGGCAGACGTGACCGCCGACCACTATGTCGGGGACATGCACTGGCAGGTCGTGGGCAGCTACCGTTACGAGCTGCTGCGTTCCGATGGCCGCTGGGTCATCACGTCAATGACCTTCAGCTTGCGAGACGAGCAAGGATCTCGCGACGTATTCGGTCCAGCCATGGACAACGCCAGCGCCAACCCGCCCTCTTACGTTGTCCGGCAGCAAACGATGGCCGCCGTCAGAACGTTCCTGACGTCACTGGAGGAAAAGGACATGGAGAAGTTCGCTTCCGTATGGGCGGATGACGCCGTGCAGGACATGCCCTACTCCCCGGACGGTCATCCCAAGCGCGTCGTGGGTAAGAACAGTCTCGTGGCGATGTATGCAGGATGGCCGGACAACGCCGGCTCGGCGGATTTTACGTCGCAGCTGGTCTTTTATCCGATGCAGGACCCGGAGACGATCTTCGCCGAGTTCAAAGGCGACGTGGAAATCATCCCGACCGGGCGTCAGTACCTTCAGACCTACGGCGGCCTGTTCCATGTCGTCGACGGCAAGATCAAACTGTTCCGGGAGTACTACGACCCGGCGCCGTTTGCGTGGGCGTTCGGACTAAACGAACGCTAGCGCCGACCGCGGGACATAATCGTAGGTCCGCCCGTCTTGCGGCGGGCCTACGAGAGCCGACCCAAGAAACGTCTAGGTCCCGTAACCGAACAACCGCTGCGAAACGATACGCTCCGCCACCGCTTCGGGAACACATTCGATCCAGCGCTCGTTACCTTCGACAATCATGCTCAGCACATCGGGTGAATGAATATCCAGATAGTCTTCGGTCACCTTGTCGAGGGGCAGCACGGATCCACATTCGCAGAGGAACCGGAAGAGGTGCTGATAGGCGGAGTTGAGTTCGAGCTGGTCCAGCGTCTTCAGCCTGCCGGTTGCGGCATCCTTCACGGGATACACGAGCAACGTCATCTGCTCTTTGAACAGCCGGCCGAAGCTTTCGAGCACGCCGCCGGATAAATCGCGATAGTAACCTTCGGAAAACAACTCCCGGAAAGACTGGAGACCAAGCGCAAGTGCAATCGGCCGCGTCGTCTGCGACATCAGGTAGTCGGCCAGTCGATAATACTCGCGGTAATCCGAGATCAGTACCGCACAACCGGTCGTCGACACAACCTCGGCGCGCGACAGGAAGTCCTGAAGACACACCTCGTCGTCGATCGCGAGATCGTGCATCGACATTTCCATAACCGGCAACAGCGCGTCGCCGTCGTCGCCGAGCATAGAGACAAAGCGTTCCTTCGCCGACGCCAGCATGTCCATGTTCACATGCGTGAGCGGCCGGAACCGACCTCGCTGCACCAGGAGCGGCCGCTTACGCAGTGCCTCCGCGGACTGCAAGACTTCGCCGTCCGAAGCGAACATGGCGGCGCCCGTCAACCCGAGCTCGACCAGCCGCAGCGACAGCACGCGATTGTCGACATCTTCGAACGCGGGCCCGCTGACGTCGACGAGATCGATCTCGATACGCTCGCGGGTCAAGTCGTCACACAGAGACTCGAGCAGCGCGCGCGGATCGTCTGCGAGGTAGAAGGTGCCGTAGACGACATTGACGCCCAGCACACCGATTGCATGCTGCTGCTCCGCGTTGCTTTTATCGAGCAGACGGACGTGCAGGACAATGCGGCTGTCGGCAGCGCCGGCCTCGTGCTGGAACTCGACACCCAGCCAGGCGTGACAGTCGTTGGTGCCCTGGTAGTTGCGCGCCGACACGGTATCGGCAAACGTGAAGAACGTGGTGTTGTCGCAGCGCTTGGCCTCGAGGCGCTGGCGATTCAGATGCTGCTCGTGCCGCAGCATAGCCTCGAGCCGCCGGCGGCTGACGTAGCGGTCGCACTGACCGTAAATAGCGTCGCTGACCTGCATATCGTAGGCGGAGATGCTCTTTGAGATGGTGCCGGCCGCGCCACCCGCCTGGAAAAACCAGCGAACGACTTCCTGGCCGGCGCCGATCTCGGCGAACGTACCGTAGCGGCGGTCATCCAGATTGACCTGTAGTGCTTTCTCCAAAGTGGAGAGTTGACGTTTGTCGCTCATGCGAGCTGCACCTGTTGGATAGCGGACCGATGAACAGGTTATCGGCCGTTATCCATCGAGCTTGAGTCAATGGGGCGGCGGTCTGCGCTCGCTCTAGGGCAGCCACAAGGCAGGCTTTTGCCATTGCGGCGGCACGGATAGCTTGCCGGAACAGGACGGTGCGTTATCGACAAGGGTCTGTGACTGCCAGGCGCTATCCCACTCGGTCGGCAGGGGATACGGCGGCGCTACCGAAGACTCGCGGATAAAACCGAAGCGCCCGTAGTAAGCAGGGTCGCCAAGTACACAGACGAGTTCCACACCGGCATCCCTCTGGTGCCGTAAACCCTCTTGCACGATCGCCGAGCCGATACCTTTCCCCTGATGTGCAGGCGCAACCGCAAGCGGCCCGAGCAGCGCCGCGTTGACGGTGCTTCCGGAAACGCCGCATTGCGTGAAGATCACGTGCCCCACAGCCTGCCCGTTGACGTCCGCAACCAATGAAAGGGCAACCGCTGGGTCAGCCAGCAGCTCCCGCACCAGTGGAATGAGGTCCTCTTCCGGGAACGCGTCCGGGTAGAACGACTCGATGGCAGTCAGATCGCCTGGCTGACTCTCGCGAATGCTGTGGGGTGTCGGCATGGGGTTCTCCCAATCTGCGGATGACGGTAGCAGGCGCGCTAAATCCCGGCAGTAGGTGCCTATACTTAGAGCTGTCGTTCGACCGCCTGTACCACCCGGCGATGCTAGTATGGCAAAAAAAGCAATAACAGAGTCTCCACCATGTATGACGTATCGCTCGAAGCTCCCGTCGACCCCGGCGATCAGGATCTGGACAACTATCCTCCTTTACCTTACGAATGGACCCGGCGCCACAGCGCGGCGCTGTTGCTGTTCGCCAGCGCCTATCGCCCGGATGGCGATACGGACACGGCAGAACTTGCGAACAAGGTCAAAGCGTTCGAAAGGAACCGGCCGTTGGAGGATCAGCAGGCCGCGGATATCGTAGAAACGGCGGGCCGCTACTTTGAGGAACACATCCGTACGGAGGCCAAACATCTCTTCGCTCTGTCGACGCACGCGGGATTGGCCATGCAGGTGGGAGAGAAGTTCATCTACCGCCGTCTTTTGCCCGGTGTCGAAGACCTGCTGTTTAGCGACACATCCGCACCCGAGCTGAAGGAACTTGTCGCTGAAACGGTCCACCGGCTGTTCGTTCGATTACCGGCACAGGTCGGCGGGCCTTCTCGCTACGCAAGACCGAAGCTGTCGGGCAACGGACTGCCGTTCGATCGCCTCGCCTATAACAGCCGGCTCGCGAAACGTCGCGATGTTGCGGTGCCCGTGTTGAACTACGCCAACTCCGACTATTACGGACGCAGCCTGGAGGGATTGATCGAAGTTCGCCTCGAGGATCTGCGTACCGCTCGCGAGCTACGCGACTTCGAAGCGGACGAGTGCCTGCTGGATCTCTGCGAAGAACAGTTTGTCCTGACATCCAGAGTGTTTTATGACCTGGGGCAGTCCCGTGTTATTGCCCTGGAAGACGTTGCCGCTTATCAGCGTAAGGGCCTTTTCAGCAAGAAGGCCGTGTTTACGATGAAATCGGGGGAGAAGCTCGTCGTGAAGGGCCTCAGCGATGCGCCCTGGCCCAACGTAGTGACTGCGCATATTCCTGCTCGGGCGGATGCCTGACAACCGGGTTCGCGAGATGTTCCCCGCGCCTCCGTAGCAGTCTTGTTAAGACTCTACGAAATTTCTGTGACACTCCGGCTCCGTCCATCACATTACCTTCATCGTACTGGCACCGCGCTGCCAAGTTCCCTTCCTAAGATCGTTTCAACAATAAGTTGCCAACAAACCACGTGTTAGGGAGGGATTCATGCAAGCTTTGTCCAGGGTACTCTTCGTCGCCGCCGTAACTCTTTGCGCATCGAGCGCGGCGCTGGCGGACTTCGTCAAAACCAAGAGCGTGCAGCTTGGGCCGCGCCCGTTCTACCTGGTCGACGAACTCGACCGCAGCAAACTCAAGCGCGAGCTGCGACAGTGTGCGCGGCAGAAGAGAGTCTTCCGGTCGTCGGACTTTTCGATAGGCCATCGTGGTGCGCCGCTTCAGTTTCCCGAGCACACCCTCGAATCTTACGTCGCGGCAGCGCGTATGGGTGCGGGCATTCTCGAATGCGACGTTACGTTCACAAAAGACAAAGAACTCGTCTGCCGTCACGCCCAGTGCGACCTGCATACAACGACCAATATCCTGGCCATTCCCGAACTCGCTGCAAAATGCTCGCAGGGTTTCGAGCCGGCCGTTTACGACGCGGTGACAGGCGAGCTTGTCGAGCCGGCCAGCGCACGCTGCTGCACAAGCGACATTACGCTCGAAGAATTCCGCTTGCTCGAAGGCAAGATGGACGCTGCCGATCGCGGCGCCAGAACCGTCGAGGAATACCTCGGCGGCACGGCCGACTTCCGCACCGATCTGTATACGACAGGCGGCACGCTGCTAACCCATGCAGAGAGCATCGAGCTATTCAAGCGGCTGGGCAAACGCATGACGCCGGAGCTCAAGTTGCCGCAGGTACCCATGCCGTTCAACGGCTTTTCGCAACAGGACTACGCACAGAAGCTCATCGACGAATACCGCGCGGCCTCGGTGCCGGCCGAAGACGTCTGGGCGCAATCCTTCAATCTCGACGACGTGCTCTACTGGGTCGACTACAATCCGGACTTCGGCGAGCAGGCCGTCTTCCTCGATGGACGTAACCCGGTCGATCTCGTCGAAAACACACCGCCGCTCTCCGAGTTCATCGAATTGAAGCACCGCGGCGTAAATATCGTCGCGCCACCAATGCCGGCACTTCTAACCTCGGACCATCGCGGCCGGATCATTCCATCCCAATACGCGAAGCGGGCACGCACGGCGCACCTCGATATCATCAGCTGGACCACGGAGCGTTCAGGGCGGATCAACGAGGACATCGTTCCAAGCGGCGGCGCGTTCTACTACAACACGACCCTGGACGCGCTGAAGAACGACGGCGACATCCTGCGCACGATCGACGTGCTAGCACAGGACGTCAAGATCATTGGGTTGTTCTCCGACTGGCCGGCGACAACGACGTTTTACGCGAACTGCAAGAAGATTCCTGGTCTCCGCGACCAGCGGCATCGTCACCCCTACCATGGGCATGACGATGACGACGATGATGACAAGTACGACGACTAGTCGAGTCTGGTCAGCCGGCTTCGTCGGGACTCGGCACCTGGAAGTAGGCTGCCGGGTCCTGACTCATCGAGTCGTGGGATCTCGGAAGGCAAACCATCCGCCCGTCACTTACGGCCACCGCTCCGGTCTCGGTGCCCAGTCCCCATCGCCGAAGAACTGGTGTATCACTCCGCCCAGGCTGCCACCGTAGAACTCCATCGCGGCTGCTTCGCCCGCATCCTGAAAAGAAGCTGCGTTAGCGAAGCGTGCGAAAACATCGTAGTCGTGGGCAAGTGCACGAAGGCAGTACCTGCCCAGTTCGTAACTCAAGCTGCTGCCTTCGTCCGTTCGGTTGTAGGCGCTGCCGCTCCAGAACTCCTGGATTGTCTCGGAGTTCCAGAACTCCGCGTGCTCCGCAAAGCGCTCGCTGTCCATACGAAGAGGGGCCGAACCGCAGATCTCGTCCTCCATGGTGACTGCGAAGCCCTCGTTCAGCCACAGCGGCAATGGTAGGTGTTTGAGTAGCGCATGAGTCAACTCGTGGGCGGACGTCGCCTCGGCTTCGTTCATGTCCATGAACGGAAACACGAAGTGACCGTATCCGGCGCTCAGGAACGTGCCGGCACTGAGGATGAATTCACCATCGTCGGGATAAAAGTAAGACTTGTACTCGTAGTAGCGGTCCTGCTCGTCGAATACGAGCACCACGTGCTTGCCGTCGCCTTCGTCCGACGCAATCCCGTCCAGGCTCGACAGAATACGCTTGAGGCTCCTCTCGAAGAACCGGGACAGCAGTTTGACGTAGCGGTCGCTCTGGGCGGATAAGACGAGGAAATTCTCAGATTCAGCCAGCCGATAGGCGTCGGGCAAATGGTGCAAAACACCCTCGAGCCACCGTTTGCTCCAGTGTTCCCACCCGGTCGGCCACGTCTCTTCAGGCTGCCGATGAACCAGCTGCGCTATGGCATCCCAGTCTGGCCTCGGGTAGCCGTGGATGACGGGCATGAGATCGTTCTCGGCTGAAGCTGCCGGGGTTTCGTTTTCCATTCGGGTAAGAAACTGCGCCGTTGAGACCGTGCGGCATGAGTGTACAGCTTTACACAATGATTACCTTGTTCACCATCTCACAGATTCCCGGAAAGGCGGCACGCCGTGGCGCCGTAGAGGCAGCAACCGCGCAGACGCAAACCGCCGCGCCAACACCCGTTTACGGGCTCCGGAATCACTGGGGCTTCGTGTTGCCCAGCAGTGGCCAGGCCGAGTACTTGTCGCCAACCCGGATACAGACGGAAACCAGATAGGCAAACAGAAACATCAGCAAGCTCGCGTACATAGCGGAGCTATTGGGATCGTAAACAATCGGCCAAAACCGGTTGATGATCCAGACCACGCCCAGAACGCCTCCAAGGACGGCCAGCACAATCTCCGTGAAACGCAGCTCGCGGCGACTGGAGGATACCCAGCCGCGACCCAACAGCAAACGCACCCAGAGGGGCAGTTCCCTGTACTCCGTATCGGTCTTGTCCATCGCATACAGCTCCAATTCGAGTTTGTCGACGTCTACGTCGAACACGGCGGCAATTGCCCTCAGCGAGGCGTAGCTGACCCGATGCCCGGCCTCGACGCGCTGAATCGTTCGCAGACTCAGGCCGGAAGATTCGGCTAGCTGTTCCTGAGACAGGCGAAATCGCTGTCTGAGAACCCTTACGAACATGGATGCATCGCCAACATAGACGCCTCGCAGTGAGTGGAAAGGTATTTTCGTCGGTTTTCGGGACTGTCGGTGACGTCAATTTGCCGCCAGTGACGACATTCCGTCGGCCTGCGGCGTCTCTCAGACAGCAACATCGACGTAAGACTCGATACCGCCCAGATCCGGCCCCACCGCCACCAGTTCCCAACCGAGTTCCCGGCAGGCGCGCTGATCCCAGGCCGCATCGCCGAAATACGTCACCGAAGCAAAGCCGTCGCCGGCTTGCCTGAGCGCCGATCGCATGATTTCTACGCGCGAATGTGCGTCGTTACTGGTCGCCAACGGGACGCCGTCGATGTTGAACCCGGCGCTGTTGAGCTTGAGGAGCGCGGACTCGCGCCAACCGCCGGTCGCAATCGCCGCGCGGACGTGACCCGCGTTTCGAACTCGCTCGAAGAACTGTACGGCGCCCTCAATCGCGGGAAAAGATCCACCCTGCTCGATATGAGTTCTGACGCCTTCGATGAAGATCGACTTGATGGCGTCAGCAGCGGAAGGATCCTGAGCGTAACCATTGTCCGCGAGGAGCTGTGCGAGGATCCCGCTATCGGTCACATGCTCGTAGTCGCTCAGTTCGCGAATTCTTACCGGACCGAGCACTTCCCTTACGGCGGAGAAGTACAGCTCGGTGTCGACCGCTATGGATTCGAGCAAGGTGCCGTCAATATCGAAGATGATGGCTTTCATTCGCGACTATTCGTCATAAGGCAAGGTGGCTGGGTCGCGACCGACAAAACAGGGCTCCGGTGTCACCGCAAACCGAACGGCGGATATGGCGGTTCTGCCCTCTCGAAAGGCCTTGCATACCCGATGCATCCCGTCCATCACACGCCCTCGCTGATCCAGGATGATCGGGTATTCCAGGCTCGCGTTTTCTACGAGCTCCATGTGCTGCAGAATGGAGCGGCAGGTGGGCGTATCTCCCTCTTGATCGTACCAGTACGTTTCGTCCAGCTCCTCGACTTGTGAGAGATCCACAGGTTTGACAGGAAAGCCCCGACTCAGCTCAATGAGGCGGCGGACGTCCCACGCGAGAAGGCCCTCACTGGACTGACGTAAGTAATACTGTGGTCGAATCATTCGACTTTTCTCCGAAGGGTGATCTCGATTGGGTCGTTTGTAGAATAGCGAAACGCGAGGGCCCGCAGCCACCCGTCCGGGCCAGCGCTGCGCACCCGCGGCAAAACTTTGCACAAAAATGCCGCCTGCTCTCGTCTACAGGGATAAAGCGAGTGGATTTCCATGAAACCCGAGGAGTTGCGCGCTTGCTACACAGAACATCATCGCCGCCTCTATCTGGTTGCGCTGGCTGTTACGCTTGATCGTCAGAAGGCGGAAGATGCCGTACACGATGCGTTGCTGCGCCTGCTCAGGAGAGACCATCGGCCGAATGACATGACAGCTTACGTCATTCGAGCCGTTCGCAACGCTGCGATCGACATCGTCAGAAGGGGACGGCGGGAAGAGCCGATGAAACAGGAGTTCCTCGTCGCCACGGGCGACGTATCGGACACGATGACGCCGCAGATGCTGAACAGGGCGTTTGATCAATTACACCGGCGCGAGCGTGAGACGATTTTGCTGCGGCTGTATGCAGGGATGACGTTCCAGGAGATCGCCGACTTGCGTCGGCGCTCGATCAACACGGTATCCGCCTGGTATCGGCGAGGCATCGAAAAAGTCCGGGCGGCATTGAAGGTGGAAAATGACTGACATCGAAGAAGCGCTGCGGCATGCGCAGCCGGCGGAGCCCTCATCGGACTATTTCGAGCGGGGACTTGCGAGAATCGACGAATTCGACGGGGCACCAAACCTCGTAAGCCACCGATGGCGATATGCAACGATTGGGCTTGCGTTGCTCTTTGCGGCGTCGCTGGCTTTGAACATAGCCGGTTGGGTCGAGGAGGACCGCGACCCGCCGGCGGAGGTCATGCTTGTACACAGCGAGTTACGCCAGGAAGGTGACCTGATCGTTCGTGAAACCCGCTATGAACATCCTGGCGCTCGGGAGGTGACCCATGAATAGGCGATCGACTACCCATTTCGTCCGGTTTATGCCCTTGATACTCGTTGCTGTCCTATTCGCCGGAAACGCGGCTGCACAAGTATCGAAAGTCTCGGTGACACCGAAGTACAAAGGACCGGTGGGCATTTCGGATCTCTATGTGCTGCTGGAAGACGATCTGCAATTTCAGATATTCGAGTTCGAGGCGGAAGAGGATTTCTGTCTCGTTGTCGGATACGTGCACGAAATCGACGGCCAACCGATGAAGCGCAGGCCGCACAACGAAGTGAGCTGCAACCTGGCGGGACCCTACCGGCTTATCTTTACATCGCGGTGGATTGGTAAAAAGCGACGCCTGGCATTCGGCTTATACAACAAGGAAACGGGTTCCGGAGGCGGGAGGACAATCAACGACCTCTCGATCGGGAAAGAGATAGGCGGCGCCGCAACCTTCAGAGCGGAAGAGACGATCGGCCCCGGCCAGGAATCGACACTCTTCCGGTGGCGCTACGGAAACAACCCGCCGCACCCGGGTCCGCGTCACGACATCAGCATTCTCGTCCGTCTCGACGAAAACGACGGCAGCATTGCCAGCTTTCCGAAGCCGAACGACTTCAGTCAGTAGAGCTTAGCCTTTGGCGTCTGCGAGAAACTTCCGCAAGCTATCGACAAGTCTTCGCTTTTTCCAGTACAGCTCGGAATAGACCGGCTTGACGGGTTCGTCCTCACCAACGTCGTTGTCCAGCATGTTGGCCGCTTTCAGATCGCCTTTTGCAACCTCCAGGATCTCTTTGACGACCGCCTGCGCCGAGGCGGCGCGATTGCACCGACGAGTCAGTAATCGATCGACTTCCCGCCGTGCGTCATCTGACTGAGATACCGCCTCTCGCGCAGCGCGTGACAGCGCCGGTGTCTCGGTACCTGCGTCCGCTCGTAACTGCTCGAGCTTTGCGGGAACGCTGCGCTCCAGAGCATCGATTTCTATAACCATCTCGAGGCAGCGATTCAGCGCATCGACCTCCGGGGATACCGCCTTGTCGAGCGCAGCTTGAACGTGCGCCTGCCTGATTACGTATCGGGGCTCAGTCATTGCTTAATCCGGTCATTTTGTGCGACACATCGATTTTGATGAGATGGCGTCACTCCGGCGCTTCGTCATACTCACCTTTTAACCAGCGAGCCTCCATTTCCTTGTACTCGTCTTTCTTCTCGATGCAAGGGAGGTATCTGCGGTTGAGCCTTTCGACACGAGCGTCGTCAAACAGGCGCTCTCCATCGAAGTTGGACTGCAAGAATTTTATTGTGGTTGTTGGATCAGAAGCGACTGTCGCCAACAGGTCGACGATCTCCTGTCTTGATACCGCACAACCATCGGCCAGAAAGTCCACGAACGTCGGTGCAAGAATTGTCCACTGTGCGTCCGAATCCATAGGAGATACGTACACGACGGGAGAGTCGTCGCGGACCTGTCCGTCCAGTTTCAGCATTGCCGTGTGAACGCCGTCAACGCCCATGGCCAGAAAGGTCAGCGAATTTGCAGGTGTATTGAAGTATCCGAAATCGTCTTTCGGCGGATCGACGAGATAGTCGCCATCGAGAACGTCGTGCGGATCGTGCCAGGAACGCGCCGCAGTCAGGAACCTCTCGAAGGCTTCGTTCCGAAGTGTCTTTTCCACAGGCGGTGTGCGCAGTGCTGTAACGCGTGTCTGATCTATTGCGATGCAAGCGTATCACGGGGACGTAGAGTCGGCCGAAGAAAGGGATCGCTCGAGGCCGGTCTGACCGTTCGAAGCTGGAGCCACCCCGGCGGGTTTGCTACCTTCTCGGTGTGCTGAAAATCATCCTCCTGTACGCCGTTGGCCTCGCCGCGGCCGCCTTTCTGCTGCAGTGGCTCGAACTCGGCTACTCGCTCAGCACGCTGACACCCGAGTGGTACATGGTGATTGTCGCCGTCCTGTTTGCGGCACTGGGCGCCTGGGTGGCGCTGCGGATCGCGCCCGTCAGAACGACAGGTGATTTTGAGCGAAATCGGGAGGCCATCGAGACGCTGGGTCTCACGCCGCGAGAATGTGAGGTGCTGGCGCTGTTGGCGGATGGCCGCTCCTACAAGGAAATTGCCCGTCGCCTGGAGCTGACGCCGAATACCGTCAAAACTCACGTTTCGAGCCTCTACCGGAAACTCGATGTTGGACGGCGCACTCACGCCGTCACGCAGGCGCGCGAACTCTCGATTATTCCCTGAAGTTCAGCCTGAAGTCCGCCGTAAAGCCGCGCCAAACGGGCGATCAGGCCAAAATCACCCTTTCGGGTGATGGCCATTTCCGCCACCGCGGGGCTACTCTCGCCGAAACTCGTCACATTTTGGTAGCACCATGGATTTCACGAACAACACTGCTTTTGGCCGGGTAGCGGCCACGTACGGCGTAATTGCGGGCGTGCTGACTATTGTCATGATCGTAGCGTCTATCGAGAGCGACAGCGAAATTGCGTCAACCTCTGTCTGGTTCGGCTACCTGATCATGCTGATTACGCTGTCTCTCGTGTTCGTCGGCATGAAACGCTACCGCGATCTGGAACAGGGCGGCGTCATCGGTTTCTGGAAGGCGCTGGGCCTGGGCGTGAGCATTGCCGCGGTTGCGGGGCTGGTCTACGTGCTCGTCTGGGAGGTCTACCTGGCCGCGACAGACCACGCCTTCATGGACGAGTACGCCGCGCGTCTGATCGAAGGCTACAAAGCGGACGGACTCAGCAGCGAAGCGCTGGCGGCAAAGATCGAGGAGCTGGAGCAGGTCAAAGCCATGTACGGCAAGCCGTTGCTGCGGGTCCTGTTTTCGTTTTCCGAGATTTTCCCGGTTGGCCTGCTGGTTTCTCTCATATCGGCGGCGCTGTTGCGCAAGCCGTCCTTTCTGCCCGCGCAACGGCGATCTGACGCCTGATTCCTCGAGGGGCGACAATGCCACCGACACTCAAGCACATCCTCGCGACAATTGCCGGCGTGCTGATCGGCAGCATGGTCATCTCCGGGATCGAAGCGGTGAGCCATCAGCGCATGCCGCTGCCCGAGAGCATCGATTACAAGGACCCGGTGCAGCTCGCGAGCTACATGGACCAGGCGCCGCTCGCCGCAAAGCTTGCGGTTGTGTTTGCGTGGGGCGCCGGGATGTTTGTGGGTGCCGCGGCCGCGGTGTTCATGACAAGCAGGAAACGCTGGCCGGCAACGGCAGTCGTGCTGATCCTGCTGGCCGCGACGGGGGTGAACTTTGCAATGATCCCGCATCCTGGCTGGATGATCGTTGGAGCGGTGGTCGTAGCGGGTGTTGCGTGGTTCGGGGCGACTCGGTTTTCCACGGCGACTGCGAAAGCGTCCGAGTAGTGGCAACGAATGGCGTCGACGGTGGTCTGTTACTAGGGTGAAACTGACCGAACCGGCCTTTGACGATGAAGCAGCTTTCGCTCAGCCTGTTACTGCTAGCTTGTGCATTTCTTCACGGCACAACCTCGGCCGGAGGATGGGGGCCGGTCTTTGCCGTTGAAGTGCGTGGTGAAACGTTCGCTACGCCGCTGGTTATCACCGACCCCTACATCATCAAGGAACTCAGCTTCTGGGTGGGTCCCGGTACGCGCTACAACGATTTCATGACTCAGGGCGGTCAGGAGCGCAGCATTGTCGACTGGGATCGCGGGGAAGCGTCCAGCAGACCGGAAGGTCTAACGAGCTATGAGGTCAGTTTCCTTCTCGGCGCGCGCGACAACCCGGCGAAGTACACCGTCGTGTACGAACCCGACCACAAAAACGGATTGGGCTATATCTACTACCCCACGGAGACGAACGGCATCGTTGCACATCTTGTCGATGGCTGGCGGTACGCATCGATCCGGTGGAACACGAGAGTCGGCAGTGCAATAGCCGTTCACCGGGAAAGCCACCCGGCCCGCTAGAGGGTGGTTCCAAGGTGGTCTCGGACGACGGCACAAGGCTCCGTCAGTCGCGCGAGCAACCGACCGCCTCGAGCTGGCGGTCATGCCAGCGGCCGAGGAGCGCAAGCGCCATGACGGCGCCCACCAGGGCGGTCCACATGTCGGCTTGGGTATCCCAGACGTAACCCTGCATCGACAGGAAAGCCTCGGCCGACTCGCCGGCGATAACGGCAACCCACCACTCGATGAATTCATAGAAGGCCGCGACGGCCAGGCAGAAGCAGGCGATGAAGAAGTTTCGCCAGGCGGCCGAACTGAAGACGTTCAAGCGGATGACGACTTCTCGCGCCACGATCGCCGGCACAAAGCCCTGAGCGAGATGGCCGAGCTTGTCGTAGTTGTTTCGCGAGTGATCAAACGTCTGCTGCACCCATTCACCCAGCGGCACTTCGGCGTACGTGTAGTGGCCGCCGACCATCAGGATGATGCAGTGAATGAGGATCAGTACGTACGTAAGGCGGGTCAGGGGGAAGCGCTTGAGAGTGAACCCAAGCACAGCGGCGGCGGCCAGTGCAGGAAACACTTCGAGAAACCAGATGACATAGTCGAATGGCTGGTACGCCGACCAGGCCAATACGGCCAGGAAGGTGGCAATCCATAGTATGCGTGCTCGTGACATAGGCTGTATCCCGCCGCGAAGACTTAACTCGAAACGTCTGTTCCCTAGCTCTCCATAGCGACCCTGACGATATTCTGAGCCTCATCGAACTCGACGCAGATGAGATAGTTCGTCACGTCATCGGGTAATGTGAAGTCGAGGATTGTGGCCTCCTCCTCTTCTTCGTCCTCTCCATCCTCGAGAGGCATCATCACAAGCAGGTCAAGAACCTGATGAGGCTCCGGCGTGGCGGTGCCGGCATACCCCAGCCAGTACGACGCCTCGATCTCGTTCAGGTGATGCGAAACAAACAGCGTGACGCCGTATTCGTCCCCGGGTGTGCCGTAGATGGCGTTTATATGTGCTCTGGCGGCGGCTTCGAGTTTGGCTAATTCTCCTGGGTTGATTGACATGGTGTTCCGGTTTGTCTGCCAGGGGCTGGATAAGGTAGGCAAATTGTAAAACCAAGTGATCGGCTTTCAAGATGCTCTTGTCGACCAAGCGTGCTTGCTGGTTACCTGATAGCACCAGCGTTTCGTAGTTGGCAACTCGCCATCACGAGCCACGCCGGGCGAAACCGACGCAAAAGGCGAAGCGCTGCCAACACCAGCAAGAAAAGGGCCGAGCTATGTCCGCCTCCTCCGCCGCTGTCCGCTGCCGGAGGGGGCGGCGGGGTGGCGGGGGGTGGCGGAGGCGGGGTCGCCGGCGCCGCAAGGACCTCGAAATCTGCTATCGCCAGGATTCCGGACTCGCTCAGCACAGTCCCGGCATCGGGCGCCCCGTTCAGCGTTATCCGCTGCGGCCCTGACTCCGTGCCGGTGTAGGAAACGGTCGCCGTTGCGGTTCGCCCTACGCCAAAACCATCGAACTGGCAGCGAATAGACGAGCCCTCCTTGCTGCAGTCACCTTCGCTGATCTCGACAAGCTCCAGGTCGATACCAGCCGTGGGCGCAATGTTGTATCTCAGCTCGTTTGGCGTGTCGGGACCTCGATTGGTCAAAAACAGCTCAAACTGCTGTGTATCGTTGACGGTGATTGCCGCGGGAGCCTGCGTGAAGCCGGTTTCAATATCGTACGCAACCGCAAAAACAACAAACACGAGTTCATCGCCGCTGTTGTTCTCGACATTGAAGAGAGACGTCGTCACAGCAACGTCGATCGTTTGAAAGAGACTCTGCGCGGCTGACGAAAAACCGAGATCGGACGGGACATGCAGATTGACGTCGACATCCGCACTGCCCTGCGCCGCTATTTGGCCCAGATCACACTGCAACTGCCCTGCGGCTGCACTGCTGCAGGCAGCAGTCGACGTCAGCGAGAAACGCGGATCTGCTGTCAGATGCAACGTAGCCTCTGTATCGAAGTCACCGATATTCTGAACGACGACGTTGTAGGCAATGGAACCGCCCTCGTACGTCCGATCGTTGTCGATCGCCCCCACTCTGGCGATGACCTGGGATGCCGGCTGCACGTTCAGCGAAAATTGCCGCATATTGTTTGCGGGGTTCGTGTCGTTGGCCGCACTCACGGACGCCTGTAGTGTCTGCACGCCGGTTGCCTGCGGAACAAACTCGGCCGATACGGTCACCGTTTCGCCTGCGTACAGACTGGTGAGGTTACAGGTTTGACTGGGCGCCGACAGAGCTGTTGTGCAATCTGCCTCCCGATCCGACACCTCGGACACAGTGAGGCCAGCGAGGCCGGGACCATCTATGGCGACTTCGCTGTTAACCGCAGATTCGAGGCCAATGTTGTTGACGTTGAGGTCAATACGATTGGCGGCCCGATAGTAGACGACGTTCGGCAACAGCGGCGCCTCGAGCTCGATCTCACCTGTCGGCACTTCGACCAGGCAAGAGGCGTCCCTCAGGAACTCCGAAATTCGTCCGATACTGCAGTTCGAGAGGGTCGCGTTATCAAGCACCCCGGTAAACGACATCAGGAAACCGGTCGGAGAGGACTCGCACGCGGAGCCGGTTTCGCCGTCGTGAGGCGCGTTGAGACTATGGCCAATCTCGTGCGCAAGAATCAGTGGGGCAACGGCAGGATCGCGCATTAGAGTTGCACCGACCCCTATGCCGGGACTGCACGCGCCACCGAGAAACGCCACGCCTCTCGCGGGGCGGTCTTCGAACGGCGTGTTCGTCAGAAGATGCACGATGCCCAGTGAGGCCAGTTCGGGCGTCGATACCACCCTGTCGCCAAGCTCGGCCAGGATTTCGCTGGAATCCGTAGAAGCAAAAGCGCCCGAATCGCCGGTCAGGTTTTCGATGTATTCGAGATCCAGGTGGATGTTCGCCTGTGCGCTAAAAATGCCGTCCGCAATGTTTGCCCATTCGATGGCGGCCTGAACCTCCCCATCGCCGAGGCGCTCGGCTACGCCGTCGGCAATAACGAGCCCGAGAGATATCGCCCCGAAAGACGGAAGTGTTGCGGTATTGTGCTGCCTCGACTCCGGCGATTGTGCAGACAGTTCGTGCAGAGATGGTCCGTGCGCAGAATGATGATGCAGCTTACCCGGCAGTAGTGTCGCGTCGTCGAACGTAAGTCCGATATCGGCCGCGCGCACGACAATTGTCGTATCGGCGGCTTCGTCTGCCGCGGCGGCCAATCCGAATCTTTCCATGCGGTCAATAATCAACAGCTCGTTGCCGTCCCATACGACACCGGCAACACGCCCGTTATCGACCGACACCCTCGCCCACGAACCCGGCACATGACGAACCTGCCCTTTGTAGACGGTCAGGCTGTCGTCGTTGAGCTCGAGACGAGACCGTACTTTAGCCACGAGCCGATCGTTGCGGACGAGATCGAGTACGATCCGCCGATCTGCGGCAGCCACGATTACGCTCAACCCGCCGGACGGGCCGCTGTTGCCCTCATCGGCAAGGGCCTTCTGCTGCTCGATTCCGAGGGCGGTAACGGGAATGAACTGGTCGACCTGGACGGCGAGGTCATCAGGCTGGGCCGCGGCAATACCCGTCGATGCTGCTGCCAAAGCAGCAGCGGCGGAGAACTTCCGAAGGCGCAGAAACAAAGCTGAGTACCTTATGCTGCCCTGGCCTGGACCTTTTGATCTCATTCGATCGGTCTCTTTTGCAGGTTGACCGCCAGTCTACACGTAAGCCGTAGTCCGCACATTCAAAGCTTTTGACCCTTTCCACCTGACCTTGCCGTTAGCAGACTATTCCCAGAACACGCTTCAAAACATAAGGCGAAACCAATACCGGTGCTCAACCTGAAACGGCAATCGAAGGTCTTGTCCACCGTACTGCTCATGCTGGCGCTGGGCAACTGCGCGTCGGATCGATACCCCATACCCGAAGGACATGCCGAAAGCTATTGGGAGCACGCTTGTGGCGTCGAACTTCCGGACTTAGAAAGGCGCCACGAATACGCTCAATGGGACGGGGTGTTTCCGAGAATAGGCAACTGGTATTTCTATTACTTTCAAGAGCGTCGCGGACGCTATGTTTACCGCGTTTCACATAACGTGCTGGTCGATCACGTCCCGCAGGTCTATGCACATCTGAGGCGGGGACCACAATGGCCGCCCGCAACCACTCGACGCGACAGGGAGTTCGTGCAAAAAAGCGAACGATTTGCGGAGTGCCTCGACATCAGTATCCAGGCCGGCGGCGATCACTCGTTGTTTCTCGAGCGAGTCAACGCCACGAGCGCCAGCCCCTCGAGACGGGTAGACGAGCAAGAGGAGATTGAAAGCTTCCTGGCGCAATGGCGCAAGGCGAGGCTCTACTGGGCAACCGTACTGTTCGAAGGCGTTGTGTTGTTGGCGTGGTGGATGTTCACATTCCACCGGGGCGTGTACGGACGGCTGAACAAACGGCTCGACGTTCGTATTGCCTTTAGCCCGATACTGCTGCTCGCGCCGCACTACCTGGGTTATTCGCCATACCTGTTCACGTTCGGGCTGTCCGGGGGCATTCTGTATCCTGCGTTTGTGGGGGTGGTGTATTCGGCATTCGGCGGAATACCGATCAACGCCACAGACATATGGCTGTTCGAAGAATTACCGCAACCCTTACGGCACATCTCTCAGATACCCGCTGCGCCACTGACGATCAGTCGATGGACAGCCATCAGCCCGACGGCGTTGCTGGTTTTTGCGGGTGTTGTGCTGGTTATTGCGCGGCTGTTGAGACAGTACAAACGCATGTTATGCCGGCTGACAACGCATAGTCAGGCCACTGCCAACGCGAACGCAGAAGAAACCCCGCCGTAGCGGGGTTTCGCAGCACCAAACGGATAGTCGGCTCTTAGTGTTTGTTGCGTACCCGCTCGATCACAATCCTCGCCACCGGGTCGGCCCAGTCGTGAACACGACGGTCCAGATCGTTGTCGCCAATGACGCCGGCATGAGGAATGATTACACCCCCCTCGGCCAGCAGCGGGTTGCTTTCGCCGGTTCCCGCGTCGTCCGAACCGACACCGATCAGGCCCTGGCACGGCGGTACGATATCGGCAAAGTCTTCGGTGTTTTGCTCGGTACGGGTTTCGTAGCTGGCCGCCAGGAAGGTCTTCGAGCGGAACGGCAGGCGGACGGTGTTGAGACCCGTGAATCCGTCGTTCGTGCAGATCAGCATGCTGACGAACGACAGGAAGCGCGCGCGCCGATCCGTCGTCACTTCGAACGTGACCGAATCGGTAAACGGCGTGCCGCCGGGATTCGCAGCCGGAACGACGGGCGCATTCCCCTGAACGACGCTGTAGACGTTCGGATCGCCGGACAGCGCCGTGATCAGCGGTTCGAGATTGCCGTTTTCGGCAATGGCGATGACGCCGTCGTTGGCTGGGCTGCCGACGGCAAACACGTTTGCACGTCGGTTGTGCAGTGCAATAACAGGCGGCGTGAACGCCTGACCCGCGGTCAGGTTCTGAACGGTAATCCGGTACGTAGCAAGCCCGTAGTAGTCCGCCATGGCGATGGCGGGGGCGAACATCGACGATGCGAGCCCTGCGAAGATCAACGTGCGAAAGGCACTTTTTCGAATATTCATGGAGTGTTCCTCGAGTTCTATTTGGTTGTCGGCCAAGGAAAAACTGTAGGTTTCGCGCGACGAAGCGAAACCACGAGGAAAACTAGCCATCAGTTCTCACGGAAGTATCACTAGTTTGTTCTGTTTTGGAACGGGGTGGCGGATTTAGGCACCGGCGGCCTGAAGACGTCCTTTTACTGTGTACGGATTTTGGCAAAGATGCCCCGCAATGCGGCTCGCAACTACTGCAGTAGCCTTCGATGGAAGACAAGGTTTAGATATGCACGACTGGCACTCCACATACCGCTTTCGCGCCCTGACCGACTTCCGCCGCACTCGAGAGGTCGGGTGACGAGCCTCTGGCACGGCACTATACTTGGCCGGCAATGAGCATCCGACTCCGAACTGCTTTGCCACTCTTGGTCGCAGCAACCATCGCTTTCGGCTGCTCGGACAACCATAGCGACGTACAACATCCGAGTAATGACGCAACGTTAAGCGATCTTCGACTTACAGGTATTACGTTGACGTCTGCATTTGATCCGGCCGTCACAAACTACGTAGCGACAGTAGGGGCGCTTCGGTCAAAGACCACCGTTACCGCGACACCTGCCGATAATGGCGCGACAGTTGAGATCAATGGCGTCCAGTCCGATCCAAACGTTCCCGCTCAGGAAATAGTGCTGAACTTTGGAGTCAATACACTGCTTGTTTCCGTTGCGGCAGAAGACGGGACTACAACCGCAAATTATACCGTCGAAGTGACTCGCGCAGACATCGGCAGTCTTGAGCAGACCGCTTACATAAAAGCATCAAACACCGAATCTGGCGACGGATTTGGCGGCGCAGTAGCGATCTTTCGCACAACACTTGCCCTAGCAGCCGTGAATGAGGGTAGCGAAGCCACTGGAATTGACGGCAATCAGGATAGCAACACGAAGATCATTTCTGGGGCCGTGTATGTATTTGGCCAGGACGCTGCGGGAACCTGGACCCAACAAGCATACATTAAGGCATCAAATACTGACGGTCGAGATGGCTTTGGCGAAGACGTCGCGTTGTTTGGAGACACGCTGATAGTTGGCGCACCAGGAGAAGATAGCCCTGCAACCGGAATCAACGGCGATCAGTTTTCCAATGCGAGTTTGTCATCGGGTGCGGCCTACGTTTTCGATCGCGACTCCAACGGAGCATGGAGCCAAACGGCCTACATAAAGGCATCCAATGCAAACAGCGGCGACCTTTTCGGTTATTCGGTCGCACTTTACGACAATGTTCTTATTGTAGGTGCACCTGGCGACGATCGCGTCTCGGGGCTGTTTGGTTCTGCTTACGTGTTTGTTCGGGATGACAATGGGAATTGGTCAGAGCATTCCATACTGAGGCCGTCAACACCCGGCACATCCGTAAGATTTGGACATGCAGTTGCATTGCACGGCGATACTCTTGTCGTCGGGGACAGCTCACGATTTGATAGTGGGCCAGCCTATGTTTTCACACGCGACCAGAGCGGCGATTGGTCTGAGGAGGCGCAGCTGACGGCGGTCAACGGTGAATCATCCGATCTGTTCGGCAGCACAGTGGCCATTTACGAAGACCGGATTGGTATCGGAGCCGAGGAAGAACAGAGCACAGCTACGGGTGTCAACGGAGATGAAAGCGATAATAGTGGCGCCCAGGTTGGTGCTGCCTACGTATTCTCACGCGATTCATCTGGTAACTGGAACCAGAACGCTTACATGAAAGCGGCAACCAGTTTTCCCGGTGCACGTTTCGGAGTCGGGCTCGATATTGGCAGAGATATGCTCGCAGTGGGAGCTCTACGCGGGAACTTCGGCCGAGGCGCTGTCACCGTTTTCACTCAGGCAGAATCAGGAGAATGGAGCTTAAGTCGGACAATAACTGCTTCAAATGATGAGTCATCTGACAGCTTTTCCATACCTGCAATTGGCTTGGACAACATAGCAATTGGCGCACCGGGAGAGTCCAGCGGCGCTACCGGCGTTGACGGAAACCAAACTGACAACAGCGAGAGCGCCTCAGGAGCTGTGTACATACTCAACTGAGTATCGGAACATCCTCCAATTGCTACAGCCGCAACGGACTGGCCGACGAAATCGGTCGACGGCTACCGCCTTAAACTCACGTTTGACGACGGTCGACCAGGCGAGGTTGATCTCTAAGATCCGCTCTGGGGCGAGGTATTTGAGCCTCTCCGCGACCTCGCGAAGTCCAAAGGCTTTCGCATCGACGAGGGACTGTAAACGATCGTATGGTTCGCTGGTGCAGATCTGGCGCCGGAGTGTTTGTACGAAACCTGCGTCTGATCACGACAGTGCGCTCCAGGATTCAGGATAGGAACAGCTCGTGCATGACCTCCGGCCTTTTCGCAGCGATTGCAAGCAGCGACCTAGCAGGCCCCGTTGGCTGGCGACGACCCTGCTCCCATTCCTGAAGCGTTCGTTTCGAAACGTTCAACATGGCTGCAAAGGCTGACTGCGAAACGCCAATTCGCTCACGTGTCGCCTTGATTTCCTCAGGCGTGATGAAGACATGAACTCTTCCGATCTTGCCTGACTTCAGTTCCTCGATCGATTCGAGAATCTCCTCACCGAGATCACGCTTTGCCACTTTGTACCGCCTCTTTAATCTTTCGTAAAAGTCTTCCCGGTATCGCGTCTACCTCACCTTTGCGGTAGATCGTCAGCATCCAGAAACAACCTTCACCGTCAATGTAGTAGATAACTCGAACACCGCCGCTCTTGCCTTTACCCGTTGCCGCCCAGCGAATCTTTCTCACACCGCCCGAGTCGCGAACTACAGGACCGGCTGTAGGATGATCGATCAGGCGTTGCTGCAACGCAGCGTAGCTGTCGTCATCCAGATAGTCGCCCACTATTCTGGTGAACAGTCTCGACTCGATAAAAACGCGATACTTCATCGCCGCAGTTATACGGCGCTGACGTATAATATATCAAAGCGAATAGCGCGGCAAAAAGACCAGAAAGTACGTGCTTAAGTGCCGTTCAGATTGCCGTCCGAGTAATGTGCGCTGATCGATATACCAGTCCGGTCAAGTCAGGTGCAATTGACGAAACCTTGGGCGGATTTGCTGCAGCCCACAAGTGTCTGGTAACCAGGGAATTACGCAATGGCACCACTACGCACAATCCTGATGCTCGTTGTACTGGCCGCCGTCCTGACTGTCGGGTACATGTTGTGGCAGGACACCCCCGACCGCGGCGAAGAAATCACCACCTTTCCCGCCCAGCCCCGGGAACCGATCGACTGGCGTTTTCTCCCCGGGAACATTTACGAGAAAGTCTGTCATATCGGTCATCCCGTGCTGGTTTCGAATTGGGACCAGACACCGGATACACGTTTTGTGTACTTCGAGGGACCGTTCGTCGAATCCGCCGACGAAGAAAACCCCAGGACCTATCCCTACATGTACAGCGCCATCAAATCGCTGGAATCGGGCCAGGTGACAACCTCGGTGCTGTTGAATTCCATGGACGAGTACCCGGGCGATAACATTCCGGAAGATTTGGCGGCCCTCAAGTTCCCAATTATTCGCAACGGCTTGCCGGAGGACCCCGCAAAGCTCCCCGCCCTGCTCGGCGAGCCGGACGTCGAGCAATCGCTCAACAAGGGGAAAACATCCCGGCTCATCTATCAGCAGCGGCTGTGTTTTGGGGACAACTTGCTTGCCGGGCTGTATGTCGATATCTCCGACGGAGCGATCATCCGCGCGAAAGGCATAAAGACCGACGTCGAATTGGACCGTCTGATCCGGCGCGAGGTACTCCCCGATCCAGACCCGGAGCCCATTCGTTACGTCGACAAAAAACCGCTTAAAGGGTCCGGCCAGGAAACGTTCGTCGAATTTATCCTGGCCCGCGAATCCGGCGACCGGGAAGCCGCACTCGCGTTCTTCTCCGATTCGCAGACCAACGACTGGATTCGGAACGAGGCCACGGCACAATCGGAACCGGGTATCGGTATCTCACTGGAGAGTTTCACGTACCAGACCACAAAATATGAGTGGGGCGCGATCGAGATGCGGGCGGTTTACTACCTGGAAAACGGCAGCCTGATGGACTCCCAGCATCGCCTGCGTGAGGAGGCGGACGGGTCTTGGCGGCTTGAGTACTAGACTGCCGCGGCGCAATGTGCTCCCTGGAATGATCCCGACGCCAAAAGTCGAACACGGGCGTTGATTCAAGACGTTTGACTCAATCATCAATCACGCCGTAAATATCCAAACTCAACCCGACCCCTCGTTCAGCGAGCTTCTCAAGCGTCTGCGGTGACACTGAGCAGCCTTCGTTTGTGTCGTTCATGAACCTGCCGACGAAGAGGTCGGTCTGAAATAGAGTACCCGTCTACTACTCAACCCCGGCAACGGAATCATCTTCGGAAATCAGAAAGGACACGAAGTCTATGTGAATCGCACCGTCTTTCTCGAACGGCTCGCCCTCGGGAAATGCTCTGTCCAGTGTTTCGTACAGTTGCTCTTTAGACGATCCCCGGGCGTACTCGGTCGTAACCGCTTTGAGCGCCGAGATAACACGACCTGCTTCATATTCTTCTTGCTGTCGATACTTCTCGGTAACAGCGATATCGACCGCCTGAAAGAGCCACCAGCCGTTCGAACCGATCAAGAGAAACAGCAGAATCGCGCTTGTCCATTTCCACATATTGAGCGTCCTGGTGCTAAAACCCGGAGTGATGCTGCGCCCACATCAGACGCCTGCTTTGGGAACAAACAGTGATTATATCTGACGCTTGACCAGGGTCTGTAGCCGGCCAACAGCGCTCGCTCGCAGGACAGCTAATGAGAAGAACCTGACTATTTCGATGGTAACTTCAGGCGCGCCAACAAGTCTTCGACGCCTTTGACCCATGCCGCATAGTCCTCCGGCGATTCTTGCCAGAGCTGTGCAAGTTCGGATGACTCAACGTCGAGAACCCTCTTGACTGCGTTTTCTGCAGCGCCAACGAGCTTACGGTCGCGACCCCATTGCTGCCCGGCCAGCCACTGGGCGAAATCAGCCGGAAGGTCGGGGCTCGGCTTGCCGTTGAGTGCAGCATAGGCTTCGGCAGCAGCGAGAATCCGAGCACCCAGGTCGGCTTCGATGTACCCGCCGCTATGATGCGCGCGCTTGAAGGGAGACGATAGCGGAGTTGGCGGGTCTCCACTTTGCACTTCCCAGATAAAGTCGAGAGCATCGTCGTTGTCGAACACGCCCACGGCCCATGCGCCTGCTTCCACATCGACGCTGAAGAAGAGCAGCAGTACTATCGGGACTGGGAAACGAAACTTCACGATGATCCTTGCGGTGATTCTTGAGGGGCCGGTTTGGGTGATGTCCGGCCGCCGAGTATACCCTTTTAAGCAGCATAAGCTGGGCGCCGGTGCGACAAGGTGAGCAAGAGAAAGCCATTGGAAGTTGACGCGGAAACACCGTATGAACAGTCTCCGTTACCGCGATCAGCGGGTTGAAACCGCCGGCGGCGGGGCCCTATTCTGGACCCGATTATGAATCCACCCGAAGTCACCAATCTGCTCGAAGGCGTATCCGCCGACCGGGAGCTTTTCTTTGAACTCTTGCAAACCGGCCCGGCCAAGCTGGAACGCATCGTCTCCAACGGGCATGCCTCCGAGCCCGGTTTCTGGTACGACCAGCCGCAACCCGAGTGGGTGTTGCTCCTGAAAGGCGAAGCCACACTCGAATTCGAGGACGGCGCCGGGCTGGATCTCAAGCCCGGCGACAGTTTGACCATCCACGCGCATTGCAGACACCGGGTCGCCTCGGTCTCGCAGGATGCAGTCTGGCTGGCGCTTCACTACCAGAAGCCCTGAGCCCGCCGAAAGGCACTCCCCTCTCCCAATCAATATGATTACCTACCACCAGGCCACGCGCGAGGAGTTCGACACCGCCGTCGAGTGGGCGGCGGGCGAAGGCTGGAACCCCGGGATTCATGATGCCGAAATCTTCTGGAAAACCGATCCGGAGGGCTTCGTCTGCGCCAAACGTGACAATGAGGTGATCGCCACCGGCTCGATCGTCAACTACGGCGGCAGCTTCGGCTTCATGGGCTTCTTCATCGTGCGGCCGGATTTGCGCGGGCAGGGCATCGGGCAGGCGTTCTGGTACTGGCGCCGCGACACACTCTTGAGCCGCCTGCAACCCGGTGCCGCCATCGGAATGGACGGCGTCTTCAACATGCAGCCCTTTTACGCCAAAGGCGGCTTTGCCTTCACTCACCGCAACCTGCGCATGGAAGGCATTGGCCAATCCTCCGGCTCCACCGAAGGGCTAGTCGAACTGGCTGAGTTGCCCTTCGACACCGTCGCTGCCTACGATCAGCGGCACTTCGGTTTCAAACGCGAGACCTTCCTCAAGGCCTGGATCCAGCCACAAGGCGGCCTCGGAGTGGGCGCGGTTCAAAACGGCCGGCTCACCGGCATGGGTGTGATCCGCCCTTGTGGCACCGGCTTCAAACTCGGTCCGCTCTTCGCCGACGACGCTTTTACCGCCGATAGGCTTTTCCAGGCCCTATCCAGCCATGCCCGCGGACACCCGATCTACCTCGATATTCCGGAGAACAATCCCGCAGCCGTCACGCTGGCGGAGCAACATGGGCTCAAAGAAGTCTTCGGCTGCGCCCGGATGTACCACGGCCCGGCACCGGAGCTGCCTTGGGACAACGTCTTCGGTATCACGACTTTTGAGCTCGGCTGAGCTGGCGTTGGTTTGTTTTTCTGGCGATAGGGCTTTACGACTAGTCGCATCTCGCGGCCGATGAGCGTGCTCGTACGCTATTCGAGTGGTCGTATTCCGATATCGCGTTACGTTTCCGCGCCCAGGGAAAACCCTATCCAGAGCTGACTGCATGATCGCGACGAATCTGTTGATCGATATTTCGACCGTCAGCGAATCGGAGTAACGCCACCCGGCCTCAGGTATTGGTCAGTAGCAGCGGTCGTGGCGGGCGCTTGCTTGAGGACAACTGAATTTCCGCTATTGGGCATATCCAGCCGCCGAGCATACTTTCTCGCAAGAGTCGGCTTTCGGGTGTTCCTCACCCGTTCTACATTTGCGTAGCATCTGACGCCGAGTCACACAATTCATGAGCAAAGTAATAGAACTGCAGACGGCTTGGACGAAAATTTGACAAGGTATTCTCAGAGGAACTTTGGAGGTACAAAGCCGGCGCCAATAAGTCGTTGCCGAATGACTCAGCTCTAGTCCTCGTCCACTAGTGCCGCGTCGAGATCTTCAAGGTCTTGCCTCATCAACAACAGCTTTTCCGAGTCAATCATAGCCCCAAATTGAGCCGAAATGATATCGAGCTCGACTTTGCGCGACCGCGCAAGGAGCTTTATCAGCTCGCGCAAGGTAGATCCGGCGCTCAGCATTTCAGTCTTCGCTGAGTCAAGCTGTTGGGCAACGCGGGTCTCCCGAGGCCCCAGCTTACTGATTGCATTTTCGATACGAAAACAGGGGGCCCCAACAGCCGCTTCAAGATTGCCGGTGGTGTGAGGCTCGAAATCCGCGGCAGTGATACCAGCCAAATCGCTCGGAAGGCTCGGCTTGTTGGTTCGGTCGTAGATCATGAAAGTTCGCTCCCGCCCCAGCCCACCGACGAATAGACCGAGCTCGAACACGACGTTGTCGCGTGCCGCCGGCCTCTCGGTATCCCTCGAAACAATCAGATCGTCTACTGTGAGCACGAGCACCGCGAAGTCAAACCGCTCGAGCGCCAGAACCAATGACTCGAGCGTACCTTGAGTTAAACCGAATACGCCCTGACTCCAGATCTCAACCTCGCAAGCTTTATCCAACTGAGCCTGCACGGCTCTTGCGATAGGCAATCCCTCGGTTGAGGAACCAATGAAAACAGCGGGTCGAATATTCACAAAGCTGCCCTTACTTTTGTGCTAAGCGATTGGTTCTAGAACACCCAGAAGAAAGAAAGGGCCGCGACGCGGCACGGCTGAAGTTACGACGCTACGTATCGACAGCCTCTCTGGCGGCCGACCGCTTTCTCGAATGCTTCTTGCGTAAAGCTTTTTTCGCTGCCCTGCCAACCTGCCGCTTGGCCTTAGTAACTGGATCCCCCTCCAAAACATCTCGTTTCAGGACATCAGGGAGCAGCGACTCCACCTCTTCGACTGTCACTTTTGAATCCGGCGCTATTCTCTTCAGCTCACGACGCAGAGTGTTCAGAACCGGTTCGCTTTGTATCAAGGCCGCTATCATGAATCGATTAACAATCTGTGCGCGCTCATGGTACCTCTTAATCGCATCCTTTGTGACACCGGATCTGCAAAGAAGGAAGAGCGTTTCGTGATCATCGCGTTTTCGGGGCGACAGTTCCAGAAAATTAAAGCTTAAAACAAGTTCGTGCGAAATCGGTTTTTCAAATGCAATCCTATAGACCTGCCACTCCACACCATTCGTCAGAACAACCCAAGGGATGCCTTGGTTGGCCCCATAGTTTACGGCCTGGCGGAGGTGGTTGTCCTTTAAGTCGATACCTACTGCCTTTACTTCGATCAGGTATTGAACTGACCCGTCAGCCTTAACTGCGAGATCGCAGAAAGTGCCGCGAATTGCCTGCTCGCTGGTCACCTCCGCGTACTTGTCCCAACCGAACACTTCTGCAAGCATGTCGGTAATGATGGTAACGGTGTTCGACTCGTTTACGTCACGCCTTCGCGCATCGCTCAAAACCTTCTGAAATCGGCCAATGTGTTTACTTAATCTGTCTGAGACTCTCTTGGGGATCTTCGTAGCCATACGCATATTCGGTGCGGAACCGACCTCCTCAGCAAACAACAACTGTGATTAGCTCAAATTTGACCGTCAGGGAAAAAGACGGCGAATCTGACTGCTTTCTTCTATATTTGTTGGCAGTCCATGCGGAGCGAACGAGATTCAACAAACCTCGTCGTGTCCATTGAGATGCGCACAAAGTGCGGTCGACCTAATTCACGTTAGATCATCTTGTCCAATTACTCAACTCCTCGGATAGGCCGGGGTATAACGCATCACGTTGCATCCGCTTTAGTTGTGAATGAACTGTGATGTGCAGCGACTCGATATATCGACCGTGAGCAAGCAGGAGTGACGCTGAGAGCGCTGTTTCTCAGATGGCGAAAAAGCGGCGCTGGCTGATGCCAGTGAGATGACTGTGAATCATTGGACCTACTTGTGATCCAGCCTCGAATCGGACCAAGCAGCCATCAAACTAATGTGCATAGCTCTATCGACTCCGTCACGCCATAATCCATTACTTGGGCCTTGGTTCGTCCGACCAAAGTGGTCTTAGTCGGGGCCAAGCAACTTGGGTAAAACCAGTGAGATTCAGGCCAGTACAAGAATGCGCAAACCCACACTACTAAACGATAACCAGCAGCGATTGCTAGCAGATCTCCTGCGCGAACAGTTCGAGGACGAAAGTGATGTCAACGCTCGCAGGTTCCGTGCTGAGCACAGTGAGCACCTTTCTACCCTCGATGAGATGGTACAGATTGGCTGGATCGAAGAGAGAGATCGGCACTATCTCGTTACTCTTATTGGTGTGGCGGAACTCGCGCCCGACAACGAAGAGGCAGATGCAATTATCCAACTGTGCAATTCAGTTTTCGACCGACTCCGTGAGGAATATCTGAGAGAGCCAGAACAGGGGTTCCTTGTCGAAAACCTAGAAGGAGTTCTTGGTATCCCTTTGGAGCAAATTCATCTTGTACTCCCATTCTTACGTCAGGCTTCATTGTTTCGTAGTTATACAACAGATCTAACATCAGAAGGAGCCAACGTTGTTCTTGCCGAAGAACTGATTCTCCACAAATCATTCGACGAAATTACTGCTGCGCGTCTTCAACGAGTGGCGTCCAGAGTTGATTCCGCCAGCCCTCGCGGACTCGCTCAGGATGGTGGCGTCTTTCGCACACCATTGGAATCTTATACGCGCATAAAACAGATTGGCCAAGGTGGTTCCGGTCTTGTAATTTCTGCAAGAAACGAGGACGGCAATGAAGTCGCAATCAAATACCTGGATCCTGAATTTAAACGAAGATCGCAATACAAACGATTTCGAAATGAGATTCGATTCGGACAGAGGGTGACACATCCGAACGTTCTACGAATTCTCGATGTTGGTGTAGTCGAAGTCGACCAACAGCCCACTTTGTTTTACGTGATGCCTCTGTATCCAATGACGCTAAGGACTGCACTGCAGCGCAGCATTGCGCCAACCAAGATTATGGAGATCTTCGATCGAATATTGGAGGGTGTTGAAGCGGCTCACGCGGAGGGCGTTTGGCATCGTGACCTAAAACCTGAGAACATTCTTCTAAACGAAGATATGTCCGAGGTACGCGTCGCCGATTTTGGTATCGCCCATTTCTCAGAAGAAGAAATCTACTCCGCTGCAGAAACCAGGGCCGCTGACCGCTTGGCTAATTTTCGTTACGCAGCTCCAGAACAACGTGACCGAAGATTAGCCAAAGATCAGCGTGCCGACATATTCGCTCTCGGACTCATACTTAATGAGATGTTTACCGGAGAAGTTCCACAGGGAACAGGCTACCGCAAAATTTCCGCAGACTTTCCCGATCTTGGCTATTTGGACGACGCCGTTGCGAAGATGATTAGGCAACGAGCCGACCAGAGACCATCCTCGATTTCTGAGGTTCGAGAAGTCTTGCGAAAGGAGGGTTCGCCTGCCGAAAGCAGAACGACTTTTCCTTCGAGCACGGTATTTTTTAGTAGGCGGTTCTCTGAAGCGTTTCCTGGCGTTCGCGGGATCCAAGTATTTGACGACCCTTCCGTAGCTCTGCAGCGGTTAAGCATCCTGCTACGAGACCCTCTGACAGAGAACGGGAAAACGCCATTTTGGTGGTGGCGATCCGGCGACATGCCAATAGAACATTTCACAGTCGCTTCCGACAATATGATCCTACTTGACGGCCAAGAGTTGATTGTTGATTGGATCGCTGCTCTTAACCCTCAGTCGTACTACCAGCAATTTGTATACATACAGACCCGCCCAGCGCAACCCTCTGGTCTATACGATTACTCCTACGTAGAGAACTGCATCAACGAATCTGGATTTGCTCGGGAGGAATTTGCGATATACGAAGGTAATGCAATATCGCGAGCCGAATATGACGATGGCGCAACTGTGGTGGATGGAACGCCTGTTAGGTTTTCGTACCCCCCCGACCTCAGGGTTAGGTACCTTAGCTCTTACAATCTCTTGATTGCGCCACAAAGCAGTCCTATTAACAACACTCAGTTTGATAGAACACGGGATCAGCTTCTAAATCAGATCCTTCACGAAGAAGCTGACTTAGAGGATCTTGCGAGCGCGGTGCTCAAGCTACCTAAGCGGGACCCAAACATCTAGCGAGCGAAGGAACCTCAAGTGTTTGGATCGATCTCCTATCCTCTATCCGTCAAATCAATTGCGATCACGAAGACTCCATTCAGATAACTGCCTTCTGCACAGAACTGTTTAGCCTTATCCTGAACATACTTGGTTAGTTCATCGAAATCTAAGTTTGCTTTATCAGACCTCTTGGCCTTTCTATCACTTTCCGCGCCTCTATAGGCGATCACGCACTTGTGGCATCGACTGAGGGCCGTCGCCTTAGACGATACTGGGCCGGCTGACTCTTGCTAATCTCTCGAGCGGAGCTATCTTAGGTATCCTCCGGCACGAAAGCCGACCATTGTTCGACTTGAAGTAACACCGGCGCCATCTTGTCCGAGCCCCACTTGCTTTTCTCTTCGTGCCAGTAGAAGAAGTGCGATCGCTTTCCACTTTTAAGAACCTTCTCCTTGTCGTTCCCTATCTTCGTGTACAACACTACGTAGTCACCTTCGTCCACGTCTTTATCTGGAAACCAAAAGGAGTCACGAGTGTAAGTGTTAACGCTTCCTGCGTCGTAACCTGCTTCAAGAATCGCGTAATCTCCAATGTTGACTGCCTTTCGAGCAACCATCACGATACGTTCTTTTTCCGGATCACCACGATCGGCTATGGATCGGATTACAACCCTCATACTCGAACAGCCTTCGCCCATATACCGGATGCAATCAGGACCACTCCTATCACGATGAGGATTGGACCAGTAGGACCGGTGTCCCAGACTTTTGGTGCGTAGCCCAGAGCAAGAGCCCCTGCCACTAGTGCGCCAGACGAGATTATTTCAAGCGCCGTGTGACGCTTAAGTTTTTCATCCAGAATTCCTGCACGCTTATCGGCGGCATGAAATCTCTCTTGAAATGATCGTAACTCCATTGCCTCGTTGTCCAAACGGTCGAGCTCATCCAACAAGATTCTTTGGGCAACTGGGCTACTGAGTTCCTCTTCCGTCAACTCCCGACGAACTTTGCTGAAAGACTGCCTCCCTTTTGGCGAAGGAGGCTCCGCATGCGTTTGGGAATCCTCTGGCTCGACATCTGGTTTTTCTTCTTCGGTCATATCACCAAACCGCCGATTACGAATTGCTCTTAGTGCTATTGCGTGCTCAATTCTTCACACTGTAGTGCGGAACTCTTGGCTCCATACACCCGCTTTGGATCAAACACAGCCATCGTGAAAGATGGTGCCGGCACCAGGAGTCGAACCCGGGACCTACTGATTACAAATCAGTTGCTCTACCAGCTGAGCTATGCCGGCTTATTCTAGGCGGGCGCGCATTATTTGCCGTCTCGGACCTCAAAACAAGGGCTGACGCCCCATTCCCTAGTCCGGGCAGCTCGCCTCGCCTCGCATTTTGACCTTTTCTTCGCCGTAGCGCTCGATCATCGCGCCTGCGCCGCGGCCCGGCGGCAGCGCAACGTCGACGAAGTGGAATACGCCGTTGCTCATGCGCCGCGAGATGTCGGCCGGCAGGCCGAGCGCTCTGGCCTGTTGTTCTACGCGTTCGGCGCCTTCGAGGTTGCCGAACAGGCCTAGGGAAATCTTCAGGCCTTCGTCGTCGGTCGTGACGAGGTAGGCTTCCGGGATGCCGCCGTTTCTCAAGACCTCGACCGTGGCGTTGCCCTCTTCCCGGTTCGCGATGTTGCGGACCTGCACCCAGTGGCCGACGAAGATTTCACCGTTTTCCTGGCGTTTGGCCGTGCGCATGCCTTCGCCCGAATACTGGGCCTGCACCGAGTCGGCGTCGGACATCGCGCGGAACGGGCCAATCGTGACGCAGGTGCGGCCTACGACGGCCGAGAGTTCCGAGCGGCGGGGGCGTTCGGTCACGGCGGCGAGGACAATCTCCTCAGCGCTTTCGGCCGCTTCTTCTCCCGCAGTGTCTTCCTCACCTTCAGCAGCGTCGTCCGCCACCTCGCCCGAGTCGCCGACGCTCGCAATCATTGTGTCGTCGGCGATGTCTTCTTCACTCGCCTCCGGCATCGGCAGCGGCGGGCCCAGGTCCGAGGGCTCCAGCACGGCAACACCCGGCTCCCGCGGCTCGTTTTTGAAATAGCCCCACAGGAAATACAGTACGTTCGCGAGGATCAGTATTAAGAGCAGGTTTCTCATTGCGCCTGACTGAGCGATCCGTGGTCCGGCCGCTCCTCCGCCAGAAGCTCGGCCAGGCCTGCGAGCACGAGTTCCGGGCGGTGATGCGGGGTTATGTTCACAGCCTGAAGGATGCGGGAGGCGTCGCCGCCGGTCAAGACGAGTGTCGGATCGTAAGCGCTTGATCGCAGTACGCTAATTGCACGCTCTATTGCACCTGCAACAGCGTTAGCCGCGCCCTCGCTGACGCAGTCCGCCGTGCTGTCGGCGAAGATACCGAGATCGCGGCTCAGCGCCTGTTCGGTTGCGCTGTCGGAAACCTCGATATCGCTCGTTTCACGGTTCAGCGAACCGGCCATCAACGCAAAACCCGGCACAATCTGTCCTCCCAGGTGCCTGCCTTTGCTGTCCAGCGCATCGAGCGTGACGGCCGTCCCCGCATCGACCACCAGCACGGCCGAGTGAAACTCATTCCACGCGCCAATCATCGCGGCCCAGCGGTCCACGCCCATCTGCCGCGGGTCGGGGTAGGCGTTCGTCACGCCGCAGGCAGCGTTCGAGGTTCTTGCAAAACCTGTGTCGCAACCCGCGTGCGCGCTCAGCACACCCGTCAGGCGGGTCGCAAAACGCTGGCCGGCCACGTTGCTGACAAACGCATAGTCCACATCGCGCGGCAGGTTCCGCATCAGCGCGGCGAGACCCGTATCGCGAATATCGACCTGCGGCACGTCGCCCGTTTCCACGATGTTCCCGTCATCGAGCACACCCCACTTGAGGCGCGTGTTGCCCGCGTCGATGAGCAGCGTCCTCATTGAGACGAATCCACCGGCACGTCTTCGACACTGACCGAGCCCGAGGTAACGGCCTGCTCGCCGTCGGTCGTCTTCAGGACCAGTCCGCCCGCGTCGTCGACGCCGCTCGCAATCCCCTTGTAGCTGGCAGCGGGCGATTCCACAGTAACGGTCCGGCCACGCAGCCAGTCGGCAGCGCGCCAACGCTCGGCAAACGCGGCAAACCCCTCACTCTCGAAGCGCACAAACGTCTCGGCAATCGCGTCGGTCAGCGCAATACCGAGTTCGGTCAAGGTCGGCGGTTCGCCGAGATCCGCCAGGCAGATGCCGCGGTGCGCCCAGCCGGAGGCCGAAGCGGCTCGCGTCTCCTCGTCCATATTCACGTTAATGCCGATGCCCGCCACGACGATGAGCCGCCCGTCACGCATCTTGGTCTCGGCAAGAATGCCGACGAGCTTGCCGTCTCTGGCCACCACGTCGTTGGGCCACTTGAGCTGGATCCCCTCGAAACCGCAGCGCTCCAGCGCGTCCAGCGTGCCGACTCCCAGCGCGAGGGTCAGCGCCGAGAAATCCTCGCGCGACGAAGCCACGCCGTAAGCCAGGGATTCGTACAGCCCCGCGCCCGGCGGCGACGACCAGCTCCGGTTGTGCCGACCGCGGCCCGCCGTCTGCTGCCCCGCGATCGCAACGTGCAGCTTGCCCGACGAGGGCGCCGCCTGTTCCATGAGATAGGTGCTCGTCGAGCCGATCGTCTCGAACACATCCAGCTGTTCGATCCGCTCCCCGGTCGACGCGGCCAGTCCCTGCCGCAGTGCTGCGGCATCGAGCACCTTCATTGCTTATCCGTCACTGCCATTGGCGCGGGGCTTGAACAGCATGACCTTCGGATTGCGGTTCTCCACGCCGTCACGCATACGCTGGATATTCGAGCGATGGCAGTAGGCAATAAACACCGCCATGAACGCCGCGTACCAGAACAGCGGCTGCTGCTCGGGCAGTGCCGTGAGCCCCAGCCAAACGGGCAGCGCCGCCGTGGTCGCCATCGTCGACAGGCCGACGTAGCCGCTCGCGACGAGTATCAGCACAAACACGAGCAACAGCGGCAGCAGCAGCTTCGGCGCGAGCACGATGACGGTACCGACGAGCGTCGCCGCGCCCTTGCCGCCTTGAAAACGGTGGTACACCGGCCACACGTGACCCATGACGGCCGCCGCCGCGCAGGCCATCGTCAGCCACTCGCGGGAAATGGTCGGGTCGGTGCCGACAAACGGCAGGTTCAGCCCCGGCACCACACCCGCCGCCAGCACACCCTTGCCGACGTCGATGATGACGACACCCAGCGCAAACGCAAAACCCTGCGTGCGCAGCGCGTTTGTGCCGCCCGCGTTACCGCTGCCCTGCGTGCGAATATCGACGCCGCCCTTGAGATAGCCGATGAGCAAAGAACCCATCAGGGAACCCAGGAAATAGGCGATCAGGAATTTGACTCCCAGTTCGAGCATGGCGGTCCGGTTTTGCTTGCGAGTAACGGCGCATTGTAGCATCGCGTACCGGATTGGCCTTCGCCGGACTCATCGACAACACGAATAAGCAGCGCCGCATGTCGCCACCGTCGAACCTACAATCGAGCCTGCAACCCAGCGTTCAACTTGTCGTCAACCCGGCGGCGCGCCGCGGGCTTGCCGCGCGACGGGTCGAGGACGTGCTGGCGCTGTTCGAACGCGAGCAGGTTCCGGTCGTGTACAACGAAAGCCGCCTGCCGGGCGACATCGAGGCCCAGGTCGAGGCGCTGGCGCGCGAGGGCGCCATGCGCATTGTTGTTGCGGGCGGCGACGGCACCGTACACGAGGCCGTGAACGGGCTCATGCGCGCGGGCAGCGAGGCCGCCCTCGGGCTGATCCCGATCGGCTCCGGCAACGACTTCTCCAAAGCCGTGTACACCGAACCCGGGACGGAACGCCTGCGCGACCGCGACTGGGCCGACGCCGCGCGTGCCCTCGTCCGGCGTCTTGCCGACAACACACCGCCGAGACGCATCGATCTCGGCCGCTGCAACGGCCGCTACTTTGCCAACGGAGCGGGCGTCGGCTTCGACGCCATGATTACGCGTTTGTCACGCGAAGTGCGCTTACCCGTCGGCAATCTCGTGTACGTGTTTGGCCTGGTGCGCGCACTGCTGCAAGGCGTTGCAACGCCGGCGCTGCGCCTCGAAGCGGGCAACTACCGCTACGAAGGCCGCGCAACGCTCGCCAATATTGCCAACGGCTGCTGGCTCGGCGGACAGTTCCTGATTGCGCCCGATGCCGTGCCCGACGACGGTCAGCTCAACCTCGTGCTCGCCAAAGCCGTGACCCGCAGGCGCATACTGGCGCTCGTGCCGCGGCTCAAGAAGGGCCTGCACCTGGAAGCCGAGGAAGTGCAGCACGAGCCCGTCGACAAACTCGTGATCGAGTGTGAGCAGGCGCTGCCGCTGCACCTCGACGGCGAAGTCTGCACGCCGTCAAAACGCTTCGAGATCGACTGTGTACCGGGGGCGCTGCCGCTGCTATAGACCGCCGGGGGTTCGGGTTTGAGCTATTTCGAAGACTGCTCGAGTTCCGGGCCGGTCCGCGAGCGCGCGCCGAGGAAAATGGCCGTCAGCGCCAGCGCCGCGCCGGCCAGCTCCATTGTTGTCATGGGCCGGCCAAAAAACAGGATGTCCCAGATGAAGCTCAAGGTGGGCTGCAGCAACAGCGCAATACCCGCCTCGGTTGGCGTCACTTCGGGCAGGCTGCTGGCGATGAACAGCCAGCCCAGGCAGTGTGAAAGAATGCCGTAGGCCGCGAGCCAGGACAGATCGGCGGCCGAGGTCAGGGCCAGCGATTCACCTTCGGCCAATGCCGTCGCGCCGAGGATCGCCGCGGCAATCAGCGAAACCACAGCCACTTCCCGGCTCGGCATGCGGGTCGTTGCGTCACGGCGCGATGCCCGCAGCAGCAGCATGTAAACCGCGTAGGACACCGCCGTCAGCAGCCCGAATACGATCCCCCACTGATACTCGGCGCTCAGGCTCGCCACGTCGAAGCCGACAATCATGCCGAGCCCGACAATCGCGAGCGGCATCGCGACGAGCTGCAGCGCCGTCGGCATTTGCCTCAGCAGGAACACACCCGCGAGGGTCATGATGAACACCTGGAAGTTGGCCAGCAAGGTCGACAGACCGGGGCCTATGTAGTTGATGCTTCTGTGCCAGAACCAGAGATCGAGTGCGAGGAACACCGACGCCACAATCAGTATCCACCAGGCACGCCGGGACAGATTGAGCCGTTTGCCGGTCACGAGCAGATACAGCGCCAGCGCCACGCCGCCGATCAGCACCCGATAGAAGCCGCTTGTCGTCGCCGATACGCTGACCAGCTTGACCCACACGGGCGACAGGCTAATGAGTGCCGCGCCGACAAATAGTCGGATCGTGGGATTCAGTAACCTGTGGCGGGGCATCGGTGCCTAAGCGGGACGCTCAAACACCGAGCAGCGCTTTGCGACGCTGCAGCGCGGCATCGTCCGCAAGATCGGCTGCATCGATGAGCTCGAGATACACGGTGTCCTCGGGCGCAGCGGCAAACCGGATCGTCAGCTGCAGGAGCTCGTCGCCGCGGAACACTGTCAGCTCCGCGCGGTCACCCGCACGGAAACGCGCTACGTGTTTGTCGAGGGTGCCAGCCGTGACTCTCAGACCGTCCAGCGCAACGAGTTGATCCCCGGGCGCTACCCCGGCCAGCTCCGCCGGGCTGTCATTCGCCACCGACTTGATCTCGGCGCGCGAACCGCCAACAACAACTGCGCCAAACGCCACCTTGCGCACGTCCGCCGCCGGCTTGCCGCCCGAGTCTTTTGCGCCGCCCGACGCGCGATAACACACGCGCACGCCGTGCCGCGCCAGTAGCTTGTCGAGCGGCAGCTCACCCGTACCGCGTACGGCCGCGTCGAAGAAATCCCCGAGGTCGAGGCCCGAGATCTCGGCCGCAATCGCCTCGATCTCCCGCTCCTGCATGCCCTGACCGGTCTCGCCGAAGCGCCGCCAGCATTCCCGCATGACGTCGTCGAGCGACACACGGCCATCCGTTTCATCACGCAGCTTGAGATCGAGCGCCAGCGCAATCAGCGCGCCCTTGGCGTAGTAGCTGACAATCGCGTTGCCTGCGTTGGCGTCCTGCTTGTAGAACTTGGTCCAGGCATCAAAGCTCGATTCCTCCACGGACTGTCGCTGCCGGCCTTTGCCCCGGCGCACCCGCGTCATCGTCTGGCCAAGCAGCTCGAGGTAACCCTTGTCGTCGACAAGACCGGACAGGAGCAACATGCGGTCGTCGTAGTAGGAGGTAATCCCTTCGTACACCCACAACAGGCCGGTGTGAGTCTCGGCGCTGAGTTCGTAAGGATGAAACGCAGCGGGTTTCATGCGCTTGACGTTCCACAGGTGGAAGTACTCGTGGCTGACGAGCCCCAGGAAGCCGCGGTAGGCATCGTTCAGCGCCGATGCCGGAGCGTCTTCCTTCGAATCCGCGTGCGGCAGGCGCGCCGGCAGGCTGTCGCGCGAAGCCACCAGACTCGAGGACCAGCAGTGTTCGAGGCCGCCGTAGCCGTTCGCCGTTGCGTGCAGCAGAAACACGTACCGGTCGAGATTGCCGGGCGGCGGCAGGAATTCCATCTGTGCCGCACAAACCGTTTCGATGTCGTGGCACAGCCGCGTCATGTCGGCGGCGTGGCGGCCGCGTATGGCCAGCGTGTGCGGAATCCCCTTCACCTCGAACTCGGCAATGCTGAGCGGGCCGATTTCAACCGGATGGTCGATCAGCTCGGCATAGTTGTCCGCCGCGTAGCGCCCGAAGCCGTAGGGCTCAGCGCCGTCGCGGCGCATCGACGTGGCGATCCGCCAGTCGCTGCCGTGCGCCTTGAGGAACGCCTCGTCGGGCGGCTCGATCTCGAGTTCGCAGCGTTTTTGGGAACGGCCCTCCGGTTCGAGGAACACACAGGTGCCGTTGAAGTAAGCGTGCGTGTTGTCGAGGTGCGCCCCGCGCACACTTTCGTCGTAGGCGTAGATCTCGGCAATGACGGTCAGCGGCCGGCTGACGGGCGCCGCTTGCCAGCGGCTCTTGTCGAGCTTGGTCAACGGCACGTCGAGGCCGTCGGACTCGGCGCGAATGCCGACAACGTGTCGCGCGTAGTCGCGGATCATGTAGCTGCCCGGTATCCAGGCCGGCATCGCGAAAACCTGACCGTCCTCGGCCGGGTCGTCGAGTTCGAGTCGGACTTCGAACAGGTGAGCGGCCGGGTTCGCGGGCCGGATCGCGTAGCGTAGTGGTGCAGTCATGGTCTGGAACTAACGGAAAGAAACAGCGGCCGGTCAGTCGGCCAGCGGCTCGGTCAGCTTGAGGGTCAGGCATTTTGCCGAGCCGCCTGCCTTCAGGAACTCGGACAGCTCTACCTCGTTGACCTCAAAACCCGCCAGCATCAGCCGCGCCTTGAGCGGCCCGCTGGCGCGGTGCAGGAACACCTGGTCGCCAATGTTGACGGCGTTGCAGGCGAAGTTACCCGCATCGAGCGTGTCGACAATGATGCGTTTGTGGGGAGGAACGCGGGATTCGATCGCAATACGCGATTCGTAATCGAACGCGGGTGGGTGGTACATCAGGAAACCGTCGGTCAACGGGCAGAAACAGGTGTCGATATGGTAGAAGCGCTCGTCGGTCAGCCGAATCGACACGACCTCCAGATCGAAGAAGCGTGCAATCTCGGCGTGCGCCTCGATCTCGGTACGAAATCCGTAGCCGGTCCACAGCCACGGACCGCGGCGGTCTCTCAGGCAGTCGCCCGCGCCCTCGAAACCGATCTTTTCATCGAGATCGAGGAGCTCGAAGCCGTTATCGCGAAACCAGGCCTTGAAGTACTGTTCCTCGGGGCGGCGCTCCATCGGCATAAAATGGCTCGCGATGGCCTTGTCGCCATAGACCGCCCCGGCGTTGGCTGTGAACACCATGTCGGGCAGCTCGGGCTGCGGCTCGACAATTTCGATGTCGGCGTACTGGCCCAGGCCATCGCGGAGCGTCTCCCACTGTGCCTTGGCGCGATCGAGGTTCAGGGAATCGTCGTGCCCGGCCATCCACGGGTTGATCACGTAGTCCACCGTAAAATAGTCGGGCGGGCACATGAGTATTTTGTCGCGTTGTGTAGCCATTGTTTGCCTTGTTGTTCTTGTCACTCTCTCAGGACAGCGGCAGGTGAATCTCGGCCAGCATACACCGGACCGAACCGCCTGCCGACGCTTCAATATCGCGAATATCGGCCACTGCGAGACGGCCGTTGGCGGCGAGAGCGTCACTCTGCTCGCCCGTCAGTGAATCCAGCGCCTGCTGCGACAGGGCCACGACTCGGGCGCCGTCGCTGCCGCGCAGTTCCAGCATGTTGCCCGCAAACGCCTCGAGCTGATCGAAGCTCAGTTCGAAGACCCGGCGGCCACCCGCTTCGAGCCGCGAAACGACGGCGCTGCGCTGCGCCTCGTCGGGTATACATTCCGCGCACACAAACGCCAGTTCCTCGCCGATACTCATGAGCACATTGGTGTGATAAATCGCCTTGCCGTTACGATCCACGGCGTCGAAAGCCACGATGTCGTAGTCGAGGCGCTGCGCAAAATCGCGCAGCGGGTCGTGCTGTGTCCGCGACGACAGGCACGCGTAGGCCACACGATTGACGCGGTCGAGCACGAGGCTGCCCGTCCCTTCGAGGTAGTGTCCCTCTTGCTCGTGCGCGCTCAGGTCGATGACCTCGCCGACGTGAAATCCGTGGCGGTCACTCAGCGTGTCGAGCACGTCGAGGCGGCGCTCGGTACGCCGGTTTTCAGCCTCCATCGGGTACAGCACCACGCGGCCGTCCGCGTGGGTACTGATCCAGTTGTTCGGAAACACGCTGTCGGGCGTGTGCGGCTCGGGTGTATCGTCGACGATCACGACGTTGACCCCGGCACCTTCGAGCGCCTCCGCCAGCGATTCGAACTGCAGATCCGCTCGCCGTTGTTGCTCACTCGCGTCAATACCGGTATCCGCCATAAATGCATTAGATGCCGCCGTCTCCGGATTGGCTTCAAAGCGCACCGGCCGAATCATCAGCACGGTGCCGGCAAGTTGGGATTCGCTGGCAGTCATGTTGCGGCTCCTGTCCTGTAAGACGAGTCCTTTAAGAAACGTCCTTTGAGAATGGTCCTTCGGGAATAGTATGGTGTCGCTGACACGTGCCCGGCAGGCACTCTCCGGAAAGACCGGCGAGATTGCGGCCTATGCGGGGCAAAATCAAGTCGCCAGTCGGCGTCAGCGAAGGAGCTTTCCAAAGTGCTCAAGAATACCGCCTACCGGGTACTGAGAAACCCTGCATGGTTGTGTTTTACCTGGTTCGGAATGACGGCCGGGGTCAGCCTGCTCGCCACCCCGGCGCGGTTTGCAGCCGACAGCATTACCCGGCCCGTGGCGCTGGACGTCGGCCGCGAGGTGTTTTCGGTCCTCAACAAGGCCGAACTCGCCCTGCTCGTGGCGCTGCTCGTGCTCGTCAGAATCTCCGGTCAGGCGCGTCGTTTCCTGCTGCTCGGGGGTGGATTGGCCGTCATTGTGATCGTGCAGTCGGCCTGGCTGTTGCCTGAGCTGTCCTCGCGAACCGACCTCGTGCTGGCCGGGCAGCCGCTGCCCCCCTCAAACGCGCACGCGGCGTACTCAATTCTGGAACTCGTCAAGCTCGGGCTGTTGCTGTGGGCCGGCTTTACGGCGCTCGCGGGCCGGACCGCACCCGGGTCAGGCCTGCGCTGACGGCCGCGCCGACACCTCGTCATACCAGCGCTTGAGTCCCTCGGCGTCGTCAGCCGCCGTGAGCTTGCCGCGCCTGGCAAAGTCCACGAACACGAGCGCCGTAATGTCCGCAACCGAAAACGCATCGCCGGCCAGCCATCGGCTGTCGCGAAGCCGGTCGTCGAGCTTGCCGAGAAACGCCAGCACGCGCTCGCGGCCACGCGCCGCCAGTTCGGGAATCTGTTCGTAAGACCTGGGCCCCGGCAAGGCACGGCCTTTGAGGCCCGCCACCGAATTGCGGAACGCGTCCGCCATCGCCATGAGCCCCTGCTGCTCGACCTTGCTGTTCCACATCGTGACGAGCCCCTGCTCGACGGGCGAGCGGCCGAACAACGGCGGCTCGGGCTTCAACGCCTCGAGGTAGCGGCAGATCCCCAGGACGTCGCTAATGCACACGCCGTCGTCGAGTTCGAGCACCGGCACCGTGCAGTCCGGATTGATCTTGCGAAACGCCTCGCCGAACTGCTCCCCGCTGCCGAGATCAACCTCGACGGTCTCTGCTTCGATACCTTTCTCGGCCAGAAAAATTCGCACGCGGCGCGGACTCGGCGCCGTCTTGCAGTCGTAGAACTTCATCGATGGTTTGCCTCGAGTAAGTGCTGAGGGAGTTTGCGCCAATCGTTATCAGAAGAGGGTTGTCGGAAGAATCAGCGCAGTGCCGCGCGCGTCCGGCGTACGGTGTCCGCGTTCTGATTGAAGAGCAGCGCCTTGGCGTCCTCGTCCGTGGCCTCGGTGCGCTTCCAGTCGCTGCCGAGATCGACGCCGCGGCGCACGCCGGGGCGTGCTTTCATCGCCTCATACCAGCGCTTCAGGTTCGGAAACCGACTGACGTCGTTGCCGAGACGCTTGTACGGGCGCACCCAGGGAAACGCCGCAATGTCGGCGATCGAAAAATCCCCGGCGAGCCAGTCCCGCTCGCGCAACTGCTCGTCCATGACGGCAAGCAGGCGATCGTATTCGTTGCCGTAGCGGGTCTCGGCATAGGGCACGGGCTCTTTCAGGTAACTCTTGAAATGGCTGAGCTGGCCGGCCATGGGGCCCAGCCCACCCGCTTGCCAGAACAGCCACTGCAGCACGTCGAAGCGCGCGGCCGATTCGCTCGGCAGGAAACGGCCGGACTTCTCTGCCAGGTAAATGAGTATCGCGCCGCCCTCGAACACCGAGATGCCGGTGTCGCGGTCGACAATCGCCGGCATGCGGTTATTGGGGCTGATTTTGAGGAACTCGGGCTTGAACTGATCACCTTTGCCGATGTCGACCGGGATCGTCTCGTAGTCGAGCTCACACTCTTCAAGCATTATAGAGACTTTGTGGCCGTTCGGCGTCGGCCAGAAGTACAGATCGATCATCTCGGGCGACACCCATGTGTGAGCAGGCGTCTTTCAGTATAAGATAAAACGCTTTCAGGTGTATCCGATACAACAACAGCGCAAGTGATCGACCTGCCGAACAGCTACTGGATGACCGGTGCAACAACCGCGCTTCTCACGACCGCGTGTGTGCTCATCCACTACGAAGGACTGCGTTTCCTGTCCGACTTCCTGCCGAGGCTAAAGCACCACTACCGGCGGCGCATGATCCTGTTGATCCTTAGCCTGCTTATGCTGCACATCGTCGAGATCTGGATCTTCGGGTTCGGCTACTTCTGGCTGCTCCAGGACCCGGAGTTTGGCCGAATCCTGGGCACGGACGAGCTAACCCTCGTCGACTCGGTGTACTTCTCCGCGATGGTGTACACGACCGTCGGTTTCGGCGACCTGTATCCCGAAGGCGCGATTCGCATCGTGTCCGGTACCCAGGCTATTACGGGATTGACGATCATTACCTGGTCGGCGTCCTATACGTTTGTGGAAATGTCCAGGGTCTGGAATGGACGCGAGTAGCGACTCAAGCAGCATGAAAAAGCCCAAGGTCCGTCATGGACACGATTAGCAAAACCGACAGCCTCGTGCTCCTCGAAGCCGCCGACGGCAGCCAGATTCCCCTGCGCGTTTGGGCAACGGAGACAGCGCCCGTGCGAGGAGCGATTCAAATTCTGCACGGACTGGGAGAACACGCCGACCGCTACGCCCGTTTTGCCGAGGCCGCCAACCGGCGCGGCTACCTCGTCTGCGCCCACGATCATCGCGGCCACGGTAAACGCCCGGGACAGCGCAACTACTTTGCCCCGGCCGACGGCTGGGCGCTCCTCGAAAACGATACGCTGGTGGTCCGCGAGTACCTGGCGAAAACAGCCGCCGAGGCGCCGGTTGTCCTGTTCGGCCACAGCATGGGCTCGTATCTCGCACAGTACGTGGTCATGCACTACGGCGGCCGCTTCAAGGCGCTGCTGCTGTCGGGTTCAACGTGGCCGTCGCGCGGCAAGCTCCTGGCCGCACAGGCCGTGGCGCGGCTGCTCGCCTACAGCCGCGGCGGCCGCAAGTACAGCCCGCTGCTCGATAAACTCGGTTTCTCCGATTTCAACCGCCAATTCGAGCCGGCGCGCACCGAATTCGACTGGCTGTCGCGCGACCCGGAAGAAGTCGACAAGTACGTGGCCGATCCGCATTGTGGCGGGCCGTTTACGATAGGACTCTGGGTCGACCTGTTGAGCGGCCTCTTGAGCATCAGCAAGAACGAGGCGCTCGAACGCATCCCGGGCAATCTGCCCGTGCTGATTACGGGCGGCAGCAACGACCCGATCGGCGGCGAAACCGGCATGGGCGAGCTGATGCTGCACTACGCCGAGACCAGCCATTCGCGCCTGACGCTCAAGGTGTACGACGACGGCCGCCATGAAATGCTCAACGAGACGAATCGCGAGACAGTCATGAACGACTGGCTCGACTGGATCGACGGCGTAACCGGCTAATGGCGGCCAGGGCATCCGAAGACCCAATACGGGAAGCCGTCACTGCGCGGTATGCCGAGGCCATTACGCCGACAATGGCCAGACTCGTCGACGGATCGGATCCTCGCGATCCGATTGGCCTGCAGTTTGTACCGGACGCGCGCGAACTCGAGCGCCGGGCAGACGAACTCGACGATCCCATAGGGGACGATGCACACTCGCCCGTCGAGGGCATCGTGCACCGCTACCCGGACCGGCTGTTGTTGACGCCGCTGACCGTGTGCCCCGTGTACTGCCGCTTCTGCTTCCGCCGCGAAACGGTGGGTGGGCCCGCAAGCTCGGTGCTGCCGCAGGCAAAACTCGACGCGGCGCTCGACTACGTTCGCAGCCGGCCCGACGTCTGGGAAGTGATCCTGTCGGGCGGCGATCCGCTGATACTGTCGACGCGGCGCTTGAGCTACATCCTCGATACGCTGCGCCGCATTCCCCACGTCAAAATCGTACGCATACACACGCGCGTGCCGCTCGTGGACCCGGCCCGCATCGACGACGAGCTACTCGCCGTCCTCGACCGCGCTAAACCCGTATACGTCGCGGTGCACGCCAATCATGCCCGCGAGTTTACGGACGCGGGCTGCGCGGCGGTTGCGCGGCTCGCCGATCGCGGCCTCGTACTGCTGAGCCAGACGGTGCTGCTGCGGCATGTGAACGACAGCGTGGAGGCGCTCGGTGAGCTGATGCGCACGTTTGTCGAGAACCGCATCAAACCCTACTACCTGCACCATCTCGACAAGGCGCCCGGAACGGCGCACTTCCGCGTGCCGCTGGCCGAAGGCAAAGCGCTGATGTCCGCCCTGCGCGGCCGCGTTTCAGGCCTTTGTCAGCCCACCTATATTGCCGATATTCCGGGTGGACACGGCAAATCGCCGCTGAATGACGACTACCTGGCGGGCGGAGGCCCTGGCCCGGGTGACTGGCAAATCACCGACTACCAGGGCCACAAACACCGCTACCGGGAATGAGCGGCCGAGCGCCGCCCGCGGCTTACCAGCTGTAGCCCGCGCTGAGCGTCGTCTGCCGGCCAACGGCCGGCGTCCCCGGAAACTGCTGGTAGTCGCTGTCGCTCAAGTTGTCGACCGTCAGCTGCACGAGCAGGCCGTCGACCTGCGAAGGCAACCAGCGCAGCGCCACTGAACCCCAGTAGGTGTTGTCGTCACCCTGCCTGAGCGGGTTGTCTTCCTGCACGCGGTACTCGTTGTCGAGACGCAGCTCGAGCGTATCGATCGGCGTATAGATCAGCGACACCGTTGCACGGTGACGCGCATAGTTGAGCGCGTAATAGCTCGCATCGACCGTTGCGGTGCCGTAGTCGGAGCTTTTGTCGAGCCAGGTGTAGCCGGCGTACAGGTTCAGCGCACCGCGAGTGAGCCCACCCATCAGTTCGATCCCGGTGACGTCGAGATCGACGGCGTTTGCCTGCCGCGCAAACGGCGCGCCCTGGGCAAAGGTCCAGTCGGTGAGGTTCGAATCTTCGCGATAGAACACGGCAATGCTGCCGCGGGTAGCGGCCGTTTCCCGCGACACCGTCAGCGCCAGCTGTTCGGCGCGCTCCCGGCCCAGAAGCGGATTGCCGCCGAACAGGCCGGCAGGCCGCGAGTTCAGCGCCGTGTAACCCGGCACCTGTGAGCTGCCGGCGTACTCGATGCTAATGGCTTCCTCAGCGCCGTTCCGGGTTCTCGCGTAGCGCAAACCGAGCTGCGGCAGCAAGGCATTGGCATCGCGACTGCTGAGATCGGCATTGGCGCCCGCGCGCAGGACCAGACTCCGGCGGGCATCGCTCATGAGCTCGATCTCGGGCACAACCGATACCGTCAGGTAGCTGCGGTCGTCGAAATTGCCTTCGGTCAGGTCGGTCGAGCGCACGAGTTCGTCACCGGTTGCCTGCACGGCAAAACGCCAGCTGACGCGGCCACGTTCCAGCAGGCCGTCCGCCGCCACCGCGTACACGCGGGTTTCGTGTTCGAACGAACCCGGAGCGCCGGATTCCTGTGTCGTGCGATCGAAGTCATAGTCGTCCTCGAGCGAGCGGTAGTAGGCGCTGACCCGCCACCAGCCACGGCCGACTTCCTGGCGATGATTAAAAAAGGCGAGTGCCGTTTGCGTATCGTCGGTTTCCGCCAAGGTGGCAAACCCGGTGTAGGCGCCCGGCCAGCCGTAGAACTTGTCCTGATACGCCAGCACCACATCCGTCTGTGAGCCGGCTGCGCGGCGCTGCAGCGCAAGGTTGATTCGCGAGAATTCGTGATCGCCATTGGCCACGGTGCCATCCCCCGATGAGCGGGCGGCGGACAGCGCAGCAATGTGTTCAACGCCGCCACGGCTGGCAATCGTCGTGCCGAGCCTCAACGACTGGTAATCGAGACTGTCCGAACCGAAGCCGGCCAGCAGCTGGCCGCCGGGCTCGATGGGTGCAAAATCGTAGGCCACCGTTGCGATATTGGCGTTGAAGCCCGATAGCGAGTTGTCGATGCCGTGCTTGATGACGGGCGCCGTCAGCCAGGCCGGATCGATGGGCAGCTCGGCCACGTAGTGCCCGGTCTGGGGATCGAAAACGGTCGCGGCGCCCAGCCTGAAGCCGGTGTTTTCGAAGAGGCCGCCGCGCACCGTCACGTCGGCTTGTCCCTCGGCGATCCCGCGCGACTGCAGCTCGGTCAGCGGATCGAAGCGCAACAGCGTGGCGGGTGTTGCATAAGTCCCCGCCGGTTTGTCGTTGGCAACCCGGCTGCCCTCGACCGTAATCTCGGTGATGTCGTCTTCGGTTGCTGCGGTAACTATCGGAAGCCCCAGAAGCGCGGCGAAGGCTACGCCGGACAGGAAACGGTATTTCATGATGTTGCGTATCTCCGAACGGTGCGGGCCTGATGCCCGCCGAGCGCGCTAGTTAATCAGGCTCTGAACCGCTTGTCATCGTTGTCGGCGAAACACAGTGTTTGATGTCGTCGTGTGCCCGCGATCCCGCCCGTCGGCGTTGACCGCTGCGGGGCTCACCGGCTACTCAGGCGATGTTGCGCTTCTCGTCGCTGCGACGCGGCAGCCAGACCGGCAGGTAGAAGGACAGGTAGGTACGGCAGAGCGCTTGGGCCTCCGCAAGCCGTTCGTCGCTGATCACGCCCTCCCGGCGCACGGCGTCGGAGCAGGTCATGTCGCAGATCTGCACAAAGAAGCCGAGAACGGCAGGCCATTCGTCGATTTTTGGCAGCGCGAAATAGCGCTCAAAAATCTTGCCGATGATCAGGCTCAGCGCGCGCTGCGCGCGCTTGTGGCTCTCGGGAAGGTTCGAGCGGATGCGCGGCAGCACGCGAAGCGTATCGGCCGTATCCTTCCAGTAGTTGACGCCATGCTCGACGATGAAATCCGACAGGGTCATCCAGTCTTCGGGCGGTTCCTCCGGCCGGCTGGTCGCCAGGTAATCCACGAAGTTGTTGATCCACTCGGTCGCGAGATCGTGCATGAGATCGTCGAGGCCAATATAGATGCGGTAGGCGGAGCCCCTCGACACACCCGCTGCTTCGAAGATATCGCTGAAGCGGAGGTTGTCGCTATTGGGATCGGCCAGCATGGTTTCGGCCGTGGTCAGGAGTTTGCGCCGGTTGGCTCGGCCGCGCGCGCGAAGACGCGGGATGCGTTGTTCGGATCGCATGATGCGATCAGGCCCGCCTTTCTTCTCGCTCATAAACGAAACCTTTAAAACGATTCCAGCAATGTGCAACTCCTGTCATGTTTTGTCAATGTCGGCCACTGGCTTCTGCGGGTCCCCGGAGGCATTGGATCAGCCTTACCAAATGCAGTTACGATGCGGGGTTTTTATGCAGCGCAGCAATGCGGCGGCAGTGGGCGCCGGAAACTGACTTGCGCCGCGGGACCGAGGTATTCTGTTCCGCGCAGACGACATCCTGGCGGGCGCCGCTACGCTATCTGCACCACTCGCTAAACTTTCCTGACCAGACTTTTGAGGATCCCCATGAGCGCGACTTTTGATTTTACGGACAAACAGGTTTTCATCTTCGGCGGCACTAGCGGCATCAATTTGGGGATAGCCCGCTGCTTTGCGAGCGCCGGCGCCCGTGTTGCGGTCGCCAGCCGTTCGCAGGACAAAGTCGATGCCGCGGTGGCGGAACTCGAACAACTGGGCGCCCAGGCCGACGGCTACTCTCTCGACGTCCGTGACACGGACGCGGTCGAGGCCGCGCTCGCGGCGCAGGCCGAGAAAGCGGGCGCACTCGACGTGCTGGTCTCCGGTGCAGCTGGCAACTTTCCGGCACTCGCCCACAAGATGTCGCCGAATGCTTTCAAGTCGGTCGTCGATATCGACCTGCTCGGGAGTTTTCACGTCCTGCGCGCGGCGTTCCCGCACCTGAAAAAACCGGGCGCGTCCGTAATCAACATTTCTGCGCCACAGGCGTTTATCGCCATGCCGCTGCAATCGCACGTCTGCGCGGCGAAAGCCGGCGTGGACATGCTGACCCGCACCTTGGCGCTCGAGTGGGGCGCGCTCGGCATTCGAGTCAACAGCATTGCGCCCGGCCCGATCGACGATACCGAAGGTATGGCCCGTCTCGCCCCCAACGAAGCCGCGCGCGAAGCCTGCCGCAAGACCGTCCCGATGCAGCGCTTTGGCGCCGCGAGCGAAATCGGCGAGGCGGCGATGTTCCTGTCGTCGGATGCCGCCGCGTACGTGAGCGGTGTCGTGCTGCCAGTCGACGGCGGCTGGGCCGTTGCGGGCGCCGGATCGGCCGCGCTTGCGGCATCGCTAATGCCGAATATGTGATCCCCTGTCGGTACGCTGTCGAGTGACAGCAAAGTTACAAACGTTATGAGAACTCTGTCTATCTCTGGACGGATATAGCGTTCTGTTAGCAACTCGCTGCAACCAAATCTCCACTCCGTTCATCTAAGCGTTAAGTCGATACAAAACGTTCGCACACGCTTGGTGCGAAAGAGAGAGCGTTTCGTGTCGATTCAGCTAGGGCATATTGGCGTCGCGCAAGCGGAGGAGAGAGAGCACCATGAAGACAGGCATTTTGAAGGCCGCATCGGCTATTGTTTTGGGGATGGGTTTTATAGCGTCGGCCGCAGCGGCACCGCATAGCCTCTACGAAGAGGTCACCATCAAGGTCAAATACGAAGACCTCAACATCAACAAGGAAGCAGGCGCACGCGTGCTCTACAAGCGACTCAGGGACGCCACCGCCGAGGTGTGCGACAAGAGCAGCTTCTCCAGGGATCGTTCGCTGTCGCGGCTGGGCGATGCGAAAGACTGTTTCGAGAAGACCCTCGACAAGGCGGTGTTACAGGTCAACAACCCGGTTCTGACGAAAATTCACACTAGCTGATTGGTCTGGAAGCTGGTGAGAATGAAGCCGCACCTGGAAACGGGTGCGGCTTTTTTTATCCCGTACTAACGGTCGGTTTTCGTTACGCTAGCCGCCCGGCTGTCGAGTTTCGCGCTTCGACTCGTTTGTATTGACGCTGTCGCGCTCGGCGACAAAATCGCGAAACGCGCGAGCAATGCCGTCGAAGACGCTAACCCACTCGTAGAGTTGCTTTGCGGTATAGCCCGCGTTGGCGAGCAGATCGCCCTCGAGGATCGGGTCGTTCTCGTCGTCAATGTAGGCGCGCGACAGTCGGCGGGTTCTGTTCCACTCGTTCATGTCGCCAATGTTCACTTTGTAGTTCGTCAGTCCAAACCACAGCTGCAAATCGCCGTCTTCATAAACGAACAGGTAGTACTCCAGGCCGTCGATGGTCACTCGCAAAACGCGGGGCTCGACCACTTCCACGTTGCGGAAACCCTGCTCTTCGAGCATCTCCGAGAGTTGTTCGTCCGAATAGTCTTTGGTGAGTTGGTCTTCCGCGTGAGCTGGCGAATTCAGCCCGGCAACCGCGGCGAGAACAATAACAATTGAAAGTAGACGGTACATGCTTGCCCTTTTGCGAATACGCTCGTTGCGAATATGGTCGTCGAATCGTCTGCCGGACTCGGCCCCGAACAACCAGCGTTGTAGTGTGCAGACAGTCACTTACAGAAAGCAAGGGACGGTGTCTGAATAATCCCGGTCCGGATTCGCAGGCCCAAGCGCCGGTCCAAATCGCCTGCACAATGCGCTGACCCAAACACCGATCCAGCCCCGCAGCCGAACACACGGCCTTTGGGATTTGCCCTGCAACGCGTATCGAGAATCGGTCCTCACCACGCTGCAAGACGAGCACGGCGATAACGCTCTGCATCGCTGGCGCCTCGGGTGTTTGGCGACTTGTTGGAATTGATACCGTGTTCCGGTCATAAGCACAACGGTTATAACCAACAGTGTGGTTCCACTACAACATATAACCAGTCGATCGTATTCGGTTTGCCATACCCGTTGCTAGACTGCCGCCACGGTTGTTGCACTGTGGCAACAGTGCGACGCAACAAGCCCCCCGACGAACAGCAACAAGAATAGGTCACTGCCCATATGGGCAAAGGGCGGGGAAGAAACAAGGGTAGGCCGCGCGCCACACCGGTGCTTCTGATGCGGCCAGATATAGGAATTGCATAAGGGGAACCATCATGACCCAAAGACCCAGTGCGGCTCCGTGGCGCAAGCTATGGGGTGGCGTTTTCGTTTCTGCGTGTGTTGCATTTTCACCGCAGGTAACGGCACAGACGAATGACGACGACGAAGTCTCCCAGATGGAAGAAGTTGTCGTTACGGGCTCGAGAATTCGGCGTAACGAGTTCACGAGCGCATCTCCGGTCCAGATCATCGACATGGACCGGTCGACCCTCGCCGGCCTGATCGACACGGCAGAGATTCTGCAGGGTTCGACAACCGCCGGTAACTCGGCTCAAATCAACAACCAGTTCGGCGGTTTTGTCGTCAACGGCGGTCCAGGCGTCAACACGCTCGACCTGCGCGGCGTCGGCGCCGGCAAAACGCTGGTTATGCTCAACGGTCGCCGCCTGAACCCGGCGGGCACGCGCGGCACCGTGTCGTCCGTCGACCTCAACACCTTGCCGGCGTCCATCATCCAGCGCGTCGAAGTACTGAAAGATGGTGCTTCGGCCGTTTACGGTTCGGATGCCGTTGCCGGCGTAGTCAACATCATTACCCGGGACGACATCGACGGCTTCGTCGGCGGCGTACAGACCACACTGCCGGAAGACTCGGGCGGCGCCGTCACCAGCGCCGATTTTGCCTACGGCTTCAGCGGCGACAACTTCAATGTCCTGATGGGTGTGGAATGGTTCGATCGCGAAGGTCTGACAGAAGGTGATCGCGACTGGTCCCGGTGCCGCACCGAGTACCTGTTCGATCCCGTGACGGGCGAGAACCAGAGCACCGTCGATGCCAACACCGGGCTACCCAAGTGCTGGAACTCGCCGGCCAACGACTATGTCGTCGTTCAAAGCGGTGAGTTCGCCGGGCGCTGGATTCGCGACGCAAGCGTGGACTGTGTGGGTGTTCCTGCCGGTACGCCCTGCACACCGGGCTGGCGCATTGGCTCGGTCGAGGAACGCAAGTTCAACGACCCGCGGCAGGCCGAGGCTCATACGATCTCACCGGTCGAGCGGCTGAACTTCTTCGCCTTCGGCAACCTGGACATTACGATGCCCGGCATCGATCGCGACGCAACCGTTTACTTCGAGTACATGTTCAACAATCGTCGCTCGGAGCAGAACACCGGCCCGAAACAGTTTGCGCCGCGTATTGATCAGCAGAGCGTGCTTGCGCAGAACTTCTCTCCGTTCTACGACCCGACTGTCGATCCGGTTACGGGCCGGTTCGACGCGCGGTTCAGCGAGTTGCCGCTGCTGCTCACCTTCCGCAGCGACAACTTCCAGGAGGTCGACTGGACGCGGGCGCTGGCCGGCATCACGGGTGATCTCACCAACAGCTGGGACTACGACATCCACGTCGCCTACGGCCGTGCGAACGGCAGCTACTCGAGCCGCCAGTTCCTGACCGACCGGGTACTCAACATGCTCGATGTCGTCGAAACCAGCCCCGGTGTGTTCGACTGCCGCATCAACACGCTGCAGAACTCCAGTTCGAACAGCGCCGCACCCTGCCCGCTGTTCAACCCGTGGGCGCAGATAGGCGCAACCCCGGGCGCGGGCCTGCCGTTTCCTCAGGAAGTCATCGACTATGCGACATCACTCGAGACCGGCAGCACGGTCTACACACAGAGCATGATCGACGGCTACGTCACCGGCCCGCTGTTCGAGCTGCCCGCGGGCACCGTCGGCGCGGTGCTTGGCTTCCAGTACCGCACGGAAGAAATCGAGGACACGCCGAGCTCCGGCTCCATTTCCGGCAACCTGTTCGGCTTTACCTCGGCCGGCGTGACAGCAGGTGATGATACGGTGACCGAGGTTTATACCGAAGTGGAGGTGCCGATACTGCGCGACATGACGGCCTTCCAGGATCTGACGATGCAGCTTTCGGGCCGCTGGACGGATTACGATACGGCCGGTGACGATACGGTCTACAAGCTTGGACTCAACTGGCAGATCATCGAACAACTGCGCTTCCGCGCATCGTTTGGCACGTCGTTCCGCGCCCCGGCCCTGTTCGAGAACTTCCTCGGCGGCCAGACCGGCTTCTTTGCCGGCAGCGACCCGTGCGCCGATTGGTTCCTCGGACCGGCCGGCACCAACGTGTATCAGAACTGCCAGGGCGAAGGCCTGCCGGAGGGCTGGACCGGCTTCACGTCGACACCCGAAGCCATTACCTTCGGTAACGAAGGACGGCTGGTGCCGGAGACTTCGGAAAACCTGACGGTCGGCACCGTGATCGACTTCCCGTCCTTCGGTCTAAGCTTTGCGATCGACTATTTCGACATTCAGATAGAGGACGAAATTGCGCTCCTGGGTTCTCAGGCTATCGTCAACCAGTGCTACAACCTGTCGCCCGGCCAGTTCCGCGCCGCCGGCACGGTTTGCGATTTTGTAGGGCCTCGCAACCCGGCCGACAACAATATCGACAATATCAACGACTCGTATTTCAACATTAACAAGAAGGATGTCAGCGGCTACGACATTACCGTGCGCTACGCCTTCCCGTTCCGGGCTGTCGATGTCGTTGCCGACTTCCGCGGCACCAAGATCGAAACCTGGGAGCGGACGCTCCTGGGCGATGTGGTCGAGGACCTGAACGGCACCTCGGGGCTGCCGGACTGGAATGCTCAGTTCGATCTCCGTGCCGATTGGAATAACTGGACGTTCTTCTACAACATGGACTGGATCGGCGAACAGTCGGACTACGAGTTCTTCGGCATCGATCCGTCGACCGTGAACTTTGTACTGGATGCCGACGAAGTGTTCTATCACGGCGTCTCGGCGCGCTACAACGCCGACGGGTGGAGCGCGCAGATTGGCGTCTCCAACCTCGCCGACGAAGAGCCGCCGCTGTATTCACCGGAGCTCGGTGTCTTCACGCTCAACGGCGCCGTACCCTACACGGGCTACGACTTCATCGGTCGTTCGGTGTTCCTGAACCTGAGAATGGAGTTCTAGGTCTTGCTGTCTGACAGCTGTTGTTGACAGCAGGTGGGGCGGCGAAGCCATTCGCCGCCCCTTTTTTTTAAGGGCTACCCGTAAGCCGGGCCTGGCGTTCTGGCACTATTCGACGGCGAAGTAATTGATCGACTCAGTGTCGTGATAAACCGCGCGAGCGCCTGGCAAAGATCCCTTCAGTCGTCGTTCGCGAGATAGCGCTTGCCGGCCTCGTACAGCCTCGACCACAAGTCGAGCAGGTAGCTGGCGGGATCCTCGACCGCCCTCAGGTCCCTGTACAACAGCACAACACCGCTGAAACCCTCGCTCTTCCACGTTGCGCCGTCGGGCAAGTCACTCGCCGCAATTTCGGCGGACGGCGGATACGCCGTAATGTAGAAGTACGGTTCGGCGATCATCTCGTCGCCAAACACAAAGCCGAAGTTCATTTGCTTGTCGGCGTGTTCCTCGTCCGCCGGATCCTTGCCCGGAATCTTGTTGCCCGGCAACCAGATCATCGACAGATCAAAATGATGCGGCCACAGCTGTATGGGACTGACCTCCTCGCGGATGCCGGCACGAAAGCGTTGCATGACGGCCGCCACCCTCGACAGGGCCGATTGCAGATCGGCGGCAACGTGCTTCGAGTAGTGGCTGAAGCGATCCTCACCCGGGACGCCCTCTGCCGGCGTCGACGTGTCGATGCCAATGTCCGCGAGCACGCCTCTCTGCCATTCCGCAGCCTGTTCGAGATTTGCCCCGTCCAGCGCCATTGAGAAGTCGCGGTCGGGTGAGCGGACCATGAGACGACTGCGGCGAAAATCGAGTTCGATTTCGTAGTCGGGCTCGCCGTAGATCACGCCGCTGGTAAGGCCGTTGAGCGAAGGCCTGAGGCTTGCGTGCCACCAGTGCTTGCGCCTCACCCTCGATGCCGTCAGGCAGTTGCCGACGACGCGCGCGTAGGCGTGCAGGGCGTCCCGCGTGTCGCGGATTGTTTCGATATCCAGTACAGGCCATTGGCTCGCCATGTCAGGCTCCCCGTTCAACCGACACACCGCCGTAGGCGACGCCGGTCAGTTGGCACATATCGGTTTTGAAGGAGGTCAGGTCGGAAATCTCGAAGTCGGAGAGGTGTCGGTGACCGGCCGCACGGGCCACGACAGTCATAAGCTCCACCGACGCCTGGAAAAACCGCGCCAACCGCTCTGCCGCAATGTCGATGGGCAGGCGTTCGCGCAAGTGTGCCTTCTGCGTGGCAATGCCCACCGGGCAATTGTTGGTATGACACGCACGCATGCCGAGACAGCCGATTGCCTGGATCGCCGCATTGGAGACCGCAATGCCATCAGCGCCGAGGGCCATTGCCTTTGCAAAATCGGCGGGCGTGCGCAGCCCACCCGTAATGATCAACGTCACGCCGGCGGCGTCGCTTCGGTCCATGTGTTGGCGTGCGCGCGCAAGCGCCGGAATCGTCGGCACCGAGATGTTGTCTCGAAAGATCAACGGCGCCGCCCCGGTGCCACCGCCGCGGCCGTCGAGAATGATGTAGTCGACACCGACGGCCAGCGCAGCATCGATGTCTTTTTCGATGTGCTGTGCAGACAGTTTAAAACCGACAGGTATCCCGCCCGTGTTCTCGCGGACCTCGGCAGCGAAGTCGCGAAACTGATTCAGGCTGTCCCACTCCGGGAACCTCGCCGGCGAGATCGCCGACTGTCCTTCGGGTAGTTCGCGAACCTCTGCTATTTTTCCCTTAACCTTGTTACCCGGTAGGTGACCGCCTGTGCCGGTTTTTGCACCCTGGCCTCCTTTGAAGTGGAACGCCTGAGTCTTTCGCACCTTGTCCCATGAGAAACCGAAACGCGCGGAGGCAAGCTCGTAGAAATACCGCGAGTTGGCCGCCTGCTCCTCGGGCAGCATGCCGCCCTCACCCGAACAAATACCCGTGCCGGCAAGCTCGGCGCCTTTGGACAAAGCCACCTTGGCTTCTTCGGACAACGCACCGAAACTCATATCCGAGACGAACAGGGGTATGTCGAGACGCAGCGGTTTCGCGGCATTCGGGCCGATCGTCAGATCGGTCCCGACCGCCTCGTCGTCCAGCAGCGGCAGCTTGTGCAGCTGACCAACGACAAACTGCAGGTCGTCCCACGTGGGCAGACTGCCGCGCGGTACGCCCATGGCCGAAGCCGGGCCATGATGTCCGACCTTGCTCAAGCCGTCATTGGCAAGCTGACGAATGAACTTCACGTGCGGCTCGTCGGCCGTGCCCGTCGGGTCCTGATAGGCGCCCTGGTAACTGTCCCGTTTGTAGGGCTGCGGATGCTCGCGCGCCCAGGCCGAGATCTCGTCCGCATCGACGTAGACCGCGCCGTCCTCGACCCATGCGTTGAACTTCGGCAGCGTTTCCGAGTTGTTGTATTCACTGACGCCCGTATCGAAGCGGTAGTCCCAGCCATGCACTCCGCAAATGATGTTGTCGCCGTCGATGTAGCCGTCGGACATCAGGGCACCGCGATGCGCGCAGCGTCCGTAAAGCACGCTGACCTCCGCACCGTAGCGAATCACAACCAGATCGACGTCGGCGACAAGCGCGTGCGACGGCACGCGGTCCAGAAGCTCGTCCATTGAAAACAGGGCTTGGGCGTTCATGTGTTTGCGACTCCGGCTCGTTGTTTGTATTGGGTTCTGATGGCGAGACCCTCCTCTCAGCGGCGGAGGTGTCCTGCGACAGGATACTGAGTCCGACGGTAACAGCGGTAACCGACGGCCGCATATCTCGGCGCCGGCTCTATCGGCACCGGGCCATATGCGGAATCCAGCCACCCCCCGCATTTGCCGCTGGAAAAAAGGCAGCCAGGTGGCAAACGAGCATTCAAGCAGGAGAATGACAGCGCTGTCAAAATCTGCGATACTGCGCTTCGAGACCATGGAACACCGGAACAGTACGATGTCAGAATACCCGCGACTCAAGGAGATGGGCATCGTTCGCCCATTGGAAATCAGCCATTTCTCGGTCAGCTCCTTTGAACACACCGATTTCTTGAGAATTGTCTACAATCGATCTCCGGACTCGTTGTTGCCCGCGAGCCGGTCTTATCGATTTCCTCGAATCCAGAAGGCGCGAGGAACCGGCGGCGACCAGACTGGCGAACAGTTCGCCATGGAGAGCAGACCGGAATTTCGCGAAGCGGTCGACGAACTGGAGAGGCTCCTCAGCGCAAAAGAGAACAAGAGCGAGATAGCCGACGAGATGCTCGACGCGGTACGCTTGCTGCAAGAGGAAGTCGCAATGCACGGTGAGTACCTGAAGGTGCTAATCGCAAAAATTCGCGAGACTTAGCGTTAACGCCAGGTAACTTGACGTTGACGACGTAGGAGGCAGTCGTATGAATCGGGGGATTATTGCTTTTTGCACGATGCTGTTCGCGGGTCCTGTTGCGCTCGCGCCGGTGATCGCGCTATCGGAAGAAGGCACGCTGCTCAGTGATGCCGGCTTCGAGCTCGAGGGTGACGAAAGCGGCTGGCGCATATTCGAAATCGGCAAGGTCTCCGGAGACCACGCCCGCAGCGGAAGCCGATCGATGTTCAACGGCGCGTTCAGCCGAACGGTGCCGCACCCGCCCTATTTTGTCGGCACGGTATCCGGCAGCTACCAGGAGCTGGCCGCGGAACCGGGCTCGCGGTGGCGCCTCACGGGTTACGCCATGACACCGAGGGCGCTAAAAGGGACGCCGGCGTTCGGCATTGTGCAGGTATCGTTCTTCGACGCAGACGGCAACGATCTGGGTGCGGTGGAGACGCAGGGCGGCGACGACAGCACCAAGGCTAAAACGTCGAACGAGATTACGAGCCGCGCACCGGCCGGCGAGTGGATACGGCTCGACACCGGCATCGCCACGGCGCCAGAAGGCACTGTGGTCGTTCATGCTTTTACGCTGTACGTCGACTACTCCGGATCGAACACATCTCAAGGCGTCTACTTCGACGATCTGGTCTTGTGTGTCGTTACTGACGACGACGAGGCGTGCGAATAGCCGCGCCAGCGCAGGCCAAAACAAAAACGGCCCCTGCGATGCGCGCAGAGGCCGTTTCGTGAGACTGACTGTCGAGTTATGTACTAGCGACGCGACAGAAAGAAGCGCATGACGTACCACAACATCAGCGCAATCGAAGCAAACAGCTGCAGCGCGGCCGCTACGTAGCGATCGTCAGGGTATACCTTGAGCACCTTGGAGGTGTCGTAGAGGATCGAGGCGCCCGCAAGGCCAATCATTCCCATCGAGAAATACGTACCCAGATGGAAGCCGAATACCAGGCCCGCCACGATGGTTGCCAGAGCCACGACCGCACCCCAGCGAACAAACCCCTTCAGGAACGTAAAATCGCGCCCGCTCAGCATGGCCACGGCCGTCAGTGCCACGAAAGCACCAAGCGTTACGGCAACCGAGAGTTGAATGATCTTCGGATCCACGGCAAGCGCAATGTAGAACATCGGAATGAAGATGATCGCCTGAGCCACGACATAGGCCCCCAACGCGGCGTACTGCGCGCCCTTCGACTCCACGCGATGTGCAACGGTGCTCGCGATAAAGGCGACAACGAGGAACGCGGCCAGCACACCCAGCCACGACGTCTGCAGCATGAATACCGCAAACATTTCGGCGTACGGCGTCTGAAACATTGCCCATTCGAAGCCCGTGAAGAGAAGTATTGCGCCCATCAGGTGTAAATAGGTGCGCCTGATGAATTGCGACCGATCGTTGACTTGGTCCGCGACTTGATCCACGACATGGCCGCCGATTTCCGCCGTCGGAGCCGCGAGGGGATCCGGCACGTTGTTTGCCGTTACATGCTGCTGAAGATTGTCTGGCGTCAGGTCCTTGCTACTCATCTCTCCGCCCCTTGGTGAAAGAACCCTTGGAGCCTACGCAAGTAGCGCCCTGCTAACCGTGAATGGGCTCCCAGATGCCATTTAACGTAACGCGGCTCGCGAGACCCGCATCACAGTTCGTCCTCGGAGAGCACGACGAGGCTGTCTTCCGCCCGCAGCTCGAAGCGCGTGTTTTTCTCCGGAATCAACTGGATACCGTTGTTGTCATCCTTGCTGTTTTCGAGGAACTTCTTCTTCACGCCGATGCAGATTTCGCCGCGTTTTTGCGCAAGGCCCATCATGTCGGCAAACGTCACTTCAACCGGCAGCTCGGCAAAATACAGGGGCGCCGGCTTGAGATAAATTTCCGATCCGTCTTCCTGGAAAATGTCGTCGTAGACTTTCTCGATATCCCGACTCTCGGAGATCTGCGCCATAATCATGCTCACGAGGCGATTCGAGATGATGACGTCTTTGACCCCTGCCTTGGCGACCAGCTCGTCGTTTTGTGAGTCGAGGATTTCGGTGATGAGCTTCGTGTTTTCGCTTTCGGCCGGGTACTGGCTGAAGATTCGACGCAGGAGCAACATTGCAACGATGTTCTCGGAGTCGACGCGACTCGCGTCCGTCGCGCCGTCGTCCGACGACGTGCCCGCGAGAATGATGATGTTGTCGTACTCGAAGGGCCGGACCGACATGAGGTCTTCGATGTCGAGGCAATCTTTCACGACCAGCCTGACGTCGATGTCCTCGAGCTCGTCGTCGAGCGCCTTGATTTCCCCGGCCTGCGCTTCTGTCGGGTTCTTGAGCATGACGTGCACTTCGCTGCCGGCAATCACGTAGTCGGCAAACTCTCGAACGATAGCGGCCGACTTGAAGGTCCAGCCGATCATTAGCTCGCGCTCCACGCCCGGTTCCTGCCGCGTGTCCGGAATTTCCATGTCGGCGGGGGCCGCAACCGGCTCGGCGACAAGTTCGATGGTTGAGTCGTCGTCCGCGACAATCAGAATCTCGTCGTCCACTTCGAGCACACGATCCGGGGGTGGATTCATCGTGATGGTCCCGTCGGCATCGCGGATGCCCATCGGCACGCCATCCGGAAAACGATAGCCGATCTCGCCGAACCGAGCGCCTCCCCAATCGGTATCGTAGAAGTAGATCTCGCAGCCGTCGAAGGACAGTATTTCATTGTAGACAACCGACAGACCCACCGATCGCGACGTTTGCACGAGCAGCTTCGCGAGGATGTCGCTCGTGTTGACCGTGACAACGTGCTCCGGAAAGCTCGAACGAACGATGTCTCTGTGCGTCGGGTTGAAGATCTCGGCGATGACGCTGAAGTCCTCGTCGTCGACCCCGTTGCCCATCGTCGCGAGCACGGTCTGTATGGCTTTGGCGTCGCTGGACGCCTTGAGTTCATCGCTGTCGGTTTCGTCGCAGCCCGCGAGGATAATGACCGAGCTTGCGGATTCCAGCGACACCATGTCCAGATTGGTCAGCGACGATACGTCGCCACTCCGCGTAACGAGCCTTGTCGTTGCGAGTTCCGGAACCCGGAGCCTAAGGATATCGTCCATCTCCTCCTTGTCGCGATCCGCGAGTATCACAACGCAGGCATCACTCTCGCTCTCGTTAGCGAGGATGAGTTCACGCAAGATCTCGGTGATGCGCTGCTCGTTCCAGCCCAGTATCAGGGTGTGGTCGGTCTCGATGACCTTCGAACGGCCTCGTTTCAGCTCGTAGATCTTCTGATCGAGCGCCGTCGTAATAAAGGCGATCAGGGCCGAGAGCATGACGATGCCGGCAATGCCGGCCAGTATTGCGAATACCTTGTAGGCGACGTTCGAATAAATATCCTGGGCCATGTTGCCCGGGTCGGTAATCTCGAGGAACGTAATGTACAGGTTGCCGAAAAAGTCGAGCTCCTCGTGCTGCTGCGGTATCTCCGGAAACATCATGAGTAGCGCGCCGCGCAGCAAACCAATCAGCAAAAAGGCGCCGAGGAATACGATCGTCAGCACTTTGAAGATCGACCAGCCGCCCTTGGCCATGAACGTGTCGAAGCGATAGCGCATGCGGGCCTGACGTCTGCTCTTCGCCGACAGCTTTTTGGTCGGCCGCGGCTCGGTGATCTGCGTCAGATGCCTGATTTTGGCGGTTTCCGTCAGGTCGTAGGGGTCGGTGTCGTCGGCGTCGGGTTCGGGCTTGTTTTCCGAAGTCTCGAGATCCTCAGGTGTCTGCTCGGATTCGGGCGCACTCGGCAGCGCCGTCACATGATCCTGATTGGCGACGTCGGGCACACGAAGGGAATTGCCGTTCTCGTCGACGAGATAGATGATGGCGCCAAACGCTTTCAGGCGGGCAGCGAGACCGCTTGCGCGCTCCCACTCGAGGTTCTTGGCGAGCGTAATCGACTTGCCCGAAAACAGGCGGTCAATTGCCTCTTCGCCTCTGTTCAGGCGCTTCGAGAACTCGGCTCGCACGTCCTCGATCCGATAGCCCTCGGCAACCTCTCCCCTGAACGCAACTCTGTACTGGCTGGCCATGCTGAAACCCCTGGCCGATCATTCGGCCAACGCGGCAAACACAGGCAAGATACTGCTGGCCATAGGAATTTTGGCCAACGCAGGTCACAGATTTTGTAAAAAGGAAGGGGGCGAAATGAGATTGGCGTCACACTGTCACGCTACGGCGCCGCCAATTGCCGGACACAAAAAAAAGCCGCAACTCTCTGAGCTGCGGCTTTCTCGTATTAAGAGCCTGGCGGTGTCCTACTCTCACATGGGGAGACCCCACACTACCATCGGCGCTGAGTGTTTTCACTTCCGAGTTCGAAATGGGATCGGGTGGTTCCCACTCGCTATTGCCGCCAGGAAAACTGGTTCAACAATCTGGATTTCTGACGTCTTTCAAGCGTCGCACACATGTCGCGTACAACACCAAAGTGCTTTGGTGTTATATGGCCAAGCCGCACGAGCAATTAGTACTGGTTAGCTTCATCCATTACTGAACTTCCACACCCAGCCTATCAACCTCGTAGTCTTCGAGGGCTCTTCAGGGACCTCGAGGGTCCAGGGAAAGTTAATCTTGGAGGAGGCTT
>JANQPG010000049.1 GCA_028289545.1 Woeseiaceae bacterium
TTCAAACAATATTATCAACTGGTCGCCACGTCCGGCAGCCGGGGCGACCAGTCGCTTGCGGTACTGGCGTCGGACATTTACCTCGACATGGAGGAAACCAGCCTGCTCATTCAGCGCACGCGCCAGGAGATTGCGCGCGCAACGCTGATGGAACAGCTCAACCAGTCGTTCGGGATCATTACCCCCGAGATGATGGAAGTCGTGGGCGGCGTCAAATCCATACTGTTCGGCGACGAGGAGTCCCGCGCACTCGTGGCCGGGCCTCCGCCCGGCAGCGTCGAACAGGCCTATCGCAGCCCGCTGGAACAGTAAGGAGAACGCCGTGAAACACCTTGTCATTCGCCCCTGGCTGGCCACGCTGCTGTTGCCGCTTTTACTCGCCGGCTGTGCAACACCGGTACCGATGTGCGACGCACCTGCCAGCCGTAACCTCGACACTGCCATGAGCAGCGTAAAGAGCTCACTGACCAACGGCTGTGAAGCCCACTACGACCGCCTGTTCAAGGACCTGCTTGTGACCGCGGAAGGCGACCCGAAGGCCGAGAACAAACGCCTGTTCAGCGAGTTCCTGCTGTGGTCGACCGACGAGGGCCTGTTGAGCAAACGACAGGCCGAGGAGTACTACAACCGCTACTTCAACGTGAAGTTCATCTCCTTGAGGAGCGACTACAACAACTGCTCACACACCTGCCCGAACAAGCGCAAGGTGCTGCTCGATATGGAACGCGAGCTGTCCGATAAGGAACAGGGCCTGCTCAAAGTAAGCCTCGACAACGACGGCTACTACCGCGCCGATCGGCTGTACCACGAGGTCGAACTGGTGCTCGAAGCCACCTGCACGGCCTGCAGCGCCAGCCGCTAAGACAGAGACGAACATAGAGAAGAGAGCCAGGGAAGAGATGAACATGGAGAATGGCGTTCGCTTTTTGAAAGGACTCATGGCTGGCGCGTTCGGCACACTGGCGATCGGTATTGCCCTGCTCGGCGTGTTCGGCAAACAAGTGCTGGTCGAGCTGCCCGGCACAGCACTCATCGATCCCTACAACTGGACAGCGTGGGTGTTTCACAATCTCGGCTGGTCGATACCCGTGTTTGCGTTGCTCCTGCTCGCGTATTTCTGGACGCTCGAGCGGCTCAAGGAGCAGCTTGCACTCGATGATGACGCAACCATCGACGTCAACAGGATAGTGCAGCTCGATCAACTCGTGGACACCTGGACCGCGCTGTTCTTCGGTACCGGCGTTATCTGGACCGCAATCGGAATGCGCAGCGCACTCATCTACGCGCTGGGCGACAGGGATGTCGCTTTGTCCGCCGGGGCCTTCGCAATGCTGGAGCGCATGATCGACGGCGGTATTCTGCTCGCGTTGTCGACAACCATTGTCGGCGGTATCGGCGGCTACCTCATGCGCGTGTACAAAACCATGCACGTCGGCGCGGCACTGACCGGATGCTACGATCAGGCCGCGCGCGCTGACACGTCGGCCATGCGCGAAAGCCTCGAGCGCATCGAGCAAGAGCTGGGTCGGCGGACGCGTGAGCAACGCGGCAGCGAACCAGAGGAGCCGTCGGCGCAATGAGTCGCAGGGCCTTCTCATATCCGCTACTGCGCAACGTCGACGCCGAGGCGGGCGGCGCCCAGGATCTGCAGACCGACATCATGCGCTTCATGGCAATCCTTGCGCTTTGCCTGATGGCTATTTTTGCGTTGGTTCAGAGCCTTCCGGCGATGCCGCCGACAGCACCGCCGGTCGTTGCGGAAGCTGACCCACCGCCGGCTGTCGAAGCACCGCTGGTTAAAGAACCGCAAGTTGAACCACCCCCGTCGGAGCCGCCTGCGCGGATTATTCGGCCGGAGCCGGCTCCAGTACTGAACTCTCCGCCGCCGGCCGCAAAACCGCCGGAACGGCCCGTCGTACTGACGCGACCGGCGCCGCAGCCTTCGCGCGCGAAGGCGGAGACTCCACCGACACCACCCCCCTTGCCCGTCGAGACACCAGAACCTTCTCCCCCGCCTGCTGAAAGCGAAGGTTTTACGCTGCGCTTCGAGTCCGATCTGGCGCTCTCGCGGCTCGTCGCTACCGGGCAGATCGGCTTCTTTGCGCTGCGGGACGGCTCGGCGAGGCGCATGTCCGTCAGTCAGAGTCGCTCCAGTTTCTGGTCCGCCCCGCTGCCTTCGAGCTTTCACGAAATGGACGCTGCAACCGTACCGGCCGGGGTACGCAGTGCACTCGCTCGCAGTGGCTGGCGCGAGCCGGACGTCGCCTGGGGGGTCACGCTTCCGCCGCGCATGAGTTCGGAACTCTCCCGCCTGATGCGAGAGCACGAAGGCGGCGCTCTGATCATTGCCAAGGACGGCACGCTGTCGAGGGTGTCACAGTGACCCCGCGGCTCAGCATCACCGCTGCAATCGTCGCGCTGCTCGGGGTTTCGCCCGCTGCCGACGCGTCGGAACTCGACCAGTGGTTTGTGTCCACGTTGCTTCCGCATGTCGAAGAACGCCTGACTCGCCATCCGCGTTTCAAGGGGGAAAACCTGCTGTTCGTCGCGCTGCGCGACGGGCAGATCGAACCGGTCAGCAACCGGCTCGTGCTGGGTTTGCGAGACCGGCTGCTGGACGCCGCCATCGACATGCCCGGTGTGCGCATTGCCTGGCAGCAGCGCGGCCAGACGACGGACGAGTCCTGCGGACCGACTGCCGACTACTGGATTGGCATCGAACTCGAAGAAACGCTGTCCGGTCAGTATCGCGCCAGCGTACGCGCGCTCGACAAGGCGGAGAGAACCTGGGTTAGCGGCTTCGGCTTATCCTGGCAGGGCGCGCTGCGTCCTTCCGAACGGCGGGCGCTCGTGGAAACTCGATCGGACCCGGCGTTCCTCGGCAGTCGCGAAGTCCCCTACTCTCTGGATCAATCGGATCTGATGGCGGCCGAACTCGCCAGAAAACTGCGTTGCGAAGTGGCGAGTGTGGACAGCACGGACTACACCGTCTCCCTTGCGGAGACGGCAGACGCGGAACAGCTCGAGAACACGCTCGCGCTGACGGCACGCAAACTCGACCAGGCTAACACCTTGCGAATCACCACCGATAAGAGCGCCGCCAATGCGGAGATCAGCGGCACTGCTCTGAAAGTGTCGGGTTCGTTGCACCAGTACTGGCTCCGTGTGGCGCCCCTCGATACCGCCTCGAACCTGAACAGCATGAGCACGAGTGTGTACGTGGACACTTCGACAGAAACCGCGGCTGCGGCGGGCGCCGGCAACGCGATCGCCAACCCGGCGGCGGGCGTTGCGAGCCTGCCGCCGGCGGACGAGCCGAACGTGAATCGGCGTGTACCGGACCACCGCCCTTCCCGCGTAACGGGCGTAGAGATGCCCGGCGCCGCCCGATCCCGCCTGCTCAGGCCACTGGCTGTCTATCGGGATGGCCGGCAGGCGGCCTGCAGAACCGGCGATACCTGCGCCGTACTCGAAGCGCGCGCGCTCAACGACGTCGTCGTATACCCGCTGGCTTATCGCCCCGGACTCGGCCTCTCGCGCCTCGATACAGGCGCGTGCACGTCACGCACGTCAGCCAGTATCGTCACGGCGGGCCGTTCGGCGCTGTATCCGGTACCCGAATACGGCCGCGTACGACGCAACAGCCTGCAGTCGCCCCGCTGGCTGCTCTCGCCCGCGCGGACAACCTACTACGCCATTGCCGTCGACAACGCTCGCGACGCACGCCGGCTCAGCGCGCACCTCGCCACGCTGCCCAGCCTTTGCGACGGCGCTCGCCAACCCGGCCTCTCCGGTCTCTCGCTGGAGCGCTGGCTGGAAGAGCTGTCGCATCTGATGCTGCAACTCAAGGCACGAGTGCAGTGGCAATCGATCGAAATCGACCGCACGTACGGAACACGGTCTTAGGAGCAACGATGATCAGAATGCTGGGAGTCCTGTGCGGCGCCGCCATTGCAATCGGACTGTTGACCTGGCTCGTGGGTGTCCCACAGTTCACCCAGGAACGGACGTCTCTGCCCGAGCCGATTGCTCGCGTCGAGCTGCCCGGCACCGGCGAGACAGCCGTTGCGACCGTCGACGAAACGGCCGCCGCAACAACGGCGGAAACCGCGAGCGACAGCTCGCCCGAACGGGCTGCCAGCGCGGTTACGCTGGAGCCCGTCGGCGAGGATGCGGCAACCGTCGATCTGGCACCTGTTCCCGCGGCGAGACCCAACGTCGACCTGGCGGACACGCCGGCCGTCGAAGAAGCCGAATTTGCGCCGTTTGCGCCGGACACCACGCCGGCTTTGCCGGTAGAAATCGAAGAGGAGTCGAAATGGTTTGCGTTCTGGAGCCCGTTTCGCAGCGAACTGGCCGCCAACGGTTTTGTCGCCCGGCTGCAGAGCGTCACTGGCCTCGACTATCGAGTCGTTCGAATCAAGCCCGGCGTTTACGAAGTTGCTTTTGCCTACACCGACGATGACGAGATCGACGCGAAGCTTGCAACCATTTCGTCGGCCACGGGCCTGCAACTCGCGGGCACGCCGTGAGGTTTTGTTGCTCGACACTCGTCGCCGCGGCCGTCCTGCTGTTGTCGGCCGCGGAGGCGTTCGGCAAGACCACACCCGCCAATCTCGACCTCGCCTGGCAGTCGTATCTAGACACGCAGACACATCTCGAACCCGGCTACGTGTTTCCGCACAGCCACTGCTTCAGCGCGGCGGCAACCCGATATGAACTGCCGGAAACGCTGCTGCTTGCGGTCGCCCGCGGCGAGAGCGATTTCGACGCAACCGCGCGGTCCCGCGCCAACGCGCACGGCGTCATGCAAATACTCTGGCCGGTCACCGCCAAACACCTGGGGATTGAACGGCTGAGCCGGCTCTACGACCCGTGCACGAACATCGACGCCGGCGCTCGCTATCTAAAGGAAATGCTGGCGCGCTACGAGGGCAACCTGCACCTGGCGCTGGCCGCATACAACTACGGTCCCAACCGGATTCCCGTCAATGCCGTCTCGATTCCCGACGGCGCTCGCTGGTACTCAGGCTATATTTACCGTCATCTTGGCTACGTTCTCGGCAGTGGTTCCGGCAAAGCAGCGGTATCGAGGAGCCTGTACTCCGACCTTGGCCAGTCCACGCTATTGACGTTTGGCGAGCCGTACCGCGCGGCAGCGTTCGTCTCACGGCTCGAAGACCACGCAGCTGACCTCAAGCTCGACTGGTTTCGCCGCGGGACGGGCCAATTCGAGGTGGTCATGAGCTACGCCGATCGCGACGAGTTCGACCGTCACGCGGCGCTGCTCAGGCAGGCGGGTTATCGCGTCGACTGAAGCCATCCGAAGGTTCTCCGCTAGCAGTGCGGGCGGCCGAGCTCGGGTGGCAGCAGCGCTTCGATCCGCTGCATGACGTCGAGCTTGTGAACGAGGTCGTGGATGTAGTCCAGACTGTCGGTTTCGAGAACCAATACGTCGCTCATGGTATAGCGGTCAATCCACTCCTCGTAGAGACGCTCCAACCGCTTCAGATAAGCGGTCGGCACGTCCTGCTCCATCTTGCGCCCGCGGAGTTTTATACGCGTCTTGAGCGTACGCATCGAACACTTGAGATAAATCATGAGATCCGGCGGACGAATCGCATCGAGTATGGCGGCGTAAAAGCCCTGATAGGTGCCCCAGTCGCGCTTGTTGATCTTGCGCATCTGATAGAGCGCCGTCGCGAATATCTCGGCGTCCTCAAAAATGGTGCGATCGAGTACAACAACGCCGGGCTGTCGATCCAGCTCTTGATGCAGGCGGAACTTGCTCGCGAGGAAATACAGCTGGGACTGAAACGCCCAACCCTTCATGTCGCGGTAGAAATCCTTCAGGTACGGATTTTCGTCGTTCGGTTCGTAGAACGGAACGATACCGTAGGTGCGGGCCAGAAACTCGACCAACGTCGATTTCCCAACTCCCATGTTGCCCGCAATCGCAATTGACCGCTTCATTGAGCGCAGTTTATCGAATCGAGCCCCGACGGCAACGTCTGGCAGGATCCAGCGCAATAACCTATGCTCCGCCAGGCCCTCGACGGAGACCGCCATGAACGAACCCGAAGTGTTGCTCAGCGAAGATCGCATCGCCGAGCGCGTGCGCGAAATTGCGAGAGAGATCTCTGCCGACTACGCCGATAAAGACGGCGTGGTGCTGATCGGCGTGCTGAAAGGCTCATTCATCTTCCTCGCGGACCTCTCACGTGCGTTGTCGATACCGCGCAGCATAGAGTTCATTGCAGTCTCCAGCTACGCCAGCGGAAGCCGCTCCACCGGGGCCGTTCGACTCATCATGGACGTCCGCGGCAACATCGAGAATCGCCACGTGCTCATCGTCGAGGACATTGTGGATACGGGCCACACGCTCAAGTATCTGCTCGGCATCCTGCAGTCTCACCGGCCAGCCTCCATCCGCACCTGCACCCTGCTGCACAAAGCCGACTGCGTTGAGGTCGACGTCGACATCGACTACGTGGGCTTTCAGATCGGCGACGAATGGGTTGTGGGTTACGGCCTGGACTACGCCGAACGGGATCGCACCTTGCCGTACATTGGCGTCGTCGCGCCGGACGACCGCGGCTGAACCGCTCGCCGCCACTCGGCGGCGCCCGCTTCAAACCGGCTCACGGGCGTCGGCGCAATCGTCGTATTCCACCTCGACGGTCGAATGGCCAATGCCGTAGCGCTCGTCCAGGAGCGCTTTGACCTCGCGAACCGTTGCGGTCGGATCGTCGTCGCGGGACGCAAGCTCAACGTGCATCGTCAGCATCAGGTCCTGCGGCGTCAGGCCCCAGACGTGTACGTGGTGGATACCGGAAACCCCGGGCACGGCAGCCACAATTGACGCCTGCATCTCGTCGACGTCCAGCCACTCCGGGGCCCCCTCGAGCAACACGTGTGCGCTGCGGCGCACCAGCGCCCAGGCGCTCTTCAGGATCAGGAACGCGACGGCCACTGACAGCAGGGGATCGACGACAACAAGGCCGGTCAGGAGTATTACGATCGACGCCACGATCGCGGCAATCGAACCCAAGAGATCGCCGAAGACGTGCAGCGCCGCGCCCCGAATGTTCAGATTGTCGCGATCGCCGCCGTGCAGCACGGCAAACGCAAGCACGTTCACGACGAGGCCCGCAATCGCGATCTTGAGCATCGTGCCAGCAAGCACGTCGGGAGGCTCGGCGAGGCGTCGTGCGGCCTCGAAGAAAATCCAGGCGACCACAAACAAGAGCAGCAGGCCGTTCACGAACGCCGCCAGGATCTGGAAACGCTGATAGCCGTAGCTCAACGCCGGGTCGGCGGGGCGCTTCGATACGTGAAACGCCACCGCCGCGAGCAGCAACGCCATCGAGTCGGTCAACATGTGGCCCGCGTCGGCGAGCAGCGCCAGCGACCCGGATATCAGACCGCCAATAATCTCGACCACCATGAAACTGGCTGTCAACGCCAGCGCTATATAAATGCGCGTCAGATTATGATGCTCGTGTGTGTGCGCCATGGTGTTGTTGTCGGCGGGCTACCCGAAGTCGATCAGGGACAGCATAATGTTCCAGACCACCTGTAGGCCAGAAGAGGTTCGCGCACGATGACAACAGATGCTCTCGAAAAACGATTTCTCGAAGTCGACGGCTTCCGAATGGCCTACGCCGAAATGGGCGCCGGCAAGCCCATCGTTTTCCAGCACGGCAACCCGACATCCTCGTACCTGTGGCGAAACATCATGCCCGCATTGGCCGACCGGGGGCGGTGTATTGCGGTCGACCTCATCGGTATGGGCGATTCCGCCAAGCTCCCGGACAGCGGTCCTGAGCGCTACAGCTACGGCGAACAACGGGACTTCCTGTACGCAGCCTGGGAGCAGCTCGGCCTCACCAGCGACGTCACGCTCGTGCTGCACGACTGGGGCTCTGCGCTCGGCTTCGATTGGGCGCGCCAGCACCCGGATCGCGTTCGGGGCATCGCCTACATGGAAGGGATTGTGACGCCGCTCGGCTGGGACGACTGGCCGGAAAACGCGCGGGACATCTTTCAGGCATTTCGATCCGAGGCCGGCGAGTCGCTGGTGCTCGAAAAAAACCTGTTTGTGGAGGGTGTCCTGCCCGCCTCTATCATGAGAACGCTGACCGACGCCGAACTCGACGAATACCGCAGGCCGTTCGCGGCGACCGGGGAAGACCGTCGGCCAACGCTGAGCTGGCCGCGACAGATTCCGCTCGACGGCGATCCTTCGGCGGTCGTCGAGATTGTCGAGCGCTACGCCGAATGGCTGATCGAATGCGAGACACCAAAACTCTTTATCAACGCCGATCCGGGCTCGATACTGGTCGGCCGCCAGCGTGAGCTTTGCCGGCAGTTCAGGAACCAGACTGAGGTCACCGTACCGGGCCTGCATTTTATTCAGGAGGATTCGCCGACGGAGATTGCGAGCGCCATCGGCAGCTGGCTCGATGACCTTTGAGAGGTTCTTGGACCTTTCGCGGAAGCTGTCTGCCGGGCGGGAGAACTCCGTACGGGTCCGGAAGTCGCCCACAAAAAAGGCGGCTGGACTCCGCGAGTGCAGCCGCCTTGGTTACCTACGCCTGAGCGTGGCACCTGTCCCCCTGATTTCCCCCGCCAAGCCGTACCTGAAG
>JANQPG010000074.1 GCA_028289545.1 Woeseiaceae bacterium
AGTGGCCACTGTGCTCACAGGGTTGCAAACTAGTGCAAAAGTCCTCCAATAGCATCTTTCAGTGGGTGGGGGGACACCTTGCTTGCAACCCAAAAGCTGCCGCTATCCATTTCGAGAGTTTCGGCCTGTTCGTGCTTTCCGGCATGCTGTTCGGCATCAACATGGCGTTCACGCAGCAGTACCGCTATGCCGCCGCGGAAAGCGTTCCGCCCGAGAAAACGGCCATGGCCATCTCGTTTGTGCTCGTCGGCTCCATCGGCGGCGCGTTCCTGGGCCCGGAGCTTGCGACCCGTGGGCAGTTCTGGGTCGATGGCCTGCCGTACGCCGGCACGCTGCTGTCGCTGGCGTTACTGTATGCCATTCAGGCGTTGCTGTTGCTCCGGCTCGAGGCGACGGGCCCGGTCGAAAAAACCGAAGAGACGGACGGCGGCCGGCCGCTGTCCGCGCTTGCCAGGCAGCCGGTCTTCCTCGTCGCCGTCCTTGGCGGGACGGCGGGCTACGCGCTAATGACGCTCGTCATGACGGCAACGCCGATCAGCATGCACCTGCTCGCGGGGCATTCGCTGGAAGACACGGCCGGCGTCATTCGTGCGCATGTGCTCGGCATGTACGTGCCGTCGCTGTTTGCGGGCTTTCTGATTGCGCGTCTCGGTGTCGCCCGGCTCATGTTCGTCGGAGCGGTTGCGTTGCTCGCCACGTCGATTGTCGGGCTGCAGGGGCAGACCGTGCTGCACTACTGGTGGGCGCTCGTGCTGCTCGGTGTCGGCTGGAATTTCTTGTACGTGGGTGGCACGACGCTGTTGACCTACACCTACTCGCCCGAGGAACGTTTCCGGGCGCAGGGGCTCAACGAATTCCTCGTGTTCGGAAGCTCGGCGGCCACGTCGCTCCTGGCCGGAACGATCATGTACCGCTACGGCTGGACGCAGCTCATGTTGATCCCGATTCCGGCGCTGGTGTTCGTTGCGGCCGCGCTGGTCTGGGTGCGCCGGCGGGCGCATAAGCTCGAGGCCGCGCGAGTGGTTCGCGCGGTTTCCGACTGATCGACGAGTTGATCGACGAGTCGTCGAGACCTACAGGAAGTTGACGACGAATCCGAGGGACACAACGGGCCAGGCTTTGTAGTCGCTGACTTCGTCGTCGAGTTCGAGGCGTTCCCTCTCGAGCGCGTTGATGAAGTTCGGGTCGGTCGCGAGTATGCCGTCGGCGGCCAGCGTGACCTCGGGGTCGCCTTGCCACAGCACACCGAGATCGAGGTTCAGACCGACGCGTCCGGCGATCGTGAAATCGTAACCTATCCCCAGGTACGGTGCCGTGCTGGAGAACGACGTGACGCTCGTGAGCGTGCCGACGTCGGCCGCGTTGTAGTTGATGCCGCCGATCTCGAACGTACCCTGGGCATTGCTTTGGAGCTGTAGCTCGTTGCCGTTGCTGTAAAGGCCGCCCGTTACCCGGAAAGGGCTCAGGGGGAAACGCACGTTGGCCGTGGCGTAGTAAGTGTCGAGTGCAAGCGTTGCATCGTACGGGATACCGGCCTGAGTGCCGTCGTCGTCGTAGTCGAAGCGATTCATGCCGAGGCGCAGGTCGACCCAGGGCAGGGCCCGCCACGTGGCTTCGACGCCAATGCCGAGGGTGCCGGCCTTGACGCCGATACCGAGATCCTTGTCCGCTCTGGCTTCCGTGCCGGCAAACAGCACCAGCGCTGCGAGCAATGTCAGGGTGATGTGTTTCATAGCCATTTACCGTGCAAAACGTCGGAGTAATGGCATCAAGCCTATACAGGCTTCACGGCGGGTTCTGTGCGGTGAGTCACAGCTGATTCGCACCGGCTTGACAGGCCGAAAAAGACGTCTCCTAGGTGTGAACGCCGTACTGGCGCTCTAACGACGGTCTTGCGTCCGGGTCGATGTTGAGCTTGTCGAGGTCGCCCTCGATGTGCGGCAGCGCAAGCAGGCGCTTATCCATGACGCTGAACCACAGCGGCGGCACGTAGGCCAGCAGGTACATGCCGAAATAGCCGTTCGGCAGCGTGGGCAGATTGGGGAAGTGCCGCAGCGACTGGTAGCGTCGCAGCGGGTGAGTGTGATGATCCGAGTGCCGCTCGAGGTGGAACAGCACGAGGTTGCTCAGAATGTGATTGCTGTTCCAGGAATGATGGGGCTGGCAGCGTTCGAGCTTGCCGTCGGCGTTACGCCGGCGAAGCAGGCCGTAGTGCTCGATGTAGTTGGCGCTCGTCAGCTGCCAGTACGCGAGCGCGTGGTGAATGACCAGGAACAGCAGCATTAGCGGGCCGAATGCCGCAATCAGCACAACGGCAATAGCGGCGCTCAAGCCGAAAGACTGCAGTATCTGATTGTCCGTGTGCCAGGGACTTTTGCCTCGACGGGCCAGCCGCTCACGTTCGTGTTCCCAGGCGCCCCTGAACGCGCCGGGAATTTCCCGCAGCGCAAACTTGTAGATGCTCTCACCCATGCGCGCGCTGGCCGGATCTTCCGGGGTGGCGACGTCGCGATGGTGTCCGCGATTGTGTTCGATGCTGAAGTGGCCATACGCCGGAACCGCGAGCACCCATTTGGACAGGGTTTTTTCGAGCTTCGAGTTCTTGTGTCCGAGTTCGTGGCCGGTATTGATGGCGAGTCCGGCAACCATGCCCGCAACGGCGGCAAGGCCAATGAATGCCGGCAGGCTGAGCGAGGCGGTCGCGGCATACCAGGCGGTGCCGGCAAGCGTGACGAAGTGCAGCGGCACGACGAGCCAGGTCAGCCAGCGGTAATAGCGGTCCTGATCGAGCTGATGAACGACAGCCTCCGGAGGATTGTTTTCGTCTTCGCCGATCAGCCAGTCGGCAATCGGCCCGATGCCGTAGTTCAGGAGTATCGGCAGCAGCAACCAGAGCTCGTTGCCCGTACGCGCGTGCAGTGCGATGCCGATGAAAGGCTGCAGCGGGTACAGCAACGAGGCGAGCCACAGCCAGCGCTTTCGGTCCGTGTACGCTATGGCCGTGCCGTGTTCGTCCGCCGCTACGTAAGTCTTCATCGTTGCCCCCGGGGCTGAACTCTGAATTTCCTATTATGCCCTAAGGCGTGCCGCGATCCGTCGGACTGCTATACACTTGGCCCGGTCGCCGAAAGGCGCGCGTCAGCGCGTGAGCGCTAAGTTATTGACAAGTCGAGTGCGCGTGTTTTCTGGTACGAGACTTGCTCCCTTTTTCCTACACTTGGAGGCGTAACGGACCCCATGCAGAGCCCTTTGCAATCTGTGTATTCCCGCTTCAGTCCCGTCCCGATGGCGTCACTGCTGATGTTGTTTTCGGCAACGATGCTCGTTGCCTGTGGTGGTGAGGAGCGTTCAGCGCCTGCCGAGCCGCAGGCTGCCTTGCCCACAGCGGCGACTCTCGGAGAGCAGACCGTGCTGACGCCTGCCGAATGGCTGGCCAGCGAACCCTACGCTTCGGCGGACCGGGAGGCGGGGGCGGACGCGGCGCGCGTCTGCGCTGCCTGCCATAGCCTCAACGAGGGCGGCGCCAACATGGTGGGACCGAATCTGCACGGTTTCTTTACGAGTCCGGTAGGGAACGTATCGGGCTACAGCTACTCCAATGCATTGAACGACGCCGATTTTGTCTGGACGCCGCGGGCCCTCGACGCCTGGCTGCAACAACCGGCGAAGTTTTTGCCGGGCAACCGGATGGCGTACCCGGGGCTTCGGGAAGCACAGGACCGCGCCAACCTGATTGCTTACCTGCTCGAAGAAACCGGCCAGTGAGGCGCCGTGCACCGAAGTAGCGCAACCGCGATTAACACAACAATAATAAGGTTCGGGTAGAGACGAGACGATATGAGCGATGCGACAGGACTGGTTATGAGCGAATCGTCGGGTGCCGTGGTCGGCAACCCGGTTCTTTCCGAGCGCCGCTCGCGGGCGGATCGCCGGGTGCCTGGCTGGCGGACCGTGCTCTACGGTTTCACCCGCTCACGACGCCGGACGAACCGGCGCACGAGCGACGCCGACGTCATGTTTCTCGACTGGCACCACCCCTGGCTGTTTTTTCTTGCCGTCGGCACGATGCTGCTGAGCTGCGCAGACGCATTCCTGACGCTGAAGCTACTCTCCCACGGCATGTACGAGGCCAACCCGATCATGGCGGCCGTCATGCAGCTCGGCACCGGCGCCTTTGTCGCCAGCAAAATGGCGCTCACGGGAATCGGTATCCTGGTGCTGGTCTATCTCGCCAAGACCCGCTTCATGGATCGGCTTCGAACGGGGCTGATACTGACCGGCTTTTTCAGCTTCTACTGCTGCCTGATCTGCTACGAGATCGTCAATCTGCTTAAAGTTTTGTAGCCTGCCGCCGTCACTGTGGGTGAAGGGCTGCACTAGCCGAAAGTCGATTCCCTCCGTCAGCGGCTTAGGCTAAACTAGCCGCCCTTCTTGAGTTTGCCACCCTAAAGCTGTGCCAACGGTTCGGGCAGGACCGGCTGGCCATTCGTGACCCGGCTACCGTAAACAATGAGCAAATCGCTGACCGAGCTGTACGCCACGACGCCCTTATTCGGCAGCAACGCCGCGGCCATTGAGCAGTTTTACGAGCGTTACCTGAACGACCCGGACAGCGTGCCGGGGGCCTGGCGGCAATACTTCGAGACCCTGGGCGACGCTGACGGCGAGGTCGTGCACTCGGCTATTCGTGATGACCTGCTGCGGCAGGCGAAGGGGGGCCGCCGCGTGGGCCTGGTGCGCCGCAAGGGCGTCAGCGCTGCGTCCGGCGAGAAGCAGGCGGCGGTTGCCCGTCTGATTCAGGTCTACAGTCTTCGCGGTCATCAGATCGCCGATATCGATCCGCTGGGACTCATGAAGCGTCCGGTGCCCGGAGTACTCAAGCTCGACTACCTCGGTCTGTCCGACGCGGACATGGACACGGAGTTCTACGCCGGGGGCCTCGCCGGCAGCGGCGACAAGCGCATGACGCTCAGGGACATCCTGGCAACGCTGAAAGCGATCTATTGCGGCAAGATCGGCGTCGAGTTTGCGCACATTTCCCGCGCGCGGGAGCGGCTCTGGCTCAAAGCCCGCTTCGAGCGCGGCGCCTCGAGCAAACACTTAAGTGACGACGAGCGGCGTGCCATCCTCAAGCAGCTCACGAATGCCGAGGGCATCGAGCGTTATCTGCACACCCGCTACGTCGGCCAGAAGCGCTTTTCGCTCGAAGGCGGCGAGAGCCTGATCCCCATGATCGACGACATCGTGCACCAGGGCGGCGTGCACGGCGTTCGGGAAATCGTGATCGGCATGGCGCACCGCGGGCGCATCAACGTGCTCGTCAATATTCTCGGCAAGTCGCCCGAGGAACTGTTCGAGGAATTTGAGGGTAACTACGATCTCGATGAGCTGAAAGGTTCGGGCGACGTCAAGTACCACAAGGGATTCTCGGCCGACATGGCCACGCCGGGGGGCAACGTCCACGTCGTGCTCGCGTTCAATCCGTCTCATCTGGAGATCGTCAATCCCGTCGTCGAAGGTTCGGTGCGGGCGCGGCAGCAGCGCCGCAACGACGCGGAGCGTGCCGAAGTGCTGCCCGTCCTGATTCATGGCGACGCGGCGTTTTCAGGGCAAGGTGTCGTTACCGAAACCTTTCAGATGTCGCAGACCAACGGTTTCCGCACGGGCGGCACGCTGCACATCGTCGTCAACAACCAGATCGGCTTCACGACCAGCCGGCCGTCTGACGCGCGTTCGACCGACTATTGCTCGGACGTTGCGAAGATGATCGAAGCCCCGGTGTTCCACGTGAACGGCGACGATCCGGAGGCCGCCATTTTTGTGACCCGGCTGGCGCTCGAGTACCGGCAGAAGTTCAAGAAGGACGTCGTGATCGATCTCGTCTGCTACCGCCGGCACGGTCACAACGAGGCCGACGAGCCGTCCGCCACGCAACCGATCATGTACGGCCGGATTCGCGAGCAGCAGACGACCCGGACCGTGTACGCGGATCGTCTCGCCACCGAAGGCACGGTGCTGCCGGCGGACGTGACGCGACTGCAGGATCAGTACCGCGACAAGCTGGATCGCGGCGAGCCGGTGCCGGAGCGAACGCTCGGGATGATCGGCGACGAGTACACGGTGGACTGGACGCCGTATCACGATCGCAGTTGGGATGAGGCCGTCGATACGACCGTCAGCCCGGCCAAGGTGGCCGAACTGTCCGACAAGATCGTGACGGTACCGCCCGACCTCAAGCTGCACGGGCGCGTGCAGCGGATCATGGACGAGCGCGGGCGCATGGCCAAAGGTGACGTCGACATGGACTGGGGGTTCGCCGAGACGATGGCCTACGCGAGCCTCATCGACGAAGACTACGATTGCCGGATCGTCGGACAGGACAGCGGGCGTGGAACGTTTTTTCATCGCCACGCCGTGCTTCATAACCAACACAACAACGTCGAGTACATACCGCTGACGACGCTGACCGACAGGCCCAACGGCTTTCGGGTGATCGATTCCCTGCTGTCGGAAGAGGCCGTCATGGGTTTCGAATACGGCTATGCGACCACCGAACCGGACACGCTGTGTATCTGGGAAGGGCAGTTCGGCGATTTCGCCAACGGCGCGCAGGTCGTGATCGATCAGTTCATCAGCTCGGGAGAGGCCAAGTGGGGACGGCTCTGCGGGCTGACGCTGTTCTTGCCTCACGGCTACGAGGGTCAGGGTCCGGAGCACTCGTCGGCGCGCCTCGAACGCTTTTTGCAGCTGTGTGCCGAACACAATATGCAGGTTTGTGTACCGTCGACGCCCGCACAAATGTTTCACATGCTGCGTCGGCAGATGCTGCGCAAGTTCCGCAAGCCGCTGATCGTCATGACTCCGAAAAGTCTCTTGCGCCACAAGATGTCCGTGTCGCCGCTCGAATCGCTGTCGACCGGTTCGTTCGAGCTTTTGATCGGCGAGACCGAGGCGATTGCGCACGAAGACACCCGCCGGGTCGTGTTCTGCAGCGGCAAGGTGTACTACGACCTGCTCGAGGCGCGGCAGGTGCACGGCAAGAACGATACGGCGCTCGTGCGTATCGAACAGCTGTATCCGTTCCCGCGAGAGGAGTACGCGGCGCTGCTCGCCAACTACGCTCACGTCCGCGAGATCGTCTGGTGCCAGGAAGAGCCGCAGAACCAGGGTGCCTGGTATCAGATCCGCCATCGACTGCAGGAACCGCTGAGCGCGGAGCAGCAACTCTACTACGCGGGCCGCGCAAGCGCGGCGGCGCCCGCTTCCGGGATTTTCAAGGTACATCTACAACAACAGCAGGCACTGGTCGAAGCGGCCCTTGATATCGAGATCAAGGCCAGCAAATCGGCCAAGCCCCGGGATACTGAACGGAAATAAGCATGAGTATTGAAATCAAGGTGCCGCCGCTGCCGGAATCGGTGAGCGACGCAACCCTCGTGGCCTGGCATAGAAAGGCGGGTGACGGCGTGTCGCGCGACGAGAACCTGGTCGATCTGGAGACCGACAAGGTGGTTCTCGAGGTGCCGGCCCCCGCCGCCGGGACGCTGGCGGAGATTCGCATCGAGGAAGGCGCAACCGTGACGGCAGGTGATGTGCTTGCCGTGCTCGAAGAGGGCGAAGCACCGGCGGCCGCGGCGCCGGAACAACCGGCCGAAGCCGTTGCGGCAGCGCCCGTGGCCGACGATTCCGATCGCAATCCGAAGACGAGTCCGGCCGTCCGGCGTCTGCTCGAGGAACACGATCTGGATGCCACGATGGTTAACGGCACGGGCAAAGACGGCCGTATTACCAAGTCCGACGTCATGGCGTTTCTGAAGGTCGACGACAGCAGCAACGTCAATCCCGGAGACCCGGCCGCCGTGGCCACCGACGACGTCGTCGAGGCCGGCTTCGATCGCAGCGAGCAGCGCGTGCCGATGACGCGTCTCAGGGCGCGGATCGCCGAGCGCCTGGTGGAAGCGCAGCACACGGCCGCCATGCTGACGACGTTCAACGAAGTGGATCTGACCGAAGTCATGGCGCTGCGCAAGCGTTATCGCGACGACTTCGAGAAGACACACGGCGTGCGGCTCGGTTTCATGTCCTTTTTTGCGAAGGCGGCCGTCGAGGGGCTCAAGAAGTTTCCCGTGATCAACGCATCGGTCGAAGGCACCGATATCGTGTATCACAACTACTACGATATCGGCATTGCCGTGTCGTCTGAGCGGGGCCTGATGGTGCCCGTGATCCGCGACGTCGACCACATGAGCGTCGCCGATTTCGAGGCGGCGCTGTCCGCCATGGCCGGCAAAGCGCAGGACGGCAGCATCGGCATGGAAGATCTGACCGGGGGCACGTTTACGATCACCAACGGCGGCATCTTCGGATCGATGATGTCGACGCCGATCCTCAACCAGCCGCAAAGCGCCATCCTGGGCATGCATTCGATCCAGCAGCGCCCGATGGTCGTGGACGGCAATATCGAGGCGCGGCCAATGATGTACCTTGCGCTGACCTACGATCACCGCATCATCGACGGCCGGGAAGCGGTGCAGTTCCTGGTCACGATCAAGGATCTCCTGGAAGATCCGGGTAGACTTTTACTCAAGGTATAAGGCGCATCAGCATGAGCAAGAAGTACGACGTCGTCGTCATTGGTGCCGGACCGGCCGGCTACATTGCTGCGATCCGCGCGGCACAAAACGGCTTCAAAGTTGCCTGTATCGACGAATGGCAGAACCGTGACGGCAAGTACGCGTTTGGCGGCACCTGCCTGAACGCGGGCTGCATTCCGTCGAAAGCGCTGCTCGAGTCCTCGGAGCTCTATCATCGCGCGACGCACGAGTTCAAGAAGCACGGCATTTCTACCGGCGACGTGGGCATCGACATAGCGGGGATGCAGAAGCGTCGGGCCGGGATCGTTCGTCAGCTGACGGGCGGTATTGCCGGTCTTTTCAAAGCCAACAAGGTTGAGGGCCTCGTCGGCCACGGCAAGTTGCTCGCAAACAAGCAGGTGGAATTTACGCCCGCGCAGGGTGACGTCGAAGTCCTGTCGGCCGAACACGTCATACTCGCCTCGGGTTCGACCCCCATCGAACTGCCGTTCGCACGCTTCGATGGCGAATACATCGTCGATTCCTGGGACGCACTCGAGTTCGACGCCGTGCCGGAGCGCCTCGGCGTCATTGGCGCCGGGGTCATTGGCCTCGAACTCGGCAGCGTCTGGTCGCGGTTGGGCTCACAGGTCACGATACTCGAGGCAATGGGCGACTTCCTGTTCATGGCCGATCGCGACGTTGCGCGGGTTGCCGCCAAAGACTTCAAACAGCAGGGTCTCGACGTGCGGCTCGGTGCCAAGCTGACGTCGGCAACCGTTGCGGACGGCGTGGTCAAGGTCGAATACGACGACGCCCAGGGTGCGCAAACGGCGGAGTTCGACAAACTCGTCGTTGCCGTGGGGCGGCGTCCGCACACGGACGGCCTGTTCTCAGAGGACTCCGGTACCGTGACCGACGAACGGGGCTTTATCGAAGTCGATGACGAATGCCGGACGCCGGTCAAGGACGTTTACGCCGTCGGCGACTGCGTGCGCGGGCCGATGCTGGCCCACAAGGGGTCGGAAGAGGGCGTCATGGCGGCGGATCTCATTGCCGGCGAGGTGGCCGAGGTCAACTACGACGTGATCCCTTCCGTCATCTACACGGCGCCGGAAATTGCCTGGGTCGGCAAGACGGAGGCGGAAGTCAAGAGCAGCGAGCGGCCCTACAAGACCGGTTCGTTTCCGTTTGCGGCCAGCGGCCGGGCCAAGGCGATGGAGCAGACCTCGGGTATGGTCAAAGTGATCGCGGCAGCCGACGACGACGAGATACTCGGCGTGCACATCGTCGGGCCGATGGCCGGAGAGTTGATCGGAGAAGCCGTGCTCGCAATGGAGTTTGCGGCGAGCACGGAAGATATCCAGAGGACCATTCACGCGCACCCGAGTCTGTCGGAAGCGGTCCACGAGGCGGCGCTCGCGGCCGACAAACGCGCGCTTAACTACATGAACAAGTAGTGCAGTAAAGCGCTCTCGGTGGAGTCACGAGCCGGCCGTCGCGTTTGCGGCGGGCGGCTTTTTTTACGTCTTGTTTTTCCAGAAATCAGCGTTCTTGATACCGAGTTTTTCCGGATCGAAGCGGTATTCGGTAACACCCGCGTTGCGCTGTTCTTCGTAGTCCCTGAGGGCCTTGATGGCGGGTCTCGCCATGAAGAATATGATCAGTATGGCGCCGATGTTCATCCACGCCATGAGACCGACGCCAAGGTCCCCCATGGCCCAGGCCACGTCCGCCGTGCGAATCGTGCCGTAGAAGACCGATCCGAGCAGCATTAGCTTGAGCAGCGTGAGTTCGTACGGGAAACGGAACGTACGCCGTATGTACGCCACGTTGGTCTCGGCTATGTAGTAGTACGCGAGCATGGTCGTGAAGGCGAAGAAGAACAGCGCTACGGCGACGAACACCTTGCCGGCGTTGCCCATGAC
>JANQPG010000089.1 GCA_028289545.1 Woeseiaceae bacterium
GGATACGAAAGGCAAAGAACAACACGTAACCGTGCCCGCCCACACCGTCGACGAAGACCTGTTTGAAGACGGCAAAATGTTCGATGGATCGTCCATCTCTGGCTGGAAAGGCATCAACGAGTCGGACATGATCCTGATGCCCGACGCAGGCTCGGGCGTGCTCGATGTCTTCTCCGACGAGCTGACCTTGAACGTTCGCTGCGATGTCGTCGAGCCTGCCACGATGCAGGGTTACGATCGCTGCCCGCGTTCGCTGGCGCAGCGCGCACAGGCTTACCTGAATTCGACCGGGATTGCCGATACGGCGTTCTTCGGGCCGGAAAACGAGTTCTTCGTGTTCGATCACGTCGCCTGGGACGATTCGATGCAGGGCGCGTTCTACAAGGTAGACAGCGAAGAGGGCGCCTGGAACACCAACCGTTCCTACGAAGACGGCAACACGGGTCACCGGCCGACGGTCAAGGGTGGTTACTTCCCCGTGCCGCCGGTCGACTCGCTGCACGATCTGCGCTCGGCCATGTGTCTTGCGCTCGAGGACATGGGACTCAGCACCGAAGTGCATCACCACGAGGTTGCAACCGCCGGACAGTGTGAGATTGGCGTCAAGTTCAACACTCTGGTTCGCAAGGCCGATGAGGTGCAGATTCTGAAGTACGTCGTGCATAACGTGGCGCACGCCTACGGCAAGACGGCCACGTTCATGCCGAAGCCGCTGGTTAACGACAACGGCAACGGCATGCACGTGCATCAGTCGCTCTCCAAAGGCGGCGAGAATCTGTTCTCCGGCGACGGCTACGGCGGCCTTTCCGATACGGCGTTGTACTACATCGGCGGCATCATCAAACACGCCAAAGCCATCAATGCGTTCGCCAACGCATCGACGAACAGCTACAAGCGTTTGGTCCCCGGTTTCGAGGCGCCGACCATTCTTGCCTACTCGGCGCGCAACCGATCGGCCTCCATCCGTATTCCGTATGTTTCCAACCCGAAGGCGCGGCGCATTGAGGTGCGTTTCCCGGACTCGATGGCCAACCCGTATCTGGCGTTTTCGGCGATGCTCATGGCGGGCCTCGACGGCATCAACAACAAGATCCATCCGGGCGACGCCATGGACAAGGATCTCTACGACCTGCCGCCGGAAGAAGAGAAGGAGCTTCAGCTCGTGGCGTTTTCGCTCGACGAAGCCCTGGCGGCGCTCGACGAAGACCGCGAATTCCTGAAAGCGGGTGACGTGTTCTCCGACGACCTGATCGACGCCTACATCGATTTGAAGATGGAGAACGTCACGAGGCTCCGGATGACAACACATCCGGTCGAGTTCGACATGTATTACAGCCTCTAAAAAAATGTAAAAACTGTGAACCGGGCGGCATTTTGGGCCGCCCGGTTGCTAGCCCCGAACTGGTCGACGCTGTTATGCTAAACCCATGGCTACACGGACTATTTTTGTTTTCGCGGTCCTTTTTTGTGCGGGCGCGGCGTATGCCCAGGCCTACAAATGGACCGACGAAAACGGTGTCGTGCACTACTCCGACCGGCCCCGGCCGGGCGCGGAGGAAGTGGCGCTGCCGCAGTCCGAGGTGCGCCGCCGCAGCGCAGCGCCCAGCGCATCTCGACGCGCTGATCCCGAGAGTGAAAACGAGGCCGTGGAGCCGGAGGGCCCGTTCTCGTATCAGAGTTTTGAGGTGGCCAACCCAGCACCGGAAGAGACCCTGTGGAACATCGAAGGGCTGCTGAGCGTCTCCCTGGATCTGCGGCCCGGCCTGCAGCCGGGACACCAGATTCGAGTGTACTTCGACGGCCAGCCGCGGATGGTGAACGGTACGAGCTTCCAGATCGAGGAAGTCTGGCGTGGGGTGCACAATATCCAGGCGGAAGTGCTGGACGAAAGGGGCCAGCTCATGATCCGCAGCCGCACCAACCGGTTTTACGTGCAGCAGAACACGGTTCTCTGAGTGCCGCGAGCCGCGGCTCCTCCGACAGCGGGCAACACAACGACAACAACGACAGTGATGCGCCGGCGCCGCCGCGCGGTTCGGCCGTGCTCGACAGCCTTTCATCAGGCGTTGTGCTCGTCGATCGCAATCTCCTGATCTGCGACCTCAATCCCGCCGCTGAAAACATACTCGGCATCAGCGTCAATCGCGCTCCCGGCGAGTCGATCCTGAAGCTGGTCGGGGACGAGGAGGAATTCAACACAATCCTTCTGAAAGTCCTCGAGACCGGCGACTACTACGCCAACGAGTTTCGGCTGCCGCCGACTGAAATCCATGCCAAGGAGCGTATCCTCGACTGTCGCGTCTCGCCCATCGAGCTCGGCAACGCCCGGCTGCTCGTGGAGCTGGCCGACGTAACCCGGCGTTCGCGAATCAGCCGGGAAAACGCGCTCCTCGTGCAGCACGGCGCCGGACGGCAGATGGTGCGCCAGCTGGCGCACGAAATTAAGAATCCGCTCGGCGGTATCCGCGGCGCCGCGCAGCTTCTGGAACGGCAGCTCCTGGACCCCGAGCTTCAGGAATACACGGACGTCATCATTAGCGAGACGGACCGGCTCGCCGCGCTGGTCGACACGCTGCTCGGACCGGGTGGCCCGCCCAACAAGCACCCCGTCAACATTCACGAACTGCTGGAGTACGTCATTCGTCTTGTCGAAGCGGAAGACGAACGCCAGCTAACCCTCGACCGTGACTACGATCCGGGGCTGCCCGAGATGGCGCTCGATCGCGATCAAATGGTGCAGGCGTTTCTCAACCTCGTGCGCAATGCGGCCACGGCTCTAGAGGGGCACGGCAAGATTACGCTCCGAACGCGAGCGACGCTCAACTACACGATCGGCGATACGCGGCATCGCGTTGTTACGACGGTCGAGATCGAAGATGACGGGCCGGGTATCCCACCCGAACTGCAGGATTCGATCTTTTACCCGCTCGTGACCAGCCGACCCGAAGGAACCGGTCTGGGGCTACCCGCGGCGCAGGAACTGATCAGCCGCCACGGCGGCTTGATCGAATTCGAGAGCCGGCCGGGGCGTACCGTGTTTCTCGTCCGCTTGCCGTTATTCGAGGACTCAAATCATCATTCGAGCACAAAGGAACCCGTTTCAGGAAATGACTAAACAGGCGTTGCAGGCATGGGTCGTGGACGACGATCAATCGGTTCGTTGGGTGCTCGAAAAAGCGCTGCGTCAGGCGGGGATAGAATCCCGCAGCTTCGAGCGGGCGGAACATCTGCTCGAGGCGATCGATGCCGGTGCGCCGGACGTCCTGATTACCGACGTCCGTATGCCCGGTATGAGCGGGATTACACTCCTCGAACGGCTCAAGGAGGGTAATCCCGACCTGCCGATCATTGTCATTACGGCACACTCCGATCTCGACAACGCCGTTGCCGCTTACAAAGGGGGCGCTTTCGAATACCTTCCGAAACCCTTCGACATCGACGAGGCGGTCGACCTGGTCAAGAAAGCGGCGCGGGAAGCCGCCAACGCCGACGCTTACGACGGCGCCGCCAACGGCCAGATGATACCGTCCCTGATCGGCCAGGCGCCGGCCATGCAGGAGGTGTTCCGCTCGATTGGCCGCCTGTCCGGCTCCAGCATGACCGTGCTGATCACGGGCGAATCCGGCACCGGCAAGGAGCTTGTCGCGAGAGCGCTGCACGAACACTCGCCTCGCGCCGATCGACCGTTTGTCGCTCTCAATACGTCGGCCATTGCGTCCGAATTGCTGGAATCGGAACTGTTCGGCCACGAGAAAGGCGCGTTTACCGGTGCCGATTCTCGACGCATCGGCCGGTTCGAACAGGCGGACGGCGGTACGTTGTTTTTAGACGAGATCGGCGACATGTCGCCGGCGCTGCAAACACGTCTTCTGCGCGTGCTTGCCGAGAGCGAGTTCTATCGCGTGGGCGGCCAGCAGTCCATTCGCGTGGACGTGCGCGTCATTGCGGCGACCAACCAGAATCTCGCGCGCGCCGTTAAAGAATCGCGTTTTCGCGAAGACCTTTATCACCGCCTGAACGTCATTCGCATCAACACGCCGCCGCTCAGACAGCGGCGCGAAGATATTGCGCTGTTGATTCGCCACTACCTTGCCAAGGCGGCCGACGAACTCAAAACCAGCACCAAAAGCATTGACGGCGAAGCGCTGGAGCTCCTGGAAGCCTACGACTGGCCCGGCAACGTTCGACAGCTCGTCAACGCTACCCGCCGGCTGACCGTTACGGCGCCCGGCAGCGTGATTACGCCCGACGACATCCCGACCGATTTTGGCGGCCGCGATCAGGGAGACCGCCAGTCGTCCGAGTGGACGCAGGGCCTAGAAAGCTGGGCGACGCGCCGGTTGTCGAACGGGGAGACGCCGTTGCTCGATACGGCCTTGCCCGAATTCGAGAAGGTGCTGATCCGCACCGCCATGGCCAAAACCAACGGCCATCGCCAGGAAGCGGCCAAGCTGATCGGCTGGGGGCGCAACACGCTGGCGCGCAAGATGAAGTCGCTGAAACTCGACTGACCGACCGAATCGACCGGGGGTCGTCGGCACACCCGGCTTGTGACTTGCGGTGGTCGCCGTTAGTGTGCCCGTACCGATGTCTACCGCCAACGACAGCAACGCGCCCCAACTCGAGTCGGGCTGGCTTTTTGCCGCGCTGATGTTCGCCGTTATTGCCACCTTGTTGGCCGTGTTCACGCACCGCTGGATCGGTTCGTTTGCCGACCTGTTTCCGAACCTCGACATTCTCCCGTTTGCGTTCAGCGCCGCGCTGACCTACGCAGCGTTTGCGCCATACCTGTCGGTAGTCGCTTACCTGCCCGCCTTAATGCTCGTGCTCAAGCGCTCGGAGCGAGGCTCGGCCCGACGCTGGACGCTCGTCGCTTTCTTTGTGCTGCTCGGTTTCCTCGTCATGCTGATCGTATCTACACTGGCCATGTACCTGCCGATGTTGACTCTCGGCAAAGTCGAAAGCTGAATACGCGAGATCGGTCCGTGACGCTCCCGCCCGTCGTGGCGTAGACTGCGTGGCCAAAAGGGGGAGAAAACCCATGCGAATCTGGTCGCTAGCCAAAGAACTCGCCGCCGCGACGCCCGACGATCGCAATCGCTACGTCGATTTTCTGCGCGCACTGTCCATACTGGTTGTTGTCATCGGTCACTGGCTGATTGCGACGGCCTGGCAGCACGACGGTGAATTTGTCACCGGACATTTGCTCAAGGATCGCCCGGACACGCAATGGCTCACGTGGCTGTTCCAGGTCATGCCCGTGTTCTTTATCGTCGGCGGCTATTCGAACGCCATATCGCTCAAGAGTGCCGAGCGCAAGGGCGCCTCGTACCCGGAATGGCTGATTGCACGACTGACGCGGCTTGCGGTCCCCGTTGTCGTTTTGATGATCGTCTGGGCGGGCATTGCGCTCGTCATGCGTCTCCTGGACGTCAGCCCTGCCGCCATTCAGTACATGTCCCAGGCCTCGTTGATCCCGACCTGGTTTCTGGCGATCTACATTATGGTCGCAATCCTCGCGCCGCTCGCGTGGCGCTTCTGGCGGCGCGCGGGTTACCTGTCGTTCTTTGTATTTGCGGCGCTGGCTGTTGCCGTGGATGTCCTGTTCTTCTTTTTTGAGCTCCGGCACTTCGGCTGGAGCAACTATTTCTGGGTCTGGCTGGCTGTCCACCAGCTCGGCTTTGCCTGGCAGGAAAGCCGCTTGCCGAACACGCCCGGACTGCTGGCCGTTGCCGCGGCCGGCTTAGCGATATTGTGGCTGCTGATCTTCAAAGGGCCGTACCCACTTGCGATGGTCGGTTCACCCGACGAGGGTTTGAGCAATACGTTGCCGCCAAAAATCACGCTGATTGCGCTTGCGCTCCTGCAGTTCGGCGTGCTCATGGCGCTCGAGGCGCCGATGCGGCGTGCGCTCGAAAACCTTCGTTTGTGGACGTTCACCGTGTTGGTCAACTCGATGATCATGACGATCTATCTCTGGCACATTACCGTCATGATCGTACTGGGTGGCTTGATGTACCTCGCGGGCGGTTTTGGCTTTGGCCTCGAGCCGGGCAGCGGCGAGTGGTGGCTGTCACGGCCGCTGTGGATACTGATACTGTGGGTGCTGCTGCTGCCGCTTGCGTTGCTGCTATCGCCTCTGGAACGGCGCGGCAGACCCAAGGATGCCGCGGTGCCGGGCGCCGTGCGCCAGATTGCGGGCGCCATGGCCGTCTGCCTCGGCATTGCTCTCCTCGCCTTGTTTGGCTTTGGCGACGAACCCGCCGACTGGATCGACGTTGCGGCGTTTGTGCTGGCGATCGGGGGCTCGGCAATCGCGGGCCTTCTCGTCGTGCCGAGGCGGAAAGTTGTTTCCGGCGGCTAGCTGCATGCGGTTCCTGCTGAAGACCCAACCCTCGAAGCCCGAGTACCAAAAGACGAAATTGTTCTACGGGGGCATCGTTTACCAGGGTGGTCTTTAAAGTTTGGCCATGCGCAAAGGAGGACAGGTCTTTTGAGACGGGAACCGGTCAGCATCGGCCTGCTGTTGAAGATCGTCGCGCCGTTTGTGGCGATATGGGTGGTCTACTGGTTCATTGGCCAACGCGAGCCGTTGGAAGAGCTCAAGTATCAACTGAGCCGGCTCGATCCCTGGTACGTAGCGCTGGCTACCGTGTTCGTTTCGCTATTGTTTGTTCCGCCGCTACTGCGGCTCATCCGGGAGCGGCGCATATGGATGGTGCTGAAGGAGCCGTTCCAGCTGGTTCGGGATCCGTTTATCGACATCGACATGCATGAGGAGGCTTACGGCCACGTCATGCTGTCTCCGGACACCCGGATCAAGCATGTCGCCGTTGCCGCTCGGAAGGACGACATCATTGTCCGTAAAGCGGCCTACCCAAAGCTGTTTCCCACCTTCAGGATAGCCTGGAAAGATGTTCGGAATGTCTACTTTGTTGCCGCGTACAACACCGAAGTCACGGGGAAGGATGACGTTGGCATGGCCAGAATCACCCTGAGTTTTGCCGAAGAAACCGTACTCGTGCTGCCCTGGCGACGGAAATTCAACACGTTCATACCGCCATCCGCGGGGCTTCAGCAGGAGTCGTTCGTACAATGATGTGCAGGAAGACAGTGATTCGCGGGAAGACTATCGGCTCGATTCTGAACAAGCTGGTTCTGGTCATCGCGGTGACAGCCGCCGCAACGGCGTCGTCTGGTTGTGTTGTTGCTAAGAGTCCCGGCGATCGGATTGACGACGTTTTCGCCGAGTTCGATCGTCCCGACCATCCCGGCGCGGCAGCACTCGTGACACAGGACGGTGACGTCGTTTACCGGAAGGTTTTTGGTCAAGCGAACCTGGAACACGGAATTCCGATCACGCCGTCTACCGTGTTCGATGTTGCGTCGGTCTCCAAACAGTTCACGGGCATGGCGATAGCGATGATGGTCGAAAGCGGACAAATCGCTCTCGATGACGATATTCGCGAGTACTTACCGGAATTACCGGATTTTGGGCATACCATCACGATAGGCCACCTTGTCCATCATACGAGCGGTCTTCGCGATTGGCCGGGAATGCTTGCGTTGGCCGGCTGGCAGATGGGGGACGTGATCTCGTTTGAACAAATCCTGCGTACAGTGAGCAATCAACGCGAACTGAACTTCACGCCCGGATCCGAAAATCGCTATTCGAACACGGGTTACAACGTTCTGGCGGCCCTGGTGGAGCGAGTGTCGGGGCAATCGTTTCGGGAGTGGACCACGGAGAACATCTTCGATCCACTCGATATGAGCGACACCCATTTTCAGGACAACCCTAACCAGATCATCGTCAATCGAGCGCAGGGATACGGCAATTTCGGCGACGGCTTCAGGAACATACCCAACAACCTGACCGCTCTGGGCTCGAGTTCGCTGTACACCACGTTGGACGATGTCGCAAAGTGGGTCATGAATTTCGATGACGGCCGGGTTGGCGGTGCGAAGGTCATCGAACGCATGCGGCAAAGAGGCACGCTGAACGACGGCGAGAAAATCAGCTATGCGTTTGGCCAGAGCGCCGGCCAGCACAAGGGTATCGATTTCTGGATCCATACCGGAGTCTGGGCAGGGTTTGGTTCCATCGTCGTGCGATTTCCGGAACAACGATTGGCCGTTGTTGTTCTCTCAAACCGGAGAGGCATTGCCTCCAGGGCGACAGCACTGGCGATCGCCGATCACTATCTGGGTGATGTTCAGGACACTGATGACCTCGAAGGCGCCAATGCCGGCAGCAGTGCATCACCAGGGATTGTTTTGAGCGCTGAGGATCTCGACGAGTATGTCGGCGACTACCGGTTGGGAGCCGGGTGGGTTGTGTCCATCAGCCGTGACGGCAATACGCTCATGACCCAGGCGACCCGGGAAGACCGGTTTCCCATGCGGGCCGTTTCCGAACAGGAGTTTTTTATTGAAGCTTACGGAGCGTCGATGACGTTCCAGCGGAACGATGAGGGTGAAGTCGACCGCCTCCTGTATCGCGACATCGAAGCGCCGCGCGTCGCCAGCCTCGGACAGCTGGCTGAGGATTTGACCGATTACGAGGGCGTCTTTTACAGCGCAGAGCTCGATACGGCGTACACGCTGTCGGTAGAGGATGGCGTGTTGCTGGCTCAACACCGGCGCCATCGAAACATCGAGCTGTCCCGGCTGCTTCCGGACGAGTTCCTGTCGGATAGCTGGTTTTTTTCCGTCGTCGAGTTCGACCGTGACCCGTACGGCGACGTGCTGGGGTTTCGGGTGAGCCAGCTCCGGTCGCGCAACATCCGGTTCACAAAAATAGATGAAGTTGAACGGCCTGGCGGCGGAGCACCGGGACATGAATGATAAACGGCGCCGTACTCGACGAAGCGTCGTGAAGGGCCTGGGTGCCCTGGCTTTGTCAGCCAGTGCCGGGTGTACGTCGACGGCGGCCCTGGTATCGACACCCGCGCGCCCGCGCGCGTACTCCCGGAAACCGTGGGCGGCGCCGAACGTATCCATGGACGCCGTAATCCGCGTGGTCGTTGGCCACCGCCCGTTTCGGCCGAACGGTTTTCGCGTGGAGCGCGAACGGCTGGACGACAAGACCATCGTCCACAACTACGGTCACGGCGGCGGTGGTTTGAGCCTTGGCTGGGGCTCGTCGGGGCTTGCCGTGCGCGAAGTGGGTGATCTCACCCCCGGTGCAGCGGCCGTCATCGGCAGCGGCATCATGGGGCTTTGTACCGCGCGGCTCCTGCAGGACGCCGGCTGGTCGGTCACGATCTACACGCGCGACGTCTATCGGCACACGACGTCGAACGTCGCCGCCGGGGAATGGGGGCCTTTTTCGACCCACGACAAAAGCCAGGTCGATGCCGCATTCCTCGCGCGGCTCGATTGGGCGGCCCGGGTATCGCATCACGCATACACGAGCCTCACCGGCCCACGGTACGGTATACGCTGGCTCGAGGGATACGTCCTGAACGACAAGCCGTTTGCCGATTCGCGGCGATCGTCGTTTGATGATCTGTTTGCCTACCGCGCGTATCTCGAACCCGGTGAACACCCGTTCGGCAACCGTTATGCCCGGCGCAGCGTAACGATGCAGATCGATCCCGGCACCTTGCTGCGCCAGCTGACCGACGACGTTTACAGCGCGGGAGGCAAGTTCGTGATTCGCAATTTCGAAACCCTTGATGACGTACTGGCGTTGCCGGAGCCGGTGGTCTTCAACTGCACCGGCCTCGGAGCCGCGGCTCTGTTCGGTGACCGGGATCTCGTAGCCGCCAAGGGTCAGCTCGTGTTCCTGCCACCCGACCCCGCCGTGGATTACCTCACGCTGGGTGGAGGCAGAGGCTTGTTGTACATGTTCCCCCGCAGCGACGTCCTGTTGCTGGGCGGAACGTTCAGGTACGACGACAACAGCCGCAACGCCGAGGTTGCTGAAACGGAGCGCATTGTCGAAGAGCATAGAAGGCTCTTCGCGTCCTTTGGCGGGCCAACTGATGTTGACTAAGGCTCATGGTCAGCTGCCGTTCCGGCAAAGGGGCTTTTTTCAATGGGTTCGCTTTGCTTGTTTGCTCGCCGTAATCCTGACCGGGTTTGTGTTGGGGCAAACGCTCAGCCCCTGGGATCCGCTATCGTCCGCTGTAAGGGTCGACGAGCAATACCTTGCGACAATCAGGAATCAGACGGTTTTCATTGGATTCGGGGTATCGCTTGCCGCCAGTGTGGCAAACCTGCTGTTGCGGATCGCGCACCTGAAGGTGCTGCTGGCGGTGACGTTTGTCGCCGCCGTGTGGTTTGCAGGGGTGCAGTCCGCGGACCCAGGTTCGTTGAGTTACCTGGCAAGCGCACTCGCCGATCATCTCATCTTGACGGTGCTGGGCGCCGCTCCGGTTGTGGGCCTGTTCTGGCTGGTTGAGCGCAGAGTGCGCGGCGGTCCGTCGTAACAGTATCGAAGGACGCGTAAATCCAAACCTCAGTCGGACACTCTTCCCGGTCGGTCGAAAAGCAGGCGTAGGCCAAGCGCAGCGATCGCGGCCGCGGCCGTGCGGTCGATCCATCCACGCGCGCGCAGATAGCGCGCTGCTACCCCTCGAGATCCGAGCGCCGTCGCAAGCACCGAGTAGAACAGTAGCTCTACCGCAAGGTGATTCGCGATGACTATCGTCATGTCGAGCGGAGCAAGCCCCGGAGGAAACACAACCACCAGCACGGCGCCGGCGAACAGCATCGACTTTGGGTTCAGCAGGTTGACGAGCGCGCCGCGGCGAAAACCGGAAAGTCTCCGCCGTGGCTGCAGCTCGAGCGGTTCTGACGCGCCTCGCCACATTTTGACGGCAATCCACAGCAGATAGGCAGCGCCAATGGTTTTGGCGGCGGTATAGGCCCAGGGGAACGCGGTGAACACGATGTCCACGCCCAGTAACGCCGCCAGCGTCCACAAAGCGGCGACGGTTGCCAGTCCGGCGCCCGTGACGATGCCTGCGCGGCGGCCGTTCGCGAGCGTGGTCTGGACCGCAACGAGCACGGCAGGTCCCGGACTCAATACGGCAGCAAAGAGTACAAGGTTAAAAGCAATGAGCTGTTCGAGGGTCACGGTGGGTTACGGAGCCGCTTCTACTGCAACGTACCGACCAGCTCGGATACCGAGCGCATTCCGTGCCGCTCGAGATAGTCGAGGATGCCGGCGTTGATCTTGCGGCATACGAGAGGGTCGTAAAACAGCGCCGTACCAACGCCAACGGCCGATGCGCCGGCAATCATGAACTCGATGGCATCCGTTGCCGAGACGATGCCGCCCTGGCCAATGATCGGTACGCCGTGCGGTTTTGCGACCTCGTACACCTGGTGAGTTTTAAGGAGCGCAATCGGCTTGATCGCGGGGCCGGACAGCCCGCCCTGGCGGTTGCCGAGAATCGGTTTGCGGGTTTCCACGTCGATGGCCATGCCCGTGAGCGTGTTGATGACGGCAAAACCGTCCGTGCCTGCCTCGATGCAGCGGCGGGCGTTTTCCTGTATGTCGGTCTGGTTCGGCGATAGCTTCGTAATGATGGGCTTCCCGGTCTGCGCCCGGCACGCTTCGACGACGCGGCCCGACATGTCCGGATCGTTACCGAACTGGACACCGCCCTCCTTGACGTTGGGGCAGGAGATGTTGATCTCGATCGCGTCGATCGGCGAGTCGTCGAAACGTTTTGTCACCCGCTCGTATTCCTCGATCGTCGAGCCGGAGACGTTGGCCAGAAATCGCGTTTCGGTGAAATCGAGGCCGGGAAGTATAGTGTCGACGACCTTGTCGACACCCGGGTTCTGCAGTCCGATCGCGTTGAGCATGCCGTCGTAGGTTTCGTACACCCGGTGCGCCGGGTTGCCGAGTCGTGCGTCGCCGGTCGTGCCCTTGAGGACTACCGCGCCGACATCGGCGTTCGAATAACCTTCGACCCGTGTGTACTCCTCGCCGAATCCGACACAGCCGGACAGCAGCACGATTGGGGTTGCGAAGGACAGACCGCAGAAATCGACTTCGAGCGGTCCGCGGATTTTTTCGGCAGCCACGTTCATGGCGTCGTATTTTACCGGTAACGGAGCCGGACTGCTCACCGGTAACCTTCAGCCTGCAGCCGGAACAGCTGCGCGTAGTGTCCGTCCGCTGCCATCAGGCTATCGTGATTGCCGCGCTCCAGTACGCGGCCCTCACCCAGCACGATGATCTGGTCCGCCTTGCGCACGGTCGAGAAGCGGTGTGAGATCAGTATCGTCATCTTGTCGCGGCTCATGCTCTGGAAGTGCTCGAAAATATTGGCTTCAGCGGCGGCGTCCATGGCGGCTGTCGGCTCGTCGAGTACGAGGATGTCCGCATCGCTGCGCATGAAAGCCCGCGACAGCGCAATCTTCTGCCATTGCCCGCCCGAGAGTTCGCGCCCGCCCTTGAACCAGCGGCCGAGCTGGGTTTCGTAGCCCTCGGGAAGCTCGCCAATGAAGTCCGCGGCCATGCCGGCCTCGGCCGCTTCGCTCCAGCGCCGGCTGTCGTCGATATGACGGACGTCGCCGGCACCAATGTTTTCGCCAACCGTAAACTGATAGCGCCCGAAGTCCTGGAAAATTACCCCGATGCGCTTGCGCAACGCCTCGACGTCCCAATCCCCGAGCTCGAGGCCGTCGAGACGGATGGTGCCGCTCGTCGGCTCGTACAGCCTTGTAATGAGCTTGATGAGCGTGGTTTTGCCTGAGCCGTTCTCGCCGACGATGGCAAGGCTCTCGCCGGGTTTGAGGTTCAGGCTGAAATTGCTGAGCGCGTCACTTCTTGCGCCCGGATAACGAAACGACACGCCTTCGAGTTCCAGTCCCCGAGCGGGATCCGGCCCTTCCTGCCGGTCGCCGGAGCGCGCCAGTACGGGTTGTTCGAGGTAGTCGTAGAGATTCGAGACGTAAAGATTGTCCTCGTACATGCCGCTGATGGACGAGAGGATGGCCGTTACGGCGCCCTGGCCCTGCCGGAACAGCATGAGGTACATCGTCATGGCGCCGAGCGTAATTTCGCCGTTGATGGTGGCGAGCACGATCCACACGTAGGCGCCGTAAAAAGCGGCCGTCGAAATCAGGCCGAGCACAAACCCCCAGCCGTCGCGCCTGAGCGTCAGCAGCCGGTCTTCGGCGAACAGCTTGCGGAAGATGTCGCGGTAGCGCTTCAGGAGGCGCGGCCCGAGCTGGAACAGTTTGACTTCCTTGACGCCGTCTTCGCGGGCCATGACCGTTTCCAGGTACATCTGCATGCGCGTGTCCGGCGAGCGCCAGCGGAACAGCCTGAAGCGGTCGCCAGAGAATTTGGCCTCGGCAAAAAACGACGGCAGGCCGGCAATGATGAGCACCAGCACGGCAAACGGCGAAAACGCAAACAGGAGTGCCGCAAAACTCGCGAGCGACAGCAGATTCTGCAGCAGGGCGAATGTACGGTTGACGAGACTCAAGGGCCGGCTGGAGGCTTCGCGCCGCGCCTGGGTGAGCTTGTCGTAGAACTCCGAGTCCTCGAAGTGCGTCAGCTGCAAGGTCAGCGCCTTCTCGAGGATCATGACGTTGACCCGCTGGCCCAAGAGCGCCCGCAGCAGCGACTGGCTCGCGGATATGCCGCGCTGGCAGGCCGCCACTGCAATCACAATCGCCGCTTCCAGTCCCAGGAGTTCGAGCACGCCGCGTATGTCGGGGTCCGGCGCGTCGATCGCGGCCACGACGCCGTCGACGATGAGCTGGCCTACCCAGGCGATGGCCGCCGGCAGCACGCCCGCCAACACGGTCAGTACCGCGAGGATAAACGTCAGCGGCCGACTCGTCGTCCAGACGAGTTCGAGCGCGCGGCGGCTATAGGCGAACACGCCCAGCGCACGGCGGACAAAACCGACGTCGTTGTCGTTGGAATCGGCCATTGGGGGTGAGGGTCAGCGGACCCGATGTCTTACCGGAGCCCCGATTGAGGCACAATTCCGGCTCGCGTCGCAAGCCGGAGCCCACCGCTGTTTCACGTTATCCTGCACGAACCCGAAATTCCGCCCAACACGGGTAACATCATTCGCCTGTGTGCGAATACGGGCTGTACGCTGCATCTCATCGAGCCGCTGGGCTTCGAGCTCGACGAAAGGCGTCTGCGCCGCGCCGGCCTCGATTACCGCGAATTCGCGAACATCAATACCTGGCCAGTGCTCGACGATTGCATCGAAGCCTTGCCAGGCGAGCGCGTGTTTGCGCTGTCGACGCGCTGCTCCGTTCCGTACACCGACGTTACCTTCCGGCCCGGCGACGCGCTTCTGTTCGGTGCGGAAACCCGCGGCCTGCCGCAGGCGGTCATCGATGGCCTGCCCGATACACAACGCCTGAGGCTGCCGATGAGACCGGGCAATCGCAGCCTGAATCTGTCCAATGCCGTTGCGGTAGTTGTTTACGAAGCCTGGCGGCAGCACGGTTTCGAGGGCGGGAAATAGGCAACGGGCGGCTCGGGGCGATCGCCGGTGTACCGAGCTAATCGCTGCCGGCCGCTTCCGGTTTGAGCTCGCGGCTCATGAGTGCGCTCACGGCTTCGCGCGGGGAGGCGCCCCCGTAGAGTATCCGGTAGACCTGCTCGCAAATGGGCATTTCGATATCCATCGATTCCGCCACTTCATGCACGGCTTCAGCGGCGAGCACACCCTCGACAACCTGCTGGATCTCCGCCTCGGCCTCCTGAATGCTCTTGCCGCCCGCGAGCGCGAGCCCCATGCGCCGATTGCGCGACAGGTTGTCCGTGCAGGTCAGTACGAGGTCGCCCATGCCCGCCAGTCCCATGAACGTGTCCCTGTTTGCGCCAAGCGCCACGCCCAGGCGGGTCATTTCGACAAGGCCGCGGTTAATCATCGCAATGCGGGTGTTGGCGCCGAAGCCCAGGCCGTCCGACATGCCGGCGCCAATAGCCAGCACGTTCTTGATCGCGCCGCCGACTTCCACGCCGATCAGGTCGTCTGAGGTATACGCCCGGAAATTTTTGCCGGACAGTGCCACGGCAAGATCGTCGGCAAAGGCCGCATCGGTGGACGCAATCGTCAGCGCGGTCGGCAGGCCCGCGCCTACTTCCTTCGCAAAAGTCGGGCCCGACAGAACGGCAAGCGGCAGATCGCTGCCGAGTACCTCGCCGACCACCTGGTGCGGCAGTTTGCCGGTGTGCAGCTCGAAGCCCTTCGTGGCCCAGCATACGCGCGCGTTGGCCGCGAGCAGCGGTTTCAGGGCCAGGGCGGTTTCGCGCAGTGCGTGCGAAGGCACGGCAATCAGAATGTCGCCGTAGCCGTCGACCGTTGCCTCGAGGGTTTCACAGATATCGAGGTTGTAAGGAAACTCCGCGCCCGGCAGATAACGTTCATTGGAACGGTCAGCAGCCATTTCGCGGACGTGATCCACGTTCCGCCCCCACATGCGCACATCACGGCCGCCGCGCGCAAACGCAAGCGCCAGCGCCGTGCCCCAGGAGCCGGCGCCGATGACGGCTATGGCGTTGTTCTCCGCTATTATCGAGTCTCCGGGTGCGTCCGCCGTCGAGTCTCTTAGTGCGACGTCTCTGCCGAACCGCCGTTCGACTCAGCCTGCTGCTGTTGCGCCTGTTGGAGCGACTGGGCATACAGCGCGTCGAAGTTGATGGGCTGCAGGACAAACTCGGGAAACCCGCCGCGCTGGATCATGCCGGCAATGGCTTCCCGCGCGTAAGGGAACAGGATGTTCGGGCAGAAACTGCCGACCAGCACACCCAGCTCACCGTCGGCGTGACCCGTAATCTCAAAAACGCCGGCCTGCTGCAGCTCGACAAGAAACAGGGTTTTGTCGTCGTCCTTGTCCTTGGCTTCGATCGTAATCGTCAGCACGACTTCGTGAACGTTGTCCTCGACAGTGCTGTGAGAGCTGCGCAGGTTGAGGTTGGTTTGCGGCGCCCACTCCTTGCTCTGAAAGACGCCCGGCGACAAGGGAGACTCGAACGAGAAATCCTTGACGTAAATTTTGATGATCGAAAGCCGCTTCTCGGCGGACTGTTCTGTTTCAGCCATTGTGTTATCCGTC
>JANQPG010000039.1 GCA_028289545.1 Woeseiaceae bacterium
CGGCTACGGCTACTCTCGCGAGTACCCGATGGAACGGCGCATGCGCGACGGCTGGGGCTGGGGTATTGCCGGCGGTTCGATCGACATCCAGAAAATCAATATTGCGTCGGCGTTGGTAGGACGTCGCTTCGACCAGCGCCGTTAGACGACGCGTCGATGCACGCCGTCGGACCCATCATGCAAAACGGTTTTGTCGTCGCCGACTGGCGCGAGGCGGCTGAGCACTGGGCAGAGGCACTCGGCACGGGGCCCTTCTTTGTTGTTGAACATATCGAGTTTGCGGAGTGCCGCTACCGCGGCAAGAGTACGGCGATCGACATGAGCGTGGCGATTGCCTATGCGGGCGATCTGCAAATCGAACTCGTTCAGCAACACAACGATGCGCCGTCGATCTACCGGGATTTCCTCCGCGACAACGCTCCGGGTCTGCAGCACGTCGGCGCCCTGACCGACGATCTGGATCGTGCGCTCGACGCGAACCGGCTGCGCGAACGTATCGTGCAGGACGGTATTACCGCCAGCGGCCAGCGATTCGCCTACGTCGATACCGTTCTGCACAACGGCAGCATGCTCGAAATCATCGAAACCGACGCCGCCATGCTGAAGAGTTTCGACTACATGCAAAACGCCGCCAGAAACTGGGACGGCACAAACGCCATTCGCGGCTAGTCGGGCTTACATTCGGCCGCTTCGGGCAGATCCACCAGCACACGGTCGCCGTCAAGTGTGACCGCGAAGCTCTGAATGGGAGCCGACGCCGGTTTGCCCAGAACGCTGCCGTCGCGGATATCGAAACAGGCTCCATGCAGCGGGCACATGAGCCGCATGCCGCGCAGGCGGCCGTCGTCGAAGCGCGCAAACGCATGCGAACACAGATTCTCGACGGCAAACACCTCGCCTTTGAAGCGGGCCAGCAGGATCTGCAGCTCGCCGTGGCTGCGCACGATGAAACCTTTTTCCGGAAGCTCGCCGACGCCGGCCAGATCGACGCGTGTCAATTTGCTCAATATCTCTCCTCTACCCTGTCCGCGCTCGCGGTCCGACTTGCACATTCCAACCCGCACAACCCGGCCAGCCTAACGATACCGGCGCGATCGCTGTACATTGAGGCAAGAACGCCTCGATAAAAAAAACAGTCTTGCTTGTTTATTTTTAGCCGCCGATGCTACCATGACCGTCTGAAGGGAGGGAATTGCCATGATGACGTTTCTGGCCAAGATGAAGGTCAAAGAAGGCCGCGAAGCCGATTTTGTGCGGCTCGCCAACGCGCTGACCGAACAGGTGCGCGCCAACGAACCCGAAACGCTCGCCTACGAATTCTACAAGCTCAGGGACGAAGAGCGCGGCTACGCCGTGTACGAAAAGTTCACGTCGGAAGAGGCCGAACAGGCCCACCAGAACACGCCGTACTTCGCCGAGCTGGCACCCGATCTCATCGACTGCCTGGACGGCACCTACGTGCGAACCTACCTCGACCCGCTCGACTGAGGGCTTGCCGCGTGAGCGTCGACCTCTCGGCCGTCAGGATTCAGGCCACCACCCTCGGCGATCTGCTGCTCATCGCCGCCGACCAATTCCCGGACACCGCTGCGGTTGTCCTTCCGGACAAACGTCTGAGCTATGCCGAACTCGCGGAACGCGCCATGCACAAGGCGCGCGCACTGAGAGCGCTCGGCATTGGTCCGGGCGATCACGTTGGCCTCCTGCTGCCGACCAGCATGGACTTCGTCGAGACGATGTTCGGCATCGCAATGCTCGGCGCCGTCACCGTACCCATCAACGCACGCTACATGCCGCCTGAGCTCGCGTACGTCATCGACAACGCCGACCTGGTTGCCGTACTCACGACCGACGAATTCGACGCCGCCGTCAATTTTGTAGAGCGCCTGCACAGCGCGTTGCCGGAACTCGAAACCGCAAAAGACCCGAACGCACTGGCGCTCGATTCGGCACCGAAGCTCAGAAACGTCGTCGTGTTCGGCAATACCGAAGCCAACGGCATGCTGACGGAGGCTCAGTTCGACGCACTCGCGAGCAATACGCCCGAGGATGAGGTTCATCTCAAGCGGCTGCAAACGCGCCTCGGCAGCACTTGCCTGATCCTTTACACGTCGGGTACGACCGCCAATCCCAAAGGCTGCATGATCAGCCACGAGGCGATGGTCCGAAACAGCATGGCGCTGGCCGATCGCTACGCGCTGACCGCCGACGACAGCTTCTGGTCGCCGCTGCCGATGTTTCACATTGCGGCCATTTTGCCGCTTGCGGCTTCCGCGGCTCGCGGCAGCACCTACGTCACGACGCCGCACTTCAAGGCCGGCGAAGCGCTCGAGATGCTGGAAGCGGAAAACGTTACCTGCACCTACCCGTGCTTCTGGACCATCATGGGCGACCTCGTCAACCACGAAGACTTCCAGACCGCGGACCTCTCGAAGATCCGGCTCATGAACGCCAACTTCGCCGTGCAGCCCGCCGTCGTGGGCGAGACCATGGAAAAGGCAATGCCGGATACCGTCTACGTCGGCACGTTCGGCATGACCGAAACGGCCGGCACCGTGACGACCAGCGCGCTCGACGCCTCGCGCGAGCAGCGCTTCACACGGCTCGGAACGCCGTTGGCCGGACTGGAGATTCGCGCGGTTGGCGAAGACGGCAACGATGTCGCCGCGGGCGAACGAGGCGAGGCGCTGATTCGCGGCTATAGCCTGTTCGATCGTTACTACAAGGCGCCCGAGAAAACGGCGGAGGCCCTGGACGAAGACGGCTGGTTTCATTCAGGCGATATGATTTCGATCGACGACGACGGCCAGGTGATGTTTCATGGCCGCATCAAGGACATGCTGAAAGTCGGCGGCGAAAACGTTGCCGCCGTGGAGATCGAATCACACCTGCAAAAACACGAGGCCGTCAAACTCGCTCAGGTGGTCGGCATACCCGACCCGCGACTGCAGGAGATCCCGGCGGCTTTTGTCGAACTCAACGAAGGTTGCGAAGTCAGCGAAGACGAGCTGATTGCATTCTGCAAAGGCAAGATCGCGGGTTTCAAAGTGCCGCGCCATGTGCGCACGGTTACGGAGTGGCCGCAGTCTTCGACCAAGATTCAGAAGTTCAAGCTTCAGGAACAAATCATGGCCGAACTCGGCCTGGGCTAAAGGGACGACATCATGACCGTATTCATTGCCACGCTCACCGTCAAAAACGAAAAGGCCAGCGATTTCGAAACCCTGCAAACGGAGCTTTCGAAACTCACGCACGAGCAGGAGCCGGATACCTTCGTCTACGATGTGATCAAACACCGGGAGAAACCCGGCACCTACGTCGTCTATGCACGATTCAAAGACGAAGCCGCGTTCGATCACCACATGCAGACGGAGTTTCACGATCGATTGGTGCCACCCATCATGGAATGCCTCGACGGCGAAATGGTGCTCGAGTTCTTCGATCACGTTGCCTGACAAAAAGCCGCTGACGGGCGCGGCCGCCGGCGCCCCGGCAAGCAGACGGACCTGCTATATTCCGGCGCATGAAAAAGCTCCTGCCCCTGGCGTTTACCGCGCTGTTATTGATCGGCTGCTCAAACGACCGGTCGAGCGACCGCCCGATCGGGAACCTGTCCGACGAGTCCCGCGAAGCGTCCGCAGGCGCGGAATACGAGCGCCTGGCAGCTCGCGCCGAGCGGGTTACGATCATCCGTGACGACTTCGGTGTACCGCATGTCTACGCCGGCACGGACGCCGACGCGGTATTCGGCATGCTGTACGCGCAGGCTGAAGACGACTTTCCGCGCATCGAGCGAAACTATACGTGGGCGATTGGCCGACTAGCCGAGGTCGAGGGCGAAGCGGCGCTGATGAGCGACCTGCGCGCACGACTGTACATGAGCACGGAAGAAGCCAAAGCCGCTTACGAGTCGGCGCCGGAGTCGCTCAAAGCGCTGTGTACGGCGTTTGCCGACGGCCTCAACTGGTATCTGCTTGCAAACCCCGACGTCGAACCGAAGCTCCTCGAACGTTTCGAGCCCTGGATGCCCATGTACTTTTTCGAGGGCTCGATCGGCGGCGACATCGAACAGATCCCGCTCGACGGCATCGAGGCATTCTACGGCGGCGACAATCCGCAGAACCTGCAGGTATCGGCACGCCCTCCGGACACGGAAGAACCCGCCGGCTCCAACGGTTTCGCGATATCGGGCTCGCTGACCGCCAGCGGCAACGCCATGCTGCTGATCAACCCGCATACGTCGTTCTACTTCCGGCCGGAGATTCACGTCGTGTCGGAAGAAGGGCTCAACGCCTACGGCGCCGTCACCTGGGGACAGTTTTTTGTCTACCAGGGTTTCAACGAACACACGGGCTGGATGCACACCTCGACCTACGTGGACTTCATGGACGATTTCGTTCAGGACATCGTGGAAGACGAAGGCAGGCTCAAGTACCGCTACGGCGACGAACTGCGCGACGTGACGGTGGGCGAGGTCACGCTGCGCTACAAAGACGGCGCCGGTTTTAGTGAACGCACGTTTCCCACCTACCGCACGCACCACGGCCCGATTACCCACATGGTCGACGGTCGATGGGTCGCCACGAAAATCAACTGGGATCCGGTCAAGGCGTTAACACAATCGTTTATACGCACGAAGCAGAAGGACTACGCGGGCTTTCGCGAGATGATGAACATCCGCACGAACTCGTCGAACAACACCGTGTTCGCGGATTCTTCGGGCAACATTGCTTATTTTCACGGCAACTTCGTGCCGCGGCGCGATCCCTCGCTCGACTACTCGAAGCCGGTGGACGGTTCCGACCCAGGCACCGACTGGCAGGGCCTGCATACGGTCGACGAGACGATTACGCTCCTGAACCCCGGCAACGGCTGGCTGCAGAACGCCAACTCGACGCCGTTTACCGCCGCGCTCGAATTCAGCCCGAAGCGCGAAGACTATCCCGTGTACATGGCGCCGGACGCGGAAAACTATCGCGGCATTCATGCCGTCAGGGTGTTGACCGGCGTCGAGGACGTCACGCTCGACAGCCTGATCGAGCTGGCCTACGACCCTTACCTGCCCGCATTCGAGCGGCTCGTGCCGGCCCTGGTCGCCGCCTATGACATACAAGCCGACACACAGCCCGACGCAAGGCTTGCCGCGGCGGTGGAGGTGTTACTCGAGTGGGACTACCGCGTCAGCGCCGATTCCGCTGCGATGACGCTCATGCACTTCTATGCCACGAACCTGCAGGAACGGATCGAACTGCCGGAGGCGCTCGAGTCCGGCTCGCGCGTCTCGCGACTCGAGTACGTCGGCATCGACGCGCCGACGGAAGATCGGCTCCGCGTGTTCGCCGAGACGCTCGAAGAACTCGAGGGCGACTTCGGCAACTGGCGGATTCCCTGGAGTGAGGTCAACCGTTTCCAGCGGCTCACGGGCGATATCGACCTGCCCTTCGACGACAGCGAGCCGTCGCTGGGCGTCGACATGGCATCGGGCCGATGGGGTGCGCTGGCGGCGTTCGGTTCGCGGCGCGCGGAAGGAACGAAGAAGCTGTACGGCTACCGAGGCAACAGCTTTGTCGCTGTTGTCGAGTTTGGCGACAAAGTCAGAGCCAAGTCGCTGCTGGCCGGCGGCCAGAGCGGTAACCCCGCGTCGAAACACTTCGACGATCAGGCCGAGGCGTACGTCAACCGACAATTCAAGGACGTGGCGTTCTACCGTGAAGACGTGGAAGCGCGCGCGGTGAAGACCTACCGGCCGGGGCTGTAGGCGAACAACCAGCGGATCGCTGAAAACCGACTACGCCGTGCGCTCGGCGATCCACCCGGCTGCCAGCTCGCCGGCAGCCGCCAATACAGCGTTGTCCTCCGGGCGCATCTTCGGGTAGTGCTGGTCCGCCTCCGCGTAAGCGGCCACTACGAACAGACGATCACCCGCCCAGACGGTCGCGACGTCGTTGGTGCGGTTCGGCATGATTGGCGCAATGCCGGTCCCGGTTTTGTCGCCGGCACGCCAGTCCGCCGGGAACCCGGCGCGCAGCCGTGATCGCCCTGTCCGCGTCTCTACGAGCCAGGACTCGAGCTGTTGCCGGGATGGCTCTGACAGAAAGCCACGGTCCAGCAACCGCGCCACGGTGACGGCCATGGCGGCAGGGGTCGTCGTATCGCGAACTTCTCCCGGCGCAACCAGATTCATCTCGGTTTCGTAGCGATCGAGCCGCGTGTACTCGTCGCCGACCCCGCGCAGCCGCGCCGTGAACCCGGCGGGTCCGCCGAGCTGGCGTATCAACAGATTCGCCGCGAGATTGTCGCTGGTCTTCTGCGCCGCCTCCGCCAGTTCGACCACCGTCAGACCGGCCGTGCCGACATGCTGTTTGGTTACGGGGGCATGAGAAACCATGTCCGTCTCGCGTATCGGGATTCTGAGATCCGCCGCAAACTCGCCGTCGTCGATCGCTTTTAGCACCAGCGCCGCCAGCGCCAGTTTGAACGTCGAGCACATGCCAAAACGTTCGTCACCGCGGTGGTTGACGCTGATCCCCGTGTGCGCATCGAGCACGCTGACCCCCAAACGGCCTCCCGAGCGCTGCTCCAGCGCCGCAATCCCTGCCGCAAAATCGCGACTACCGGCCTGCACGCCGCCGGCCGCCAGCGCGGCGAGTCCTGCGAGGACACGCCGTCTGTCGATGGTGTGTGCGGTCATGCGTTACTCACTGACGGTGACGCCCTTCCAGAACGCCACGCGACCCTTGATTTGACTGGCAGCCTCTTTGGGTTCGGGGTAGTACCACGCCGCGTTCTCGTTGGTCTCGCCGTCGACGTGCAGCGAGTAGTAGCTGGCCGTGCCCTTCCACGGACAAACCGACGTGTGGCTCGACTCGACGAGCACGGACGCGTCGACCGACTGCAGCGGGAAATAGTGGTTGTTCTCGACGACAACCGTATCGTCCGACTCGGCAATCAGTTTTCCGTTCCAGTGTGCCTTCACGGGGTTCTCCTCGCGTCTTCGTGTGGTTCAGGAATACAGCGTGCGGGTCAGCTCGCCGCCGCCAGCGGCAGCACGCTCGTGTGCTTGGTCTCCGCCAGCACAATACTCGAATTCACTTCCTGAATCCCCGGCAATTGCGAGAGCTTCTCGAAAAAGAAGCGCTCGTAGGCCTTGATGTCTTCGGTCACGATCCTGAGCAGGTAGTCGACGTTGCCAAGCAGCACGTAACAATCCAGCACTTCGGGAAAACTCTCGACCGCGGCCGAAAAATCGGTGAGATTGCTGCGGCCGTGAGAGGTCAGTTTGACGTGCGCAAACACCATGGTATTGAGCCCCACTTTCTCGCGATCGAGGCGGACGCTGCGTTCGCGAATGACACCCTGTTCGCGCAGCGACTGGATACGCCGCCAGCAGGCGGATTGTGAGAGGCCGATGCGCTCGCCAATGGCCGTCGCATTGATACCGGGCTCCGACTGCAGAATATCGAGAATTCGACGATCTATGTGATCGAGGTTAATTGCGGACATAAGTAACTCGTAGAATCCAGCTAATTTGAATAAATTATGCAGGATCTTGGGTTTTTTACAAACAATTAGCAACAAAAACCCCCGGTTTTGGGCTTATATTATGGCGCCATCTAACTGACCGGCCCCAAGGATCAAAGGACTCCAATGAGCGTCTTCGAGCATCCCGAGTTTGACCATCATGAAGGTGTTCACTACTTCGAGGAGCCGGACGCCGGTCTCAAGGCCATCATTGCGGTGCACTCGACCGCCCTCGGGCCGGCCGCGGGCGGCTGCCGTCTCTGGCAGTACGACAGGAGCGACGATGCCGTCACGGACGTCCTTCGGCTGTCGCGAGGCATGACCTACAAGAACGCCGTCGCGGGTCTGCCGTTTGGCGGCGGTAAGGCCGTAATCCTCAAAACCCCTGCGCTTGCCGCAAACCCGGAGCTGTTCCGGGCCTTCGGCCGCGCCGTCGACGCGCTCGGCGGTCGCTACGTAACAGCCGAAGACGTCGGCGTCAGTGTCGACAACATGCGCAACGTGCGCGAAAGCACCCGCCACGTGTCCGGCCTGCCGCAAAGCGGCGCTTCAGCCGGCGGCGACCCGTCTCCGTGGACCGCACTGGGTGTGTTTCTGGGGATACAGGCCGCCGTTGCGGTCCACCTGAACCGCGATTCGCTCGACGGGCTGCGGGTTGCGATCCAGGGTGTCGGCCACGTCGGGCTGCACCTCGGCCGGCTGCTCAGCGAAGCCGGCGCGGAGCTGACGATTGCCGACGTCAACCGGAAAAACCTCGAGGCGGCTCAGGCGGCGTTTCCGGCCAACGTCGTCGCTGCGCAGGACATCCTGTTCGCCGACGCCGACGTCCTGGCCCCCTGCGCATTGGGCAACGTGCTCAACTCAGTCAGCATTCCGAAAATCAAGGCGAAAGTCATTGCCGGTGCCGCCAACAATCAGCTCAGCACGGAAGCGGACGGCGACCGCCTCGCCGAGCGCAACATCCTGTACGCACCCGACTACGTCATCAACGCCGGCGGCATCATTTCCGTCGCGCGCGAATACTTCGAGAAGGGCTCCGAAGACGAAGTCCGCAGCGACGTCGGCCGCATTCCGGTGCGCCTCGAGGAAATTTTCGCCGAGTCCGCCGCCAGCCACAAGGCAACCAACCGCGTTGCCGACGAACTGGCCCGGCGGCTCGTAACGGCCGCCGGAACGGACTGATAGAGCCGACTGATTCGGCCGGGCGGCTGCTGCACGTCGCCGGGCCACAACGACCAACAAGGGATAACGGCACATGGCAAAAGAGTCACGACTGCATATTCCGCGGCCCACCGCGCGGCCCGGTGACGAGCCGGACTTCAGTTACCTGAATCTGAGTCCCGCCGGCGCCGTCGACAAACCCGGTACCGATGCCCGCGTGCGTGAAATCGAACACCTGAGCACGGGCCTCATACGGGTTCTGGACGACGACCACTCGGCGAAAGGCCCCTGGAATCCCAACATGGAACCCGCCGACCTGCAGATTGCGCTGCGCTGGATGTTGCTCAACCGCGTCTTCGACGAGCGGATGTGGCAGATCCAGCGCCAGGGGCGCATTTCCTTCTACATGGAGGCGCTCGGCGAAGAGGCCGTGTCCATTGGACAAGCCATGGCGCTGCGTCACGGCGACATGTGTTTCCCCTCCTATCGCAACCAGGGCCTGTACATGTACCGCGGCGTCAAACTCGTCGACATGATGTGCCAGTGCCTGTCGAACACGCGCGATATGTGTCAGGGCCGCCAGCTGCCGATTATGTATCACTCGAAAAGCGGCAACGTATTCTCGATCTCCGGCAACCTCGGCACGCAGTACCCGCATGCCGTCGGTTGGGCGATGGCCTCGGCCATCAAGGGTGAAGACCATGTGGCCGCCAGCTGGGTCGGCGACGGCACGACCGCCGAGGCCGACTTTCACCATGCGCTGACTTTCGCGGCCGTCTACCAGGCGCCCGTTATCCTCAATGTCGTCAACAATCAATGGGCGATCTCCACGTTCCAGGGAACGGCCGGCGGCGAGCGCCGCCCGTTTGCGGCGCGCGGTCTGGGCCTCGGTATCCCCGGACTGAGAGTCGACGGTAACGACCTCCTGGCGATTTACTCGGCAACGCTCTGGGCGGCCGATCGTGCGCGGCGCGGCGGCGGACCCGCGCTGATCGAGCTGGTCACGTATCGTGGCGGTGCGCACTCGACGAGCGACGACCCCTCCAAGTACCGTCCGAAACACGAGTGGACTGATTTCCCGCTCGGCGATCCGGTCGAGCGCCTCAAGCAGCATCTGATCAGTGAAGGCCACTGGTCGGACGCAAAGCACGAAGCGTTGACCGAAGAACTCAAGTCCGAAGTACTCGCCGCGTGGAAGGAGGCGCAGAAGTACGGGACCATGACCGAAGGGCCGTGGCTCGATCCCGCCACGATGTTCGATGACGTGTACGCCGATCCGCCGAAGCGGCTCGAGTCGCAGCGCCGCCGCATGCTGGAAACGCAGCGCATGAACGGTGATGGAGGTCAGGGCTAATGGCGCAGATGAACATGATCGAAGCGATCCGTTCGGCGCACGACATCGTCATGGACCGCGACCCGAACGTCGTCGTGCTCGGCGAGGACGTCGGCTACTTCGGCGGCGTGTTCCGCTGCACGGACGGGCTGCAGCGCAAATACGGCGAACACCGCGTCATCGATGCACCCATTGCCGAAGGCGGCATTATTGGCGCCGCTATCGGCATGGGCGTCAACGGCCTCCGGCCCGTTGCCGAAATTCAGTTTGCGGACTACATCTATCCGGGCTTCGACCAGATCGTGTCGGAACTCGCGCGTTTGCGCTATCGCACCTGCGGTGAGTTCTTCTCGCCGGTCACAATCCGCACACCCTGCGGCGGCGGCATCCGCGGCGGCCAGACGCACTCGCAGTCACCGGAAGGCATTTTTACGCACGTCAGCGGCATCAAGGTTGTGATGCCGTCGAACCCCTACGACGCGAAGGGTCTTTTGATCAGCGCGATCGAATCCGACGACCCGGTCGTGTTCTTCGAGCCCAAACGTATTTACAACGGGCCCTTCGACGGCGACCCCGACAAGCCGGCGGTCTCCTGGAGCTCACATCCCAAAGGAGAGGTGCCGGAAGGCTACTACACCGTCCCCCTTGGCGAGGCGGAAGTGGCGCGCAGCGGCAGTGAACTGACCATCGTGACTTATGGCACACTCGTGCACGTTGCCGTGGCTGCCGCGGAACTCACCGGCGTGGACGCCGAAGTCATCGACGTTCGCTCGCTGTCGCCGCTCGACGTTACGACACTGGCCGACTCGGTGAAGAAGACCGGCCGCTGCCTCATTGCGCATGAGGCTACGCGGTTCAGCGGTTACGGCGCGGAACTCGCCGCTACGCTGCAGAAAGAGTGTTTCTACTACCTCGAAGCACCCATCGGCCGCGTCGGCGGCTGGGATACGCCTTATCCGCACGCGTTCGAGTGGCAGTATTTTCCGGGACAGCGCCGCATGGCTGCCGGCATTCGCAGAGTGATGGAGGCGGAATGAGCGAATACACCTTCAAATTACCGGACCTCGGCGAAGGCACCGTTGAATCGGAAATCGGCGAGTGGTTCATCAAGGTGGGAGACGACGTCAAGGAAGAGGACGTTGTCGGCACAATGATGACCGACAAGGCCGCCGTCGAACTGTCCTCCCCGGTTTCCGGCAAGGTGGTTCGCCTCGCGGGCGAACCGGGCGATATCGTCGCGGTCGGCGCGCCGCTGGTCGTATTCGAAACCGGTGCTTCGGGCGCCACCCCGGACACGGCGTCGGACGATGCGGGCGAACAGCCGAGCTCTAAAGAGTCGGCCGCAACGCCGGAACCCGCCGCACGTCAATCCGCCACCGCGGCGACACCCGCGCCGGCTGCGGAGAAGCCCCGGGGCGCCCGCATCATTACGTCGCCCGCCATTCGCCGTCGTGCAAAAGAACTCGGCGTCGACCTGTCGCGTGTCGAAGGATCAGCGCCCGGCGGCCGCATTACGCGCGCGGATTTCGACGACTTCGTCAACGGCCGGCAGCAGTCTGCGAGACGCGCCGCCGACAAAGCCCGGGACACCGTGCGGGAGATCAAGGTCATTGGCCTGCGCCGCGTCATTGCCGAACGCATGTCCGCCGCGACGCGCGAAATTCCGCACTTCTCCTACGTCGAAGAACTCGACATTACGGAGCTCGAAGCGCTGCGCAAACACCTGAACCAGCAGAACCCCGAGCGGCGGCTGACCTTGCTACCATTCCTCGGCACCGCACTCATCCGGGTGCTGAAAGAATTCCCACAGTGCAACGCCACCTACGACAAGGAACGCAACGTGCTTTTGCAGCACGATGCCGTGCACCTCGGAGTGGCCACACAAACGCCGGACGGGCTCAAGGTGCCGGTGGTACGGCATGCGGAGACGATGAACCTCACGAACCTTGCCGCCGAGATTCGTCGGGTAGCCGAAGCCGCACGTGACAATAGCGCAAAGAAAAGTGAACTCACCGGCTCGACGATCACGATCACGAGCCTGGGCAAACTGGGCGGGATTGCGTCGACGCCGGTCATCAACATGCCCGAGGTCGGTATTGTCGGCGTCAACCGAGCGGTCGAGCGGCCGGTCGTGCACAACGGTCAGATTGCGGTACGGCTCATGATGAACCTGTCATCGTCATTCGATCACCGCTTCGTCGACGGCTATGACGCCGCGCAGATGATCCAGCGCGTGCGCGAACTACTGGAACACCCCGCGACGCTTTTTATCGACTAGCGATCGACACGCTATTCATCGACTAGAGGTCGAAGCGCCGCGGCCGACCTACTCGTCGACAGCCTGGAACTGATACATCGCCTCGACAATCGGCGACAGCGGTTCGCCGTAGCGGCCGAACCACTGCTGGTAGAGACGCCGAATCTGCGCGCCCCGGTAGACACCCGCCAGCGCGCGATCAGCAACCAGGCGAAACTCGGTGTCGCCGCGCCGCGTCATCATCGCGTAAGGCTCAAAGGAAATGACCTGCTTGCTCATCCGGTACTGGTCGGCCTTGTCGGGATCGCGAAAGATCTGCCCCAGCAGCATTGCCCGGTCGGAAGCGTAAGCGTCGACGTCACCGGCATCCAGTAGCGCCATGCCCTCGTCGTGCGTCGCGACGAAACGAAGCGTCAGGTTCACTTCATTGTAGTTCGCAAAACGACGCATGACGTCCTCTGTCGTCGTCCCCCTGAGCACCGCTATCTTCTGATCGCTCAACTCGTCGATACTGTCGACGGGCGCCTCCCGGCGCGAAAGAATCGCGGCACCGGTGATAAAAGTCATCAACGTGAAATCCACACGTTCGCGACGCGACAAGGTCACGGTCGAAGCGCCGCACTCGATGTCGACATCGCCGTTCTCGACGGCCTCGAGGCGCTCCGGCATGCTGTTGAGCGGCACGAACTCGAGTTCGAGCGCGTCGAGTTCCAGCTCGTCGCGGACCGCAACAGCAATGTAGCGGCAGAGATCGATCGAGTAGCCGGCCGGGTCTCCATTGCCGTTGTTGAACGACAACGGTGCAGCGTCCGGCACGTAACCGATGCGAAACGTACCGCTCTCGGCAATTCTCTCGAGGGTCGTCGATGCGGCCTGCGCCGTGGACGGCGAAACGAATGCGAAGATGGCCAGCGCGGCGAGCAGCATACGCAGCATGAGCTTTCCCCCTTTGAAAGAGACTGCAGTCGTGGTGGCGAAGCTGTCGGTTTAGTGCCGAAAAAACGCTTTCCGGTTCCGACAGTTTTCGCTCGCTTCGAGTCTCGCAGCATACCCGGGGCTTGTCCAGAAAGCCCGGCCGGCCGGATGTTACGCCGCTATTGCCGCCAGAAGCGCGCCAGCGCTCGTAAACGCCGCCTCGACGCGACCACGGACCCACCAGTCTCCAGCCACTCCGAGCCCGCGTTCGGCGTCGTAAAAACACCGCGGCCCGGACTGCTTGGGTAAATTGGCGAAGCGCCAGCGGTGTACGTCGCAGTGCTCCGCCGTGTGGCCGTCGACGCCGGTGACACGCTGCACCTCGCCGAGCATGTGCTCGGTAACCGATTCGAGAGGCGTATCCATGTTGGCTTCGGCCCAGCGGTTGGTGGCGTGGACGAGCATCGTCGGCGCCGAGTTGCGGCCGGGTTTGCTGCTGTTGATCGAGATCCAGCTCACGTCTGCGTCACGAACCAGCGCCGCATCAAAACCCACGGCCGGCGGGCTCGCAAATCCGAGCATTAGCGCATAGCACCCCAGCATGTCGTGGCCGGCCGCGGCCTCAGCCAGCGCCCGCTCTTCAGGCAACAGCGCCAGGGTCTGGGTCAACGGTGCCGTCACGAGCAGTTGGTCGAAGACGCCGAGCGGCCCGGGCGTCCCGCCGCCACGGCTGCCGGTCAGCGACCAGTCGCCCGCGTCGCGGGACACGGCATTGACCGTCGTTTGCAAACGCACGTCGAGACCCTCGGCCAGAGCCCGGCCAATGGCGTTCATACGCGGCACACCGACGTAATGCGGGTAGTCGTCGTCCCAGCGGCGGGTCGCCGTCATCTCCGAGCCCGAGAACTCCGCGAACCGCGCATGCCAGGCCGCTGCATGTCCCGCAGCGACAAGCGGCTCGACAAAGCGCCGGAAAGCCGGCGTGCGGGTCGTAAAAAACTGTGCACCGTGGTCGAATTCGTAGTCACCCGCGTAGCGGGTCGCCATGCGGCCGCCGGCCCCTCGCGATTTCTCGAACAGGACCACTTCATGAGCATCGCGAAGCCCCCTGGCCAGCACCAGACCCGCGAGGCCGGCGCCAATGATGGCTACTCTGGCCATGCCGTGAACAGCGCGACCAACAGGGCCAGCACGACAATGGCTGAGATACGCTGCCGCAAAACCCAGTAGTCGCGGCCAATGAGGCCAACCGCAAACAGTCGGCTGTCAGCCCACAGCAGGAACAAAAAAACGAGCGCCTGAACGGCCAGCGCAACAAAGGCCGGCGCTGCAAGCGCCGAGATCCATGCGGCCAGCACAAACGCATTGCTGAGCAGCAACCACGGCGGGGCATTTCCTGCGGGTTCGCGCAGCCGGGCCGCCCACAGAGTCCCCGCCATGAAACTCGCGATGGCAAGCCCGTAGCTGACCAGCGCCTGCTCTACCGAACCGAGCAGCGGAATGTCCCGGATGCCAGCGTAAGGCAGCAGTGCGCAGGCCAGAAACGGCAGTGCGCCCGCATAGGTCAGTGCTCGAGAGGTGAGCGCTCCCGAGCGTGCCGGCAAAACGGGACTTGTTTGATCTTGCACGCCAGTGATTTCCTCAAGGCCGTTTCGGCGCGACACTAGCCCATGGCGATCCTCGCGTCGAGCCCCTCGCGGATACCAAGTGTTACAAATCGAGTCTGTGCTTCCGGGATGATGCGTAAGATGATTTGTTTTCGAGTGAGTCTTGGAGATAGTCTAAGGCTCACTGCCCCTTCCTCATTTCAGGAGCGTTTCATGAAAAGGCTGGTTGTACTGCTTGCCATTACCCTGACCGGTACGGCGGCTGCCGAAAACGCAGCGCTACTCGACCACGATTTCCGCCGGCTGGCGTCTGAAGACACGATTAACCTCAAGGACGAATTCGGCGGCGACGTCGTGCTGCTCGTCAACACGGCGTCCAAGTGCGGCAACACACCACAATACGATGGTCTCGAGAAGCTGTACCAGGAATATGGCGAGCGCGGCTTCACGGTCGTCGGCATCCCGTCGAACGACTTTCTGGGCCAGGAACCCGGCACCGAGGAGGAAATTCAGGAATTCTGCCGGCTGACCTACAAGGTCAAGTTCCCGATGGTCGAGAAAACGGTAGTCAAGAAAGACGACGCACATCCATTGTTTCACGCACTTGCCGAAGCCTCAGGCACCTACCCGACCTGGAATTTCCACAAATTCCTGATAGGCCGGGACGGCGAGCTGATTGCCGAATTCAGTCCGCGCACAAAACCCTACGACGAAAAAGTCGTGTCGGCGATAGAAAAGGCGCTGGACGCCTCCTGACGCCCGGCTGCAAGAAAAGCACCGGAAGCACCGTGCACCGAAAGGCGCATCTGCCGTCGAAACCCTGCGCCGTGTGCGGCCGCCCGTTCCGGTGGCGGCGCAAGTGGTCCGCGTGCTGGGAGTCGGTGCGCTATTGCTCCGAGCGCTGCCGGCGTCAGCGGCAGAGCAGCCGCTAGCACGGTATGCCGGAAGGACCTGAAATCCGCCTCGCGGCGGACAAGATTGCGCGCGTACTCATCGACGAGGCACTGGCCAGCGTCGAATTTGGGCTGCCGCGGCTTGAACGCTTCGCCAAACGTCTGACAGGGGCCGTCGTAACGGCGGTCGATACCCGCGGCAAAGCCATGCTCACGCGGTTCGACAACGGGCTGACCTTGTACAGCCACAATCAGCTGTACGGCCGCTGGTACACGACGCGACGCCCGCGGCTGCCGGACACGACGCGGAGTTTACGCGTGGCGCTGCACACGGAAACCCACAGCGCCCTGTTGTACAGCGCGTCGGACATCGAAGTGCTAACGAACAAACAGCTCGATCAGCACCCGTTCCTTACCCGCGTCGGCCCCGACATACTCGACAAGCGCCTGAATACCGATGCCGTTGTCGAGCGGCTGCTCGAACAGCGCTTCCGTAACCGCAGCCTCGGCGGCCTGTATCTCGACCAAGCTTTCCTTGCCGGTAACGGCAACTACCTGCGCTCGGAAACCCTGCACGTGGCGCGTGTGCACCCGGCTGAAAAACCGGCGGAACTCGATGCGCGACGCCTTCGCGAGCTTGCCCGTCTTACCCTGACAATCAGCCGCCGCTCGTACCGCACGCGCGGCGTGACGGTCACGCCCGAAATCGACAAGACGCTGCGCGCCAAGGGTTTACCGTTCGAGAAGCGACGCTTTTTTGTCTTCGGCCGGGCCAGCCAACCCTGCCGTCGATGCAAAACCCGCATCCGCCACACGACCGTCAGCGGGCGTCGGCTGTACCTCTGCCCGAGTTGTCAGCCGCGTCCGAAGTAGTGCCTGGATACACTTGTCAGCGCGTATATCGCCGATGCGGCGCACGAAAGTGCAGGAACAGAGAGGCCAGCAACGCAGCCAGCGACGACCACATCGCGACACGCCAGCCGCTCAAGCCTTTTTGCGTGATCGCAAAGTCTTCGACGTAGATCGTTTCGCAGGCACCGTCCCCGGTATCCTGCCGCGTGGTGCTCGTGCCGCGCTCGTCGCCCGTGCCGGTCCCGTAGCTGGCGAGCCAGCCCGAAATGCGAATTTGATCTCCGATCTTAAGGTCCGTCACCGAATCGCGCACGGCGGCCTCGTCGCTGATCAGGTGGTTGTTCGACAGCGCGTACATATCAAAAGCATCCCAGGCCTCACGGTCCCTCGTCTGCACGTTGCAGGTGAAGATGCCGTTCCAGAACTTGAGCTTCTTGAGTAATGTGGGGTCGGCGTTACTGCCCCATACCACACAAACGTCGAGCATATTCAGATGATCGTTCGACAGTCGGTGCATGCGGCTGTTGCCGTCGTGGTGACGGAAGGAAACGACAACCCCTTCGATGTCGTAGCGGTACTTCGGCTTGACCTTGTACAGCGTATCCTCGAATACAACCTCGAACGGCCGCCGGCGCGCGGGCGTTTGCGACGGCTCCTCCTCGACGCCGGGCACGAGCTCGAGCGTCCCTGGAATGGCATTGCGATTCCAGGCGGATATGACGAGCACTAGGCTGCTAAGTACAATGATGATGCTGTTTGGCTTCACGGTGTCGCTGAACGCAGTCTGCGAGCGTGTAGCATATCGGCCGCAGCGGGGTCTGCACACGAACGGTTTCGCAGTTTCGGCGTCTTAACGAGAGGACCGTGAACGGACGAGGACAAGAAAACGATGGCTGAACCGTCGACACTACGTAGGCTGACCCGGGCAGGAGCGGCGCTGTTGCTTCTGGCCGCAGCTGCCGGCGTCTGGCAGTGGGTCGACAGTCAGCGGCCGGTCGACGCGGCAAGTCAGAGCGCGTTCGATCAGCAAATGCTGCTGACGACCGAACAGCTGCAGGAACAACTCACCAACGACATCGACGGGCGCCAGCTTGCGCTCGAAAAAGAACGTGCGGAATCGGAAACGGGGCTGGGACTTTATGGTCTCTGTACAACCTGGGCCGAGTTCTACACCAATCATCCGAGCGAGTCTTCGCTTGCCAACCGGGACAGAGCCTGCAGCGAGTATCGACGCTACGTCAACACGGGCGAGTTGCCCCAGAACGACGTTGATGATGTTGACGGCGCTTCGGAGAGCGGGCAGCCGGAGACGCCGTAGTCTGGCTCAGTCGGCGGTGCTGGACTCTGACAGGAATGCCGTCGATAACTCGGCAAAATAGGACGATTGCCCGGCGACGACGGCCAGCCTGAGCACGCCGCCTTCGCCAACGCTGCCCTCGGCCGGCAAGCTCCATAAAACCCCGCCATCGCCGACGGGCTCCATGGCGAGTGGACCGGACAGGCTGTCGACGGAAGCGCCGATCGCCAGGACCGCCGAACGCAGTGCATGCCGAGACTCGAGTTCGAGCGTCTCGATGCCGTCTCTTTGTCCGCGCGCCAGGGTTAGCTGAAAGTCCGCATTGTGGAGATCGCAACGACCGCTCGGATAGCGGCAGTTGGAGCGAGCGGCCAGTGTATAGACCGCGCCCGGCTTTGCGGCGTGCGGCTGCTCGGCCACGAGCTTGTCGACTGCAAACCAGCTCAGTATGGCAAGCACCGGCGCAACCAGCAGCGCCACCACAACGTGTTTATTCTTCCACATGAGTACAGCCCTCGATTGACACTGCAGTGTAGCAGCCAGCTAACCCTCAAAACGACGGCGGGGCCTCGACCAGACATCGAGACCCCGCCGCGAGGACGTACGTCAATGCGCCTGCGCGCCGCCCGCACCCGCGGGAACGCGGATGTCTTCGACGAGGTGGATGATGTGCTCCGGCGGCGATGCCGTCAGTCGACTGACCGCAAAAGCGACGAGGAAGTTGAAGACTGCGCCCACGGCGCCGAACGCATTCGGTTCGATGCCCAGGAACCAGTTCTCCGGCAGATCGCCGAGAAACGCCGTGCTCGGCACGAACATGATGCCTTTGTGCTGGAACACGTAGAACAGCGTCACGCTAATGCCCGCAATCATGCCGGCAATGGCGCCCTCCTTGTTCATGCGCTTGTAGAAAATCCCCATCATGAGCGCCGGGAAGATCGACGACGCCGCGAGCCCGAACGCGAGCGCCACGGTGCCCGCCGCAAAATCGGGCGGATTGAAGCCCAGGTAGCCCGCCACGGCAATGGCCCCCGCCATGGCCAGGCGGCTCGCAAGCAATTCCTGTTTTTCCGTAATGTCGGGCCGGAACACGCCCTTCAGCAAGTCGTGCGAAATGGCGCTGGATATGGCCAGCAAGAGCCCCGCCGCTGTCGACAACGCGGCGGCCAGGCCACCGGCAGCCACGAGCGCAATCACCCAGTTGGGCAGGTTCGCGATCTCGGGGTTGGCAAGCACCATGATGTCGCGGTCGACGTTGGTCATTTCGTTGGTCTCGGCATCCGCCGTGTACTGGATGCGGCCGTCACCGTTCTTGTCCTCGAAGGCCAGGAGACCGGTCTGCTCCCAGTTCTTGATCCACTGCGGACGCTCGTCGTACAGCATGTACTCGCCCGGTGTCGGTTCGATCGTCGACATCAGGTTCAGGCGCGCCATGGCCGCTACCGACGGTGCCGTCGTGTACAGAATCGCAATGAACACGAGCGCCCAACCGGCTGAGCTGCGCGCGTCCTTGACCTTCGGCACGGTAAAGAAGCGAATGATGACGTGCGGCAGCCCCGCGGTCCCGATCATGAGCGACATCGTGTACATAAACATGTTGGTTGCGCTGAGCCTGACGTTGGTCGTGTATTCGGCAAAGCCGGTATCGCGCAACACCTGATCGAGCTTGTCGAGCAGGAACACGTCGCTGCCGGCCATCGTCGATCCGAGGCCAAGCTGCGGCAGCGGGTTGCCGGTCAGGTTCAGGGATATAAAGATTGCGGGGATCGTGTACGCGAGGATCAACACACAGTACTGCGCAATCTGCGTATAGGTGATGCCCTTCATGCCACCCATGACGGCGTAGAAGAACACGATGCCCATGCCGACCGCCAGGCCGACGTCGTAGTCGACCTCCAGGAAGCGCGAGAACGCCACGCCGATGCCTTTCATCTGTCCGATCACGTAGGTGACCGAGGCGATGATCAGACACAGCACGGCAACGATGCGCGCGGTCTTCGAGTAGTACCGGTCACCGATAAACTCGGGCACCGTGAACTTTCCAAATTTGCGCAGGTACGGCGCCAGCAGCATTGCGAGCAGCACGTAGCCGCCGGTCCAGCCCATCAGGAACACGGAACCGCCGTAGCCCATGAAGGCAATGAGCCCAGCCATCGAGATGAACGACGCCGCCGACATCCAGTCGGCAGCCGTCGCCATGCCGTTGGCAACGGGGTTGATGCCGCCGCCCGCAACGTAGAATTCTTTGGTCGAACCGGCGCGTGCCCAGATCGCAATGCCGATGTACAGGGCAAACGTGAAGCCGACGACGAGGTAGGTCATGGATTGTAGTGTCATGGCCTAGTCCTCTTCGACGCCGTGCTCGCGATCGAGCTTGCCCATGCGATTCGCGTAGAAAAAGATCAGCGCGACGAAAATGTAGATCGAACCCTGCTGCGCAAACCAGAAACCCAGCTTGTAGCCGCCGATCTGGATGTTGTTGAGCGGTTCGACAAGGATGATGCCGAACAGGTACGAGCAGACGAACCAGATCACCATACAGATCGCCACCAGTTTCAGGTTGGCGCTCCAATAGCTCGCGTTCTTGGACATGGGTTCCCCCTTCTTATAAAGGTCATGAGCGAATAGGCCCACTCGCAATCTAGCAAAGCGCCGCCTTCCCGCCGTACCGACTTTAGTCGTACAACACGTGCCGCCTGGTCGGGCTACAGCCACCGGACAGATTGCTTTTTTCCATTCTGCTCAGCTACTTGGGTGAAGTCGTGCAGCCGAGTCCGTGACAAACCCGTATTCGCCCGCTTGCGACCAAGGTAGTAGACTCGGGCGAATTCGGGCGGCCACCGGGCGTGGCCGCGACGAGGGGGGAATACGTTTGATCGACTGGTGGACTCTGCTGCTGTTGTCCATTCTCTACGTCGGTCTCCTGTTCGCGGTGGCGCGTTGGGGAGACCGCGTCGGGGCAAAGCGCCTGTCGCCGAAACTGCGCGCCCTGATCTACAGCCTGGCGCTGGGCGTGTACGCGACCTCATGGACCTTCTACGGCGCGGTGGGCAGCGCCTCGGTCGACGGATGGCTGTACCTCACGATCTATCTCGGCCCGATACTGGTGTTTGTGTTCGGCTGGGGCGTCATCACCCGCATGGTGGCGATCAGCAAGCGGCAGAACCTGACGTCGATCGCCGACTTCATTGCGGCGCGTTACGGCAAAGCGCGCAGCCTTGCCGTCATCGTGACCTTGATCGCAACGATCGGATCGGTGCCCTACATTGCGCTGCAGCTCAAGGCGATTGTTGCAGGCTTCGATATTGTCTCGAACTACCGCGCCAACGGCGACACAGGCATCGACACGGCACTCGTGACCGCCGCGGCGCTTGCGCTGTTTGCCATACTGTTCGGAACGCGCAAGATCAACGTCACCGAACACCACGACGGCATGATGCTGGCGATTGCGTTCGAATCCCTCGTCAAGCTGCTCGCGTTTATTGCCGTCGGACTGTTTGCCCTCTATCTGCTGGGCCCCGGCCAGGACGTCATGCCGTTGCGTACGAGCGGCCCGGATCTCGCCGGCGTATTCAGCCTGGCAAGCCTTCCGGACATGTTCATTACCCAGCTGATCCTCGCAGGCGCGGCCATCCTGTGTCTGCCGCGGCAGTTTCACGTCATGGTGGTCGAGGCGCGCAAAGACGCGAACATCGACTCCGCGCGCTGGCTGTTCCCGCTTTATCTCGCCCTGTTCAGCGTGTTTGTCATACCGATTACGCTGGCCGGGCTCAGCACGCTGTCGACCGGCAGCTTCAGCGCTGACAGCTTTGTGCTGGCGCTGCCGCTGACGGCGGGGCAGGACTGGCTGACCCTGCTGGCGTTTCTGGGTGGTTTCTCGGCCGCGACCGGCATGGCGATCGTGGCCTGCGTGGCGCTATCGACCATGATCTCGAACGAAATTGTGCTACCGCTGCTGCTCGAACGTCGTCCGAACAACGGGGACACCGAACAGGATTACTCGCGGCGCCTGCTCGTTATCCGGCGTATCGCCATCGCCGGCATAGCGGCCATGGCCTACGTGTATTACGCCGCTGCCGGCGAGTCCGCGGCCCTCGCGGCAATTGGCCTCTTGTCGTTTGCCGCGGCGGCGCAGTTTGCCCCACTGATACTGTTTGGCCTGTACTGGCCGCGCTCCACGCGCCACGGCGCGCTGACCGGGCTTTGCCTGGGCTTCGTATTGTGGGCGTACACGCTGTTTCTGCCGGCGCTTGCCCGCGCCGGCGCGTTACCTCGCGGTTTTGTGGACAACGGCTTGTTCGAACTCGCGTGGCTGCGTCCCGAAGCGCTGTTCTTCGATCTCGGCGCACAACCGCTCAGCCACGGCGTCGCGTGGTCGCTGGGCCTCAACGTCACTGCACTCGTGGTGGTGTCGCTGTTGACGCGGCAATCGCTCGTGGAGAAGATCCAGGCACGTGCGTTTACGACGCCGCCCACACCACGCAGCCGGGCCTTGATAGCGGACGTCGGTACGGAAATCCGCACGGCCGACCTGATGGAGCTAGCGGAGCGCTTCCTAGGCGAGCAGCACGCGCGCCAGTCGTTTGCCGACTTTGCCGCCACCGAACAGCTCATTCTCACGCCTGCAGCACCGGCGGATCGTCAGCTCGTACAGTTCACGGAGCGAGTGCTCGCGGGCGCCATCGGGGCCGCTTCAGCGCGCGTCGTGATTACAACGGCCCTCCGGCGCACGGGTATGGAGATCGCCGACGTCGTCACCTTGCTCGACGAAACCTCGCACGCGATCCGCTTCAATCGCCAACTGCTGGAAGTCACGCTCGAAAACATCCCGCAGGGGGTCAGCGTGGTCGACGCTTCGCAGCGGATCATCGGCTGGAACCAGCGCTACAAGGAACTGATGGGGTACCCCGCCGGCATGGTGCACGTGGGGCAGCCCATTGCCGAGCTGATTCGCTACTCGGCCGAACACGGTCGCTTTGGCGATCGGAACCCGGAACAGGAGGTTGCCAAGCGGCTGCAACATCTCAAGTCCGGTACACCCTACGTCTATCAGAGCAACTTCGACGACGGCAAGGTCGTCGAAATCCGTGGCCAGCCCATGCCGGACGGCGGCTACGTGACGACGTTTACCGACATTACCGAGTTCAAGGCGCAGGAGGCGGCGCTTGTCGACGCCAAGGCCATGCTTGAGCAGCGTGTCGCCGACCGCACGGCCGAACTCGAAAACGCCATGGAGCTTCTGACTGACGCAAAAAAAGAGGCTGAGGACGCCAACGCCTCCAAGACGAAGTTCCTTGCCGCAGCCGCGCACGACCTGTTGCAACCGCTCAACGCTACCAAACTGTTTGCGGCCCTGCTGCACGAAGACCGCAAACAGCTGTCTCCCGAACAAAGCCGGCTCGTCGAACGGCTGCAGAGCGGGCTTGGCTCGGTCGAAGACCTGTTGAGCGCGCTGCTCGATATCTCGCGGCTCGACACAGCGGCCCCGGAGCCTGCCATTGCGGCAATTTCGGTGCGCGAGCTCTTCGACGCCCTGAAACTGCAGTTCACCGAGGCTTTCCGCGAGGACGGACTCGAACTCCGGATTGCCGACACAGACTACTGGGTGCGATCCGATCCCGCGCTGCTCCGGCGCATTCTGCAGAACTTCCTGAGCAACGCACGGCGCTACACCGAGAACGGCGGCGTGTTGCTCGGCTGTCGCCGCCGCGGCAACAGCGTTGCGCTGCAGGTGGTCGACACGGGCAGAGGTATTGCACCGACCGATCAGGACCGTGTGTTCGAGGAGTTCCAGCGCCTTGCGGGCAGCGACAAGAGCGCCAAACGCGGTCTCGGACTTGGGCTCGCCATCGTGCGCCGCATTGCGCGTTTGCTCGACCATCCCGTCGACATGCGCTCGGAGCCCGGCCGCGGCAGCTCCTTCGAGGTCCTCGTGCCCCTGGCCCAGGCGCAGAGACGCGAAGAAAGCAGCAAACCGGCAGCGCAGCCCGCACCGTCGTCGCTGGTGGGCGAACACATCCTGTGCGTCGACAACGAACCCGAAATTCTAGAAGCCATGGCCGGGCTGCTCAGCAAGTGGGGCGCGCTGCCCGTAACGGCGAGCAACAAACACGAAGCGCTGGAAGCCTGCCGAGCCTTGAGAAAAGACCGGCAGCGCAAACCCTCACTCATGCTCGTCGACTACCACCTCGACGATGGCGCCATCGGCCTCGACGTCATCGACGCCGTGCGCGAACTGATCGGTCAGCCCGTCCCTGCCCTTATACTCACGGCCGACCACACCGACGCCGTCGACGACGAAATTCGGGACCGCGGTTTGCCGGTACTGCGCAAGCCCGTCAAACCCGCGGCGCTCAGGGCACAGATTACGAGTCTGTTGGGGAGACGGGAGGTGGCTTGAGGTCTACCTTGCAGCTACCTTGCTCTCAATATCAATGGCAATCGCCGGCGAAACAGAGATGTTGCATTCTGGAGGTAGACGACGAAAACGGGCTCTGGCTGTGGTTCTCCCGACGGAAACCGGGCTGCTCCAACACCATGAACTTTCTGTCATTGGACCAACCGCCAGATTCCGCTTACGACCGACTGCTTTTGCCAACCGACAGTATCTTCGGCGTTTTGCTGTACGATCGATGATGTTCTCTGCGCGCCCCAAAGATCTACAGCGAGAACCGGTTTATTGTAATCGCGCGCCCCAGCGATCTCCTTGTTGATCCACTCACTGTAGTTCACATACATACCGGTCGGAATAACGACGACGTGACTATTTACGATCAGGCTATTGATCATCATTCCAAGCGCAACATCGTTGGGCGCATCATGAATAGGGTTGTCTTTGGGCACAGACCAGTCTACGAAATGCAGCGCGGTCAGCCCATTGTGGACTGTCCAACTTGTTTCGAATAGCCATTCGGCGAGCTTCTCGTAGTGTTCTGAATGAGCCCATGAGTGGCTTATAAAGACATTTATTGAGATCATCTCCTCTCTCCAAGGCCACTTCGTTAGAAAGCAATAAAGTTGCGCTGATCGGACGCCCGAAATTCGATGTTGTTGGTCTGACGCTCCGGCTTGTCGGTTATTGAGTAAACCTGCTGCGAATCCAAATCAAATCTGGGCGGCGTTGGGCAAGCATTGCAACCGGCCGGTCTGCGCGGAAACTTGATCTAGGTGTCTGGTAGCTTCCAACCCCTAAGCTACCGTCGCCACAATCTGGCTGCGATAAGAACCTCGATCTCCGTAAATAACAACGAATTATAGGTGAGATATCCCACTTATCTCGCTGGCAGTAGACTGCCGCTCTGAAATAGAGTTGCAGCCACCGAGCTGCGAGCAGAGCGGATACGTACTCACAAGCAGGTCCTTTCGGCGTCGACCAGCTTTTTACACCGAAGGTTAGTCCCAGTTGTATCTCAACAGCTATTAAGCTTAATTGCTCTGTACGGCAATCCGCCGTACAATTTGAGTATTCCACAAGAGACAAGCCAATGCCGATGGAACCAACGACACCGCCAGTCACAAAATCCGCAAGAGTCGAAACCCGAACCACACCGGCCAAGAAAGCGCTGTATCAGCGCGCAGCGGCGATGCGTGGCCTCACTTTCACCGAGTTCGTTGAGCGAAGCCTCGATGAGGCAGCAGAACGCGCACAAAAAGATCTCGAGTCGATGCAGCTGTCCCAACGCGATGCCGAAACATTCTGCGATGCATTAGTGTCGGATGCCGAGCCCGGTGAGCATCTACGGTCCGCAGCGAAGAAATACATGCAAAGAGCTTAGGGGCGTTGTCGAAGCGTGACGACTTTGGGTCTTCGTTCATCGAGCCAATTTCACGACGGCACAAAAAGGACTCATTTGAGAGCGGTCAGCCCTCGCTCGACTATTATCTGAAGAAGCAGGCAAGCCAGGACGTCAAGCGCAAGGTCGCAGTCACTTACGCCGCCATTGATGGCCGTAAGCACGTGATCGGCTACTACACCTTATCGTCTTTCAGTATCCGACTGCCGGAGTTGCCCGCAGCTACCATTAAGCGGCTGCCAAAATACCCGCAGATACCCGCCACGCTGCTGGGGCGCCTGGCCGTCGACGAATCGCACCAGGGAACAGGACTCGGTGAGCACTTGCTCATGGACGCGCTGGCAAGAGCGCTGCGAGCGGCGAGCGAAATTGCCTCGTATGCGGTGGTAGTGGATGCTGTCGACGGGCGCGCAATCGACTTCTACGAACGTTACAACTTTGTGCAATTTCCGGACAACGGGCAGCGCCTGTTTCTCCCCATGTCGATCATTGCCAAGGCTTTCTCTGATCCGGCCATCTGAGCGAATGCCCGTTGCTCTTGCAGCACAACCTACACAATCGTCCGAAAGGTCAGGTTGATACGCGGAGAAGAAACGGTTTTTGTCGGCGGCAGACGGTGAAGCCAATGGGTCTGGGTTTCGTCTTTCATGACCAGCAGGCTGCCGTGCTCCAGCACCTTTGAGACCGTCTGCCCGGTGCGCTTATGTTTGAGCGCAAATTTTCGCTCGGCGCCGAAACTCAGCGAGGCGATTGCGCCATTGCGTTTCAGGTCCTTCTCGGCGTCACTGTGCCAGGCCATCCCCTCACTGCCGTCGTTGTAGAGATTCAGCAGGCAGGAATTGTAGGTCTCACCGCTACAGAACTGGGCCAGGTCTTTGAGCCTCAGAAGAACCGGTATCCACGGCAACGCCGTCTTGGTAACCCCTGAGTACGTGTAGGTTGCCGGCCTGTCGGCATACCAGGCGACCTTGCGTTTGGTGACGATACGCTTGCCGAACATCACGGCTTCGTCGTGTTGCCAGGCGATTTCCCGAAGAAGGGCCTCGTAGTAGCGATCCGCGTCGTCCATCGGCATGATCGCGCCGTGGTAGTTCACGGTGCCGTCCCGGGGCAGCAGGTTGGCCGACTCGTCCAGCAGCTGATCGAAGAGATCCATCGTGCGGGAGCGCATCAGGCCGCGTCGTGAAAGATGAGGCCAAGCGTTTGGCGGTTTCCGCTCAGCACCTTGCTGACGCCATGACGCATCTGGTTGCGGCGCCAGCCTCGCGCACCTCTTACCGGACGCTCCCGGACCGGAACGACGACGGCCGAGCCCTGCTCGAGTCGCAAAACCACTGGGCGCGATTGCATGCGCGGGCGTTGCTCGACGAGAACAAGTTCGCCTCCCTCATACGACTCCGACGGGCTCAGCTGGATAATCACCTGCAGCGGAAAATGGATTTCGCCATAAAGATCCTGATGCAGGCAATTGTAGTCGCCCGCCGTGTACTTGAGTAGCAATGGGGTCGGCCGCGGTTGGTTTGCCTGATGACAGATCTCGAGTAGCTGTTGCAACGACGTTGGCCAGCGCTCAGCCGAACCCAATAGCTCTGCCCACTCGTTCGCGATGGTCGCGAGATGCGGATAGAAGGAGGCTCGCAGCCGGTCGACAATATCCGGCAGCGGGTAGCCGAAGTATTTGTACTCGCCGCGTCCAAAGTTGTAACGCGCCATCTGGATATGGGAGCGGAACCGGGCCTCCGGATCTTCGTACAGACTCGCGATCCGCCTGCAGTTGTCCTCGCTCACGATGCCGGGAAGACAGGCATATCCGTCCTCGTAAAGCGACTCCCGGGCGCCGCACCAATCAAGGCCGTCGATTTGCGCTGCAAGGCTCAAGGCGCCGCGCGCCTTTGCCGCTCGGTATCGAGCAGGGTGCGTTTGCGATCGATACCCCAGCGATAACCGCCAAGACCACCGTCTCCCCTCAACACTCGATGGCACGGGACCAGAACGGCAATGCGATTCTTACCGCAGGCCGACGCCGCCGCGCGCACCGCGCGGGGCTGTTCGATGGCGTCGGCCACTTCGCCATAGCTCATCACGTCGCCTTCGGGAACGCTCAGGAGAAACTGCCAGACTTTGATTTGAAACGCCGTACCACGAAGATCGAGCGGGATATCGGGACGCGGCGCGTTCTGACTCAGGTGATCGTCAAGAGCCGTCATCCAGCGATCGAGCTGCCGACCGCCGTTGCCGGCGGACTGTACGAGCTCCGCCTGGGGAAACTCCGCCTGCAGCTGATCGAACAGTTGAGTCTGGCTGTCCCCGAACATGACGAAGCAAACGCCTTTTTCCGTGGCCGCCATCATCAATGCGCCCAGCGCCGTCTCGCGGCACGCATAGGTAATGACTTCACCGCTGGCGCCGTTGCGATAGGTTTTGGGGCTCATGCCGATCTGCCGAGCGGCGTTCTCGTAGAACCGGCTGGGCGATCCGTATCCGGCCTCGAAGATTGCACCGGTAATGTCATCGCCGGTTTTGATCAGCTTTTTGAGGGTGTTGAGCCGAGCCGCATCCTGAAAGGCTTTCGGGGAGATCCCGAACATCGCTTTGAAGGTGCGCTGCAGATAGCCGGGAGAGACGCCATGCCGGGCCGCCAGATCCTTGAGCGGCAGTTTTTCGTCGGCGTGCGCACGAATGTAGCGAGCGAGTTCAACCAGTCGAGCCACATCGTAACTGGGATCTTCCGGCTTGCAGCGCTTGCATGGACGAAAACCCGCTTTCTCCGCCAGGGCGGGGGCGTCGAAAAAGCGGATGTTCTCCTTGCGGGCGGGTCGAGCGGCGCAGCTCGGCCGGCAATACACGCCGGTCGTCAGCACTCCGTACACAAACCGACAATCCAGGCTTCTGTCGCGCCGGGTGATCGCGGCGTGCATCATCTCTTCGGTGAGGAACTGTTTTGTTTTCATGGCACGAAGAGTAAACCGCCTGTGCCCTCTCACGCATACCGTTTCTTGCTATTGAATTCGACAAAAGCTGCCAGGGACGCGATCCCGTCAGGACTGTCCGGTTACAGGTAGCGCGCTGAGCTACCTTATCCTCGGGCCGTGGCGGTTGGCATCCATGGCGATGTAGACGCCGTACACGTTGGTGGGTGCGACGGCAATATCGTGTTGTGCCGTTCTTAACCGGAACAGGAACAGCGGCCGTCCCTGTTCATCGCTCTGAATAGTGACGTGAATGGACCCGGCGGACCCGTCATCGAGCACGCCGTGCCAGCTGGCCTGATTGTTGACTTCCCACACGCGGTACTCGGTCTGCGTGGCTTTGAACGACAGTTGCGGGAACGGCGATATTCGGAACTCTGTCGCGACGGCCCCCGCATCCAGAAGACTTCCGGCGATCAGGTCACCTTCATCAATCCAGACAGACTCCCACCGGAGCACGGAGTCGCCGTCAGCATCGAAGTCCCGGATGTAGCGCTCAACCTCGGCGAGCGCCAAATCTCGGAAGTCCCGATCTGCATCGGAGAGAGACCGAATGATCTCTTTGGGTTCGCCAGGGCTCAGCGCCAGTAACACGATGGATATCGTGGCGGCACTGGCCGCAATCAGCAATGCGATGCGCGGAAGGACTCTCATAGACATCCCGATGACGATAGTCCTGCAAAGCCGGAAGTGCACCAAACCTCTGGCGGTTCGCGTTCTTGGCAACACTCCGTTGAAGTCAGAGTAAGCGATTTGCCGAGCGCGCGCATCTCCATGGCGGGCTTTCGTGGTGTTGAGGGCCGGCGGCGCGGCGCTCCAGGCCTTTGGACGACCGTGCTATTTGCTCTACCATCAGCGCGAAGCTGCTCTTTGCAATCAAAAAAGTCGAGGACACCGTCGTATGAAATCCATTTATCTGGCCACCGTCGCGACACTTTTGTTGACCGCATCAGCAACGAGGGCGTCAGAAACGATAACGGCCGAACCCGACGGTTCTACCTATCACTTCGTCTCTCACTACAGCATCGAAATCGATGCATCACCGGCCGACGTCTGGCCACAGTTGATCGACGTCGGATCATGGATGTACGAGTTCGAGCTTGCGCTGGAATCGGGTACGCCGGGTGAGGAAGGCGAAGTTCGCCGCCTTTACTCCGGCCAGGGCTTCTTTATACAAATCACAAAGCTCATCCCGAACGAGCTGCTGGTGTTTGCCAACCTGCCGTCGAACTTCAACGGGGAGCACTCGACCGGGACCGCGGTTATTACGCTCGGCGAGGCCGGTGACATCACCACGGTGAGACTGACGATGAGTCGCCGATTCAGCTGGGATGGCGCGGAGCCGAATCCGCATAGAGCCACGCGCGAGTCGGCGGAGTTTCAGGAAAACACCCGGGCCATGTGGCAGGACAGGTTCCTGAACCGCCTCAAGTCGCTCGTCGAGGAACAGTGATCGCTCCCGGACAACTGCGTTGTCCACTGAATTTGTGGCGCTAAGTCTTGGAACCCGGTCTTAACTCCAGTTCCAGATGCATCCCCACAGCGCTGGCCGCCCGCCTTAGCGTCTGCAGCGTCACACTGTCATTGTCCGGATCGAGTAGACGGTCGAGCTGAGAGCGGCTGGTTTTCATCCTCCTGGCCATCGACGCCTTCGAGATGTCTTGCGCTTTCATAGCTTCTCCCAGCTTGTAAGCCAACACCGACTTGATCGCATGATGTTTTGCGTCTTCGTAGATACCGTCCGCCCTGAGCAGGCTCTCGAGGGTCGATCCGGTTCTAGAGTTTTTCTTAGCCATTTTCCTGATGCTCCATCATTCGACGGTTTGCAAGTTTCAGCTCTTTTCGCGGCGTGGTCTGTGATTTCTTGACAAAAGCATGTAGCAAAATCATGTCCTTATCCGAAACGTAAAAAAAACCCTGGTAATTCGCCTGCCGCGCAAAGTGCTGCGGACCTCAAACAAGCCTGCACAATTCGTCAGCGATCTACACAATGGCTCGCCGCAAGGCCAACCAAACTCCACCGCCATGATGTCCTGGCCGACGATCCTCCGATCTTCCGCGCCGAGCTTGAGAAGCCAGTCCCGCACTGGCTCTCGGTTGCCGGGCGACCGATAGAACTTTGCACAGATGACTTTTTCGAACGTCTTCACTGCGAAATGTACCAAAATTGGTACTTACTGTAACCAAAAAGATTTCCCCACCCGTCGGACATGCATCACATACCTTTTTGCAGAAGCACCAAGGTTGCTTGATACGCCTGAGTGGCTACGCAGTCGAGAAGATAAAGGGCTGTGTTCTACTAGTTATGTGATGAGTGACTGGCGCGCGAGGGGGACCGCAGTTGACGCACTCCGGACGCGGCGCCCACACTCAGCCCACGTGAGCACCCGTGCGCTGGACCGACGCATGGATCAAGACGTCTTTCGGGCGCCTTTCACTCGCACGTAAACCTCTTTACTCACTCGCGCGACCGTCTCCCCCTCCTCGTCCTTGAGATCCACCTCGAAGTGATAGGTGTTCTTGCCGATGTCGTCCACCTCGGCGCGTATCTCCTCGAGGCGCTCGCTGTCGATCTCGAAGACGCCTGTTATCGTGCCTTTTGCGGGCCGGACAAAATCGATCGATGCCGACTTGTCCCAAACGATGTAGTTGCGTCCGAGGTTCATCGTGACGATAAACACAAAAAACGGGTCGCTCATTGCGTAGAGTGAGCCGCCGAAGTGAGTACCGAACAGATTGCGGTTGTACCAGCGTGTCCGGAGTTCGACGACAAACCGCGTAAAGTTGTCCTCGAACGAGCGCACGCGGACGCCCATGCCGAGGAACGGCGGATACCAGTTGATCTTCCTGATCAGTCTGCCGAATTTGCGGTTTTTCATGGCGTCGCCTGGGTGTTTGCCCGTGTTCTTCTGGGCGATATGCGCATCGTAATGTCGGCATGGAAGACCTCGGTGCCCGCCGTGTCGTAGACACCAACGGGCATCACGACATCCTGCGGCGTCTCCCAGTCGTAGCTGTCGATCTTGCAGACCGCCCGAAGGTCACTTTTTGCGATCTTGAGGTATTGCACCGTCATACCGACGGGTATCCAGCGGAAGTCGGCGTGCAGCGACGCATCCAGGCACGTACCTCCGGCCAGCTCGGCGGCGTTGCACATGGCTATCGCGTGTACCGAGCGAATGTGATTGCGTACGGCGCGGCGGTTCCTGAAGGTCAGTTCGACGTGCCCGGGCTCCAGCACCGTAAACACGGGTTTGATCGTGCCGAAGTACGGCGCCATGAAACACAGCACTCTCGCATGCAGCCAGCGGCCAGCCGCGGTCCTTCCGAGCCGTCGCCAGAGTTTCAGATTGGGGCTTTCGGACGGTCTGTAGGTCATTGGGCGCCCGCCTCCTGCGAAAAGACCTGCGTCAGATGTTCGAGGTATCGCGAAACCGTACCGAGCTCGCCCTCGCTGAAACCGTTCGTCATTAGCCGATTGGCCTCGCCCAGGAGGCGCATTCCGTCCTTCAGCACGGCGCGCCCCTTATCGGTCATGTGCAGCCGGATCACCCTGGAGTCCTTGCTGCAGGACTCTTTCGCGATCAGGCCACTGTCGACCATTCTTGCGGCCAACCCGGTAACGGCCGATTTGTCGAGCATCAAAACGGCCGCGAGGTCTTTCATGACGCAGCCGGGCTGCTCGTCGAGCACCATGAGCGCGCTGAGCTGGCTGACCGAAACGCCCAGCTCCGACCGGCAGCGTGCGTTCATGGCTTTCATCATCGTATGCCGGGCCAGATTCAGCTGGTAGATCAGGCGTCGTTTTGTGCTCATGGACAAAGTTCACCGCACAATAGTTGATATGTCAACTATTGTGCGGTCGACCCTGCCGCGTTCACCAGCCGTCGATCATCCATAGCGAAGGGTGCTGGAGAGTTATCGGAGAGTATCGAGGCCGATCCCTCGAGTTTGTCGTACGAACAGTCGACTATGAAGCTCTGAAGGACAAAGGATCGAACGACTGACGCATTGGCGCGTCAGCCACTACCCTCTAGCGAACCTATTTCCTTCACGACCGAATCGGTGATGTCGCCCATGGCGTCGTCCAGCGCAGTCAGCACCGTGTCGATCGTGAGCGCACCCGAAGCAAGATCAACCGTTTTCGACACCGTACGGGTCTTGTCCAACAGCTGCCGCGACGAACCCGCAAGGTTCGACATGATCATGCGCCACTCAACACCAATCTCATGCCTGCTGCCCTCCTCCGGCAGGCGTATCGAAGGATGCAGCATCAGGTTCGCTACGCCGTCCAGCTCAGCCGCCTTCACGGCTTCGTGCCGGACCTTGTGATCCTTACCCATAATCCGATCCTTGCCGTCCCAGTCGACTACGACAGTCTGTACGCCGAGCCGCTCACCGAGCGCCTTCGCAAGCGCTTCCTCCGTCTGTGACACCATCGAGAAAAAACGCGGAAGCGTGTCCTCCGACTCGAACCGGGTTGCCAACGATTTCAGCCCTTCCGGAGGATGCGCCGACAGGCGACGGTGAAGAATCGAATCCAGATGTGGCGCCCCGGACGGCGCCCAGTGAAGATCGTGAAAGGTGCTGACTATGCCGAGTTTGTAGTCCTCCGAGAAGTTTGCCTCCGCAAGACGATCGACGTTCGCAAACTTGAGCCTGGGATAGCTCCCTCTCCACAGCCATTCGATCACGACGAAATGCAACAACATGAGAAAGCCGTAAAAGAAGGCGATTGTCACTGCCGCGTTCAAGAGTCCTCTCTGCAGGAGCACAACGACGAACATGAGCGCGGCAACCATTGCGCCGAACGGCGTCCAGAGAAAACCCGAGATAACGAGCAGCAACACGATGGGGACCGTAATCGCAAACATCCAGGCGCTCGGATCGATCACGACGGCGTTGAAGGCGAAGCCCGGAACCAGGCTGCACACCGCCAGCACCAACCAACCTGCTAGAAGACGGCCGCCCTCCGGCCTGGTTTTGTTCTCGTTCTTATTCATTTGAGCCCCGCAATCCGCTGCAGCGGAGTTTCGGCTACGCCCGTGGCCAAGCGTGTCGAGGACTGACGCAATGATACACATGCCATGCGCGCAATACGACTCACTACAACCTGTATATTTCGGCAAGCTATTGCACAAGCAGGCGAGATCGGCATGACCCCAATAGAAACGTTGAAAATGGATATCGAGTCACAAGGTGTGGCGCTTAGCTCGCGTGCCTGGGCCTCACTATGCCGGTCATTTGCCGAAACGCGCACGAGTGCCGGAGACTGTATCTACACTCAGAACCACATTGGTGATCACTGGCTGTTCCTGACGGAGGGAGTGGCCGGATCGCGCCAGAACAACGTCGACGGCAGCCTGTCGATAGCGCGCTTCTTTGAAGCCGGCGACTTCTGCGCAAACCTGACGAGCACCTGGAAGAAAGACTACTCCAGTGATGACCTGGTTGCGCTCACCGATGTCGCGGGCGTCGAGATTCCCGATCAAGTGTTCCGCAACGAGTTTCTGAACGGCGATGAATTCGGCCTGTTTCTGCGGCTCAAACTGATGGCGACTCTGTGTTTCGACAAAGAAGTCATTTGCATAAAGACAAACGCCAGCACGGAAGCCCGCTACGCATTCCTCGAACAACAGCACCGTAACGTTGTCGACCGGGTGCAGCAAAAAGATGTTGCGGCGTTCCTTGGAATTACACCACAGGGATTGAGCAGATTCCTGAGGAAACGATCCCGTAACGGTTAACCTGGGTTAAGTGGCCATCGCCAGCCAGCTGCTAGCATCTCGCGTGTATCCGATGCCGCGAGGAGGCAGGCGAAGTGTCATTGTCAGCGATAAAGGCCGCCTGGCCGGTGCTAAGCCAAGCATTGAAGTCAGGACAGCTATTCAAGCCGCAATGCGAACTCGTCGAACCGAATCCCGATATCGCAGCGTATTACGACGTCGAAATCCCGATTAGCGAAGGCTTCTCACTGACCGCGAATATCTTCCGTTCAGTGAGTAGAGATAGGTCGGGGCAAAAATCGCCGGTCGTAATGTGTGCGCATCCTTATGACAATCACGTGACTCCCGCCCTGAATCGAACTCCGCTTGGCGGCCCGCCACAACAGTACCGCCTGCTGCCGCAGGCGGGCGGGCCGCCGCGCTTTTCGACCCTTACGAGCTGGGAATCGCCGGACCCGAATTTCTGGGTGCCGGCAGGTTACTCGCTCGTTAACCTCAACCTGCCTGGCTTTGCGAACAGTGGCGGTCCCGCGTCGATCATGTCGGCTCATCAGGGCAAGTGTTACCGGGAAGCCATCGAATGGGTGGGAAAACAGGACTGGTGTACGGGTGCTGTAGGCCTTTGTGGCGTCAGTTTTTTGTGCATCAGCCAGTATCTGGCCGCGGCGCCGCCCGATGGAGACAGCACACCGGAGGCACTGAAGTGCATAATCCCGTGGGAGGGTGTATCGGATCTCTATCAGGACCTGGCCTGCCGCGGGGGCGTGCCGGACACTGGGTTTCTGAATTTCTGGTGGCATACTGAAGTCGTCGGCCCGATGAACAATACGCTGGCGGACTACCTGTCGACAGAAGAAGCAATACCGCCGGACCTGCTGGACATCCATCCCTTCTACGATAGCTACTGGAAGGCGAAATCCCCTCCGTTGGAGAACATCCGCGTCCCTATGTTGCTGTGCGCCTCGTTTTCCGACCACGAGCTGCACACGTTCGGCTCGTTTCGCGCGTTTGAAAAGGCCCGTTCGAAAGACAAATGGCTGTACACACATCGAAACGGCAAATGGTCCGAGTTCTACAGTCCCGATTGCACAGCCTTGCAGAAAGAGTTCATGGACCACTTCCTGAAAGGCGAGACCACGGGTTTCGAAGATAGAGCCCCGGTGCGACTCGAGGTACGGTCCGCGGCGGACACGGTGAAGGAGGTTCGCTGGGAAAGCAGCTGGCCGCTCACGGGTACCGTTTACACGCCATTGTTCCTGCAAAACTCCAGGGGCCTGGGGCGAAAACCCGCGGACCGCCCGGTGGAGCTGACTTACGATGGCAAGACCGGGGGCGCCGAGTTTTATTACCTGTTCGAAAAAGACACGGAGCTGAGCGGTTACATCAAGCTCAAAATTTGGGTTGAGGTTCGCGCAACAAACGCGAGCACGCCGGATGACATGGTGCTGTGCTGCTATGTCGACAAGCGGGACAAGGCGGGGCGATCGGTCCGATTCAACGGCGCCGTAGGGCAACGCGAGGATATGGTGACACGCGGCTACGGGCGTGCCGCGCGGAGAGCCCTGGACCCGGTGGCTTCCAGGCCCTTTCACCCCGTGCCTCTCGGCGCCAGGCACGAGCCGATTTCAGGAGGAGAGATCGTACCGCTGGAGATCGCATTTTGCCCAAGCAGCACGTTTTTCGAATCCGGTGAACGGCTTGTCCTCATCGTGTCCGCAACCGACAGCGTCCATGCGCCAATTTTTCGCAAAGACACTCGCATCAACAGTGGAAAACACGTTCTGCACTATGGCGGAGAGTACGATTCCCACCTGCTGATCCCGGTTATCGACGACAAGTAGAGCAACGGCGGTATCCCGCTGACGGCGCTGAGACCGACCAGGCACAATGACGATCAGCACCGCTGGGGTACACTACGATCCTGCTGCGTCAGCAAACGTACAGGAAACGCCGATGAAACTGACCGTGCTTCTAGCCGCAATAGCAATCGCTTCATTCGGCGCCCTGATCTTTGGCCCCGAGTACTTTGTACGATATCGAATCGGTGGGCTACCGATCCTGAACGCAATAACCGCTATCGGCCTGTGCACCGCAAGCGCCGCCGCCATTCGGCTGAGCCCGGGTGGCAGCATACTTCAGGCGCTGTCCGTTGCGGCCCTTGTCGCCTCGATCCTGTGGCTGCCGTTGTCGATTGGCCTGGCCGGCAATCTCAGGCTCAACTTCAGCGGGGTTCGGGGCGACACGTGGATCTGGATGAACTTCTTTACGTTTCCTATCGTCCTGATCACGTTTGCTTGGGCGCTGCTTCGATCTGCATTGGTGCACGTGACTTCCCGGCGCAAGCGTTTGTAAAGCGTGTCGCGAAACCTTCGCTCTTCGGGCTTGTCGTATGCCATCCAACCCGACGGAACGACCCCTTCGATACGAGGACGTTGAGCGAAATGAATCCCATCACCAAAGGTATTGTGTTCGGAACGGC
>JANQPG010000045.1 GCA_028289545.1 Woeseiaceae bacterium
GTGCGTGAAATCCTTGAGTATGGCGTCGGCATCCATCGGCAGATCGGGCGCCTGCAGGAGTTCGATGTCTCCGATTCCTGCGGTCTTGTCAGATCGTGCGGCCATGTCGTTTTCCTCTCCCTGTTGTCATGCCCTGGCAATGATGATCGTCGCGAGCGGCGGCACCGACAGGCGAACCGAGAATGGCCTGCCGTGTGCGCCTTCGGCCTCGGCGTGCAGCGAGTCGTTGCCGATGTTGCTGCCGCCGTAACGGCCGTTGTCCGTGTTCAGTAGCTCCCGGTATGCGCCGTCTTCCGGTACGCCGAGCCGGTAATCGTGGCGCACGACGGGCGTGAAGTTAGAGACGCAAATCACAAACCCGCCGTGGTGGTCGCGCCTGAGCCACGCAAGAATGCTGTTGTCGCGATCTTCCCAGTCTATCCATTCGAAGCCGTCTTCGCTGAAATCGCGCTCGTAAAGCGCCGGCGTACCGCGATAAACGCCGTTGAGGTCGCGCAGCATCGCCTGCACGCCCTGATGTGGTGCATGGTCCAGGAGGTGCCAGTCGAGCGAACGATCGTGGCTCCATTCGTCGGACTGCGCTATGTCGCTGCCCATGAACAGAAGCTTCTTGCCCGGGTGCGCAAACATGTTGGCGTAGTAGGCGCGGAGGTTCGCAAAACGCTGCCAGTCGTCTCCCGGCATGCGGCCGAGAATCGAGCGTTTGCCGTGCACCACTTCGTCATGGGACAGCGGTAGCACGAAGTTCTCGTTGAACGCGTACACGAGGCCAAAGGTCATCTTGTCGTGATGGTACTTACGATGAATGCTGTCTTCGCTCATGTACAACAGCGTGTCGTTCATCCAGCCCATGTTCCACTTGTAGGTAAAGCCCAGACCGCCGTGGTCCACGGGCCGTGAAACCGCCGGCCACGCCGTCGACTCCTCGGCGTAGGAAACGGCGCCGTGCGCGTGCAGTTCGGTATTCAGACGTTTGAGGAACTCGACCGCCTCGAGGTTTTCGTTGCCGCCGTGCTCGTTGGGTATCCATTCACCGTCCTCGCGCGAATAGTCGAGGTACAGCATGGAGGCCACCGCGTCGACGCGAATCCCGTCCAAGTGATATTCGTCGACCCAGTACAGTGCGCTACCGATCAGGTAGTTGATGACCTCGCGGCGGCCAAAATTGAAGATCAGCGTACCCCAGTCGGCGTGTTCGCCCTTGCGCGGATCCTCGTGTTCGTACAGCGCGGTTCCGTCGAATCGGCGCAGACCGTGCTCGTCGCGAGGGAAGTGCGCCGGCACCCAGTCGATGATGACGCCAATGCCGGCCTTGTGGCAGGCATCGACGAAGTAACGGAAATCGTCCGGTGCGCCAAAACGCTGAGTCGGAGAAAACAGTCCGATCGGCTGATAACCCCAGGAGCCGTCGAACGGGTGTTCGCTGACGGGCAGGAGTTCGATGTGCGTGTAGCCCATGTCGCGGACGTAGTCCACAAGCTCTTCGGCGAGCTCGCGATAGCTCAGGTAACGGTTGTTGTCCTCGACCCGCCGCCGCCAGGATCCCAGGTGGACCTCGTAGATGCTGATCGGCTGGTCGAGACGGGGTGTTGACGAGCGCTCTCGCATCCAGTCCTCGTCCCGCCACTCGTAACGGCTCTCGTACACAATCGAGGCGTTGCCGGGTGGCGCCTCGTGATAGCGGCCGTAAGGATCTGCCTTCAGCGGCAGGAGCCGGCCCGCCGAATCGAGCAGTTCAAATTTGTAGCGCGCACCGTTGCCCGCTCCCGGGATGAAGATTTCCCAGATACCGTTGGCGGGATGCAGGCGCATCGGGTGCACGCGGCCGTCCCAGTCGTTGAAGTCGCCCACGACGCTGACGCGCGAGGCATTCGGAGCCCACACGGCAAACCGCGTGCCGCGCACGCCGGCAATCAGGCTAACCGTTGCTCCGAGCTTGTCGTAGATGCGTTTGTCCGAACCCTCGCCGAGCAGATAGAGATCGAGGTCGCCGAGGGTCGAGTCGAAACGGTACGGGTCTTCAACGAGTTCGCTGCCGCCGTCGGCAAACTCCAGTTTCAGGAGGTAGCGGCGCTTGCCGGCGGGCATGACGGCCACGAACAGGCCGTAGGGATGGACGCGCTGCATTTCGCACAGAGCCTCGCCCGACGTTGCGACGAGGTGGACGCGAACCGCCTTCGGCTGAAAGCAGCGAACGAGTCGCGATTTGCCGCTTTTGTGAATGCCGAGCAGCGAAAACGGATCGCCGTGCCGCCCTTCGACGAGCGCTTCGAACGCCGCCGCATGTCTCTGCCGGTCGGACTGGATCTCGAGTTCGATGGGGTCAGGTGAGTTCATACACTTGCCTTACATAGCGTCTGGCGGCTCTGTCCCAGTCGAAGCGCTGTTGTTCCGCGCGCTGAACGAGTCCTGCCCATTTGACCGGGTCGCGGGCCCTTTCTTCGAGGGCGCGCGCAACACATTGCACAAACGCCTCCGCTTGTCCCGTGGGTGTGGCGCCGTGAAACACAAATCCGGTTTCACCGTCCGTCACGGTGTCGCAGAGCCCCCCGACGCCATGGACAATACACGGCTGACCGTCCCGCATCGCCAGCATCTGACTGATCCCGCAGGGCTCGAAGCTCGACGGCATCAGGAACAAATCGCCGCCCCGGTACAGCGGGCCGGCGACGGTCTCCGAGTAGCCGTTCAGAAAGACAAAATTTTCATGCCGCTTTGCGATCTCGAACACGGCGGTTTCCAGGTCGGGCTCGCCGCTGCCGGTCAGCACAAACACGCCTCGCGACGCCAGCGCGTCGAGAATGGCGTCCAACGCGCTCGCAGCCTGCTCAACGGGCTCGAGCATGAGGCTCGCCTTTTGCGAAACCAGCCTGCCCACGCTGGTCAGGAGATGCAGGGGGCGACGTTTCGGCAACGCGGCGATTCGCTCAAGCGCAAGCTGGTGGACCGCACGTCGCGGCGATTCCTCTGGCGCGGCCGCAAGCCACTCCTCGGCCTGATTTCTGAGTACGCTCACGATTCGCTGCCAGCCCGGTATCGGGTTGCGTTTTACCGGGTATTCACACCCGTTCAGGATTCCGAAAAGCTTCGACCTGAGTGCAATCGCGCTCAAGTCGTCCTCGAGACCCTCGCCGCCGAAAAAACCGCGTTCCGGGGCGCTCGGGCGGCATATTTCCCGCGCGTACGTGGGCGAAACCGTGTTGACCGCATCCGCTCTGCGAATTGCGAATGCCATCGGGTTGATGCAGTCGTCGATGTGCGGATCGACGACCTGCGACTCATCGACCGTCAGGTCGGGAAACCACTCGGCGAGCGAGGAGGGATCACCCTCGAACGGCCGCTGTCCCTGATAAGCGAGGTTGTGTATCGAGAACACCGTGCGAATGTGCTTGAGCTTCTCAGCCGCCGGATCGAACTCGCGGCACAGGAGGTAGAAAGCGGCATGCCAGTCGTGCAGATGGACGATAGCCGGTTCGGGTTGCAGAGACCGGACCCACGCCGCGGCGGCCGCGCCGAGGAACGCAAACTTCGAGGCGTCGGCGGCGTAAGGTCGGGCGGCGCCATCGTCATGATAAATGATACCCGGTGTTGTCGGCACGAACAGCGAATGATCGAGAATAACCTGCTTGACCGGGCCGGTCTCTATCGCGTACACGTCGAAGCGCTGCGCGCTGCCCGCGAACGAAGCTTCCAGTGTCGTCCTGTGCTTGCTGCCGTCGAGTTTGTGCAGCGTCCCGTACGACGGCGTAACGACGCTGACGCAAAAGCCCTGCCGGGCAATCGCCGCGGGCAGATCACGCAACACGTCGGCAACCCCGCCCACCTTACCGCCGGGGAGGGTGCCGTTCTCGGAAGCCAGAAAAATAACGTGCGGACTATCGATCGTAAGCGTCCCGGGGTTTTAACGGGTGTAATGCAGCTGCTGGCCGAGCATGTCGGGCGTGACGAGGGTAATGCCGCTGTCGGTAACGCGGAAGCCGCGCTCCCGATCGGCGTCGGGATTGATGCCGATTTCGGTGCCGGCTTCGAGAACCGAACCGCGGTCGATGATGGCGCGGCGTATGCGGCAGCGTTCGCCAATGTCGACGTCCGGAAGAATCAGCGAATCGTTCACCTCGCTGTAGGAATGGACACGACAACGCGAGAACAGCAGCGAATGATGCACGCGAGCCCCCGAAACAACGCAGCCACCCGATACCATTGACTGTATTGCCTCGCCGCGGCGGTCGTGTTCGTCGAACACGAACTTGGCCGGCGGCGACTGCACTTGGTGCGTGTAGATGGGCCAGTCTTTGTCGTACATGTTGAGCTGCGGCGTAATGGACACGAGCTCCATGTTCGCTTCCCAGAAAGCGTCGAGCGTGCCGACATCACGCCAGTAGGCCTGTTTCCCGGTGTCGAGGTCGCGGAACGGGTAGGCGTACACCCGATAATCGTTGACGATCGAGGGAATCACGTTCTTGCCGAAATCATGCTGGGTGCCCGGCGTATCGGCATCTTTGATGCACTGCTCGTAGAGAAACTCGGTGTTGAACACGTAGTTACCCATCGACGCCAGGCACAGATCGGGTTTGCCGGGAATCGGCGCCGGTTCTTCTGGTTTTTCCTGGAATTCCAGGACCCGGCCGGAGCTGTCCACCTTGAGAACGCCGAGCTGGCCGGCAGCCTCGGCGAGCGGTACTTCGATACACGACACGGTCATGTCCGCCTCGAACTCGTCGTGGGCGGCCAGGAAGTGGCCATAGTCCATCTTGTAGACGTGATCGCCCGCAAGGATGAGCACAAATTTCGGGTCGTGTGTGCGAATGATGTCGAGGTTCTGGTACACGGCATCGGCAGTGCCGCGGTACCACTCGCCGCCGACGCGCTGTGAGGCCGGGAGGATTTCGACAAACTCCCGCTGCGAAGCCTGGAATAGCGACCAGCCGTGCACGAGATGGCGGATCAGCGAGTGCGCCTTGTACTGGGTCAGCACGCCAATGCGGCGTACGCCCGAGTTGATGCAGTTCGAGAGCGGGAAGTCGATGATTCTGAATTTGCCGCCAAAGTAGAGCGCCGGCTTGGCGCGCCAGTCCGTCAGCTCGCGCAAACGCGATCCTTGTCCGCCAGCCAGAATCAAGGCTAGCGTTTCCCGCGTCAGGCGGCTGACGTAACGGGCGTCGTCCATGGGTTGGGCGGTAATCATTGCGGGCGGGCTCCTGCATCGTCACAGCGGTAGGCTCAATGCGGCTGCTACCGGTGTCGTGCTGCCTGTAGGGGTCCGCTGTCGCGGATCAGACGGCGCGTCCGGATTCCCGCACCATTGAGGCTACATTGTCGCAGACTTCTTCCGACAATTGTGTGTCGAGAATCCGCCATCGCCAATTGTCGCTCGAGGTGCCCGGCGTGTTGATTCGCGCCTCCGAGCCCAGCCCCAGGAAATCCTGCATCGGGGCGATGGCGAGCAGCGACGGCGCCGAAAACGCCGCCTTGATGAGGTCCAGATGCACACTTTCGGCGCTGCCGCCCGTAAATTGCAGCACGGTCTCCTGGGTATGCCGGATTTCCTCGGTGGAGCGCATGTCGTTCGGGCTGCCCCGAAACCAGCCGATCGTCGTGTCGTTGTCGTGTGTGCCCGTGTAGCACACGGTGTTCGGGCGAACTGCCTCGAGCGAGAACGTAGGGTCGGTGACGTCGAATTGCAGAACCACCATGCCGGGTATCCGATGCCGGTCTCGTAGAGCCTCGACCTCCGGAGTAATGACGCCCAGGTCCTCCGCAACGATCGGAAGGTTGCCGAGAGCATTGCGCATGGCATCAAAAATGGCGTCGTTGGGGCCGGGCTCCCAGCGGCCCGTGCGGGCGGTTTCCGACTCGGCCGGGATGGCCCAGTACGCTTCGAAGCCACGGAAGTGATCGATGCGGACGAGATCGGCCAGTTCCGCCGACGCGCGCATCCGTTCGATCCACCACGCATAGCCCGTGGCGGCATGGTTCTCCCAGGCGTACAGCGGGTTGCCCCAGAGCTGGCCGTCCTCGGAAAAATAGTCGGGCGGCACGCCGGCCACGCTGTCCGGGCGGCCTTCGGGATCGACCCGGAGTAGATCCCGGTGCGCCCAGGCGTCCGCGCTGTCCAGGGCAATGCAAATGGGCATGTCGCCAAACAGCTCGACGCCGTTGGTATGTGCATACGCTCGCAGAGATTGCCACTGGGTGTGAAACCAGTACTGGACGATCTTGATGGCGCGGATTTCCTCCGCGGCGGTCTCACCGAGTTCGCGCAACGCCGCTGGCGCACGCTCGACGTACTCGCGTTGCCACTCCGGCCAGGGTCTTTCGCCGTGGCGGCTCTTCAGTATCCGGAACAGCGCGTAGTCGTGCAGCCAGCGTTCGTCGTTTCCGGCGAGGAACGCCTGGAAAGCCTGCCGTGCCGCCGTCGAGGCGCGATCATCGAAGCGATTGGCCGCCAGGTTCAGGATACGGTGTTTGACCGGAATGACCGCGCCGTAGTCGACGTGGCGCTCCGGCATCGTGGTCAGCTCGTCAACCTCGTCTTTGCTGAGATAACCCTCGGCAATGAGCGCCGCGGTGTCGATCAGCATTTCGTTGCCGGCAAAACTCGACAGCGGCTGGTACGGCGAGTCGCCGTAGGCCGTGGGGCCGAGCGGCAGGAACTGCCACACAGAGAGCTCCATGGCACGCATCTTGTCGACGAACCGCCGGGCCTCGGCGCCGATTTCGCCGATGCCATAGGGGCCGGGCAGCGACGTTATGTGTAACGACACGCCGGCGCGGCGCGCGGGCTTGAGCACCTGGTGCGGTGCAATATCGAGTGACTTGGCTTCCGATACCATGCGCTAGTCCTTCGAGACCGTGGGCAAAGCGCCGCGAATCTTCTTTGTGTTGTCAACGGTGTGCACGCAGCCGCCCCCATCAATGCAGTCGGTTGTACCGGAGTGTACTCGCCAGACGATGACGGGGCTGCGTCGACCAGCGAGCGCTTGCCCCGTTCCAGTGCATGAAAACACGCCCTGGACCCCCCCGGATCCCTTGGATATGAGTCGCAAGGTATCAGCGTCCTCTGGTGCCGCAAGAGAATGCATACGTATTCAGGAAATGAATACGTATGCAGTGCATTGCCCCACGATAGCGCCGTTCATAAGATGCCTCAAACGCCTATAAATCCAGACCAAGCGGGGGGAAACCAAATGGTCCAGCAGAAGCGCAAGTCGGCGCAATCCGTTGCTCGTGAAGCGAGCCTCACTCTGAACGTTCGCCGCACGGCCGTCTCGCTCGCCGTGGCTGCAGCGCTCCCGGGAGCCGTCATGCTCCCGCAGACCGCCTTTGCGCAGGACGACGGCGAGGTGATCGAGGAAGTGGTCGCAACCGGCTATCGCAGCGCGCTGCGCAACGCCATGCTCATGAAGCAAGGCAACGACAGCATTGTGGAGGCCGTAACGGCCGAGGATATCGGCAAGCTGCCCGATGCCTCTATTGCGGAATCGCTCGCACGCCTGCCCGGTCTGACCGCCCAGCGCCTGAACGGCCGCGGCCAGCAGATCAGCGTACGCGGTCTCGGTCCGGACTTTACGACGGCGCTCCTGAACGGTCGCGAGCAGGTTACGACCGGCGACAACCGCGGCGTCGAGTTCGACCAGTATCCTTCCGAACTCCTGTCCGGCGTTGTGGTGTACAAGACGCCGGACGCTTCGCTGATTGGCGCGGGCCTGTCCGGAACGGCCAACCTGCAGACCATCCGCCCGCTGACGCACGGCAGCCGCATACTGGCAGGCAGCGCGCGCTACGAGTGGAACGACCTGAGCGCTGTGCCGGGCTCCAGCGACGACGGTGCTCGCTACTCGCTGACCTACGTCGACCAGTACGCCGACAACACTGTGGGCCTGGCGCTGGGCCTCGCGCACATGAGCAACCCGAATCAGGAAGAGCGCTTTGAAGCCTGGGGCTACGCGGACGGGCCGGACGGCTCTAACGTCATCGGCGGCGCCAAACCTTTTGTGCGTTCCGGCGAACTCGATCGCACCGGCGTCATCGGTACGCTGGAATTCATGCCGAACGAACGCATGACCACCGCGATCGATGTGTTCTATTCCGAGTTCGAAGAGAACCAGCAGCTCAAGGGTGTCGAAGTTCCGCTGCAGTGGGGCGGCCATCCGCTGTCCGGCGAGACCATTGAAGACGGTCTGGTCACGAGCGGTCAGTACAGCGACGTCAACTTCGTCGCACGCAACGACATCCTGCGGCGCGAGTCGGAGCTGCTGTCGGCCGGCTGGAACATCAACTTCGATCTCAGCGAAAACTGGGTCATGACGGCCGATCTCAGCACCTCACGGGTCGATCGGACGGACACCGATCGCGAGTCCTACTCGGGCACGGGCTACAACGGCAGCGGCGCGACCGGCGACACGACGTTCCGCATGACCGACAGCGGCGCCGTGTTCAACTCGTCGCTCGGCTTTGACGATGCGAGTCAGCTCGTACTGACGGACCCGCGCGGTTGGGGCGGCGGCAACGTGCAGGCCGGCTACCAGAAGATTTTTGATATCGAAGACGAGCTGAATCAGCTTGGCCTTGCGCTCGAGCGGGAGCTGGACGGCGCGATCAGCAACGTCGAGTTCGGCATGAATATCGCGACACGCGAGAAGGTCAAGGATACGAACGAGGCGCTGCTGAACTTCGGCGGCGCGACCGAAGCCCCGATTCCCAACAGCACGGGCGTGGCCGATCTTTCGTTTGTCGGTCTGGGCGGGCTGGCGACCTACGATCCGCTCTCGGTCGACTACACGCTGCAGCCGAACTTCAACGGCGACATTGCCCTGAAGAGCTGGACGGTTGAGGAGGACGTCAACCTCGCGTACGTGAAACTGGGTGTCGATACCGAGTGGGGCGGCGTTCCGGTGACCGGCAACTTCGGCGTTCAGGTGATGAACGTCGAGCAGAATTCTTTCGCGGAGAACTCCGACCGGGTGGCCGTCAGCGGCGGCACGGACTGGACCGAGGTCCTGCCCAGCCTGAACCTCACCTTTGCGTTCCGGAACGACAACTACCTGCGTTTCTCGGTGGCGCGCACCGTGGCGCGGGCGCGCATGGATCAGATGCGTGCGGCATTCCAGTACAGTTTCAACAACGACAATCGAAACAACACGCAGATCGATGCAAGCCCGTGGAGCGCCGAAGGGGGTAACCCGGAAGTCAAACCCTGGGTGGCGGACGGTATCGACCTGTCGTACGAGAAGTACTTCGAAGACGGCGCCGGCTACGTATCGGTGGCGGTGTTCTACAAGGACCTCAAAGAGTTCATTATCGAGCAGGATCTGCCTTTCGATTTCACGGGTTTCCCGACACCGCCGCCTGGAACCGGGCAGGACCCCACAGTCGGTACCAACCTCGGGTTCTTCAAGGTCCCTGTCAACGGCCAGGGCGGCGATATTCAGGGTGTGGAACTGGCTGTGCAGTTCTCGGGTGACCTGATCTCGGATGCGATCCGCGACTTCGGCATTGTGGCGAACTACTCGCACACGACCAGTTCGGTCAAGGCCGACGGCGTGAACGAGATCAAGATCCCGGGCTTGTCGGAGGACGTGGCCAACATCACGGGCTACTACGAGAACGAGAATTTCTCGGTACGTGTCAGCAACCGCTATCGTTCCGAGTTCCTCGGCGAGGTGGCGGGCTTCGGCGGCGACCGGAACTTCCGCACGATTCAGGATGAGTCGGTGCTCGATGCGCAGATCGGCTATGTCTTCACCGGCCGACTCGAAGGTCTGACCTTGATGCTGCAGGGCTTCAACCTGACCGACGAGCCGCTCGGATCGTTCGACAACGAAGACGAGCGCTTCGTTCGCGACAATCAGCGCTACGGACGCTCCTACATGGTCGGCGTGTCCTATCGCGTTGAGTAAGATTGCTGATGGCAAAGCGGCTGACCTGAAGGCAGCCGCAGCAATGAGGCCTAATACCCCCAGGCCTTAATCGAACGCCCCTGCCGGGTTATGCTCGGCAGGGGTTTTTCATTTGGCGGATGCTGGAAGCGGTCTTAAGGATGAAGCGCATACAAAAGGTGGTTGTCGTTGGCGGCGGGACCGCGGGCTGGATGGCTGCCGCCGTGCTGTCGCGCGCGCTCGGGCCGCTCGCACGCATCGAGCTCGTCGAATCCGAGCAAATTGGCATTGTTGGCGTCGGCGAGGCAACCATTCCGCAGATCCACCTGCTGCTGAATCTGCTCGGCATCGACGAGCACAATTTCCTGAAACATACCCAGGGTTCGATCAAGCTCGGGATACAGTTCGTGGACTGGGCGGCAAAAGGCGACCGCTACATCCACGACTTCGGCCGGCCGGGCAGGGCGCTCGGCATGTTGGGCTTTCATCACTACTGGTTGCGGGCTCAGGCCGAAGGGACCGGCGAAGCGCTGGCCGAGTATTCGCTGAACGCCGTTGCGGCGGCGGAGAACCGCTACGGGGCAATCGATCCGGCGCCTGATCACTCCGGCATCGTTGGGCTTGAGCACGCGTTTCATTTCGACGCGTCGCTGGTAGCGCAGTACTTGCGCAAGATCGCCGAGGCCAACGGCGCAGTGCGTACCGAGGGCAAAATTGTCGATTTTGCCCTCGAGCCGGAAAACGGTTTCGTGCGCTCGGTGACGCTCGAGTCGGGCGCCCACATCGAGGGCGACCTGTTCATCGACTGTTCGGGTTTTCGCGGCCTGCTGATCGAGCAGGCGCTGGAAACGGGCTATGACGACTGGACCCACTGGTTGCCCTGCGACCGGGCCATGGCCGTGCCCTGTGAATCCGTCGAGCCGCTGACACCCTACACGCGTTCGACAGCAAGGACAGCCGGCTGGCAGTGGCGTATCCCGCTGCAGCATCGTATTGGCAACGGGCACGTATATTCGAGCGCCTACGTATCGGATGATGACGCGGCGCAAACGCTGCTCGACAATCTCGACGGCAAGCCGCTGGCGGAACCCCGACCGCTCCGCTTCACGACGGGCCGCCGAAAACGATTCTGGAACAGGAACGTGGTTGCGCTCGGGCTGGCCAGCGGATTTCTCGAACCGCTCGAATCGACGAGCATTCACCTTGCGCAATCGGGCCTGAGTCGGCTGATTGCGCTGTTCCCCGACGCCGAATTCAGCGATACCGTCATCGACGAATACAATCGTCAGTGCGCCTACGAGTTCGAGCGCGTGCGCGATTTTATTATTCTCCACTACCACGCCAACGAGCGGACGGACAGCGAGTTCTGGATTGATCGGCGTGAAATGGCCGTGCCGGACACGCTCGCCGAGCGCCTGACGTTGTTCCGCAATTCCGGCCGCTTCGTCGACGATGCGGAAGACCTGTTCAAGGAGTCGTCATGGCTGCAGGTGATGCTCGGGCAGCGCATACGCCCTGAAAGCTATCACCCGATGGCCGACGTGCTGAGCCGGGATCAGCTAGAGGAGTTTCTCGGAGGCATCCGCAAGCTGGTCAGGCATCGGGCAACGCAGCTGCCGGATCACCGCGCCTACTTGGATACGTACTGTCCCGCGGTTGCCGGTACCTGAGCGGCCGAGTCACTGCATCGAGTGCAGGCCGAACATGTTGCCTTCGGAATCCTTGGCGTGCGCAACAAAACCGTGTTCGCCGATCGACATCTTGTCGCGCAGTAGCTCACCGCCGGCCTCTCTAACGCGCGCGGCTTCGACGGCGCAGTCTTCGCAGGCGAAGTAGACGAGCGTGCTGTTGCCGCCGGCTTTCATGCCGGGGACGCGCGCAAGCGCACCCGTGCTGCCCGGCATGCCGTTGTGCGCGGGGAACATCCACATGTCGAGGTCGCCGCCGCCCAGCGCCGTGAGTTCGAGCGCCAGTACGGTTTCGTAGAACGTCCTGGCGCGCGCCATGTCGTCCACGTAAATCTCGAACCAGCCAACCGGATTCATTGCCATCGTCCCAATCCCCTTTCCGTTGCCGTCAGGTCATCGATGCAGGCCGCACGGTGCGGCTTTCGGGAAACCTTAATCCCCGCGCAGCAGAAATTCGAGCGGAATGTGCACCCGTTCGCGCCAGTAGCGCTCCGCGTGACCCGCACCCTCGAACTTGCGCGTAATCCAGCGGTCGTTTTCCGCAAAGCCGAGTTGCCGGAGTACCTGATCTACCTGTAATTGGAAGATCTCGTATTCGGCGTCGAGTTCGGTCGTGCCGTAATCGAAGTACCAGCGCCGGTCCTTGAGCTCTTCCATGGAGTCGCGGAGATGATCGAGCATGGCTGCGGTGTGCTCGCTGTCTTCGCCGTTGCCGAACACGGCGGGCCAATGGGTCGACAGGCAGGCCGCACCGGCAAACAGGTCGGGATACCGCTGCATGGCGTACTTCGAAATCAGCCCGCCCATGCTGGAGCCCATCAGGAACGTGTGGTCCCTGCCGGGTTTGGTGCGGTAGTTGCGGTCGATGAACGGTTTGAGTTCCGTGGCGATAAAGCGCAGATAGTCGTCGGACAGCGGCGCGCCGCCGATGAAACCGTCGATGACCTGTCGCGTCGAGCTGTCGCTCAATTCCCGAACGTAAGCGGGGTGATACTCTCGGCTGCGTCTGGGCGTGTTCCAGATACCGACGACGATTGTCTTCCGCACCGAGCCTTCGACCATGAGCGCTTCCAGCGCCTCGTCGATGCCCCAGTCGATGCCCGTGTAGCTGATATCCGGGATGAACAGATTCTGGCCGTCGTGCGCGTACAGTACGCTGTAAGGCTCGTTGTCCTCGTGGTATCCGGCCGGCAGGAAAACGTCGATGTGGCGGGGCTCGAGATAGGCAGAGCCGAAGTCGTCATGGCGTTCGATGTCGCGCGGGCCCAGCCTGAGAACCGCGGACTCCAGTGGCGCGAGGGTCAGCCGGACGGCGGCCCTGCCGTTGTCGACGAGCAGGCGGGCGTCGTTGCCGCCGCCAAGCTGTTCCTCGAGACGGTAACGGCCTTCCTCGAGGTTCCATTGTCTGCGCAGCGGTTCCGGTAGCGTGAGCGTGAAGTCCTTCGCGACGCCGGCATCGAAGTTGCTGACGACTATCAGGCGCTCGTTCCCGTTCCAGCGCGCAAACGCAAACAGGCGGTCGTCGTAACCGTTTTCCAGCGCGCGATTGTGGCTGTGCAGTTCGAGGTAATCGCCAAGGAGGGCCGGATTTTCAGCACTGAAGCGCATCAGGCGCTCGTAGAAATCGCGCAGCGCTTTTTCTTCCGGCGTCGACCGGCCGCCGTCGAAGGCGCCCTCGTTCATGAAGCGCTGGTGTGAAGGTACACCCCAGTAGTCGAAGATCGTCGTGCGCGTCGGATCGCCGAAGCCGGCATCGCCGTCTCCCGGCTCACCCACGTCCTGTGCAAAATACAACATGGTCGGCGACCGGCTGATGAGTGCGGATACCACCATTGCGGGTTTGCCTTTTTCGGCGTTGCCTGCAAACCCGTCGCTGGCAATTCGCTGCTCGTCGTGATTCTCGAGGAAGTGCAGCATGTGCTGCTCGATGTCGAGTACGCTGGCATGTACCCCGGCGAGGTCGTCGGCGCCGGTTTTGCCCTGCATGATCGGTTTTAGCGCGTCGTAAAAGCCGACCTTGTCGTACAGGTAGTCCATGCGGCCGAGGAACAGGTAGTCCCGGTACAGATCGGGGTTGTACACCTCGGCGAGCAGGAACGCATCCGGCTGCACGGACTTGATGGACGAATTGAGATAACTCCAGAACTCGACCGGCACCATTTCGGCCATGTCGTAGCGGAAGCCGTCGACGCCTTTGTCGAGCCAGTAAAGCACAATGTGGCGGAACTTCTTCCAGCTGTCGGGCACGTCCTTGTCGGCCCAGAACGCAGCATGTTCCTCAGTGGTCCATTCGGCCGCGGAGTCGGGGAGTGTGTCGAACGCGTAGCTGCCGTCGGGGCGCACCCCGTAGTTCACCTTCACGGTCTCGAACCAGTCGTCGAATCGCGGCTGTGGCGCCCGCGCGCCGTTGCCCGTCCATTTGGCCGGCGATTCGCCGAACTGGCCGTCGGCCAGCGGGTGCGAATCACCGCCCAGCGGCGCATAGCCGTCGGGGGAGGCGGGCACCCTGAATTGGCTGCCTACGACGTAGTAGAAGTTGTTGTCTCGGGCCCATTCGACGCTCGTGTCATCGCTGGCTCCAAAGTCCTCGACACCCTCGGGTTTTGCCGTCGACTCGTACGCCCGCGCGACGTGGTTGGGCACAATATCGATCAACACTTTCATACCGTGCCGGTGAGTTCTCTCTATGAGTGCCTCGAACTCTTCCAGGCGTCGGGCAGGGTTGTCGGCCAGGTCCGGATTGACGGAATAGTAATCCTTGACGGCGTACGGCGACCCGGCGCGACCTTTCACGACGTCCGGATCGTCGTTCGAGATGCCGTAGGCCGTGTAGTCGCGAATGACGGCGTGATGCGGTACACCGGTGTACCAGACGTGCGTCGTGCCGAGAGCGCGGATGCTTGTCAGCGCCGCATCATCGAAGTCCGAAAACTTGCCGACGCCGTTTTCCTCGATCGTACCCCAGGGCCGGTTGTTGCTGACCGTGTTGCCGAACAACCGCGTGAACACCTGATAGACGACGGCTTTTCCGAGCATTGCGTCTTCCGTTGTGGCTGCCTCGGCTGAGATATCGCCGGCTGTCGACGGGTTGGTCACGGCTTCACCAGGCTCCACATCGTCGGCAGGCGCGGATGGCTCAGTACAGCTTGCCAGCGTCATGGCGAGCAGAACGAACGTTACGGTGCGAATCATCTTTCCGTACCCCCGGTGTTCCCGGTAATGGTGAGTAAGCTGTCGCTGTGGCTCCAGTCGAGTCTGATCGTCAGCGTGGTTTTGTCGTGGATGGCGCCGTGGCCCGTGTCCGGAAGGCTGGCCAGCACGGGAATTTGTCGACCGTCGAAACGGATGTCGCGAATATCGCCGCGCCAGTTGTGGACAACCACGGTCAGCTCGCGCCGGTCCGGCCTGCCGGGATACGCGCTGCCCGATCGCACAAAAGACAGTTGCAGATTGTTCGCCGATTGCCGGGCCTCGAAGTCGAGGAGTTCGTATTCGCCCGTCTCGAGGCTGTTTCGGCTCTTGCCGTCGTCTTCGAACATACGGCCCGAGGCGGCGCCCACGCTCGAGTCGGCGTAGTAGTGCAGGGTCAGGCGTTCGCTCGAGTAGTCAGCCGTCGTTTGTACAGCGTCGACCATGGGCACAAAACTGCCGGCGCGGACAAACACGGGAATGCTGGACAGCGAGACCCGCGCGCCGTGTGTGCCGCCGCCCTCGATCCGCTCGCCGCTCCAGAAGTCGAACCAGACGCCCTTCGGCAACTCGACATCCACATTGCGTAAGCCCGGGTCGGTGACCGGATGCACGAAGAATGCATTGCCGAACAGGTAGGCGTCGGCGCGGTCGTAGAGGTCGAGATTGTCCGGGTCTTCGAAAAACAGCGGCCGCATGAGCGGCAAACCGGTACGGCTGTTCTCCCACGCCAGCGTGTACAGATACGGCAGCAGGCGGTATCGGAGTTCGATGAACTCGCGCGCGAGGCGGCGTGTCTTGCGATCGTGGAACACGGGCTCCGGTGCAATGTGTTCCTGCGCGTGCGGGCGGTACACAGGCTGAAACACGCCGTACAGCAGCCAGCGCAGGTACAGTTCGCGGTCGAAGCGCTCTCCGCCCGCGAAGCCGCCCAGGTCCGAGTGTGTCCAGGCAAGCCCCAGGAGCCCCATTGACAGGCTCAACTCGACCTGCGGCTTGAGGCCGCCCCAGCTTCTGCTGACGTCGCCTGTCCAGGGCACAATGCCGTAGCGCTGTGTGCCGGCGAAACCCGAGCGCATCATGATCAGCGGGCGCACGTCGGGGTACGCCTCGATCTGCTTCTCGTACACCATTTGCGCCCAGCGGTGTCCGTAGGCATTGTGAATTTCGTCCGCGGTTGCCCACGCATCGATGTCGCTCAGGTAGTGCAGTGCGTCGCTCGGGTGAACCTCGGGTTCGCCGAGATCGCCCCACGTGCCGGCCGCACCCTGCTCGAAGAGCATCTGATAGGGCTGCCAGAACCAGTCGCGGGCGCGCTCGTCGAACACGTCGACCAGACCCGTATTGCCGAAGTAAAAGTCGAAACGCCGCGGTGCTCCGGTTGCGTTCTTCGCAAGCACCTTGTTGTCCACCGCGTCTGTCCAGCGCTTCGACGTCGAGAGCACAAACGGTTCGGTAATGGCGATCGTCTGTATGCCGTCCGCACGGAAATCCCCAATCATGCCTTCAGGGTTCGGCCAGGCTTCCCGGTCCCAGTCCAGGTTGCCCATGTGTCCCTGGATATCGGGGCCGAACCAGTAGAGATCGAGGATGACGGCATCGAGCGGGATACCTTCACGCTGAAAGCGGCGAACCACGTCGCGCGTCTCTTCCTCGTTGCGGTAACCGAATCGCGATGCGTAGTTGCCGAGCGCCCAGCGCGGCGGCAAGGGTTGGCGTCCGGTCGCGGCTGTGTAGTTGTCGAGCAGGTCGGGATAGCTGTCGCCCGCAACGGCGAGGTATGCCGTGCGCCCGCCCACTGCCTCGAAGCCCAGCACATCCGGTTCGGTGCTGCCGACGTCCAGCCACCCCGAAGCCGAGTTGTCGAAGACAATCATGTAGCCGTCGCTCGACAAGATGGCGGGTACGCTGTAGTACATCTGTTCCGCGTCGGTTTCGTAACCGTAGCTTGCGCGGTTGTAGAGCGGCAGCCGTTTGCCGCGCCGGTCCATGCCGACGACGCGCTGTCCCGCCCCCAGTATCTTTTCTTCGTCATCGAGCGCAAACCGAAAGCCGCGCACGGTGTCGTAGGCGTAGTAGCCGTGCTCCTCGGCAAACAGCGGCTGCCCGTCCCTCAGGAATTCGATTCTGACCGGCGACTTGCTGACGACGGCGGTCAGCCCGGGTAGCGCAAACGCAATGTCGCTGGCGGATTCGCTGATGACGGTTCGAACGGCAGGTGGGTTCTGGTCGAGCTCGGCGTCAAGCGCAAACGACGGCAGCTGGCGAACTCCGGGTTCGACGTAGTGCACTTCGAACGCGGCCTCGTTGACGGCCGTGAGGTGCAGCTCGCCGCGGTCGCTCTGGATCGTCAGCGTGTTACCGCTCTGTGCGTGACTTTCGTAGTGACCAAAGTCGGCGCTTGCGTCGGCGGCGAGCAGCAGCGCCGACAGGACAAGCGGAGCAAAAAACCGGGGGTTCAAGGGCAACCCTCCTTATTTAGGCAATTCGGGCCGCTGCCTCCCGGCCCGATACGGAATGGTGCGGCGCTAGCGTACGAGTTCCAGCAACAGAACCGAGTCGGGGCCGAGCTCGAGCGGTGTGTCGAGCGCGTAGCGCTGTCCGGTCAGCACGTCGCGCGCGGTGCGAAAACCCTCGAGCCGCTCCGCATAGCGAGCCGTGTCGAGCGTCACCGTTTCGTCGTCGCGATTGAACGCGACCATGACGCTGTCGTTGTCGTCGTAGCGAAAGTACACGTAGCTGTGTCCATCGGGAGCGTAGTGCATGAACTGACCCGAATGCACGACGGTCGACGATTTTCGCCAGTTCAGAAGTCTTTTCAGCAGTGCCTGAGCGGCGCGCTCCTGCCGGTCGAGGCCTTTGCCCGTAAACGCATTCTTGCTGTCGCCGTCGAAGCCGCCCGGGAAGTCACTGCGAATGACGCCGTGGCTGTCGGTGCCCGGATGCGACATCAGTACTTCCGTGCCGTAAAAAAACTGCGGGGTTCCACGCACGGTCGCGTAGAAGACCAGCGCCATCCGGTACCGATCGAAGTCTTCGTTCACCTGCGTGTAGATCCGGCTCATGTCGTGATTGTCGGGAAATACGACGAGCGCAAAAGGATCCGGATAAAGGAAGTCCATCCCGAGGGTTTCGTAAACGGGCGTCCATACGCTGCCCCACGGCGGCTCCGGCGCCGTGAGCGTGTCGGACAGCGCTGCCTGCAAGGGAAAATCGAACACGCTCGGCAGATGCGAGACGTAACCGTCGTGGTTTTGTTTGCCGGCCTGCCAGTACGACGTGACGTTCGGATTGTGGCTCCACTCTTCGCCGACGATGTTGAACTGCGGGTATTCGGCCATGATGCGCCGCGTCCACTCGGCCATGTAGTGTTTGTCGGGATAGGGATAGGTGTCCTGACGTATCCCTGCCAAGCCCAGGTACTCGATCCACCAGATTGAGTTCTGGATCAGGTAGTCGGCCAGTAGCGGGTTGCGCTGATTGAGGTCGGGCATCGTCGGCGCGAACCAGCCGCTGGCGTGTTGCTCTTTGTCGTACCCGGAAGCATAGGGGTCCTGATTGGTTGTTCGAGCGTGGTTGGTGGGGGCATAGCGATTGTCGAAATTGATCCAGTCGCTGGCCGGCAGATCGTCGAGCCACCAGTGGCCGCTGCCGGCATGGTTTTCGATCTGATCCATGATAAGCCCGATGCCGCGTTCCCGCGCCGCGTCGGCGAGACGAAGATAGTCGGCGTTGCCGCCGTAGCGCGGGTCTACCTTGTAGAAGTCGGTAATGGCGTAGCCGTGATAAGACGCTTCCGGCATGGCGTTTTCGAGCACCGGGTTTAGCCAGAGGGCCGTAAAGCCCATGTCGGCAACATAGTCGAGGTTCGACTCGATGCCCGCGAGGTCGCCGCCGTGACGGCCGTACGCTTCGGATCGATCGGGCAGATCCGCGTAACCGTCCACGGTGTCGTTGCCGGGGTCGCCGTTGGCAAAGCGATCAGGCGTAATGAGATAGATGACGTCGGCCGCGGAGAAGCCGCGCGTGCGCTCCGGGTCCGCGCTGCGCTGCTCGAGGCCGTAGCGGTAGGTCCGCTGGGTGCTGCCGTCGTCGAACTCGATGTCGAATTCGCCGGGGCGAGCTTCGTCGGTCAACTCGAGGTAGACGAACAGGTAGTTGGGGCTCTCGACGCCGATCGTCCGAGCCACACTTACCCCCGGATAGTCGACGGCCGCGCGATAGCGACCTATGTCCGGACCGTAGACCAGCAGCTGGAGCTCGGCGTGCTCGAAGCCAAGCCACCAGCTCGGCGGCTCCACGCGCTCAATGCCGTCCGTAGAAACGGCGTTACTCTCCGAGGCGTCGGCGAAGATCGGTGAAGCGGCCGCAAAAAGTACGGCAGCCAGCGCAATGGACCGCATGGATGTTCCCCCCAAGTGAGTCATTGGACTACCCCCCGAGCATTCTAGTCAGGGGTCGGGATGCGTACTACGTGAATACGTATTCATTCAGATCCCTGCGAGTCGGCTTGATACACTGATTTAAAAGACGCCCCAGCGCCGGCCGTAACGGCGGTTTGAGCCGGGGCCGTTTTTCGGTGGGGGCCTCGGCGGCCGCAATCACGGCGGCCGTATCGGGGGAAAACAACGACAAGACGCCGGGCCGGCCTCCGCCGTGCTCGCAACGTGGGACGTGCTACCTATGGCTGGGACCGAGCCTCTTCGTCATATTGCGGTCATCGGCGGCGGCTCAGCCGGGTGGATGGCAGCGGCAACGCTGGCCAATACGCTGCAGGGCGATTGCCGGATTACCCTCGTGGAATCCGAAGCGATCGGTACGGTGGGCGTTGGGGAAGCGACGATCCCGCCGATCAAGGCTTTCAACCAGCGACTCGGTATTTCGGAAAACGACTTCGTGCGCGAAACGCAGGGCTCCTTCAAGCTCGGCATTCAGTTTATCGACTGGGCACGCGAGGGTCACCGCTATTTTCACCCGTTCGGGCCCTTCGGCGCCGATTTTGATCCCGTACCTCTGCACCATTACTGGTTGCGCGAGCATTTTGACGGCAATGGCTCGAGCCTCGACGACTACTCGATGGCGTGGGCTGCCAGTGCCGACAACCGTTTCGATCGGCCGAAGCGCGACCCCCGGCTGGTGCAGTCCACCTACGACTATGCGTACCACTTCGACGCGGGTTTGTATGCCGCCTACCTCCGGCGCTACGCGGAGCAGCGGGGTGTTGTCCGTGTCGAGGGCCGCGTTGAGGCCGTCGAGCGCGATGCCGAATCCGGCCGCGTGACAAGCGTGAACCTCGACAACGGCAGCGTCGTCGATGCCGAGTTCTATCTGGACTGCACCGGTTTCCGCGGTCTCCTGATCGAAGATACTCTAGAGACCGGCTACGAAGACTGGACTCACTGGCTGCCCTGCGATCGCGCCGTCGCCGTGCAGTGCACGCACGGCGGCGAGTTCACGCCGTACACGCGCTCGACCGCGCACGCCGCGGGCTGGCAGTGGCGCATACCGCTACAGCACCGCATCGGCAACGGTTACGTGCACTGCAGTCGTCACATCTCGGAGGACGAAGCCACGGCGACGTTGCTCGACAACCTGGACGGTGAGGCGATTACCGAACCGCGCGTGCTGCGTTTTCGTACCGGCCGGCGTAAGCGCTTCTGGAACGAGAACGTCGTGGCCATTGGACTGGCCGCCGGCTTCATGGAGCCACTGGAATCGACCAGCCTGCATCTGATCCAGACGGGCATCACGCGATTCATGGCGCTGTTTCCGGATCGTTATATCGATCCGCTTGCGGTCGAGGAGTACAACCGGCTGACGACGCTCGAATACGAGACCATCCGGGATTTCCTGATCCTGCACTACTGCGCCACCGAACGTGACGACTCGCCTTTGTGGCGCGAGTGCAGGGCCATGCCGATACCCGACACGCTGCGCTACAAAATTGATCACTTCCGGAGCTACGGCCGGATTGTGTCGACCGGCATCGAGCTGTTTCAGAACCCGAGCTGGCTTGCCGTGTTCGTCGGCCAGTTCGTGACGCCAAGACGCTACGACCCGCTCGTGGATCAACGCCCGCGCGTCGAGGCCAGGCAAAAGCTGGAAGGGTTGCGTCGCGTTATGCGTGAAGCGGCCGAAGCCATGCCGACGCATCGCGAGTACATTCACAAGCACTGCCAGGCGGCCGAGATGTAATGCGCACGGGCAGGGGGGTATTGCTGGCGATTATTGCGGCCCTGGCGGCCGCTCCGTTGCCGTGTGCGGCGATGGATGATTTGGCCAATCCCGGCGAGGCGGACGAGGGCTACCGCGTCGAATCACCCGACGGCCGCATTGACGTCGAGGTGGGTCTGTCGGATTCGGGCCAACCGCAGTACACGGTCAGTTTCGACGGCGCGGTTGTCGTCGAGGCGTCGCCGCTCGGCCTGTACTTTGCATCGCGGATCGATCTTGTCTCCGGCATGCGTATCGACCGCGCCGAAAGGCGCTCGGTCGATGAGCGCTGGGAGCAGCCGTGGGGCGAGCGTCGTGTTGTCCTCGATCGGTTCAACGAGCTGACGTTGAGCCTGTCGGCCCGCGGCCCGGATCGGCGTTATCGCCTGCGCTTTCGCGTCTACGACGACGGGCTCGGTTTTCGCTACGAGGTTCCCGAACAGAATGCCTATCGCAGCGTGACGCTGACCGGCGAGACGACGACGTTTCGCGTGAGCCGCGATGCGCGGGCGTTCTCACAGCCCGCGGACGCAGAGCTGCGTTACGAAGAGCTGTATACGGAAAGCGCGCTCGGCTTGCTCGACCGGGTCTCCTCACCGCTGGCGCTGCGCCTGCCTTCGGGCGTGCATCTCGCGATTCATGAAGCGGCGCTCGTGAACTACCCGGGATTCAGCCTCGAGTTCGATCCCGTCAACATGTTGCAAACGGTTCTGAGGCCGTCCTCGGAGGGTTACCGCGCAAAACTCGAGGCGCCGTTTGCTACGCCGTGGCGAACCATTCAAGTGGCGGATCGAGCCGTGGGGCTCATCAATTCCTCGCTGATTCTCAACCTCAACGAGCCCAATGTTCTTGGCGATGTGTCGTGGATCGAGCCCGGCAAATTTGTGGGCATCTGGTGGGCCCTGCACCGCGGCTTGTGGACGTGGGGCGGCGGCGAGCGGCACGGCGCCACGACGGAGAACGCGAAGCGCTACATCGACTTTGCGGCCGAGCACGGATTCGACGGTGTGCTCGTGGAAGGCTGGAACCGGGGTTGGGACGGCGACTGGGTGAGTAACGCCCAATTCAGCTTCACCGAGCCGTATGCCGATTTCGATCTGGAGGCGGTCGCCCGCTATGCGCGCGAGCGCGGCGTGCGCCTGGTGGGTCACCACGAGACCGGCGGACACATGTCGTACTACGCCGGGCAAATGGAAGATGCCTTCGATCTGTACGCGCGTCACGGCGTTCGGCAGGTTAAAACCGGCTACGTTGGCCCCGCGGGCAGCTTGAAGCGCATCGACGACAACGGAGAGCAGCACAACGAATGGCGCGACAGCCAGTTTGCGGTCGCTCATTACCAGGCGGTTCTCGAGGCCGCGGCACGCCGGCAGATCAGCATCAACACACATGAGCCCGTGAAAGACACCGGCTTGCGGCGAACCTATCCCAACTGGCTGACGCGCGAAGGTTCCCGCGGGCAGGAGTTTGCCGTCTGGGGAGAAACGCCGAACCCGCCCGAGCACGAGGCCATGCTCGCGTTTACCCGCATGTTGGGCGGACCGATGGACTACACGCCCGGGCTTTTTGAACTCGAATTCGAGATCAACGGCGTGCCGCGGCGAGTGCAGTCGACGCTCGCCAAGCAACTCGCGCTGTACGTTGTCCTCTACAGCCCGGTCCATATGGTGCCGGATCTTCCCGAGAATTATCTGGCCCGGCCGGATGCGTTCCAGTTCATCGTCGACGTGCCGACGGACTGGGAGGAGAGTATTGCGCTCGCCGGCGAGATTGGTGATTACGTCGTCGTCGCCCGGCAGGAACGCGGCGGCAGCGACTGGTATCTCGGCGCGATCACGGACGAGGAACCGCGGCGGCTTTCCGTGCCGCTCGATTTCCTGCCGGAGGGCCGCGCTTATCTCGCAGAGATTTATGCTGATGGCGAAGACGCGCACTGGGGATCGGCCCCGTACGCGATCGACATCGACCGCGGCGACGGCACGGAACTCCTGACGAACGAAGACACGCTTGAACTTGGGCTCGCCGCGGGGGGCGGCGCTGCTGTCCGGTTCAGGCCGGTACCTGAGGCAGACCGCCCATGAAGCAAAAACCCACGTTGAATTTCTTTCAGATCTGGAACATGTGTTTTGGGTTCCTCGGCATACAGATTGGCTTTTCGCTGCAGAACGCCAACGTCAGCCGGATTTTCCAAACCCTGGGTGCTGATACCGACAATCTTGCCGTCTACTGGGTGGCCGCTCCGCTGACCGGTCTCATCGTGCAGCCGATCATTGGTTACATGAGCGACCGCACGTGGAATCGTTTCGGCCGGCGGCGGCCGTATTTTACGGTGGGCGCCGTGCTCGCGACCCTGGCCCTGCTCGTCATGCCGAATTCGCCTGCGCTGTGGTTCGCCGTGGGCATGCTGTGGATACTGGATGCCAGCATCAACATCTCGATGGAACCGTTTCGCGCGTTTGTGGGCGACATGCTGCCGGAGCGTCAGCGCACGGCCGCGTTTTCGATGCAGACGTTTTTTATCGGCATCGGCGCCGTGTTTGGGTCCGCGCTGCCGTGGATCGTTACCAACTGGTTCGGCGTCTCGAACGTGGCCGAAGCCGGGGGAATACCGGACTCGCTGAAAGTTGCGTTCTACGTCGGCGGTGGCGTATTCCTGTGCGCGGTTATGTGGACCGTTTTCAGGACCCGCGAGTACTCTCCGGAGGAACTCGCGGCGTTCGATGCCGCGAGACCGGAGGCGCATGTCCACGTGGACTCCGAACCGCGGCCGGCGAGTCGCTACCGCAACGGCGGTATTCTGACGGCGCTCGTGGGCGCCGTGGGCTGGTATCTGATTTCGAGCCTCGGCCTCGACAAACAGCTCTACATCATGGCCGGTGCGTTCATTGCTTTTGGACTGCTGCAGCTTCTGGTCAGCTACCTGCAGAACGCCGGGCATACGAGCAACGGCGTGTACGAGGTAGTGCACGATCTTTTCCATATGCCGCGCGTCATGCGCCAGCTGGCCGTCGTGCAGTTCTTTTCCTGGTTTGCGCTGTTCTGCATGTGGGTCTACGGCGTGCCGGCCGTCACGAGCCACCACTATGGAACCAGCGATCCGACGTCGGTTGCGTACAACGACGGCGCAGACTGGCTGGGACTCTTGTTCGGCGCTTACAACGGCGTCGCGGCGCTGGCCGCAATTGCGATACCCTTCCTTGCGCACAGGCTGGGATGCCGCTGGTGCCATGCGCTGAACGTCAGCATTGGCGGCCTGTGCCTGTTGAGTTTCTATTTCATCGACGATCCGAAAATGCTGGTCGTGCCGATGATTGGTATCGGCATTGCCTGGGCATCGATACTGTCATTGCCTTATGCGCTGCTGTCGAGCAACCTGCCGTCAAACAAGATGGGCGTCTACATGGGTATCTTCAATTTCTTTATCGTCATTCCGCAGGTGACCGTGGCCGGCGTGCTGGGCCCCGTGCTCAAGGCGTTCTTCGATAGTGAGACAATTTTTGCGCTGGTCATCGGCGGCGTGCTGATGATTGTGTCCGGGCTTGCCACCCTGTTTGTGGACAAAGCCGCGGAGCCGGCGCTGTGATGCGGCGATACGCGCTTACGGCGTGCCTGTTATTGCTGGCGGCGTGCTCGATTGCGCCGCCGGAACCGGGCCCGCCGGTTTCCATGCCGCCCGTCGAACGGAATTATTCGGGCACGGAGCTACCGTTCGCCAGCGAGGCCGTGTACTTCCTGCTGACGGACCGCTTTGTAGACGGCGATCTCGCCAACAACTACGAGGATCAGGGCGGCGCCGAGCGCGGCACGTTCGACCGGCCGATCCGGCTCGAGGGAAAGGCGCCCGCCAACATCGGCTACCTCGGCGGCGACTTCAAGGGGGTTGCTGACAACGCGGGCTACATTGCGGACATGGGCTTCACGTCAGTGTGGCTGACGCCCATCGTCGACAACCCCGACGAGGCGTTTACGGGCGGCATACGGCCCGGTGAAGGACTCTTCACCGATCGCGGCAAAACGGGTTACCACGGTTACTGGGGCGTGAATTTTTTTGTCGAGGACGAGCACCTCGTGTCTCCGGGAATGTCGTTTGCCGATCTCACGCGCAGGCTGTCGGCGGAACACAATATGAAACTCATCCTGGACGTCGTGTGCAACCACGGTTCGCCGGCCTATACGATGCCTGAGGACCAGCCCAAATACGGCGAGCTGTACGACCGGGACGGCCGTCTGATTGCGGACCATCAGAACCTGCACCCGAGCGAACTCGACGCCGATAACCCGCTGCACACTTTCTACAGCAACGAGCCGGACCTGGCCGAGCTGTCGGATTTTGATCCGGATAACCCGGCGGTGCTCGATTACTTCGTCGACGCCTACACTCAGTGGCTGGATCAGGGCGCCGCGGCGTTTCGCATCGACACGATCAAGCACATGCCGCACGACTACTGGCGTGCGTTCGCCAGGCGGATTCGCGAACACAGCCCGGACTACTTCCTGTTTGCCGAAGCGTTCTCCTATTCGGCGGAGGAAATTGCCGAATACACCTGGCCGGAAAACGGCAGCATACGCGTGCTGGATTTTCCCGGACAGCAGGCGATGGGGGCAGTGTTTGGCCAGGATGCCTCATACCGGGAACTCGAGCGCGTCCTGCACCTCGACAGCGGCATCTACCAGAACGCCTACGAGCTTCTGACCTTTTACGACAACCACGACATGCCGCGTATTTCGGCTGACGAAGACGGTTTTGTCGACGCGCACAACTGGTTGTTTACAAGCCGCGGCATTCCCGTCGTCTACTACGGATCCGAGATTGGCTTTCGCGCGGGAACGGACCAGCACGGCGGCAACCGCGACTACTTTGGTCAGCACAACATCGACGGCGCGAAGCAGCATCGCATTCACCGCGAACTCAAGCGAATCGCCACGGTGCGCAAAGAGTCGGTGGCGCTGCAGCGGGGTCTGCAGGCGAACATCGAGTTCAGCGACGACACGGCGTCGTTCTACCGCGTCTACCAGGACAACGGTCTGCGCCAGACGGCGTTGGTCCTGCTCAACAAAGGCGACAGTGCACGCAACATGGCCGTGACCTACGGCCTCAGCAGCGGGGATTGGCGCGATGCTTTTTCCGGTGAGGCGATCAAGGTGCGCTCCGACGACCTTTCGCTCGTGCTCAGCGTCCCCGCACACGGCGTGCGCGTGCTGCTGCTGGATACAGCCGTCAACAATGTCTCGTTAATGCGGGAACTGGACCGGCTGCAGGCTGCGGCCGAGCGTCCGTTGTCGAACTGAACCCGCAGCCCGACCGGTGAGATTTCCGGACTAGCGGGCCTGACCGCCGCAGGATTGGCGCACGACGAGCTTTGGCGCCATCAGCGTGGATTCGACGGGCTCGTCTTCGATCAGGCCCACGATGCCGCCGACGAGCCCTTCAGCGGCCAGCCGGATATCCTGTCGCACCGTGGTCAGCGCGGGCGTCACATGTGCCGCTAGCGGCATGTCGTCGAAGCCCACGACGCTGACGTCTTCGGGCACGCTGACACCCGCGTCCTGCAGCGCGCGCATGGCGCCGATGGCAATGACGTCGGTCACGGCGAACACGGCGTCGAAGTTGGCGCCGGATTCGATTAGCTGTTGTGCCGCCTGGTAGCCCAGGTCCTCGAGATTGTGAGCATCCACCTTGAGCGCCGGGTCCGGTGCTTTGCCGGCACTGGCCAGCGCCTCGACGTAACCTTGATGACGGGCGCTGAACTCCGGACTGCGCCGTGACGTCTGGCCAAGAAACGCAATGCGTTCGCGGCCAATATCGAGTAGATGGCGCGTTGCCTGAAAACCGCCGTTTTCGTTGTCGCAGCCAAAAGTATGGCCGCCGTGATTCTTGAGGATCGGCCCCCAGATAATGAAGCGTGTATTGGCTGCGGACAGCGCGGCGAGTTTTTCGCGGTAGCTCAAATAATCCCCGTAGCCGAGCAGAATCAGGCCGTCAGCGCGATGGCTGGCCTGGTATTCGATATGCCAGTCGTTGGTGAGCTGCTGCAGCGAAATCAGTACGTCGTAACCGCGCCGTGCCGCCGCCCTGGAAATGTAGCCGAGCATCGACAGGAAAAACGGATTGATCTGCGCATCCGCACCGCCCGTTTCGTCGAACAACAGGAGTGCAATGGTATTGCTCTGGTGGGTACGTAGCCCAGCCGCGTTGCGGTTGACGAAGTAGTTGAGTTCTTTGGCAATTTCGTGGATGCGCTCACGCGTTTCCTTGCGCACCAGCGGGCTGTTTCTGAGTGCGCGAGACACCGTCGCCTGCGAGACGCCGGCTATATCCGCAATGTCTCTCGACGTCGGATTGGCCACCTTGAGTGTGGACACGCGTGAAACCCCTTGCCCCCAGTCCTCCTTTGATACCACAAAGTTACCGCGGCAATAAAATCTGCGGCCCGTGGATTCGTAAGCATTTGTATCTGCGAGCGAATATTGAGCGCTGCCCGGGGCGCCGCGCGACTACTGGCGCACTACTGGAGCAGAGACGACAAAGCCTGTTTGCTGCGCCTCAGGTGATGCTCGGCAGCGGTTCCGAGCTCGAGCGCGAGCGCCACGTGCACGGCGTCAAGGAGGGCAAGTTGCGCAAGCCTAGAGCTCATCGGCGTGTAAACGCTTGTGTCCTCGACAACCTGCAGAGGCAGCAGCACGCTCGCCAGGCGAGCCAGCGGAGATTGGGGATCGGTCAACGCAATCACGGCGGCGCCGCCGTTACGCGCCAGCTCGGCGGCATCGCAGAGCTCCTGCCACCCACCGTTGTGCGAAGTCAGTACCAGTACGTCTCCCGCCGCGGCGACCGCGGCGAACTGCAGGATGCCCGGTGAATCGGCAAGCGCCGAACACGGTATCCCGAGGCGGAAGAACTTGTGGCGCGCGTCCCGCGCAACATTTCCCGACGCGCCGAGCCCCGCGAACACAATCTGCCGCGCGTTGGCCAGCACGTCCACGGCGGCGGCAATGGGCATGGCGGACAGGTCCGCACGCAGATTCAAGAGCGCCTGTATGGAGGCGTCCAGCACTTTGGTGACGGCATCCGGCGCCGCGTCGTCAGCATGCACATCGGAGTGCACATAGCTGACCGGTCGGCTCAGCGCCTCGGTCAGGCGCAGCGTCAACTCGCGAAAGCCGGCGAGGCCAACCCGCTTGCAAAAACGCACAACCGAAGGCTCGCTGACGCCGCTCGCGGTTGCTACTTCGCGGAGCGTGGCGTCGGCGGCTTGCCGCGGATGCCTCAAGACCCACTCGCCAACCCGTCTTTCGGTGCGGCTGAGCTGCTCGAGCTGCTGTTCGATACGCACCAACATGTAGCAAAACTACAAAAACGAACAAGCAAAATCCAGATAATTTTGGGATCTCTATCAAAAAAAGTAGTAAACTTTCAGCGCACCAGGGGAGAGATGATGGCAAAACTCATACCAGTCGACTGTTTCGATCTGGTTATCTTCGGCGGCACCGGCGACCTTGCGATGCGTAAGCTCCTGCCGGCGCTGTATCACCGTGAAGGTGATGGGCAGATCACGGGCGACAGCCGGATCATTGCGGCAAGCCGCGGCCAACTCGAGCGAGATGCCTATCTGGACAGGGTCCGCGTTGCGCTCGAGAAGAATCTCGCCAGCGGCGAGTTTGAGGAGGCGCAGTGGGAGACGTTTGCGGCCCGCATTCACTATGTTCAGGCTGACGCCAGCGCTCATGACGAGTGGCAGGCGCTCGTCGACCTGCTCGCAGGGCACGAAGACCGTATTCGCGTGGCCTACCTCGCTACCGCGCCCAGCCTGTTCGGCGCCTTTGCGAGCGGCCTGCGACACAACGGGTTGATCACCAAGCAAAGCCGGATTGTGCTCGAGAAGCCGCTCGGCCGCGACCACGACTCCGCATCCGAGATCAACAACGTTATCGGCAGCTGTTTTCCAGAGAACCAGATTTACCGGATCGACCACTATCTCGGTAAGGAAACGGTGCAGAACCTGCTGGCGCTGCGTTTTGGCAACTCGTTGTTCGAGCCGCTGTGGCGTCGTGGCGCGATCGACCACGTACAGATCACCGTTGCGGAGCATCTTGGGGTCGGCGGGCGCGTGGAGTTTTACGACCGGATCGGCACGCTGCGCGACATGGTGCAGAACCACATGCTGCAGCTGTTGTGCCTGGTCGCGATGGAGGCTCCGAGCAGTCTGCATCACGACGCGGTTCGCGATGAAAAAATGAAAGTGTTGCGTGCGCTCAAGACCATCGGTGCGGACGAGGTGCGCAGCAATACGGTGCGAGCGCAGTACACGAGCGGGGCCATCGACGGTGAAACCGTCCCGGGCTACATCGACGAACTCGGCGGCGCGGAGAGCAGCACGGAAACCTTCGTTGCACTAAAGGTCGAGATCGAAAACTGGCGCTGGTCGGGCGTGCCTTTTTACCTCCGCAGCGGCAAGCGTCTGCCCGCCAAACACTCTGAGATTGTCGTGCAGTTCCAGGAAGTGCCGCATTCGATATTTCCGGAGCAAGAGTACAACGTGCGCGCCAACCAGCTGACGATTCGCCTGCAGCCCGACGAGGGCGTGAAGCTGTCCGTCATGGCCAAGGAGCCGGGACCGGGCGGCTTCGATCTGCGGCCCGTGTCGCTCGACCTGAGTTTTGAGGAGACCTTCGGCATACGGTATCCCGATGCCTACGAGCGTCTGCTGATGGAGGTGCTGCGTGGCAATCCAGCGTTGTTCATGCGCCGCGACGAAGTAGAGGCGGCCTGGCGCTGGATCGACGACATTGTGGCGGGCTGGGAAAGCACTCGTCAGAAGGTGGAAACATACGTCTCGGGATCGTGGGGGCCGTCGGCATCGTCGTTGCTTCTCGATCGCGACGGCCGAACCTGGCAACCGGAGGGATAATCGATGCCGGAACAGACTTTTGAGAGCCGCGCGGCTGCGTCGTCGGCGGCGGCTGAGACTATCCGCGGACTCATCGAGCGCCGTCAGGACGGCAACGGCAGGGCATCGCTTGTCGTCAGCGGCGGCACGACGCCGGGTCAGTGCTTTGACGAGTTGGCGGACTTCGATATTGCGTGGCGCGACGTCGACGTGGTGCTTAGCGACGAACGCTGGGTGCCGCCGTCGAGCCCGGACAGCAACGAACAAATGGTTCGCTCGAGGCTGCTGCGCTCTCACGCCGCGGAGGCGACGCTCTTGTCTGTTTACAGCGAGAACGACACCGTGGCGGAGCGCGTCGAGGAATTGAACGTCGAGCTTCGCAGCCTGCCGTTCCCGTTTGCCTGCGCGCTGCTCGGCATGGGTGAAGACGGCCATTTTGCGTCGTTGTTTCCGGATGCGGCCAATCTCGAGGAAGGCCTCGACATCGACAGCCAGTCGCTGTTTCTCGCCGTGGACACGCAGGCCAGCCCGTATCCGCGGATCAGTCTGACGCTATCGGCGCTGTCGCGTAGCGACGAAGTGGTGTTGCTCGTGTTTGGCGAAGCGAAGCGGGCCGTGCTGGAGCGGGCCTGGCAGGCCGACTGCGACCTGCCGATCGCCAGCCTGCTGCGACAAAAGCGGGCGCCGGTCAACATTTACTGGGCACCTTAGAGTCCGCTTGCAACGAACACGGAGTCACAACATGCATTCTGCGATTGAGCGGGTCACGGCGCGCATTCAGAAAAACAGCGGGCCGACGCGCAAAGCCTACCTTGAACGGGTTGCCCGCGCGGCCGACGACGGGCCGGCGCGCAGTACGCTGTCGTGTTCGAACCTGGCCCACGGTATGGCGGCGGCGCGACGTACGGAAAAGCAGGTGCTGTCCGGGCACACCGTACCAAATCTCGCGATCGTGTCCGCCTACAACGACATGCTGAGCGCGCATCAGCCGTTCGAAACTTACCCCCAGCAGATTCGCGACGCCGCGCGTGAGCAGGGCGCCGTGGCGCAGTTTGCGGGTGGTGTGCCGGCTATGTGCGACGGCGTCACACAAGGTCAGGACGGCATGGACCTGTCGCTCTTCAGTCGGGACGTCATTGCGCTGTCGACCGCCGTTGCGCTGTCCCACAACATGTTCGACGCCGTGGCTTGTCTCGGCATCTGCGACAAGATTGTGCCCGGGCTCATGATCGGCGCGCTGGCGTTCGGGCACCTGCCGGCCATTTTCATTCCAGCGGGCCCGATGGTCACCGGTTCTTCCAACAAGGAAAAGGCAACCGTGCGGGAGCAGTACGCGGCCGGTCAGGTGGGGCGCGAAGAGCTGCTGGCGAGTGAGTCGGCCTGCTACCATGCGCCGGGCACCTGCACGTTCTACGGTACGGCCAACAGCAACCAGATGCTCATGGAGTTTATGGGCATGCAGCTGCCCGGCGGCTCCTTCGTCAACCCCGGCGCGTCGCTGCGCCCGCATCTGACACGCGCGGCCGTACACAAGGTGCTCGAACTGACCAATCTGGGCAAATCCTATACGCCGATTGCACACGTTATCGACGAGAAGGCGATAGTTAACGCCATCGTCGGTTTGCTGGCCACCGGCGGTTCGACGAACCACACGCTGCATCTCGTTGCGATTGCACAGGCTGCGGGCATTCGGATCGACTGGAGCGATTTTGCCGAGCTGTCCAACGCCGTGCCGCTACTCGCGCGCGTTTATCCGAACGGGTCCGCCGACGTGAATCATTTTCATGCGGCCGGCGGTCTCGGCCTGGTGATGCGCGAGCTGCTGTCAGCCGGGCTTCTGCACGACGACGTCAACACGATACTGGGCCACGGGCTCGACAAATTCTGCAGCGAACCCGTGCTCCGCGACGGCGCGCTGGCGTGGCAGGACGCACAGGCAACCAGCCTCGATACCGATATCATCCGCGGCGTTGCCGACGCTTTCGACAGCGAGGGCGGCATTCGCCTCGTGGAGGGTTCGCTGGGCCGTGCCATCGTCAAGGTGTCCGCCGTGGATGCTGATCACCGCGCCATCTCCGCGCCGGCCCGCGTGTTCGATTCGCAGGCGGCGTTTACCGAGGCGTTCAACGCGGGTGAACTCGAAACCGATTTTGTGGCCGTGCTGCCGAATCAGGGGCCGCGCGCAAACGGCATGCCCGAGCTGCACAAGTTGACGCCCTATCTCGGCGTCCTGCAGAACCGCGGTTTCCGCGTGGCGCTGTTGACCGACGGCCGCATGTCGGGCGCATCGGGCAAGGTGCTGGCCGCGATCCAGCTGACCCCTGAGTCGTATTGCGGCGGGCTGCTCGGGAAAATTCGCGACGGTGACCAGATCACGATCGACAGCAATCAGGGTGTCCTCGACATAGCCGACGCCGAATCGGTTGCGAGCCGCGGTGCGGTTACCGCCGACCTCAGCGACAGCCATTCCGGCATGGGTCGCGAATTGTTTTCGGTGTTCAGAACGCAAACCGGAGAAGCCGAAGCCGGCGCGTCGATTTTTGGTCCTTGAGCTTCCCGTTCCCGGCTTCGGTTCTCGGGCGACGGGAGCGGCGAAACCGCGCGCTCGGGCTATACTCCGCGGCTGGAGCCCCACGACGGGACGCTAGCAAGAGTACTCGTGTATGCAAGAACCCATCTATCTCATCGGCGATATCGGCGGCACGAATGCACGTTTTGCGCTGGCCGATGAAGAGCAGGGTTACCATCTGGAACACACGCTGAACTGCGCGGATTTCGATTCCGCGATCGATGCGATACGGCAATACCTGGAGACGATTGCGGCGCCCATTCCCAAACTGATTTGCCTGGCCGCCGCGGGCCCCGTCGTCGACGACACGGTGCGGTTCACGAACAATCACTGGGTGCTCAACGTTGCCGAACTCGAAAAGGCGTTTGCCAACGCCCGCGTGTCGTTGATCAACGATTTCGAAGCCGTGGCATGGTCGATTCCCGCTCTGGGGGCAGGAGATTGCCGGACAATCGGTTTACCAACTCCCGCGGCGCTCGACGGCGAGCGTTTTTCGGTGGCCATAACCGGGCCGGGCACGGGATTAGGCGCAGTGGGGCTCAAGAAACACGACGGCAGGCTGATGCCGATTCCGGGCGAGGCCAGCCACAGCGGATTTGCGCCGGAGACCAAAGTACAGATCGAGATTCTCGAAGCGTTGCGGGAGCGATTTGACCGCGTGTCGTTCGAGCGCCTCGTGTCGGGCCCCGGCATCGAGAACCTGTACTGGGCGTTGTGTTTGATTCACGGTGAGCAGCGTCAGCAGCTGACGGCGTCCGACGTGTTTGCGAAGGCGGAGGAGCATTCGGATTCGCGGGCGGTCGAGGCGGTGCAGGTGTTCTTCGAGGTGCTCGGGCAGTTTGCGGGCGATCTTGCGTTGACCATGAACGCTCACGAAGGTGTGTTCATCGCGGGGGGGATTGCCAAACGGTATCCCGAACTCGTCGAGAACAGCCGGTTTCGTAGCGGCTTCGAGAGCAAGGGGCGGTATCGTCCCATGATGGAGCGCATTCCGACCCAGCTGATCATGCACGAGGAACCCGGGCTGCTGGGAGCCAGTTACTACGCGCTGCAGTCGGCTGCGGTTGCCTAACCCTCGTCGGCCGTTCCATCGGCGACCGCCTCCGTTTCCTCCGACTCGACGTTTCGCGGCGTCGCCGTGATGCCTATCTCGTGGCGGGGAAAGGCGCTGGCGTCAATCGTGTCGAGGTAGCCATGCCAGGCGGCGTAGCCAATGAGCGGCACGATGATCACGAGACCCACAAACGCCGTCGCCACGCCGAGCAGGAGCCCAAGCACGATCAGGGTCAGCCAGACCAGCATGGCTCCGCGATTGCGTAGCACGGCGTTGACCGAAGTGACGATGGCGGTAACGCTGTCGACGTTGCGATGCATGATCATCGGCAGCGAAAAAGCGCTGGCCGAAAACGTGATCGCCGCAAACACGGCGCCGACCGCGGTCCCGAATGCCAGGAATCCCGCCATTTCGCGAAAGCCCGCCGAACCGTCCGTCGGGAAAAACACCGTGACCATGATGGCCGCCCGCGACCAGACGAGAAAGACGACCAGCAGCACAATGGCAAACACCATTTCGTTCCCGACGTGTCGCCTTAGCGCCGCACGCAGGCTGCGCGCAAGGAGAGGGGGTTGCCCGCGCTCGAGCTGCGCGCTGATGGCATACAGTCCGATGCAGATCAGCGGCGCGATAAATACAAAACCGCCGAGCATTGCAAACATGATCCACTGACTGCCGCGAAACCATGCGAGCAGCGAAACGACGGCAATCAGGACCGCAACGATAAGACCGTAGAGCAGGCTTTGTTGCGGCGCTTTGAGGAAATCCTTGAGGCCGAGCCGCAGCCATCGGAAAGGTGCCCACGGCGACAGCTGCCGGCAGGGCGCGACGAACGGCATGTCCTCGCGGGAAAACCCGCTGGCGGTTTCGTGCTTCATGATCCCCCCTTCATGGATCTCCCTAATCTATAGAGCCCCTTGTTCATGGAGCTTCTTGTTGATTGATCTTTGGGGCGCATCGTCCGCAATTAAGGATCATCAGCGATTCCCTCGGGCATCGCAACGCGGAGGCGCCTGGCGCAATTTCTTGTGCAGTGCAATATATCGGGCATAATGACGCCTCGCAGGCGCCGGCCGGGTTTGCGCTGGAACCAGATAAGTACTTTTAAAACAAAGGGTTATTAAAATGGATCTACAAGGTAAGAGTATCGTGATCACGGGCGGCGCGCGGGGACTCGGCGGTGCCATGGCAACGCGACTCGCCGCAACCGGAGCGAAACTTGCGCTTGTCGATCTCGATGACGGCGCGCTCGAATCGATGGCGGCGCAGTGCCTCGAAAACGGCGCGGCCGAGGCGCGAACTTACAAGGTCAATGTTGCGCGCGAGGACGAGGTCGTGACGCTGTTCGATAACGTTGCCGGCGATTTTGGCGCGCTGGATGGACTCGTCAACAACGCCGGGATTACACGTGACGCCATGCTGCTCAAGTACAAGGACGGCGAACAGGTGGCAAAGATGAGCCTCGAGCAGTGGCAGGCGGTCATCGACGTCAACCTGACCGGCGTGTTTCTGTGTGGCCGCGAAGCGGCTGCGAAGATGATCGAACTGGGCAGCAAGGGCTGCATCATCAACATTTCGTCGATTTCCCGTGCGGGCAACATGGGACAGACGAACTACAGCGCCGCAAAAGCCGGCGTTCAGGCCATGGCGGTCGTCTGGGCCAAGGAGCTGGCTCGTTACGGCATTCGGGCCGCGGCAATTGCGCCGGGTTTTATCGGCACCGAGATGGTCATGTCGATGAAGCCGGAGGCACGCGAGAAAATCGAGTCGATGATCCCGGCCCGCCGCGTGGGCGACCCGGATGAGATTGCGCGCACCGTGCAGTTCATTCTCGAAAACGACTACTTCAGCGGCCGCTGCATCGACGTCGACGGCGCGCTGCGGCTGTAGCCCTGACCCTGTAGGCCAAGGGCTCGCTCACCGAGGTTCGGGCACCAGTTCCTGGTATAACGCCAGCGTTTCCCGGATCGTCGATTCGTTCCGGAAGTCTTCGTCGATCCGCCGGCGCGCCGCGGCGCCCATTTCGCGGCGCAGCTCCGGGTCGCGATACAGCGTCACGAAGGCATCTGCGAGTGCCGCTGCGTCCATGGGCGGTACTACGATGCCGGAGCGCCCGTCCACGACGAGTTCCGGGCTGCCGCCGGCGTTGGTTACGACGGGCGGTACCCGGTACACCATTGCCTCGATCACGGCGCGCGGCAAACCCTCGCGCTTGGTCGACGGCAGACAGAACACGTCGCAAGCGGCGCTGAATGCCGGTGCGTCGCGACGGAAACCGATGCGATGAATCCGTTCGCGCGCGGGGCTCTCTTCGATGCGGCGCGTCAGTTTCTCGGCGTCCATGTGGCCAACCAGAAGCAGGTGCGCCGGTATGTCTTCGGGCAGACGCTCAAGCGCATCGACCAGGTATTCAATGCCCTTGCGCGGTCTGTAGCTCGCCGTGCAGCCGATGACAAACGCATCAGCGGGCAGACCCAGCTCGGTCAGATCGGCGGGTTCTGCGTCGTACCATTCGACTTTGTGGCCTTTGTAAATGCGTACGGGGCGTGATTCCGGCATACGCAAAAATGCTGGCTTCATCGCCAGGAAATAATCGCGGATGGCGTCGCAGACGCAGATAATGCGGTCGATGCGCGGGTTTAGATAACGCATCCAGGACATCGGGTCGAGAAAACTCACGGCGCCGACGATGCCGCGATAGCACACCACCTTGATCGGGAGCCCGCGGCAGGCTCTCAGACTGTTGGTGACGGCCTTGTTGTTGAAGGTGTGCACAATGTGATACCGGCCTTCAACGAGTTCGTCCTTGAGTGCCGCAATACCTTCCCGGTCGAAGTTGCGGTTGAGTTTGAGCGCGAGGACGCGTACGCCGGCGTCGACGAGCACCTGGTAGTTCGGGTGTTCGGGAGGGCAAACGACCGTAATTCCGACGCCGGCCTCGTGCAGTCCGATGAACGTGGCAACAGTGGGTCGGTCTGCGCCCTCGGTGACGCAAAGAGATCGTATTGCCATGAGCGTGTCCGGGTGTTTCGTCGAGGTGCTGTCAGGAGAGCCGAGACGCTAACACATGTGACACGGACATGCCTTGCCGGACGGCGGCAGCCGTCATTCGATACGGGCTGCCAGCCGCAGCACAAAAGAAGGTGAGCCCCCGGTGGCAACGCTCGCAAACGTGCCCCCCAGGGTCACGCGCACGGCATCGACGTTGCCGTCGAAGCCGGCCGCGTCCGGCGCCGGCGCGTAATCGAAGCTCGCGCCGCCGTTGTTCGAATACTCCACGCTCAGCAGACTGACCCCCGGCGTGACGGGCGAGGCTGATACGTCCAGCACGATGGGCCCCCCCGCATAGCAGGCGGTCGTGACGCATAGCGCAAGCTCCGTCGGAATCGTATCGGTTACGACCAGCGTGTCATTGTCGGGAGACGCCGAGCCGCGGTTTTCCACCTCGATCGTATACTCCATGACGGCCGACGGAATCGATCTCGGATTGCTGCCGCCGCCCACCGGGTCCGACAGCGACTGCACGCTCTTCGCCACGTTGACGTCGACCGCGAAGTTGACGTGGAATGCACGCGATGCGGCGACGATGCCGGCCCGCTCGTTGATGTGGTTGCGTTCAGCGTCGTTGTCCTGGTCTTCCTCGACGTGCAGCCCGAGCAGAGCCGCGGATTCGCTGCAGCGCCTGAACCAGCCTCCGTTGTTGCCGTTGCGCGTGTTCATGGACGCCACCGCAAGCGGGACCGCGGGAAACGCCGCCCCATAGCCCGCCGTGAAGCAACCGTTGTCGCGGCCGCGTATGTTGTTGGCCGAGCGGACGCTGACCAAGGTCACGTCATTGTTGAAACGATCGACGAACGAGCTGCTGGCGCCCGCGTCGATCGCGAGTATCGCAATGTCTTCGCTTATGCCGACGCTGCCGTCCGTCGTTTCGGCACGATCGAGCGAAGCCTGCAGGCTCGCTGCACCGACGTTGCGAATGCCCGCAACAAGAAAAGGCGCCGAGGTCGTGACGGGCGGATTGCGGGTCTCGTTGCGAACGCTCTGCACGGTGGCAAGAACAGCGGGTGTTCCGGTAAACCCTCCGGGCAGCGGCACGGTATCCCAGGTATTGCCGAGCAGCCTGCTGACGGTGCTTGCGGTTGTATGGGTGATCGCCGTCACCCGGGTGCCGTCCGGCATCTGGTGGGTGCCGGGAACGACGGCCAGGTAAGCGGTCTGCATCGCCACGTGCGGCCCGTCCGTCGACGAGCTTTCATGCTGTGCCACCTCGAACCCCGTAGTGGTGACGTTACGGATTCTTAGGCTGGCCGGATCGTCTCCGTCGCTCGTCGGCAACACGAACACCAGCGGTGCCGTTTCGAACGGCGCAAGGAAGTTCACCTGGGTCCACGCAGGCACGAGCAGCGTATCGTTGACCGTCACGGGCGCCATTTCGAGCTGCCAGGCGAGCGCTGCGGATGGCGTCAGCGTGGCCGCCAGCAGCAGAGGGAAGCGGTGAATAGAGGTCAGCCTGCGGAGCATCGGCGGCGGCGTTTCAAAACACCGAGCTTAACGGCCCGGACGGGCTCATGCACGGTTCTCCGTCACACTACGCCGCGTGACGGTCGTGCGGCACTGCAGCGCGGCGCCATAAAAACGGGGGTTATTGCGCGGACCGGCTTCTGCTACAGTCCGCTACTGGGGAAACACGGAGAAAACCAGAGCTCATGCGAGCCATTCTCGTACCGGTCGCCGA